>NZ_JAAEDM010000050.1 GCF_018129065.1 Neoroseomonas soli | reverse complement strand
GGCGTGGTCGGCGCGGCGGGCGCGGTCGCGCTCCCCGGGCGCTGGGGCGGCGGCAGGCTGCCCGCGCCACCCAGGCTCGACTGGCCGAAGGCCGGGCCGCCGATGCCGAGCACCGCCAGCAGCATCCATCCGGTGCGGAGCGCGCGTGTCATGGCCCTGTCTCCCCCCGCCGCCGAGTCCCGGTCAAGCGGCGCGCGCTACAGCGTGACGATCTGGCCCTGGCCGACCGCCTCGAGGAAGGTCGCGATGCCGGCGAGCTCGACCCCCGCGGCGAGGGCGCCGCGCTCCAGCCCCTCGGCGCGCAGCCCGGCCTCGCAGACGATGCGGCGGACGCCCAGTTCGACGCAGGCCGGCAGCAGCGTGGCGATGCCGGCGACGCCGCGGCGCGTGATCTCCGCTTCCCGCGGATCGTCGAGCAGCGGGCAGGGTTCGAGCAGCAGGCGGCAGCCGGCATTGGTGGCGAAGAGCGTCACCTCTCGCCCGAGCGCCGCGGCGCCGGCGGCGACGACCAGCGCGTAATGGGCCCGGGCATGGGCGCCGGATTCGAGAAGGATGCCGAGACTGGCCATGGCGGGATCGACCGGGGGCGTGGGAAGGCCCGATACCTGCCCGTCCTGCGGCGGCGGTCAAGGCCTGGGCGGCGCGGCCTGCCCTGGCCTCCCGCGGTGCCGACGCATCGCCGCTGCGGGCCGGGCCTCGCCCGCCGCTCCCGGTCCGGGAAGACCCCGGGCGGTCAGGCCGCGCAGACCGGGCCCGCCACCTCCCGGTGCGCCGAGAGGTCGTGGATCGTCGCCTGCTCCCCGCACAGGGCGCAGGCCGGGTCGCGCCTGAGCCTCACGGTGCGGAAGCGCGCATCCAGCGCGTCCCACAGCAGCAGGCGGCCCTTCAGGGGCTCGCCGATGCCGAGGATGAGCTTCATCACCTCGGTCGCCTGCAGCGTGCCCATCACGCCGGTGACGGCGCCGAGCACGCCGGCCTCCGAGCAGGACGGCACCAGGCCCGGCGGCGGCGGTTCGGGGTTCAGGCAGCGGTGGCAGGGGCTTTGCCCGTCATGCCCGGCATAGATCGACAATTGCCCCTCGAAGCGCAGCACCGCGGCGCTGACCAGCGGGCGGCGCAGCAGGTGGCAGGCGTCGCCGAGCAGGAAGCGCGTGGGGAAATTGTCGGTGCCGTCGCAGACGATGTCGTAGCGCGGGATCAGTTCCTGCGCGGCGTCCGCGTCCATGCGGCGGACATGGACCTCGAGGCGCGTCTCGGGGTTCAGGGCGCGCAGGGTCTCGGCGAGGCTTTCGGCCTTCGGCCGGCCGATCCGCGCCGTGGTGTGCGCGACCTGGCGCTGCAGGTTGGAGAGTTCCAGCCTGTCGTCGTCGATGATCCCGATCGTGCCGACGCCCGCCCCGGCCAGGTAGAGCGTCAGCGGCGAGCCGAGCCCGCCGGCGCCGACCACCAGCACGCGGGCGGCGCGCAGCTTCGCCTGGCCCGTCGCACCGACCTCCTGCAGCAGGATGTGGCGGGAATAGCGGTGGAGTTCCGCTTCGGTGAAGTCGAGATCCATGGCGCGGATATGGGCGCGGCCGGTGGGGCGGCGCAAGCCGCACCCCTTGCGGCGCGGGTGGGCGCCGCGCGAAATGCCGCCATGGATGGTGTGGAACTGATCCGCAGCCTCGGCGTTGCGCTGGCCATCGGGCTGCTGGTGGGCGCCGAGCGCCATTGGCGCGAGCGCGACGAGGCGGCCGGCCGCCGCACCGCCGGCGTGCGGACCTTCGCCCTGGTGGGGCTCTCGGGCGGGATCGTCGCGGCGCTCGCTGTCGATGCGGGGCCGCTCGGGCGCGCGGTGCTGCTCTCCGCGGGGCTCTTCGCGCTGATGGCCGCGCTGATCCCCTTCGCCCTGCGGGAGGCCGAAGCGGAGGACCGCTTCAGCGCCACCAGCCTGGTCGCCGCCGTGGGCACCTACATGCTGGGTGCGCTCGCCGTCTCGGGGCAGGCGACGGCGGCCGGCGCCGCGGCGGTGGCCATGACCGCCGTACTGGCGGCGCGGGAGAGCCTGCACGGGCTGATGGCGCGCATCACCTGGGTGGAGCTGCGCTCTGCCATCGTGCTGCTCACGATGACGCTGATCGCGTTGCCGCTGGTGCCGGACGCGCCGATCCCGTGGCTCGCGGGGGTGAACCTGCGCAAGGTCTGGACGCTGGCGGTCCTGCTCGCGGCCATCTCCTACCTCGGCTACCTCGGGGTGAAGCTGGGGGGCGAGCACAAGGGCCTGCTGCTGGCCGGGGCCGCGGGCGGGCTGGTCTCCTCCACCGCCGTCACCCTTTCCAATGCGGCGACGGCGGCGCAGGGCGGGCCTTCGGGGGCGCTGGCGGCGGGCGCGCTGGTGGCGGGCGTCGTCTCCTGCCTGCGGACGGCCGGCCTGGCACTGCTGGTCGCGCCGCAGACCGGGCTGGCGCTGTGGCCGGCGCTGGTCGCGGCGGCGGCGGGCATGGGCGCGGTTGCGCTGGTCCTGGCGCGGCGGCGGGCGACAGTGGCGGAAGGCGCGCCGCTGCCCAGCAACCCCTTCGAGATCGGTTCCGTGCTGCGCATGGCCGTGCTGCTCGGTGGCGTCGGCGCGCTGGCCAAGCTGGGCGCGGAGAAGCTGGGCGGCGCGGCGGTGGTGGTGATCGCCGCCGTCACCGGCCTGACTGACGTGGACGCCATCACGCTGTCGGTGCCGCTGCTGGTGCCGCAGGTGATCGACGCGGATGTCGCGGTGAAGGCGGTTGCCGTGGCCGTGGCATCCAACACCGTCGCCAAGGCGGCCTATGCCGTGGCGCTCGGCTCGGGGCGCTACGGGCGGTTGTTCGGCCTGGGTTCGGCGATCGGGCTCGCCGCCGGGGCGGCGACGCTGCTGGCGACGGCGTGGTAGGGCGGCATACCGGCGGTCAATCTCATCGACCGCCGGTATGCGTGTTTTGTGCCCTTGGAACAGAACCCGATCAGTGGAATCACCTGATCGGGTGAAGATGCGCGCGAAAACAACGCCCCGGAGCGGTTGCCGTGAGCCCGTGCGAACGGAAACCGCTCCAGGTGCCGGGCGCAGCGCATCCGCGCGGCTGCCGGAATGCCGGGCTGCCGCATTCGCGGCCTCGGCCTGCTTCGCGGGCCGCAGGTCAAAATATGGGGGCGTCCGTAGTCCCCCTCGTCCCGCGCGCCGATGCGCCCGGCGATGATGCCGGGCGTAATCAGTTCACCGAGGCGCCGCTCTCCCGCACGATCGACGCCCATTTCGCCGTCTCCTCGCGGATGAAGCGCGCCAGTTCCGCGGGGCTGCCGGGCAGGGGCTCGACGCCGTGGCGGGCGAGGTTGGCGCGCACCTCCGGGTCCTCCATCGTCTCCCGCATCGCGGCGTTGAGGCGCGCGACGATGTTGCCGGGCAGGGCTTTCGGCCCGACCAGGGCGTACCAGTTCGCCACCTCGTAGCCCGGCAACGTATCGGCCACCGTGGGCAGGTCCGGCAGCAGGGCGGACCGCCGCGGCGTCACCACGGCGAGCGCCCGCAACCTCCCGGCCTCGACCTGCGGCAACGCGGTGGGCGCGGTGGAGAAGGCGAAGTCCGTCTTGCCCGAGAGCAGGTCCGTCATCAGCGGCCCGCCGCCGCGATAGGGCACATGGATGGTGCGCACCTCCGCCATGCGGTCGAGCAGCGCGCCCGCCAGGTGCCCCGCCCCGCCGACGCCCGAGGAGCCGTAGGAGAGCGTGTCCGGCCGCGCGCGCGCCGCGGCGATCAGGTCCGCCACATTGCGCCACGGCCGGTCCGCCGGCACCACCAGCACGTTGAGCACGGAACCCGCCATGGCGATCGGCGTCAGGTCGGTCTGCGGGTTGAAGGGCAGGTTCTGGTAGAGCGTCGGATTGATCGCCAGCGCGCCGATCGTGCCCATGAGCAGCGTGGTGCCGTCGGCGGGCGCGCGCACCACCGTCTCGGTCGCCAGGTTGCCGCCGGCGCCCGGCCGGTTGTCCACCACGATGGGCTGGCCGAGCAGCGACTGCAGCTTGGGCTGGATGGTGCGCGTGCTGATGTCGGTGGCGCCGCCGGCGGCGAAGCCGACGACGATGCGGACCGGGCGGTTCGGCGTCCATTCGCCCCCCTGCGCCGCGGCAGGGCGCGGCAGCGTGGCGAGCAGCGGCAATGCGGCGAGGCCGCGACGCGTAATCATGGACGTTTCTCCGGCAGGTTCGTCACGCCCGTTGGCCGGGCCTGCGGCTTGTCTACCCGTCGGCCGGGGCGGCGGAAAGTGATGTCCTCCACGATGCCGCGCGGCGTCCCGACCGAGGCGGCGCCGGCACGCCGGACCCGCGCGGCCGGTCCGCCCACCGGCCCGCAGCGGCGGCGCTACCAGCCGTTCACCCGGTCCCAGACCGCGATCACGTCCCGCCCGCCATCGACCACGTGATACCGGTCGTACTGGGCGACGGTCAGGCAGGTGTGGTTGGGCGCGATGCGCACCAGCGCGCCGATCGGCAGGCGGTCGAAGGGCAGGGGCGTCTCGCCGTGGACCTCGCCATGTTCCTGGTGGGTGCGGGCGACGATGGCGTTGCCGTAGGAAGGCTTGCCGTCGAGGTCGAGCATGAGCCCGAAGCCGTAGTCCTTCGGCGCCTTCTCCGTGGATCGGTCCTTGGAGAGCGCGATCGCGCCGGCATCGACCAGGATGGCGTTGCGGTCCGGCTTGCGGCCGGTGACGGCGGTCAGCACGGTGACGGCGATGTCCTCCATCGCATGCGTGCCGATCTGCGCCTGGAAAAGGTCCCCGAACATGTAGACCCCCGCGCGGACATCGGTGATGCCCGACATGTCCTTGCCGTAGAGCGCGGTGGGCGAGGAGCCAAGGGAGACGATCTCGACCTTCGTGCCGGCGGCGCGCAGGCGCTCGGCGGCGAGGACGGCGCCGCGGTGCTCGGTCTCGGCCACGTGCTCGACGCCGGCGATGCTGCGCTCGGCGTAGGAATGGCCCGCATGGGTCATGACCCCGGCGCAGCGGGCGCCGAGGCGGCCGGCGATCTCGGTGAGCAGGTTGGAATCCGGGGCGACGCCGCCGCGGCCCTCGCCGCAATCGACTTCCACCAAGGCGCGCAGCGGGCCGGGATGGGCGGCGATGACGGCGGCGACATCCACGTCGTCGGTGATGACCTTCACATCCGCGCCCTGTGCGTTCAGCGCGGCGATGCGGTCGAGCTTCGCCGGCGTGACGCAGACGGCGTAGATCTGGTCGCGGAAGCCGCCGCCGGCGAAATACGCTGCCTCGGCGACGGTGCTGACGGTGATCGGCCCCTTGTTCGGCGCGGCGAGGTCGGCCACCGCGATGGACTTCGCGGTCTTCATGTGCGGCCGCAGCGTCAGCCCCGGATGGCGCGCCACCGCGGCCGCCATGTGCGCGAGGTTGCGCTTGAGGATGCCGAGGTCGAGGACCAGGCAGGGCGTGGGAAGGTCGTCGAGGGTCGTCACGGCCAGGTGGCCTCCTTGTCGATCGGCAGCACGGGCCGGGGCATGTGCTTCCAGTCGAAGCGGGTGAGGATGGGCGAAGTCAGGCCCGGGCAGTCCACTTCGACGATCTGCTCGTGCCGGAAGAACTCGTCGAAGCCGCCGCGGAAATGGCCGCGGGACTTCACCACCACGGCGCGCGCCTTGGCGATGTCGAGGCCGAGGTGCTCGAAGAACGCCGGGTCGGCGCATTGCGCGCGGCCTTCGACCACCACGACGGAAAGTCCGCCGATCTGCAGGCAGACGGTACGGCCCAGCGTCATCGCCGTGCCGGCATAGATGCCGCGCCGGCCGGTGACATTGCCATCCGACACCGCGCGGACCACGGCTTCGACCTCGAAGTGCTTGCTGAACGGATCGTCGGCGGCCATGTCGCGGTTGAAGCGGGCGGTGAAGCGGGCGCCAACGCCGAGGCCATGCGCCTCCACCGCCAGCGGCGCGTCGAGCATCATACCGATCAGCGCATCCTGCACGCCCGCCTTGTGGAAGGCTTCCAGGATCCACACCGTGTTGCCGCGCCCACCGCCGCCGGGATTGTCCGCGACATCGGCGAAGGCGAGCGGCACCGGGCTTTCCTTGGCGCGGCGAACGGCTTCATCCAGCGGCGTGAGGTGCGCCACGAAGCGGTGGCGGCGATCCCAGGCGGCATGCGCCACCTTGTCGGCCAGGGCTTCCGCCGCGGCCCGGTCGGTGGCGGTGACGATCACCGCCATGCCGTTGAACGGCGTGTCGCCATAGGCGAAGCCGCCCATCACCGAGACATTGGCGATGCGCGCATCCTTCCCCGCCAGGTCCTGGCCGAGGTCGATGACCTCCGCATAGGGCCCCTGCGCCGTCAGCATCGAGACCGTGGGCGCGACGATCGGCAGGCGCCGGAAGACGCGGTGGAAGCGTTCACCGGCGAGCAGGCGGCGCATCAACTGCGCGCTCTCCGCCCCGCGTTCGCGCATGTCGAGATGCGGGTTGGTGCGGTAGCCGATGAAGGCATCCGTCATCGCCACCATGCGGTCGGAAACATTGGCGTGCAGGTCGTAGGAGCAGATCACGGGAATGTCGCCGAGGATCTCCCGGATCATCGCCTGGATGGTGCCTTCTGGGTCGGTGTCCTCGGTCGTCAGACCGGCGCCGTGCATGACGCAATAGACCCCGTCCACCTGGCCCTTCGCCGCTTCCAGCCCGCGGCGCCAGGTCGCCATCATCTCCGCGAAGAAGCCGGCCTCCACCGGGCCGTTCGGCTCGGCCATGGCGAGCAGGATCGGCACCGGCTGCCACGGGCCGGCGGCGTCCATGTCTGCGACGAAGCCCGGCATTTCCGCGAGCGCGCGCGGCGCGGGGCTGCGCGCGTCGGTGACGATCGCCTCGCCTTCCAGATAGCAGCGGCTGGTGAAGTGCGCGCGCGTCGCGGGCGGGGCGAAGCGGTTGCACTCGATGGAGAAGCCCAGCAGGGCGATGCGCGGGCTCATGCCGTGTCCTTCGTCATGTCGTGATGCAACCAAGCCATCCGGTCCACGAACCACATCTTGGCCAGCGTGGCGATGGCGACGCCGCCGATGGCCGCCCAGACGGCCAGCGCGGCGACCCCATAGGCGGCCAGCGCCAGGCCGACGGCGCCGATCGCGGTCAGGATGTGCGGCACCAGGCGGTGATGGGCCGGCACCGGCGTGCGGTCGCGCGCGAGCCAGTTCCTTTCGCCCAGCACGCCGCGCGTCATCCAGCCATCCCAGCGGCGCGGCGGCGGGAACAGGCGCGGATTGACCCAGACCCAAGCGAACACCACCGCGACCGGCAGCAGCCCCCACCAGCCGATCCAGGCGCGGCTCCAGGCCGCCAGCGCCAGCAGCGGCAGGGCCGGCACGCGCGTCCAGCCCGACCATGGGTTGGCGTGGCGCGCCCAGGTCGCCTCATCCATGCGGAAGGCGTCGGCAATGCGGCGCTCGAGCGTCACGGCCTCAGATCGCGACCCCCAGCAGTTCCGCGATGCGCGGCGTGGACTTCAGCCCGGTGCCGGTCAGCACGACGACCGTCGTCTGGTCCGGCGTGATGGTCCCGGCCGCGAGCAGCTTCGCGAAACCCGCCGCCGCCTGCGCCGAGGTCGGCTCGACGTAGATGCCGGTGCGCGCGAGTTCGAGCGTCGCGGCGCCGATCTCCTCCTCGCTCAGCATCACCGCGCCGCCGGCGGAATCGGTCAGCACCTGGTTCACCTCCGGCAGGCGGATCGGCTGGGCGATGGCGGTGCCTTCCGCGATGGTGGGTTGCGCCGTGGCGGCGGGCTCGCCCAGGAAGGCGCGCGCGATCGGCGCGCAATTCGCCGGCTGGGCGGCGAAGATGCGCGGCAGGCGGGTGATCTCGCCCGCGCGCAGCAGTTCCGCGAAGCCGATGCCGCAGCCGAGCACGTTCGACCCCGCGCCGCAGGGCACGATGACGTTGTCCGGCGCCACGAAGCCGAGGTCCTCCCACAGCTCATAGGCCAGCGTCTTCGTCCCGTGCAGGAAGAAGGGGTGCCAGTTGTGGCTGGCGTAGAAGATGCGTTCCGACTCGCGCAGCGCCGCGTCGGCGCAATCCTGCCGGCTGCCGGGGACCAACTGGATGGCTGCGCCGGATGCGCGCGACTGCACCGTCTTGGCCGGGGAGGTCGAAGCGGGCACGAAGATGGTCGCCTTCATCCCGCCCGCCGCCGCATAGGCGGACACGGCGGCGCCGCCATTGCCGGAGGAATCCTCCAGCACATCCGTCACCCCCTGCGCCCGCAGCAGGGACAGCATGACCGACGCCCCGCGGTCCTTGAACGATCCGGTCGGCATGAACCACTCGCACTTCAGCAGCGCGGAGGCCCCGGCGATCACGCGCGATACCAGCGGCGTGCAGCCCTCGCCCATGCTGATCGGGTCATCCGGCACGAAGGGCAGGGCGGCGGCGTACCGCCACAGCGAACGATCCTCCTGCCGGATCGCGTCGCGCCCGATGCCGGGCAGCGGCGTCAGCAGCAGGGGGGCCTGGTCGTCGCCGCACCAGCGCGGCGTGGCGAGCGGGTAGGTGCGCCCCGTGCGGGGGTCGAGATAGGCGATGTCGGTCATGGCCGCGCAGCCTCGCTTGCCGGCGGGCGCGGGGCAAGGTCATGCTCCCGTCATGACCGATGATGCCGATGCCGTCCTTCGTCTCGCCGCCGATCTGGTGGCGATCGACAGCCGTTCCTCCGTCTCGAACCTGCCCGTCGCGGAGCGGATCGAGGCCGAACTGAAAGGCTTCGAGATCGAGCGGGTGGACTACGCCGACGCCAACGGCGTGGCGAAGCGCGCCCTGGTGGCGCATCGGGGGCCGAAGGGGGGCTATGCCCTCTCCGGCCACATGGACACGGTGCCCGAGACCGGCTGGACCGAGTCCCCCTGGACGCCACGGGTGGCCGACGGGGTGCTGCACGGCCTCGGCTCGGTGGACATGAAGGGGCCGGTCGCCGCCTGCATCGTCGCCGCGCGGGGCATGCCGGCGCATGTGCCCGTCACGCTCCTCATCACGACGGATGAGGAGACGTCGAAGCAGGGCGCGCGCACCATCGCCGCCTCGGGCGTGGCAAAGTCGCTCGGGCTGAAGGGCATCGTGGTCGCGGAACCCACCGGCCTGGCGCCCGTGCGCGGCCATCGCAGCCACATCGAATACACCGCCGTCGCGACCGGGGTGCAGGCGCATTCATCGACCGGCCTCGGCACCAATGCCAACTGGGCGCTGGTCCCGTTCCTGGCCGAGATGAAGACGGTGTTCGAGCGCCTGCGCTCCGATCCGACGCTGCAGGATACGGCCTACGATCCGCCCTTCTCCGACTTCAACCTGATCATCGACAACCACGGCACGGCGGTGAACGTGACGGTCGCCAAGGCCACCGCGCGCATCAAGTTCCGCCGCAGCCGCAGCGTGGACTATTCCGCGATCGAGGCCGCGGTGCAGGACGCCGCCCGCCGCGCCGGCGTGACGCTGACGGAAAAACGCGAGGGCACGCCGCCCGAACTGCCGGCCGACCACCCGCTCATCCGTCTGGCGGTGGCGGAAACCGGCCAGGCGGCGCGCACCGCGCCCTACGGCACGGACGCCAGCGAGTTGCAGGATCTCGCGCCCTGCATCGTGCTCGGCCCGGGCAGCATCGCCACCGCGCATACGCCGCGCGAATGCGTCGCCGTGGCCGACCTCGCCGCCGCCGTGCCGCTGTTCCGGCGGATCCTGGCGGCAGGAGCCTGACGCCGTGTCGGCGCAAGGGCTCGAGCTCTTCGCCGACCTCTACGAATTCCGCATGGCGCACGCCTATCGTGCGCTCGGCATGGAGGAGGAGGCGGTGTTCAGCCTCTTCGTCCGCCGCCTGCCGCCGCAGCGGAACTTCCTGCTCGCCTGCGGGGCGGAAGACCTTGTCGATACGCTGGAGAAGCTTCGCTTTGGCCCCGAGAGCCTCGCCTGTCTGCGCGACCTCGGCGAATTCCCCGAGGACTTCCTCGCCTGGCTGGCGCGCTTCCGCTTCTCGGGCGCGGTGCATGCGATCCCGGAAGGCACGCCGGTCTTCGCCAACGAGCCATTGATCGAGGTGGTCGCGCCGATCGCCGAGGCGCAACTGCTTGAGACGCTGGCGATGAACATGGTGGGGACGCAGACGCTGCTCGCCTCCAAGGCGGCGCGCGTGGTCGCGGCTGCGGCCGGGCGGCCGGTGGTGGATTTCGGCAGCCGCCGCGCGCAGGGCATCGACGCCGCGCTGGCCGGCGCGCGCGCCTTCCATGTCGCGGGCGTCGCGTCGACATCGAACGTGCTCGCCGGCGCGCGCCACGGTATTCCGGTCGCGGGCACCATGGCGCACAGCTTCGTGCAGGCCTTCGAGCGCGAGGCGGACGCCTTCCGCGCCTTCGCGCGGCAGTACCCGGATACGATCCTGCTGGTGGACACCTACGACACGATGGCGGGCGTGCATCGCGTCGTCGCGCTGGCGCGGGAGATGGGCGAGGGCTTCCGCGTGCGGGGCATCCGCCTCGATTCCGGTGATCTCGCCGCGCTGGCGGGGCAGGCGCGCGGCATCCTCGACGCCGCGGGGCTGCAACACCTGCAGATCTTCGCCTCGGGCGGGCTGGACGAGTGGCGCATCGCCGCGCTGCTCGCCGCCGGCGCGCCGATCGACGCCTTCGGGGTGGGCACCGACATGAGCGTCTCGGCGGACCTGCCCGCGCTCGACATCGCCTACAAGCTCACCGCCTATGCCGGGGTGGGGCGGATGAAGCTCTCGGAGGGCAAGCGCACGCTGCCCGGACGCAAGCAGGTGTTCCGCACGGCCGAGGGAGACACCGTCGCGCTCGCGGCGGAACGGCTGCCGGGCGAAGCGCTGCTGCGTCCCGTCATGGCGGGCGGGCATCGGTTGGCGCCGCGCCAGCCGCTCGCTGCCGCGCGGCAGGCCGCCGCGACACGCATTGCCGCCCTACCGGCCGCGCTGCGCGCCCTGGCGCCGGCTGGGGTGCCGTATCCCGTGGCCGTCAGCCCGGCGCTGGCGGCCGAGGACGGCCAGGTCCGCGCGCGCATCGCCGCCGCCAACGCCGGGACCGCTTGACCTTCATCAAGACCGATCGGGAAGGCCGGGGCGATTGTGCTATCCAACGGGTGTCGCCCCGGTGAAGGGTGCGGCCGCGGAAGGAAGCAACACCATGACCATTCCGCTCCAGATCACATTCAAGGACATGGATCCGTCGCCCGCGATGGAGGCGCGCATCCGCGACAAGGCGGCGCGCATCGAACGCTTCGCGGACTTCATCCTGCGCTGCCATGTCACGATCGAGGCGCCGCACCGCCATCACCACCAGGGCAACCTCTACCGCGCCCGGGTCGAGCTGGACGTGCCGCGCGGGCGCATCGTCGCCGGCAACGGCGGAGCGCAGGACCACGCGCACGAGGATCCGTACGTCGCGCTGCGCGATGCCTTCGCCGCCGCGACGCGGCAACTCGAGGACCATGTGCGCAAGCTCGGCGGCGTGGTGAAGCACCATGAGCCGGCGCTGATCCCCGGACGCATCACGCGCTTCGTCGCCGGGCAGGACTACGGCTTCCTTGCCCTCGACGGCGGGCAGGAGGTGTATTTCCACCGCAATGCGGTCGTCGGGAACGGCTTCGCGCAGTTGAAGGTCGGCGACCATGTGCGCGTCGCCGTCACCGAAGGCGAGAACGGCCCCCAGGCGAGCGCGGTGCACCGGGCGGGGTAAGCCCTTCGGTCAGGCCGGCAGCGTCACGCGGATGCTGCCGACCGTCCCGCCGTTGCTGTCGCGGATCTCGCCTTCCACCGCCCCGGCCAGCGCATCGGCGGCGTCGGTCAGGCCGAGCCGCCCGAGCAGTGCCGCGAAGACGCCCATCTTCGCGCGCGCCGCGCCGTCGGCGAGCTTCACCGCGATGCCCAGGCCCTTCTCCGGTACGAATCCGACGACGTAGCCCTCGGCGCCGCCCTTCAGCAGCACCTGGCCCTGCGTCGCGCGGACGATCTTCCCGGTCGCGGAATCGCGGCCCGAGAGGTGGTCCGGATAGGCGCGGATGGCCGATTGCAGGCGGCGGATGGCGGTGCGGCGCGCCTCGGTCGCCACCTTCGCCGCGGCCCAGCGAGCGGCGCCCTTCGCCATGGTCTGCATGGGCAGCGCCAGCGCGGGCAGGCCGCAGCCGTCGATGCCGCGCGGCAGCCTCGCCGCGTCCTCGCCCAGCAGTTCGGAGAAGGCTTCCAGGTAGAGCCTCTGCGCCGGATGCGCCGGGTCGCCGTAGCCCGCCACCGGCGCGCCGATGTGCTGCGACAGCGTCAGGAAGCCGCAGTGCTTGCCCGAGCAGTTGTGGAAGACGCGCGAGCGGTCGCCGCCCGACCGCCATACGGCCGCCTGGTCGGCCTGGCTGCGCGGCATGTCCGGCCCGCAGACCAGCGCCGATTCCGTCAGCCCCAGCCGCTGCAGCCAGCCGCGCACCAGCGCGACCTGGAAATCCTCCGCGCTGTGGGACGCGCAGGCGAGCGCCAGGTGTTCCTCCGTCAGCCCCGCCGCATCCGCCGCCCCGCTCTCGACCAGCGGGATCGCCTGGAAGGGCTTGAGCGAGGAGCGCGGGAAGGTGACGAAGGCTGGATCGCCCCAGGCCTGCAGCACGCGGCCTTCGGCGTCGGCCACCACGGCGATGCCGTGATGGATGCTTTCCAGGATGCCGCCGCGGCGGATTTCCGCCATCGGCACGAAGGGGAATGTCATGGGGTGCCCTCGGGGACAGGAATGGCGGCGGTGCCCGGCTTGCCCTGCAGCACCGCGTCGAAGAGCGCGACCTGCTTAGGCAGGCAGATCGCATGCAGGTCGAATTGTTCGAGCATGGTGCGCCGCGCGGCCTTGCGCAGCGGCGCGTAGCGATCCGGGTTCGCGAGCGCGTCCACCACCGCGTCGGCCATGCGGGCATGGTCGAAGAAGGGCAGCAGGATGCCGTTCTGCTCGTGGCGCATCACCTCGGCGAGCGGCGCGGTGTCGGAACCGATGACCAGCGCCTCGCAGCCCATCGCCTCGACCAGCGACCAGGAGAGCACGAAGGGGTAGGTGTAATAGACATGCGCGCGGGAGATGCGGAACAGCGCGACCAGCGCCTCATGCGGGATGCGGCCGGTGAAGTGCACGCGCGACATGTCGAGCTTCGCGCCGACTTCCTCCATCATCACCGTTTTCCAGGAGCGGTTGTCGGCGGGCAGGCGTCCGTAGCCGCGTTCGTCCCCGCCCACGATGATGGCGTGGGCGCCGGGGCGGCGCGCCAGGATCTCCGGCAGGGCCCGCATGAAGACGTCGAAGCCGCGATAGGGCTCGAGATTGCGGGAGACGAAGGTGAAGATCTCGTCGCCCTTCGTGAAGGTGGTGCGGTCCGGCAGCTTCACCGTGGTCGCGCCCTTCGGCGTCGCGAAGTTCGCGTCCACGCCCTCATGCACGACGGATGTCTTGGCACGGATGAAGGCCGGGTAGCGGCTGCGCTGCCAGTGCGTGGGGGAGATGCCCCAGTCCGTCGCCTCGAGCGACTGGAGCTGCGTCATGTTCAGCGTGCGGACGCGGGCCATCTCGTCCAGCGTCACTTCCTGCGTCGGGTCGAAGCCGACGTCGCCGCCGTCCGACCGGTAGTAGAATTCGCAGTACTGGAGGATGCGCGCATCGGGGAAGACGTCGCGCAGGTAGAGGCCTTCGCCCCAGCCCGGATGGCAGCAGATGATGTCGGGCACGAAGCCCTTCTGCCTGAGGCTGACAAGCGCGCGCGCAACGGTCTGGCCGCGACGCACCGAGGCCTCGACGGGGCGGAGATAGCGGTGCGTCTTCTCCCCCGCGCCCTCGGGCGGTGGATAGCGCAGGTGGGTCACGCCGGGCGGGCAGGGATTGGCGCGCTCGCCGAGGCCGATGACGCGCGCGCCCTTGCGCTGCGCGATGATGGGCGCGAGGTGCCGGTACTGTCCCGGGAAGTTCTGGTGGATGAACAGCGCCTGCACCACGTAAGGCCATCTCCCCCTGTCGCGTCCCCGGGGCCCTTGATGCCGCCATTCGCGCGGCGCGGCAACGGGGCGTCTGGCGGCGGTGCGCCGGTGGCGCCAGGATGCGGCGGCAGGACAGCGGGATTCTGGAACATGGGCTTCGACTTCACGGGACGGCGTGTGCTGGTGGCGGGGGGCAGCCGCGGAATCGGACGGGCAATCGCGCTCGGCTTCGCCCGGGCGGGGGCGCGGGTCTCCGCTTGCGCGCGTGGCGCGGATGCGCTGGCAGCACTGAAGGCCGAGGGCGTGGCGCATGTGAAGCCGACCGACCTCGCCGACGGCGCGCAGGTCGCCGCCTGGGTGGCGGAGGCGGCGGCCACGCTGGGCGGCGTGGACGTGCTGGTGAACAACGCCTCCGGCTTCGGCGCGGGCGACACCGAGGAAGGCTGGAGGAAGAGCCTCGACGTGGACGTGATGGCGACGGTGCGGGCGAGCCAGGCGGCGCTGCCGCATCTGCGGGAAGCGAAGGGCTGCATCGTGAACACCACCTCGATCTCCGGCCTCGGCCCTTCGGTGCGGACGCCGGCCTATGCCGCGGTGAAGGCGCTGGTGATCAACTACACCGCGTCCCAGGCGGCGGCGCTGGCGAAGGACGGCATCCGCGTGAACGCCGTCGCCCCCGGTTCCATCGAATTCCCCGGCGGCACCTGGGAGAAGCGGCGGGCGGAGGACCCTGCGCTCTACGACCGCATCCTGGGCAGCATCCCCTTTGGCCGGCTGGGCATGCCGGAGGAGGTGGCGGATGTCGCGCTGTTCCTCGCCTCCCCGCTCGCGCGCTGGGTGACGGGGCAGACCATCGTGGTCGATGGCGGGCAGATGCTGAGCTGAGCGGGGCCGCCATGGACAGCCCAGGCGCGGCGGACCGCCGCTTCATCTGCGCCGCCATCGCCGAGGCGGAACAGGGCATGGCCGAAGGCGGCGTGCCGATCGGCGCGGCGCTGGTGGTGGACGGCCAGGTCGTCGCCACCGGCCGCAACCGCCGTGTGCAGCAGGGCGACCCCATCGCGCACGGGGAGATGGATTGCCTGCGCAATGCCGGCCGGCGCCGCGACTACCGGCGCGCGACGCTCTACACCACGCTCAGCCCCTGCATGATGTGTTCCGGCACCATCGTGCAGTTCGGCATCCCGCGCGTGGTGGTGGGGGAGAACGCGACCTTCGGCGGCAACGAGGAGTTCCTGCGATCCCGTGGCGTCGAGGTGGTGGTGCTGGACGACGCCCGCTGCCAGGCGCTGATGCGCCGCTTCCAGCAGGAACGGCCGGAGGTCTGGGCGGAGGACATCGCCGAGTAGGCGTCAGTCCTCCGGCCGCCCGCTCCGCAGGCGCTTGGTCTCGCCGCGGCGGGTCTTGGAGTCCAGGCGGCGTCTCTTCGACCCGAGCGTCGGCTTGGTCGCCTTGCGCGGCGGCGGCGGCGGCGTGGCGGCTTCCCGCAGCAGGTCGAGCAGCCGTTCCAGCGCGTCCTCCCGGTTGCGCTCGCGCGTGCGGTGGCGCTGGGCGGTGATGACCAGCACGCCGTCCTTGGTCATGCGGCGGCCTGCGAGCGTGACGAGGCGTGCCTTCACCGCCTCGGGCAGGTTGGGGGAGGCCATGGCGGCGAAGCGCAGCTGCACCGCCGTCTCCAGCTTGTTGACGTTCTGCCCGCCGGGGCCCGAGGCGCGCAGGAAATCCTCCTGCAACTCGTCCTCCTCGATCGCGATGCGGGCGGTGACGCGGATGCTCATGGCGCGGGCAGTGCGGTGGCCGGCATCTCGTCCTTCAGCGCGACGCCTGTCGCACCCAGCCCCTGCGCCGCGCGCAGCAGCCAGGCTGCCTTGGCGGCGGCGTCCTCGTAGGACAGCCCACCGGGACGGACATTGCTGATGCAGTTGCGCTCCGCATCCGTGCGCCCGCGCCGCGGCGCCCAGGTCAGGTAGAGGCCGAGGCTGTCGGTTGCGGAAAGCCCCGGCCGTTCCCCGATCAGCACCACGACCGCGGCGGCGCCGATCGCCTCGCCGATCTCGTCGCCGAGGGCGACGCGCGCCTGCTCGGCAATCACGATCGGGCCGGGTGGCAGGGCCAGCGCCGGCGCCAGCCGTTCCAGCACCGAAGGCGCGTGGCGCTGCACGCCGATGGCGCAGAGCCCGTCCGCCACCACGAAGGCGACGCTGCCCGGCGCGCGCGGCAGCGTCGTGCCCGCGGCAAGGCGTCGCCCGAGATCCGGCCGCAGGAGGTAGGCGCGGCGGTCCGGCACTGCGCTCCGCACCCGCAGCACCGGCAGGCCGAGCGCCACCAGCGCGGCCTCCATCGCCGGCACGTCGAGCACCGACCACACCGCATCCCGCGCCCGCGCGTGGGATTCCTGGAAGTCGAGATGCGCCGCCGTCGGCTGCGCCGTCCCTGCGCGGCCGAGGCCCACGCGCGCCTCGGTGAAGCGGCGCAGGTCGCGCCAGAGCGAGGGCGCCGTCATGCGAGCCCGATCAGCGCCGGCGAAAGCCGCGCCGGAATCCGCTCGGCATCCATGCCGATGTCCATGCGTGCGAGCCATTCCTCGAATTCCGGCGCCGCGCGCCTGCCGAGCATCGCGCGCGCCGTCAGCCCGTCATGGAAGGAGGTGGACTGGTAGGCGAGCATCACGTCATCCGCCCCCGGCACGCCCATCACATAGGTCACGCCCGCAACCGCGAGGCAGGTCAGCAGCGTGTCCATGTCGTCCTGGTCGGCCTCGGCGTGGTTCGTGTAGCAGACATCCACGCCCATCGGCAGGCCGAGCAGCTTGCCGCAGAAATGATCCTCGAGCCCCGCGCGCAGGATCTGCTTGCCGTCGAACAGGTATTCCGGGCCGATGAAGCCGACGACGCTGTTCACCAGCAGGGGCGAGAACTCCCGCGCCACGGCATAGGCACGGGCTTCCAGCGTCTGCTGGTCCACGCCGTGATGCGCCTCGGCAGAGAGGGCGCTGCCCTGGCCGGTCTCGAAATACATCACGTTGCTGCCGAGCGTGCCGCGCTTCAGCGACAGTGCCTGGTCCCGTGCCTCCCGCAGCAACGACAGCGAGACGCCGAAGGCGGCGTTCGTCGCCTCCGTCCCGCCGATCGACTGGAACACGAGATCGACCGGCGCGCCGCGCTCCATCGCCAGCATGGTGGTGGTGACATGCGACAGCACGCAGGACTGGGTCGGGATGGCGAAGCGGTCGCGGACCGTGTCCAGCAAATCGAGCAGCCGCATCACCGCGTCGATATTGTCGGTCGCCGGGTTCACGCCGATCACCGCATCCCCGGCGCCGAGCAGCAGCCCGTCCAGCACGCTCGCCGTCACGCCGCGGGGGTCGTCGGTCGGGTGGTTCGGCTGCAGGCGGATGGACAGCGTCCCCGGCAGGCCGATGGTGTTGCGGAAGCGCGTGACCACGCGGCATTTCGCGGCGACCTGTATCAGGTCGGACACGCGCATGATCTTGGAAACGGCCGCGACCATCTCCGGTGTCAGGCCGGGGGCGAGCGCCGTCACCGCCGCCGGTTCGGCTGCCAGCAGCCAGTCGCGGAAACCGCCGACCGTCAGGCTGCGCACCGGTGCGAAGGCCGCGGCATCGTGACGGTCGAGGATCAGCCGCGTGACCTCGTCGGCCTCATAGGCGATCACCGTCCCGGTCAGGAAGTGCACGAGCGGCAGGTCGGCCAGGGCGCGCTGGGCCGCGATGCGCTCCGCGGCGCTACTCGCCGCGATGCCGGCGAGAACGTCGCCGGAGCGAAGCGGCGTGGCGCGCGCCAGCAGCGTCTTCAGGTCGTCGAAGACGTAGCGGGTGCCGCCGATGGTCTGCGCGAAGGGCATGGCGGCCCCATGATGGCGCGGCCCGGCCCCGGCTTGCCAGCCCCGCCCCTCGCCCTAGGATGCGCCGTCCCAGATGACCGAGGAAACGGATGGATCCCAACGCGATCGACCAGGCGCCGGACGCGGCCGCGTCCTGGCCCGACCAGATCTACGACCTGCTGAAGAAGCATGAGATCCGCCAGGTGGCGCTCGTGCCCGATGCCGGCCATTCCCGCCTGATCAAGCGCTGCCTCGCGGATAACGAGATCATCGTCACCACGCTGACGACCGAGGAAGAGGGCATCGCCCTTCTCCAGGGCGCCTGGCTCGGCGGGGACAAGGGCGTGCTGCTGATGCAGTCCTCGGGCGTCGGCAACTGCATCAACATGCTGTCGCTGTCGCACATCCATCGCTGCCCGATGCCGATGCTGGTGACGATGCGCGGCGATTTCGGGGAGTTCAACCCGGCGCAGATCCCGATGGGCGCGGCGACGCAGTCCGTGCTGGAGGCGATGGGCACGCTGGTGCGCCGCGCCGACACGCCGGAGGACATCGCGCCGACCGTGGACGCGACCATCCGCATGGCCTTCAACACCTTCCGCCCGACCGCGACGCTGATCGGCCAGCGCGTCATCGGCGCCAAGACCTTCGGCAAGGATTGAGACGATGCTCGCGGAATCCGGAAAGCTCGATCGTCGTGAGCTGACCCGCGTCCTGCTCGAGGACCGGGGCGAGATGGCGGTGATCGCCGGCCTCGGCGCGCCGGCCTGGGACATCACGGCGGTGGGCGACCACCCGCTGAACCTGCCGCTGTGGGGCGGCATGGGCGGGGCGGCGATGATCGGCCTCGGCCTCGCGCTCGCACAGCCGAACCGCAAGGTGCTGGTCATCACCGGCGACGGCGAGATGCTGATGGGCATCGGCGCGCTGGCGACCATCGCGGTCAAGAAGCCGCGCAATCTTTCGATCGTCGTGCAGGACAACGAGCACTACGGCGAGACCGGCATGCAGGAAACCGCGACCAAGCATGGCGTGGACCTGGTGGCGATGGCGAAGGGAGCCGGCATCCCGCGCACCATGTTCGTCACCAAGCCCGGGGAAGTGCCGGCGCTGAAGGCCGCGATCCACGAGGGCAATGGCCCGTTCTTCGCGGTGGCGAAGATCGACGCCACCAGCAAGAAGCTGGTCCTGCCGCCGCGCGACGGGTCGATCATCCAGGCCCGGATGCGCGAAGCCATCCTCGGGCCTGCGGCGCACCACCAGCTCTGAGACCGGAGGGGCGCCGCCCCTCCGGACCACCCCGCCAAAGGCCGAAAGGCCTTTGGAAACCATGACGGGTTCCGAGGGCCTTTCGGGCCTCGGTGGGGGAGTGCGAGGGGGCAAGGCCCCCTCGTGCCGCAAGCGCAAGCCGGCAAAGACCGGTGCACGGGTCCAACGGAGGAAACAGATGCACCGCCGTCGCCTGCCTGCCCCGGAACGGGCCGCCCGGCCTTGGCCCGGGCGCCATGGAACCCCGCCGGCCCTGCGCACCGATGACATGCGCGCCCGGCTGGCACAGCAGGGCAGCGAGCCCGTCGGTTCCTCGCCCGAGGAATTCGCCGCCTTCATCGCGACCAGGATCCCGAAATGGGCGGAGCTGGTTCGCATCTCCGGTGCCACCGTCGAATAGGAACGTCCATGCCGCACGTCGTCTGCCTTCGCCCGCTGCACCCCGACGCCATGGCGCGCTTGCGGGCGGAGCCGGGGCTCACCGTCACCATGCTCGAACAGGTCACGCCCGAGACGCTGCGCGAGCCGATGAAGACCGCGGACGCGATCATCGTCCGCGCGACGAAGATCGACCGCGCCTTCCTCGACAACGCGCCGATGCTGCGCATCTGCGCACGGCATGGCGTGGGCTATGACGCGGTGGACGTGAAGGCGCTGACCGAACGCGGCATTCCGCTGACCGTGACGCCGGACGCGAATGCCGTCTCGGTCGCCGAGCACGCGCTGATGCTGATGCTGACCACCGCGCGCCGGACCATCGACTACGACCGCAACACCAAGGCGCTGGACTGGGGGCCGAAGCCTTCCCTGCGGACCCTGGACCTTGCCGGGCTGACGGTGCTGGTGGTGGGCTTCGGGCGGATCGGCGGGCGCGTCGCGCGGCTCTGCGCCGCCTTCGGCATGGATGTGCTGGTCCATGATCCCTACATCCCGCAGAACACCATCAAGGGTGCGGGGTTCACCCCGGTGAAGGTGCTGCACGAGGGCCTGGCCCAGGCGGATATCGTGACCACGCATTGCCCGTCCAACGAGGAGACGCGGGCCATGGTGAATGGCGCATTCCTCGCCGCCATGAAGCCCGGGGCGGCCTACATCAATACCGCACGCGGCACGCTGGTGGACGAGGCGGCGCTGACCAATGCGCTGAAGTCCGGCCATCTCGGCGCCGTAGGCCTCGACGTGTTCTGGGAGGAACCCGTCGCGACGAAGCTGCCCTTCCTCGATTTCCCGAACGTCGTCGTCTCCCCGCATTCCGCGGCGGCGACGGAGCAGTCCACGCGGCGCATGGGGCTTTCCTGCGCCGAGAGCATCATCTCCCACCTCAAGGGTCGGCTCGACCCCGACGTCGTCATCAACAAGGAGGTGCTCCGCGGCAACGCGTGAGCAGGACGCCATGACGAACCCGCTTCCCGTCCTCGCCGATCATGCCGCGTCCTGGCGGTCACGGCCGCTCGATGCCGATGTCGCGCGCCATGCCCGCCGCGCGCTGGTGGATTGGTTCGCCGCGCTGCTGGCAGGCGCCTGGCGGCCGCCCGCGACGCTGATGTCCGCCGCGCTCGAGGACGAGACGCGCGGGGGCGGCGGCGCGGTGTGCTATGTCTCCGGCCGTCGCGTGCCGGTGCGCCACGCCGCGCTGGTGAACGGCACGGCGTCGCACACGGTCGAGTTCGACGACATCTACCGCTACGCCGTCTATCACCCGGGCTGCCCGACCATCGCGGCGGCGCTCGCGGCCGCGCAGGCGCGCGGGACGGACATGGACACCCTGCTGCGCGCGCTGGCCGCGGGGTATGAGGTATCCTGCCGCATCGGCCTGGCGGTGCAGCCCTCCCACTACGATTACTGGCACACGACCGGCACGGTCGGGACCTTCGGCGCCGCGGCCTCGGTCGCCGTGCTGCTGGATTGCGACGCGGAACGCACGGCGCATGCGATCGCCACCGCCGCGACGATGGCTTCCGGTCTCCAGCAGGCCTTCCGCGGGGAAGGCATGTCCAAGCCGCTGCATCCGGGCCATGCGGCGGAAGCGGGCGCGCTCGCGGCGATGGCCGCGGCGAAGGGCATGACCGGCGCGCTCGATGTGCTGAACGGACCCGCGGGCTTCGCGGCGGCCACCAGCGAGGACACCGGCAAGTGGGAGAAGTCGCTGGCGAGGATCGGCCAGCCCTTCGCCATCACCGACATGACCTTCAAGAACCACGGCTGCTGCGGCCACATCTTCGCGGCGCTGGACGCCGTGCGCGACCTGCACCTGGAGAACGGCTTCAAGGTTGAGGACGTCGTCTCCGTCGCCATCGGCGGCTACAAGGCGACGAAGGAGGTCTGCGACCGCCCGAACGCGCAGACCGAGCAGGATTGCCGCTTCTCGACGCAGTTCACCGTCGCGACCATGCTGTTGCATGGCGGCGTGCGCCTCGCGGCCTTCGAGCCGGCGCGCCTGACCGACCCGGCGACCCGTGCGCTGATGGGAAAGGTGACCGTCGCGCTCGATTCCGAATGCGCCGCCGCCTTCCCGGCGAAGCGTTCGGCCAAGGTGACGATCACGCTGAAGGATGGCCGCGTGCTGAACCGCCACCAGCACACGCGCAAGGGCGACCCGGATGCGCCGCTGACGGATCAGGACCTGTCGGACAAGTTCCTGGAACTGACCTCGGACGCGGTCGGCGCGGCGCAGGCCAAGGCACTGCTGGCGCAACTCTGGGAAGGTGCAGCACTGCCGGGTGTCGTGCCGCTGGTCGCCGGCAGGGCGCGCGCCGCCGAGTAGCGGCGGGGCCGGGGGGGGGGCCTGGAGCCCCCCTCGCCTACTTCTTCTTGCCGCCCACGCGCAGAAGCTGCGCGATCGACAGGGGCGGCTTGCCGGACGCCTTGGCGATCTCGTTGTCCTGTTCCTGGATGACCTTGCGCGCCGGCTCGTCGCCGTCGAGCCCACCGAGGATGTCCGCCGGCACCTTGCGGTTCGAGCGGCGGCTGCCGTCCTCGTAGATCACGTCGAACAGTACGAAGGCGGACTTGCTGCCTGGTTTCGCGGCCATTGGGGTAGGCTCCTTCCGCGCGTCAGTCGCGCGCGGACTTTTCGGCGTCGGTGGGGGGCTCGGGGTCGAGTCCGGAGGCCTTGCGCTTCGCGACCGCTTCATCGCGTTCGCGCTGCTTGGCTTCCTTCTTCGCCTGCTTGGCCCGGTTCACCTCGGACCGCTGCTGGCCGTAGTTCGGCTTGCGTGCCATGGGCTTGCTCCGGGTGTCTGAGATGGAAAGGGCGGCCCGGAGGCCGCCCCTTGGAAGGTTCAGGCGAGGCGAAGATTGCCCGCCGAAACCTTGCCCTGCTGACCGCGCTGCAACTCGAATTCGACCTTGTCGCCTTCGTTCAGGCCGTTGAGGCCCGAGCGCTGCACGTCGCTGATGTGGACGAACACGTCCTTGCCGCCGTCATCCGGCTGGATGAAGCCATAACCCTTGGTTGCGTTGAACCACTTGACGGTACCGATGCTCATGCCGATCACTCCGGGTTGAGCGTTGCCGGCGCGCGACATGCGGACCGGTGAAGCCGGCGCGCGCAAGCGCGCGACGGGCCAGCCATCGCTGAAGCTCAACCAAGGAAGGCACGGAGAGCGAGGCCCGACGAAGCGGACCGGACGAGGTGACGAGAGGGATATGGACCGTCCACCCCCCGAAAGCAACTGCGATCGGCGTCAGCCGGCGCGGGCCCCCGTCGCGCGCAGGATCGGGAGCCAGCGGTTCATCTCGGCCTTGAGGAAGTCCCGCAGCGCCGCGCTGTCCCCCGCGCGCGGTTCCACGCCGCGTTCGGCATAGCGCTGCTGCACGGCGGGGTCGGCGAGGACCTCCAGCGTTGCATTCGAAAGCATGCGAAGGATCCCGGGCGGCGTGCCCGCCGGTGCGTAGAGCGCCTGCCAGGAGGATGTCTCGTAGCCCGCCACGCCGCCTTCCTGCAGCGTCGGCAGGTCGGGCAGCAGGCGCGACCGGCGCGCGGTCGTGACCGCGATGCCGCGGGCGCGCCCGTCCTGCATCATCGGCGCGAGCAGCGTCTGGCTGTCGATCATGAATTCGACGCGGCCGGCGACGAAATCCGTCACCGCCGCGGGCGTGCCGCGGTACTGGACGATGGTGAAGTCCACGTTCGCGAGCTTCTTCAGAAGCTCCCCCGCCAGGTGGGACGCCGCGCCGATGCCGGTCGTGGCGAAGGTCGCGTCGCCGTTCTTCGATCGCAGCCAGGCGAGCAGCGACGGTACGTCCCGCGCCGGGACGGACGGATGCACTGCCGCGACGAAGGGTTGCTCGCCGAGCAGCGCGACGGGCGCGAAGTCGGTCACCGGATCCACGCCGGCATCGGGGTAGAGCGCCGGGATGACGCCGTGCGCCGCCCCGTTCAGCAGCAGCGTGTGGCCATCGGCCGGCGCGCGGGCGACGGTGCGCGCGCCGATCGTGCTCCCGGCACCGGGCGCATTCTCGATGACCAGCGGCTGGCCGAGCCTGCGGGAGAGCGGCTCGGCCACGATGCGCGCCACCACGTCGATGATCCCTCCGGCGGCGAAGGGCACCACGACGCGGATCGGGCGGCTGGGATAGCCGCCCTGTGCGCGGGCCACCGCGGGTGCGGCGATGAACGCGGTGGCGAGAAGGCTGCGGCGATAGAGGATCATGGCGCGTCTCCCGGCGGTCGGCGCGCCACGATAGCGCGGGTCAGTCGAGGCGGATATTGGCGTTGCGCACCAGTTCCGCATAGCGGTCGGCGTCGCGGGTCAGCATGGTCGCCGCTTCCTGCTGCGTCCCGCCGCCGATGATGAAGCCGGCATCGCTGATGCGCTTGCGCAGTTCCGTGTTGGCGTAGGCCTTGTTCACCGCGGCCACCCAGCGGTCGGCGATGGGCTGCGGAACGCCGGGCGGGGCCATGAGCATGTACCAGACCACGGCATCGAAGCCGGGGAAGCCGAGTTCGGCGACCGTCGGCGTCTCGGGAAGCCATTCCACGCGCTGCGGCATGGTGACCGCGAGCGCCCGCACGCGCCCCGCGCGGATATGCGGCAGGTAGGTCGGGAAGGTGTCGATGGCGAGGTCAATGCGCCCCGCCAGGATCTCGTTCACCGCCTGGCCCGTGCCGCGGAAGGGCACGTGCGTCATGCGCACGCCCGCCTGGGAAGCGAGCAATTCCGCCGCCAGGTGCTGCTGCGTCGCGACGCCCGAGGAGGAGTAGTTGAGCACGCCCGGATTCTCCCGCGCGCGGGCCAGCAACTCGGGCAGGGTCTGCGAGGGCGAGTTCGTCGGCACCACGGCGACCAGCGGCACGGTCGCCGCATGCACCACCGCGGTCTGGTCCCGGCGGATGTCGAAGGGCGGCGGGCTCATCAGCGGCGGCACCACGGCCGAGGCGCTGATCGTGGTCATCAGCATGGTGTAGCCGTCCGGCCGCGCGCGCGACATCGCCAGCACCGCCAGCGTGCCCGAGGCACCCGGCCGGTTCTCGACCGCGATGGTCTGGCCGAATTCCTCCTGCAGCGAGGGCGCGAGGAAGCGGGCGATGATGTCGGTGCCACCGCCGGGCGCGAAGCCGACCAGCAGGGTGATGGCACGGCTGGGATAGGCCTGGGCGATCGCCGGCGCCGGCAGCAGGGGCGCGAGCGCCGCCGCGCCCAGGGCGCGGCGGGAGATACGGATGGTCATGGCGTTTCCTCTCGGCTGGCCGCCCGGCGCCTTATCGTTGGCGTGACCGATGCAGACCTGCGCGCGCATGCGCGCGCAGGTCATCGGCCACGCGTGCGCCGGTGCGGCAGTGGCTCACTTGCCCTGGAACTTTGGGGCGCGCTTGTTGAGGAAAGCGTCAACGCCTTCCTGGAAGTCGGCGCTGGTGAAGCACATGGTCACCAGGTCGTCGCCCTCGACATCGCTGGTCGCCTTGCGCAGGCGGCGCAGGGCTTCCTTCGTCGCCTTGATCGTCAGCGGCGCAAGGCCGGTCATCGTCGTCGCCAGTTCCATGGCGCGGGCGGCAACGGCATCCGGCGTCTCCAGCACCTCGGAGACCAGGCCGATGTGCTTCGCCTCCGCCGCGCTGAACAGGCGGGAGGTCATGATCATCTCGGCGATCGCGGCCGGGCCGACCAGGGCGTAGAAGCGCGCGAAGTTGTGCATGTTGAGGATGTTGCCGAGCGTCTTCGCGATCGGCAGGCCGAAGCGCGCGGAGGCGTCGCAGATGCGGATGTCGCAGCAGCCCGCGATGCCGAGGCCGCCGCCGGTGCAGGCGCCCGCGATCGCGGCGATCACCGGCTTGGTGCAGTTCTCGAGCGCGCCGAGCACCTTGTCGATGCGAGCCTCGTAGCCCAGCGCGTCCTCGGCCGTCTTGAACTCGCGGAACTGGCTGATGTCGGTGCCCGAGGCGAAGGCCTTGCCGCCGGCGCCGGTCAGCACCCAGACGCGGATGGACGGGTCGGCGCTGATCTCGTCGGCCAGTTCCTGGATGCGCTGGTACATCGGGAACAGCATGGCGTTGCGCGCCTGCGGGCGGTTGAAGGTGGTCCAGGCGATGCCGCCCTCACGGACCTCGTGCAGAATCTCGTCGCTCATGGCGCTCCGTCCCGATTTGGTGTCGTGCAAGGCGTAACGGGATGGGGCGGGCCGTCAAGCGGGTGTCTTGCCGATCCGCCGCCGCGATGCGAACAGAGGCGGCCTGGAGGATCCAAGACCATGATGCCGTTGTCCCGCTTCACCATCCTCGACCTGACCCGCGTGCGGTCCGGCCCGACCTGCGTGCGCCAGCTTGCCGATTGGGGCGCCAACGTGATCAAGATCGAGGCAACGGACGAGGTCGACACCGGCAAGGGCCTGGGCGGCGAGCGCGACGGCCCGGACTTCCAGCACGTCCACCGCAACAAGCGCGGCATGACGCTGAACCTGAAGTCGCCCGAGGGCCTGGCCGCCTTCCGGCGCATGGTCGCCAAGGCCGACGTGGTGGTCGAGAACTACCGCCCCGACGTGAAGACCCGCCTCGGCATCGACTACGACAGCCTCGCCGCGATCAACCCGCGCATCGTGCTCGGCTCGATCTCCGGCTTCGGGCAGGACGGGCCCTATGCGAAGCGCCCGGGCTTCGACCAGATCGCGCAGGGCATGGGCGGGCTGATGTCCGTGACCGGCCTGCCGGGCCAGGGGCCGGTGCGCGCGGGCATTCCGGTCGCCGACCTGACGGCCGGCCTCTACTGCGCCCTCGGCATCATGGTCGCGCTGCTCGAGCGTGAGGTGACGGGCAAGGGCCGCTGGGTGCATGTGTCCCTGCTGGAAGCCATGGTCGCGATGATGGACTTCCAGGCCACGCGCTGGACCATGAAGCACGAGGTGCCGAAGCAGGCCGGCAACGACCATCCGACCACCATCCCGACCGGGTTGTTCAAGACGTCGGACGGCGTGATGAACATCGCCGGCGGCGGCCAGGTGATGTGGGACCGGATCGTGAAGGTCCTCGGCATCGAGGAAGAGGCGAAGGACCCCGACATCGCCACCGACAAGCTGCGCAGCCAGAATCGGGTGAAGGTCAACGCGATCCTCGAGAAGGTGACGCAGACCGACACCTCGGCGAACTGGGTCGCGAAATTCAACAAGGAAGGCGTGCCCTGCGGCCCGGTCTATTCCATGGACCAGGTCTTCGCGGATGAGCAGGTGAAGCACCTCGGCATCGAGATGACGGTGCAGCACCCGCGCCTCGGTGCGCTGAACGTGGTGCGCGCGCCGATGCAGATCGCGGGCGTGGACTGCGCGAAGAACCCGACGCCGGAACGCGGCCAGCACACCGAGCAGGTGCTGGCGGAATTCGGCTTCAGCGCCGCGGAGATCGCCGCGCTGAAGGCCGCCAGGGCGGTGTGAGCAAGGCCGGGGGAGGGGAACCTCCCCCGGGTTCGCTCTTGCCCTGCCGTTCGCCCGGCCACCGCGCCGGGAACTTCGCCCTGCGGCCGGCCCCAGGCATGGGCCGCCCGCGGCCCCGTGCCCTCCCTACCCGAACACCTCGGGCCAGGCGGCCAGCAGCGCCGAATCCGCCTCCTCCATCGTCGCGGGGATGCCGAGGGCGTGCAGGCTGGTCACCCCGTGCTCGCTGATCCCGCAGGGCACGATGCCGCCGAAATGGCCCAGGTCCGGATCGACGTTCAGCGCGATGCCGTGCCAGGACACCCAGCGCGTCACCCGCACGCCGATGGCGGCGATCTTGTCCTCCCCGCCCGTGGCGCGGTTCACGACCCACAGCCCGACCCGGCCCTCGCGCCGTTCGGCCCGGACGTTGAACCTGCCGAGCGCGTGGATCAGCCATTCCTCCAGCCCATGGACATAGGCCCGGATGTCCCGCGCCGGCACGGTCCCGTGCGGCCGCGTCAGGTCGAGCATGACATAGGCCGTCCGCTGCCCCGGCCCGTGATAGGTCCATTGCCCGCCGCGCCCGGCGGCGAAGACGGGGAATCGGGCGTCCCGGAGGTCCTCGGGCCTGGCCGAGGTGCCGGCGGTGTAGGTCGGCTCGTGTTCCACCAGCCAGACCCGTTCATTTGCCTGGCCTTCGCGGATGGCGGCGACCTGCGCCTCCATGGCGGAAAGGGCCTCGGCATAGGGCGTCCGGCCTTCGGATACGATCCATTCGGGGGGGGGGTTTGCTGGGAGCGCGGTCATGGGTTATACGCCGCGCCCTCTACCGGTTTTGCGGTCGTGGCGGAATGGTAGACGCGCCAGCTTGAGGTGCTGGTGGGGGCAACCCCGTGGAAGTTCGAATCTTCTCGACCGCACCATTTTTCATTTGATCCCTCAGACGCCGGGCGGGCCGCATCCGCGGCCCTTGGCTTCGCGCCATGTGCTGGCGCGTTGGCGGTTGCGGTTGGTCTGGGCGCGGTCGCGCTTCGCGCTCCTGGCCCGAGGCAGGGCCTCGGGCCGTATTCTTTTGATCCCTCAGACGCCGGGCGGCCCGCATCCGCGGGCCTTGGCTTCGCGCCATGGACTGGCGCGTTGGTGGTGGCTGTTGGGCTGGGCGCGGTCGCGCTTCGCGCTCCCGGCCCGAGGCAGGGGCCTCGGGCCGCAGGTTGCGCTGGATTGAGGGCGGTTTCTTTCGGCGGGGTCCGGGGGGCGCCGCGCCCCCCGGCGGAGCGCGAGGCGGAGCCTCGCATTCCCCGTCAGGCCGCCAGGGCGAGTCGTTTCTGCAGGTCGTGCCACTGCTCCGGCGCCAGGCTGATCTTCGCCGCGCCCTCGATCACCGCCGCCACCGAGTCGTCCTCCGCCACGGCGCGGGCCTCGGCCACGAAGGCCGCGCGTTCCGGTGCGCTCATCGCCGGCAGCATCAGCGTCAGGATGGCCTGCGCCCGCAGCAGCGGGATCGCCGCGAGCATCCTGCCTTCCAGCGCGCGCAACTCCTCCTCCGTCAGCAGCGCCTGCAGCAGGTGCCGCAGGGTTTCGTGCCGGGGCGGCCGCAGGGGGCCGAACAGGTCCTCCCGCGTGGGCGCGGGGCGATTGTCGTTCGTGGTCAGCATGGGTCCGTCCTCGGGATCCGTGCGGGGTTTCGTCCCGGCCCCTGCGCCGCACGCCGCGGGGGCCGGGCTTCGTTCGTCAGGCGGCCGTGGCCTTGCGGCGCTGCCAGGCCTCGAGCCTGTCCCGCGCGCCGTTGCGCGCCGGGTCCATCGCCGCGTCGTGCGATGGCGTCTTGGCGGTGAGTTCCACCACGTAGCCGTCGGGATCACGGAAGTAGATCGAACGCATGACGCCATGATCCGCCGGGCCGCGCGTCTCGATCCCCGCCGCGCGCCCGCGGGCGAGCATCGGTTCCAGCGCCTCGGGCGCGACCTCCATCGCGACATGCAGGTCGAAATCGTGCTGCGCCTTGAAGGGGAAGGGGCTGTCCGGCACCTCGAAGAACGCCAGGAATGTGCCGTCCCCCAGGCGATAGAAGGAATGCAGCACGGAAGTCGCGCGACCGGTCTTGGTCTGCTCGATGACGAAGGCCTCGGCCAGCGGCAGGCCGAGGAAATCCTCGTAGAAGCGTCGCGTCGCACCGGAATCGCCGCAGCGGTAGGCGACGTGGTGGAAGGCCCTCACGGGCGCCGGGGTGTCCATCACGCGGCCCTCCGCGCCAGCGTGGCGTCGCGCCAGGCCTCGAAGCCGCCATTCGCCGCGGCCCAGGACGGCCGCGCCTTCATCGCCGCGATCCAGCGCACCACCCGGCGATGGTCGGAGAAGTCATGGCCGACCATCTCGCCGATCGTGGTGAAGGCGACACCGAGGAAGTCCGCGAGGTTGGGCTGCGTGCCGCCGAGGTAGGCCCCGGCATCTGTCAGCATATGGTCGTTCAGGATGCGCAGCATCGACTGCGCCTCCTGCCGCGCGGCGGCGGTCACCACCTCCTGCGCCGCGGGTGGGTAGGCCGTGTGCGGCATCACGTCGGGATAGACCACGCCGTAGGCGAAGCAGCGGTAGAAGCCGGTGTTGAACCAGTCCATCTGCGAGTTGACGCGCGCGCGCCCCTGCGGATCCGACGGATAGGCGGGCGAGTGGGAAACCTCGGCGATGTACTTCAGGATCGCGGAGGATTCCGTCAGCAGGAAACCGTTGTCATCGAGCAGCGGCACCTTCCCGTTGGGGTTCTTCGCCAGGTAGTCCGGCTGCATGTGCTCGCCGGCGAGAAGGTTCACCGGCACGAGTTCCAGCGGGACGCCCGCCTCATGCGCGAGCATCACGATCGGACGGCAGGTCGTGGAGCCGTCGAAGAAATGGAGCTTCATGGTTCGTCTCCTCCCTCACCGGGTTGCGGGGGCCTGGTGCGTGTGCGCGACCGTGGCCGGCGGCTGTTCCATCTCGGCAAATGCGTGGCCCGCGCAGCCGACGTCGGGGTTGGTCGAGTTGAACATCCCCGCCGGGTTCTCCTTCCACAGCCAGACATGCAGGTCGTAGTGGTGCAGTTCGCGCGGCATCAGCGGCTCATGCCCTTCCATCGGCCCGTCGAAGGGGCGGCCGAAGAGGGTCGGGCGCTCGGCCACGCCGGTCGCCAGCGGGATGAACCATTCGGCGGCGACCAGGCGCAGGGTGCCGCCCGGCCCGGGCTCATAGACCAGGATCTGCGGGCGCATCGGGTCCGCCGTGGGCCCGATCAGCGCGGGGTTGAGGAAATGCACCCCCATCCCGCCCACCGGATATTCCACGCAACCCAGCGTCGAGAGGTAGCCCCCGCGGATCGCGGCGCGCGGGTCCTGGTACCTCTCCAGCGCGTCGCGCACCGCGGCGAGTTCGGGCGGCAGGTTCGGCGCGCGGATCGGCCCCGAGGCCCGGTGCTGCGCCATGTGCCCGCCCTGCCCCATGGCCGTGGTGGGGGCGCTCGCGGCGAGGCCCGCGGCCAGGATGGCCGCGGTGAGAAGCACGCCCTTCCGGATGCCGGCGTGATCGATCCCGATAGTCCTGGCCATGGTGATCCTCCTCCAACAGGGGCGCGATCAGCGCCCGGGGACGACGACGCTCAGATACGGCGCGGTGGGCGTCTCGCTCGCGCCCACCATGCGCGGAACCTCGTTGCGGACCGGCGGCAGGCTGCGCAGGTAGCGCGCCAGCGCGCGGGCATCGGTGTCGTTGAGCGCGGCATAGGAATGCCAGGGCATCACCGGCGCCAGGATTCGCCCGTCCGGTCGCTCGCCGGTGCGCACCGCGCGCATGATGTCCGCCTCGCTCCAGGCGCCGATGCCGGTCTCGCGGTCCGGCGTCAGGTTGGGCGGATAGAAGACGCCGAGATCGGGAATGCCGAAGCCGATGCCCGACCCCGCGAGGTGCAGCCGCGGATCTGGTTGGCCCGCCAGCGCGCCGCCGGTGTGGCAGCCGCCGCAATCCATGATGCGCGCGAGGTATTCGCCGCGCGCATTCGGCCCGCCCGGAGCCTGCTGCGCGGCCACCGGGGTGGCGGCGAACAGGGCGGCGGCGACGGCGGCACGGCTCAGGATACTGGTCATCAACGGCGCTCCTCGGTGCGGGAGGGCTCGGCCCTCGCGGTGGCGCCAATCTCGCGACCGGACCTTTCCGGAGCCATCGCCGGAGTTTTCCGGCACTTTCCGGAAGTCTTCCCGCCGGTGACCCCGGTCACATGGCCGCGGCGGTCCTCATTCCGGCACGCCGGCCTTCACCAGGCCTTCGATGAAGACATTGGCATGCGCGAAGCCTGCCAGGTTCCTCCTCAGCACCCCGACGCTGATCGGCGGCCCCATGCGGTTGCGCGCGGCGATGCAGTCGCGTGCCTCCTCGATGCGGCCGAGATGACCGCAGCAGGAGATCAGCGTGTTGTAGGGGCCGAAGTATTCCGCGAAGCCCGCCACCGAGGCGCGCAGATGCGGCAGCGCCTCCTCGAAGCGCCGCGCGCCGAGCAGCGCGAGGCCGTGGATCGCCGTGTAGATCCCCGCGAAGCTGTCCATCGGGCTGAGGCGCAGCGCGAGGCCCGTTTCCCCGATCGCTTCCTCCATCCGCCCGGTGCGCAGCAGCCCCCAGCCATGCATCGTGCGCCCGAGTGCGAAGCAGGGATTGAGGTCGAGCGCCGCGCGCAGTTCCACCAGCCCCGCCTCGTGCTGCCGCACGGTGGACAGGCAGATGCCGTGCGCCATGCGTGCCCAGGGCTCGGCCGGATCGAGCGCCACCGCCTTCGCCGCCTGGCGCGCGGCGACGCGGTAGCCCTCCGCATTGTCCGGCCACCAGTAGCAGAGCGCCGCCCACCAGGCCGACCAGGCGAGCAGCGCATGGGCGCGGGCGTAGTTCGGTTCGAGGGCGATCGCCGCTTCCAGCAGCCGCCGCGCCTCCTCGTTCTGTCGCTTGCCGACCTTGTTGATCAGCCCCATCGCCCGCACCGCGAGCCCCCAGGCGGAGAGGTTCCCCGTTGGGCGGGAGGCGGCGCGGAAGCCTTCCTCGGCATAGAGGTGCGGCTCGATGGCGGCGACGACGCTGCGGGTGATCTCGTCCTGCACCGCGAAGATGTCGGCGAGCTCGCGGTCGTAGCGCTCGGCCCAGATGTGCCGCCCGGTGCCGGCATCGACCAGCTGCCCGGTGACGCGCACCCGCGCGCCGGCGACGCGCACGCTGCCTTCGAGCACGTAGCGGACGCCGAGGTCGCGCGCGACCTCCCGCACGTCCACCGCGCGGCCCTTGTAGGTGAAGGTGGAATTGCGGGCGATGACGAAGAGCCAGCGCAGGCGCGCGAGGTCGGTGGTGATGTCCTCGGCGATGCCGTCCGCCAGCCAGTCCTGCGCGCCGGCCTCGCCCATGAAGGCGAAGGGCAGCACGGCGATGGACGGGGCCGCGTCGTCGCCGCCGATCGCCGGCGCCGCGCCGGGCGCCACGTCCGGCAGGGCAGGGGCGGCGACGGGCCCGCGCAGCGTCAGCCCGGTGGTGCCTTCCACCACGGCCAGGGTGCGGTCGGAGAACAGCCCGACCAGCAGCTTGTCAACGGTGGAGCGGCCGAGGCGCGTGCGGTGCGCGAACTCCTCCCGCGAGATGCGCTCGCGGGCGAGGTAGTCCCTGACGATCCGCGCGACCTGCCGCCTGTCGTCCATGCACGAAGCCGCCCGCCTTCGTCCGCCCGCGCCATCGAGGCGATGGCGATCCGGCGAACAGGATAGGCCCGTCGGGTGGCCGAGGGAATCATTGCGTTCCCGCGGCGTTGCCGGCCCTTCGTGGCGGGCGGGCCGGCCGGGCCGCGGTCCGTCGCTTGCCGCGCGAATGGTGCGCGGGGGCAGGCGCGTGCCGCGATCGTGGCGCATGCCGCCGGCGCGTCGCCGGCCGCCACCCCGGCATGGACGCCCTTCCGCCTTCCGGCCGCGGGCGGGCGAGGGAGGAATCCGCCCCGGCCCCTGCCACACCGGCGCGAAAGCCTCTACCCTCGCCCCCGGAGGTGCCCTGATGGACGAGGATTTCCGCCGCGCCGCGCTCGACTACCACCGGTTCCCGCGCCCCGGGAAGCTGGCCGTCGAGCCGACCAAGCGCATGGCCACGCAACGCGACCTGGGCCTGGCCTATTCCCCCGGCGTCGCCGCGGCCTGCGAGGCGATTGCGGCCGACCCCGCCGCCGCCTACGACTACACGACCCGCGGCAACATGGTCGCCGTCATCACCAACGGCACGGCGGTGCTCGGCCTCGGCGCCATCGGCGCGCTGGCCTCGAAGCCGGTGATGGAAGGCAAGGCGGTCCTCTTCAAGAAATTCGCCGGCATCGATTCCATCGACATCGAGATCGAGGAACGCGATCCGGACAAGCTCATCGAGATCATCGCCGCGCTGGAACCCTCCTTCGGGGCCATCAACCTCGAGGACATCAAGGCCCCTGAGTGCTTCATCATCGAGCGCACCCTGCGCGGGCGGATGAAGATCCCGGTCTTCCACGACGACCAGCACGGCACGGCCATCATCGTCGCCGCCGCGGTGCGCAACGGCCTGCTGGTGCAGGGGAAGCGGCTGGAGGACGTCAAGCTCGTCAACACCGGCGGGGGCGCCGCCGCGCTCGCCTGCCTCGACCTGCTCGTCTCGATGGGGCTGAAGCGGGAGAACGTCACGATCTGCGACATCGGCGGCGTGGTGCATGCCGGGCGCAACGACCTCGATCCCTACAAGGCGAAGTGGGCGCGCGTGACGGAAGCCCGCACGCTGGAGGACGCTCTGCCAGGCGCCGACGTCTTCCTCGGCCTCTCCGCCCCGCGCGTGCTCAAGCCCGAATGGCTGAAGCACCTGGCGCCGAAGCCGCTGGTCCTGGCGCTCGCCAACCCGGAACCCGAGATCCTGCCCGAGGCCGTCCGGGCCGCCCGCCCCGACGCGATCGTGGCGACCGGCCGCACCGACTACCCGAACCAGGTCAACAACGTCCTCTGCTTCCCCTTCATCTTCCGCGGCGCGCTCGACGTCGGCGCGACGACGATCAACGAGGCGATGAAGATCGCGACCGCCGACGCCATCGCGGCGCTGGCGCGCGTCGAGGCCTCGGAAGTCGTCGCCGCCGCCTATGGCGGGCAGGCGCCGGTCTTCGGCCCCGACTACATTATCCCCAAGCCCTTCGACCCGCGCCTGATCCTCGAGATCGCGCCGGCCGTCGCCAGGGCGGCGATGGACAGCGGTGTCGCCACGCGACCCATTGCCGACTTCGCCGCCTATCGCCGGGAACTGGAGCGCAACGTCTTCCGCTCCGGCAACCTGATGCGCCCGGTCTTCGAGGCCGCGCGCAAGCGCCCCCGCCGCGTCGCCTATGCCGAGGGCGAGGACGAGCGCACCCTGCGCGCCGTGCAGACCGTGGTGGATGACGGCATCGCCGAGCCGATCCTGGTCGGCCGCCGCGCCGTGATCGAGGCGAAGGTGAAGGCCCTCGGCCTGCGCATGGACCTCGGCGAGAGCGTGTGCGTGCTCGATCCCACCGCCGATGCCGAGGTGTTCGGCCCGCTCACCGAGCTGTACCGCCTCAAGGTCGGCCGCCGCGGCACGCCGCCGGATGCCGCGGCCAAGCGCGTCAGGACGCGCGCCGCCGTCGCCGCTTCCCTGCTGCTGGAAGCCGGCCATGTGGATGCCGCCATCTGCGGCGGGACCGGCGACTGGATGGGGCAGTGGCGGCACGTGCTCGACATCATCGGCAAGCGCGATGATGTCGGTCGTGTCTATGCGCTCTCGGGGCTCATCACGCGCACGGGCGACCATCTCTTCGTCGTCGATACGCATCTCTGCCTGGAGCCGAGCGCCGAGCAGATCGCGGAGATGACGCTGCTCGCCGCCGAGCAGGTACGGACCTTCGGCATCACGCCCAAGGTGGCGCTGCTGTCGCATTCCTCCTTCGGTGCCTCCCACGCGCCCTCGGCCCGGCGCATGCGGCAGGCGCTGGCGCTGATCCACAGGCAGGACCCGGAGCTGGAGGTGGACGGCGAGATGCATGCCGACGCCGCGCTCATCCCGGCCATCCGCGCCCGCGCCGTGCCCGACAGCCCGCTGGAGGGGGCGGCGAACCTGCTGGTCATGCCTGGGATCGACGCCGCCAACATCGCCTTCAACCTGGTGAAGGCGGCGACGGACGGGTTGCAGCTCGGCCCGCTGCTGCTCGGGATGAACAAGCCGATCCACGTGCTGGTGCCGAGCGTGACCGCGCGCGGCATCCTGAACGTGACGGCGCTGGCGGTCGCGCAGGCCAACGCGGCCGCATAAGGCGTTCGGGGGGGCGGGAGGGGAGCGCCCGGCCCCCTCCCGCGATCTTCAGCGCGCCTCGGCGGTGATGCCGAAGATGCGCTGGACATCCGCCGGGCTCGGCGGCGCGCCCTGCATCTGCTGCAGCGTCACCGGCTGGGGCGGGTTGGCGCGGATCTCCACCGTCTGCGCCTGACCGCGGATGAAGCGCTGCACCGCGTCGCGGATGGGGTCGAGCGCCGCGGCCCCGGGCTGCGTCAGCGCACCGCCGGCCATGGCGGCGAACTGCTCGCGCAGTTGCGGTTCCGGCGTGCGTGTCTCCGCCGCCTGCATGGCGATGAAGCGGCGGAACAGCGAGGCGTCCGCATAGCGCACGCCCACCGAGATCAGCCGCATGGTGGAGAAGTCGGACGCCTGCGCCTGCTGCTGCGTCAGCCCGTCCAGCGCCAGCGCGAAGGAGAGCGTGCCCACCTCGTTGCCGGCGACCGACAGGTTGCGGATCTCGATCCGCCCGCCGGCACCGTCATAGGTGGTGTCGGCGGTGATCTCGCCCTCGATCGCCTGGTAGCCGAAGCGCGTCAGCCAGTCGGCGATCATCGGCAGCGGTTCCACGCGGATGCCGCGCAACGCGATCGTGGCGGTGCCGCTGCCGTCGGTGCGCGCGACATCCGCGCCGACGCGCATCTCCCGCAGGGCACCGACCGGCCGCCCGCCGCCGGTGAACTGCAACCCATCGAGTTCGACGGCCGCGCGCCCCACCAGGCTCGGCGGCGTCTGCTGGCGCATCAGCGCGGTGAGCGTGGTGCCGAAATCCAGCCCGGTCATGCTGAAGCGAGCGAGGCTCAGCGCATCCACGATGCCGCCGTCGAGGCCGCCGAGTTCCAGCCCCTCCAGCGCCACGCTGGAAGGCTGTCCGGCCACCCAATTCTCCACCGAGGCGACGGCGAGGCGCATGGTCGTCGTGCCGGTGGCCTCCACCCCCTCGATGCGCAGCGCGTCGAGCCGCACCTTGTCGGGGTCGGGCGGCGCGCCGCCGGGGTCGCGCGCCACGGTCAGGCCGGCGAGGCGGATCATGCCGATGCGCACGCGCGTGCCGGCTTCCTCGGTCGCGAAGCCGCGCGCGACCGCCTCGGCCACGCCGTCCTGGCGCAGGCCGCTGATCCGGAGGTCCTCCATGGTGGCGCGGCTGCCGGGCCGTTCCAGCACCACGGCGGTCATGCGGACCTGCTCGCCGGCCTGGTCCAGCGCCTCGGCCGAGCCGTAGGAGAGGCGGACATCCGCGCCGAGCAGGCCGCGCAGCCGGGTCAGGGCGGCCGGCTCGTTCGGCGGGATGGGCACCGGGGCCAGCGCCTGCGGGGCCGGCGCGACCGGGGCCGGAGCCTGGGCCGAAGGCGGGCCGGAAGGCTTGCCCGGCACCTGCGCCGTGGGCGGCGTGGCCGGAACCGCAGGCACCGTGGGCGCCC
>NZ_JAAEDM010000049.1 GCF_018129065.1 Neoroseomonas soli | reverse complement strand
GGGCGCCGCCGGCACCGGTGCGGCCGCCGGCGCGGGCGCAGGTGCGGCGACGGGCGCGCCTGCGGGCACCGCCTCGCCCTCCTCCACCAGCACCGCGATCACCTCGTTCACCTTCACGCCCTGGGCGCCGTCGGGCACGAGGATCCTGCCGAGGATTCCCTCGTCCACCGCCTCGACTTCCATCGTCGCCTTGTCGGTCTCGATCTCGGCAATGACGTCGCCGGCCTTGATGCGCTCGCCTTCCTTCTTCAGCCAGCGCGCCAGGTTGCCCTCCGTCATGGTGGGGGAGAGCGCCGGCATCAGGATGTTCGTGGCCATGGACCGTTCTCCCCCGCCTTACTTGTAGGTGACGCTTTTCGCCGCCTCGACCACCTGCTCGAGGCGGGGCAGCGCGAGCTTCTCGAGGTTCGCGGCATAGGGCATCGGGATGTCCAGGCCATGCACGCGCACCGGCGGCGCGTCGAGATGGTCGAAGCAGGTCTCCATGATCTGCATCGCGACCTCGGCGCCGATGCCGGCATAGGGCCAGCCTTCCTCGAGCGTCACGAGCCGGTTCGTCTTGCGCACCGAATTCGCGATCGTCTCGGTGTCCAGCGGGCGCAGCGAGCGCAGGTTGATGACCTCCGCGCTGATGCCCTGCTCGGCGAGCTTTTCCGCCGCCTGCATCGCCATGCCGACCATGATCGAGAAGGCGACGATGGTGACGTCGGTGCCTGCGCGTTCCACCTTCGCCTTGCCGATCGGCAGGACGAAGTCGTCCGCCGTCGGGCATTCGAAGGTCTGCCCGTACATGATCTCGTTCTCGAGCACGATGACCGGGTTCGGGTCGCGGATCGCCGCGCGCAGCAGGCCCTTCGCGTCGGCCGCCGACCACGGCGCGACCACCTTCAGCCCCGGGCAATGCGCGTACCAGGACGCGTAGCATTGCGAGTGCTGCGCCGCGACGCGGGAAGCCGCGCCGTTCGGCCCGCGGAATACGATCTGGCAGCCCAACTGCCCGCCCGACATGTAGAGCGTCTTGGCTGCCGAGTTGATGATCTGGTCGATCGCCTGCATCGAGAAGTTGAAGGTCATGAACTCGACGATCGGCTTCAGGCCGGTGAAGGCCGCGCCCACCGCCATGCCGGTGAAGCCGTGCTCGGTGATCGGCGTGTCGATCACGCGCTTCGGGCCGAATTCGTCCAGCAGTCCCTGCGACACCTTGTAGGCGCCCTGGTACTGCGCGACCTCCTCGCCCATCAGGAAGACGGCGGAATCGGCGCGCATCTCGGCGGCCATGGCGTCGCGCAGGGCCTCGCGCACGGTGATGGGCTTCGTTGGCCCCCAGTCCTGCTCCACCTCGGCCTTCGGTTCGGCATGGACGGAGGCTTCGGGCCGCTGCTTCGCGCCGCTATCGGCGATCATCTTCTCGTTCTCGCGGGGGTTCTTGTTGGTGATGCCGTGCATGGTCTGCGCCGCGCCGCCGGCGCCGCCGTCCAGTTCCGCAATGGTGCTGTTCACCGCGACGCCTTCCGTCCCCTCGGGGACCAGGATGGCGGTGATGGTGCCCTCGTCCACCGCTTCGACCTCCATCGTGGCCTTGTCGGTCTCGATCTCGGCGATGACGTCGCCGGACTTCACCGCATCACCGACATTCTTCAGCCAGCGCGCCAGCTTGCCTTCCGTCATCGTCGGCGAAAGGGCCGGCATCAGGATCACGGCCCCCATGTCAGCGGCCCTCCACCAGCACGTCGGTCCAGAGCTCGCTCTCGGGCGGCTCGGGGCTCTGCTGCGCGAAGTCCGCGCTGTCCTGCACGATCGCCTTCACATCGTCGTCGATGACCTTCAGTTCGGCCTCGGTCACCGCGAACTGATCGACCAGCATCTTGCGCGCCGTCTCGATGCAGTCGGAGGTTTCGCGCATCTTCTGCACCTCCTCCCGCGTCCGGTACTTCGCGGGGTCGGACATGGAGTGCCCGCGGTAGCGGTAGGTCTTCATCTCCAGCAGGTAGGGCCCCTTGCCGGCGCGGCAGTGGGCGACGGCGCGCTCGCCGGCCTCGCGCACGGCGATCACGTCCATGCCGTTGACCTGCTCGCCCGGGATGCCCCAGGGCGCGCCGTTCTGGGACAGGTCGCGAGACGCGCTGGCGCGCTCGACGCTGGTGCCCATGCCGTACTTGTTGTTCTCGATGATGAAGATGCAGGGCAGCTTGAACAGCGCGGCGAGGTTCAGGCTCTCATAGACCTGGCCCTGGTTGGACGCGCCCTCGCCGAAATAGGTCACGGCGACGTTGTCGTTCTCGCGGTACCAGTTGGCGAAGGCGAGGCCGGCGCCGAGCGAAACCTGCGCGCCGACGATGCCATGCCCGCCGTAGAAGCCCTTCTCCCGGCTGAACATGTGCATCGACCCGCCCTTCCCCTTGGAATAGCCGCCGATGCGCCCGGTGAGTTCGGCCATCACGCCGCGCGCCTCCATGCCCGTGGCGAGCATGTGCCCGTGGTCGCGATAGGACGTGATGACCTGGTCGCCGTCCTTGAGGCACATCTGCATGCCCACCACCACGGCCTCCTGGCCGATGTAGAGGTGGCAGAAGCCGCCGATCAGGCCCATGCCGTAGAGTTGGCCCGCCTTCTCCTCGAAGCGGCGGATCAGGAGCATGTCGCGATAGGCCGTGAGCAGATGCTCCCGGCTCATGGGAGGTTCCTTGGCCTTCCCGCGGCGCTTGGTGCTGGTCTCGGCGGCCTGGGCCATGGTTGGGTCTCCCTCGGGACGTCGCTACGTTTGCGAATTAGGCCCGGACCAGCGCCGCACGCAAGCGCCCGGGCAAAAAAACCCTTCTTTTGCAATGCAATAAGACGGTTAACCGCAATTCGGTTAAGTCTCTGAATCAGCGCGATGGTCCCTCCTGAAGCCGTCCGCCGGAGACGGCGGGCGCAGGCGGCACGGATTGCAGGATAGGCCGGGCAGCGGCGCCGGCGCGAAAGAAAACATCCGTGTCCCGCCCCCCCGCGTCATTCCCTTGCGAAATTCGCCTCAGCGGCCCGGAAGCCCCTGCACCTGGCGGTCCCGCGGCGCCGTCACCGTGTAGCCGAAGCGAATGCGTCGCTCCTGCCCTGGCGCCAGCGTGAAGGCCCAGGCGAGGACTCCGGGCCGGTCCTCCGCGTCGCGCGTGCCGGGCGCAGGATCGGCCTGCAGCGCCACGGTCAGGTCCGCGTCGCCGGAGACCGGCACCTGGTCCTCCACCACCATCTCGACCGGGCGCGCGTGGAAGCTGCGGAACGTCATCACCGCCTCGAAGGTCTCGGTGCTGGTGCGGCCGGTCAGCATGCTGCCTTCCTGCGCGCGCCGCCGCGCCTGCGGTTCGTAGGCGACGCGGATGCGGTCGTCGGCGCCGAAGGACAGCATCGTCTCCTCCCCGGGCCGCAGCAGCGGCAGCGCCGTGCGGCCGACGAAGACGCCATCGAGATGCAGCGAGGCCACCCCCGGCAGCGTCGGCGCCGGCGCCTGGTGGGCGAAGCGCGCGCGCAGGAAGGCGCGCGGCGCGAGCCGCGGCACCGAGAGCGCCGACAGCGCCGCCTCCGCCACGTGGTCGGCGATCCGCACCCGGCGCTCCGATCCGTCCGCCCCGATGCTCGCCCGCCCCGGGATTGCGTATTCCACGGCGAAGCCGGCGGTCTGCACCGTAGCGGCGACGACCTCCGCCTCGCGCGGCGTCGCCGGCGCGACGGAAGCCGCCGGTGCCGGTGCCCGCGTCTGCCGTTCCGCCAGCGCGTCGCGTGCCGCCTGCTCGCGCGCGCGACGCTCGCGTTCCGCCGGGTCCACCAGCGCGATGCGCCAGGGCTGCAGGCGCGGCGGGCCGGCGGCCTCGGCGGGCCGCGCGGTGGACAGGGTCAGCGCCACCTCCGGCCAGTCCTCCCCGGTGGACTGGGTGACGATCGCCTCCTGCCGCAGCGCGATGCGCGCCGCCTGGCTGTCGAGGCGCACCTCATAGACCGGCTGCCAGCGCGCGCCGCGCACCTGGTAGGCGACCTCGAGTTCCAGGCGCGTCGGCGCTTCCGCCTGCACCGCCACCGCGATCTCGAGCGCGCCGGGAGGCGGTCCGCCGAGCGCGGCGATCTCGGCCTTGATCGCATCGCGCCGCTGCTCCGCGACGCGGCGATCCGCCTGCAGGCGGCGCGTGGCCTCGCTGGCCTGCTCGGTCCCTTCGCGCACGGCGTCCCAGGCCGCGCGCCATGTTGCGGGATCGGCGGAGAGGCGCGGCGCCGGTTCGTTCGACGGCGCCGGCTGCCGCTGCGTCACGACAAAGCCGCCGGCGAGCCGCTCGATGAGCCGAAGCTGCGCCGCCTGCGCTGCGAGCGGAGCATCGAAGGCGGTGACCGCATCCTCTGCCTCGCGCAGCCGGGCTTCCAGCGCCGCACGGCGTGCATCCACCGCGCCGCGGTCGAAGCGTGCCTGGCGCAGATCGACGCTGCCGATTGCGACGGCGCCGGCCGCGCGCCCGCGGGCCGTCACGCTGTCCCGCAGCACCCCGGCCGGGATGCCCGACAGCACCAGCACGCTGTCGCCGGCCGGCAGGTCCACCGCGCCGCGCCGCGTCACCGTCGCCTGGTCGGGGTAGACCGTGACCGCCGCCGGCGGCGCGGCCAGCGCGATCCGCGCGGGCGCCTCCTGCGCCAGCACGGCATGCGGTGCCAGCGCGGCAAGAAGCAGGGTGGGGAGCGTCCAGCGGAACATGGCGGCCTCCGGCATCGGGAGGCCAGCATCCCGCCGGATTGGCGCGCGGCGCAACCGCGCCGCGTCACAGTTCAGTAGAGGCGGCGTTCCGGCGGATAGGGCACGACCACCTCGTCGCGGCCGACCATGTTCAGCAAGGCCCGCGCGCGCTCGTCGAGCTGGTCGCGGTCGAGCCGGTCGCCGCGCAGGCCGGCGACGCGCCGTTCCATGCCCTCGCGCTCGGATTCCGCGCGCGCGAGTTCCGCCCGCGCCGCCGCGATGTCGGCGATGCGCTGCTCACGCGCGATCAGCCCGCGGTCGCCATGCATGGCGTGCCAGGCGAAGTAGCCGGACACCGCCAGGAACAGGCTCGGCAGGGCGATCGCCTGCAGGAAACGCTTGATGAACCGCAAGTTAGGCACCCGAAGCGACGCGATGCGGGATTCTAGACACCGACACGACTCGGTGTCACCCGCTTCGTCGGCATCCTGCGCATCGCGACGTCATTTTTCGTTCCGCCACGGATGCGGGGCGCCGCCTGCCGTTGCTTGCGCCGGCGCACAGGTGGGGCAACGCATCTCCACGGCCGGGCAAACCCGTCGCGTCATCGTCGGAAGCCTCCATCGGAAGGCCATCCGCCGAGAACGCGCCGGCGCTGGCGAAGCACGGCCCGGTGGCGTGCGACGCCCCGCCGGGACCGGGACGGGCGCTCATGCCAGGGACATGAACGCCCGCGCGCCTCAGCGGCGCAGCGCGCCGCGGCCCGCGTAGCGCGCCGCCGGGCCGAGGCCCTGCTCGATGCGAATGAGCTGGTTGTACTTGGCCAGCCGGTCGGACCGCGACAGCGACCCGGTCTTGATCTGCCCGCAATTCGTCGCGACCGCGAGGTCGGCGATCGTCGCATCCTCGCTCTCGCCCGAACGGTGCGACATCACCGCGCGGTAGCCGGCGCGGTGCGCGGTCTCCACGGCTTCCAGCGTCTCGGTCAGCGTGCCGATCTGGTTGACCTTCACCAGGATGGCGTTCGCCGTGCCGCGCTCGATGCCCTGGCGCAGGCGCTCCGGGTTGGTCACGAACAGGTCGTCGCCGACCAGCTGCACCTTGCCGCCGAGCTTGTCGGTCAGCGCCTTCCAGCCGGCCCAGTCATCCTCGGACATGCCGTCCTCGATGGAAGCGATCGGCCACTTGGCGCAGAGCGCGGCGAGGTAATCCACCATGCCGCCGGCATCGAGGGTCTTGCCCTCGCCCTCCATCACGTACTTGCCGTCGTGGAAGAACTCGGTCGCGGCGCAGTCGAGGGCGAAGACAACGTCCTCACCCATGCGATGGCCCGCCGCCTCGCAGGCCTTGGCGATGAAGCCGAGCGCCTCGTCCGCCGAACCGATGTTCGGCGCGAAGCCGCCCTCGTCGCCCACATTGGTCGAGTGGCCGGCATCGTGCAGCGCCTTCTTGAGCGCCATGAAGACCTCGGAGCCGACGCGCACGGCATCGGCGATCGTGCCGGCACCCACCGGCATGATCATGAATTCCTGGATGTCGATCGGATTGTCCGCGTGCTGGCCGCCGTTGATGATGTTCATCATCGGCACCGGCAGGGTGCGGGCGAAGACGCCGCCCACATGGCGATACAACGGGATGTCGAGGTTCGCCGCCGCGGCCTTCGCCACCGCCAGCGACACCGCCAGCGTCGCGTTCGCGCCGAGCCGGCCCTTGTTCGGCGTGCCGTCCAGCTCGATCAGCGTCTCGTCGATCTTGACCTGCTCCAGCGCGTCCATGCCGGAGATGGCGTCGAAGATCTCGCCCTCGACATTCGCCACGGCCTTGAGCACGCCCTTGCCGCCATAGCGGGCCTTGTCGCCGTCGCGCAGTTCCACCGCCTCATGCGCGCCGGTGGAGGCACCCGAGGGGACGATGGCATGGCCGCGCGCGCCGGTGTCCAGCACCACCTCGGCCTCGACGGTCGGGTTGCCGCGGGAGTCGAGGACCTCGCGGGCGATGATGTCGGCAATGGCGGACATGCGGCAGGCGCTCCAGGTGACAAGGGGATGCGGGTGGCTACACCGGGAGGGGAGCGAGGCCAACCCCCAGGCGAAAAGAAGGTCGGGGGAGGATGAACCTCCCCCGAACCCCCTCCCTTCTTTGGGACCCCGCCCTCGCGGGCGGTCAGCGCGCCTGCGCCAGGACGGATTGGAAGCGGGCCAGGGATGCCTCGAAGGACGAAAGGCCCGCGGCATCGCCGGCACCGGCGGCCGCATGGGCAGATGGCAGGGCGGCGAGGAGGGAAACCGCCTCGGCGGCGGCGATGTCGGGCGGGTCGCCGGCCAGGGTGGCCTGGACACGGTTCCACAGGGCCATGCGGTCCTGCGGGGTCAGGTTGCGGTCGGTGCGGGCGGCCTCCAGCACGCCACGCTGGGCGCTGCGCCAGGCCTCGTGCCGCTGGGCCAGCGCGCCGCGCAGGCCGGACCGCGCATCCTCGCCGATCACCGCACGAAGCAGGGCGACGCCGGCCTCGACCGACGCCTGGCGTCCGGCAGCCAGCCGCGCGGCGTCCACCCCCGCCGGCACGGGCTGCGACAACGCGCGGAAGGCTTCGAGGCCACGCCGCCGGACCGCCTCCGACGGCCAGCGCGCGGGCACCGTGCCGAGCCGCGCCATCGCGACCTGCAGCCGGTCAAGGGCCGCGGCAGCCTCCGCATCGCCCCCGGCCGTCGCACCGGTGGACAGCGCCGCAATCCGCTGCGCCTCGATGACCATCAGGTCCATCGCCGGGTCGAGCACGGCCCCGGCGATGGGCGTCGTCGGTGCCGGCAGGCTGCGCGGCACCGCCCCGCCGGAGGCGAAGCGCAGCGAGGCCGATTGCTCGACTTCCGTCCGCTCGCGCAGCGCCAGGTGGTCCACCATGCGCCCAAGCGCCTGGTCCGCCGTGCCGACGAGCGCCACGTGGCGTTCGGCTGGCCCCTGTGGTTGCGGCGGGACCGCCGCGCAGGCGGCAAGCGTCAGACCGGCAAGGTGAAGCAGCAGGTAGCGGCGCATGTCAGCCCTCGGGTGTTGAGCGGCAAGGCTAGCCCAACCGGACCCTGGCCTCACCCCCCGCACGTGATGTTGTGCGACCGAAGCCGAAACGGAGGTCGGCGCCATCGCGCCACCCGGTTCAACCGCCATCCCCGGGCCGCCGCCCGGCCCAGAACAGCCAGGCGATCCAGCCGAAAGCCGCGAGGAAGATCGCATGGGCGCCGAGCACGACGAGAATGGTCTCGGGGTGCCAGCCGGAGAGGCGAAGGGCGGCGAGGCCGGCGGGGACGGACCACCAGAGCACTGCCAGCATCGCCGTGACCAGCAGCAGCGCAGGCACGGGGCGGCGCGGGATCGGCGGCAGGCCGGGCGGGCGCGTCACTTGCCACCTCCGCCGTCACCATCGCCATTGCCGCCCGAGGGACCGGCCTCGGTTTCCAGCCACGTTCGTCCGCCGGCGACAAAGCCGCCGAGCACGAGTGCGGCGAACGCGGCGATGGTCGCGCCCGTGCCGAACGCCCCGGTCAGCATGGCGGCGACGAGAATGACGGCGCCCAGGACCTCCAAAGGCACGCCCAGGCGCCGCAACGCCTCAGCCCGCCTTGGCGAGCGCGTCGAAGGCCTTCAGGCGCGCGATCAGCGCCGGCATCTCGCGCATCGGGATCATGTTCGGCCCGTCGGAGGGCGCGTGGTCCGGGTCGGGGTGCGTCTCGATGAACACCGCCGCGACACCCACGGCCACGGCCGCGCGCGCCAGCACGGGCGCGAATTCGCGCTGCCCGCCCGAGGATGTCCCCTGCCCGCCCGGCTGCTGCACCGCGTGGGTCGCGTCCATCACCACCGGGTAGCCGGTCTGCGCCATGATCGGCAGGGAGCGCATGTCCGCGACCAGCGTGTTGTAGCCGAAGGAGGCGCCGCGCTCGCAGAGCAGGATCTTCTCGTTGCCCGTGGAGGCGATCTTCGCCGCGACGTTCTTCATGTCCCACGGTGCGAGGAACTGGCCCTTCTTCACGTTGACCGCGCGGCCGGTCTCGCCGGCGGCGATCAGCAGGTCGGTCTGGCGGCAGAGGAAGGCCGGGATCTGCAGCACGTCCACCGCTTCCGCCGCCGGGGCACATTGTTCCGGGGCATGGACGTCGGTCAGCGTCGGCAGGCCGGTCACCTCCCGCACCTCGGCGAGGATGGCGAGGCCTTCCTTCATGCCGATGCCGCGCGCCGTGTTGACGCTGGTGCGGTTCGCCTTGTCGAAGGAGGATTTGTAGATCAGCGGCACGCCGGCCGCTTCCGCCATTTCCTTCAGCGCCGCGGCGGTTTCGAGCGCATGGGCGCGGCTCTCGATCTGACAGGGGCCGGAGAGGAAGACCAGCGGGAGGTCGTTGCCGATGGTGAGGTTGCGGACCGTGACGTGACGCATGGAGCACTCCGAGGGGCGCCGCTTTAGTCCTTTAGCGCTTTACCCCTTTATCGCCGTGGACCCGCCCGTCGGTTCCGACAGGCGTCTATGATGTTATTCCTATATCCCACTTCCCTGCCCGGCGCCAGATCCCGGTTGCCGAAGCCCTTTCGGCTCCCATCGACGCTGCCCGCACTATCGATGCGGACCCGTGGCGGGGTGGGTGCGGGAGGGGCGGCGCCCCTCCCGCCGCATCACACCAACCGAGCCTGCTTCACCGCCGCCCCGATGAACCCCGAGAACAGCGGGTGCGGATCGAAGGGCTTCGACCTGAGTTCCGGGTGGTACTGCACCCCGATGAACCAGGGATGGTCCGGGTATTCCACGATCTCCGGCAGCACCCCGTCCGGCGACATGCCGGAGAAGCGCAGGCCCGCCGCTTCCAGCCGGTCCTTGTAGGCGACGTTCACCTCGTAGCGGTGGCGGTGGCGTTCGCGGATGGACGCGGCGCCGTGATAGACGTCCCGCACCAGGGAACCTTCCGCCAGGTTCGCGGGATAGGCGCCGAGGCGCATCGTCCCGCCGAGGTCGCCGGTCGCGTTGCGGCGTTCCACCTCGTTGCCGCGCTGCCATTCGGTCAGCAGGCCGACCACCGGCTCCTGGCAGGGGCCGAACTCGGTCGAGGACGCGCCCTTGATGCCGAGCAGGTTCCGCGCCGCCTCGATGACGGCCATCTGCATGCCGAAGCAGATGCCGAAGAAGGGCACCTTGCGCTCGCGGGCGAAGCGGACGGCCTCGATCTTGCCTTCGGTGCCGCGTTCCCCGAAGCCGCCGGGAACGAGGATGCCGTTCACCTTCTCGAGCCGCGCGACCGCTTCGGCGTCGCTCTCGAAGATCTGGCTGTCCACCCAGTCGAGGTTGACCTTCACGTTGTGCGCGATGCCGCCGTGGGCCAGCGCCTCGGACAGCGACTTATAGGCGTCGAGCAGGTTCGTGTACTTGCCGACGACGGCGATCGTGACCTCGCCCTCGGGCTGCTTCACGGCGTGGACGATGCGTTCCCAGCCCGTCATGTCGGGTTCGCCATAGGCCGATAGGCCGAAGTGGCGCAGCACTTCCTCGTCGAGGCCTTCCTCGTGATACTTGATCGGCACCTCGTAGATGGTGCTGGCGTCGAGCGCCGGGATCACGCTTTCGGGCCGCACGTTGCAGAAGAGCGCGATCTTGCGGCGCTCATTCTCCGGGATCGGCCGGTCGGAGCGGCAGAGCAGGATCTGCGGCTGGATGCCGAGGCCGAGCAGTTCCTTCACGGAATGCTGCGTCGGCTTGGTCTTCAGTTCCCCGGCGCTGGCGATGTAGGGCACCAGCGTCAGGTGCATGAAGAGGCTGCGCTGCGGCCCCAGTTCGTTGGCGAGCTGGCGCATGGCCTCGAGGAAGGGCAGGCTCTCGATGTCGCCGACCGTGCCGCCGATCTCGACCAGGACGAAGTCGTAGGCGTCGGTGTCGGCCTGGATGACTTCCTTGATCTTGTCGGTGATGTGCGGAATGACCTGCACGGTCCCGCCAAGGTAGTCGCCCCGCCGTTCCGCCGCGATGACATCGAGGTAGAGCCGCCCGGTCGTCCAGTTGTCCGCCTTGTGGGCGGCGACGCCGGTGAAGCGTTCGTAGTGGCCGAGGTCGAGATCGGTCTCGGCCCCGTCGTCGGTGACATAGACCTCGCCGTGCTGATAGGGGGACATCGTCCCCGGATCGACGTTGAGGTACGGATCCAGCTTGCGAAGCCGGACCGTGTAGCCGCGTGCCTGGAGCAACGCGCCGAGGGAGGCGGAAGCGATACCCTTGCCGAGGGAGGAGACCACGCCGCCGGTGATGAAGACGAACCGCGCCATGGGCGCCCTCCATAACAAGCCGCGCGCGTGACCGCTACCCGCGCGTTGCGCAGGGCGGCCACGCGGCCGGAAGTGGTTGAGAAGACTGGTTAGTTGGTCGGGACGGCCGGGAGGGCGGGCGCCGAGGGGGCGCTCGCCGGCGGTGGCGAATCGAGAATCGAACGGTTCTGCTGCGACACGCCGCGGTTGAGCAGCGCCAGCGTCAGCGCCAGCACGAAGAAGGCCGTGCCCAGGATGGCCGTGCCCCGCGTCAGCAGGTTCGCCGTGCCACGCCCGCCCATGAAGGAACCCATGCCCTGGGAGGAGCCGATGCCGAGCCCGCCGCCCTCGCTTCGCTGCAACAGCACGAGGCCGATCAGGGCAAGGGTCACGAACAGGTGGATGACGAGCAGGACTGAGGCCATGGCGCGGGCGCTTCTACAGAAGACGGGGCCGCCCGGCTACCCCGCCGCGCGGGCGATGGCGAGGAAATCCTCCGCGACCAGGCTGGCACCCCCCACCAGCGCCCCGTCCACATGCGGAATGGCCAGGATGGCGACGGCGTTGGAAGGCTTCACGGACCCGCCATACAGGACGCGGAGCGCCGCACCCTGCGCCGGGAAGGCGGCGACCAGCCGGGCGCGGATCATGGCGTGCATGGCGGCGATGTCGGCCTCGGTGGGCGTGCGGCCGGTGCCGATGGCCCAGACCGGCTCATAGGCCAGCACGCCGCCGGCGGCGCCGAATCCCTCGGGCAGGCTGCCGGCGAGCTGGGCGGCGACGACGTCCTCGGCACGGCCGGCGAGGCGGTCGGCCTCGGGCTCGCCCACGCAGACGATGGGGGTCAGGCCGGCGGCGATGGCGGCCTCGGCCTTGGCACGGACGACGGCGTCGGATTCCGCATGGTCGGCGCGGCGCTCGGAATGGCCGAGGATGACGAAGCGCGCCCCGGCATCGGCCAGCATCGGCGCGGCGATGTCCCCGGTATGGGCGCCCTTGGCGGCGGCATGGCAATCCTGGCCACCCACCGCGACGGGGCCGTCCGCCATGGCGGACGCCACCGCGGCCACCAGCGTCGCCGGCGGGCAGACCAGGAGTTCGGCGCCGAGCCCCGCCCCGCCGGCCGCGACCGCGCGGGCCAGCGCCAGCCCGTCCGCCGACAGGCCATGCATCTTCCAGTTGCCGGCGATCAGCGGGCGCACTCCGGGCGTCATCTCAGGGCATCTCCATCCAGGGGCTGCCGCCCGGTTACCGGCCCCTTTCGCCCCTGTCCATGCCCCCGCCCCTTCCGCCCGCCGGGGCGCGCGGGTAAGCACGCGGGATGCTCACCGCGCTTCGCCGCCTCGCCGGCACCTGGGTCGCCAAGATCCTCTTCGCCCTGCTCGTCCTTTCCTTCGCCATCTGGGGGATCGAGGACGTCGTGCGGAACTTCGGCCGCGAGACCGCCGTCGCCACCGTCGGCGGCCAGCCGATCGAACTGCCCGAGGCGCAGAACGCCGCGCGGCGGGAGATGGCGCGCATCGCCCGCCAGCTCGGCAACCGCTTCGAGCCGGACGAGAACATCCGCCGCGCCGTCGCCGCCACGGCGCTGGAACAGCTGATCGCCGACCGGTCCTTGCGCGCGGAGGCCCGCCGCGTGGGCATCGCCGCCCCCGCCGAGGCGGTGCGCGACTCCGTCTTCGCCATCCCCGGCCTGCGCGGGGCGGATGGCACCTTCTCCCGCCAGGTCTTCGACGGCTTCCTGCGCCAGAACGAGCTGAGCGAGGCGCAGTTCCTCCAGGTGGTCGCGAGCGACCTGATGCGGCAGCAACTCGCGGGCGCGGTGCGCGCGGGTGTTGCCGGGCCGGACGCCATGTCCGCCCCGCTGCTCGCCTGGACGATGGAACGCCGCGTCGCCGAGGTGGTGCAGGTCCCGCTCGCCGCCATGCCCGAGCCGGAGGCCCCCACCGAGGCGCAGCTCCGCCGCTACCAGGAGAACAACCCGCAGCGTTTCTCCGCCCCGGAATACCGGGAGGCGGCGGTCGCGGTGCTCTCCCCCGCGACGCTGGCGGGCGAGATCGAGGTGACGGACGCCCAGCTCGAGCAGGCCTATGAGCAGCGCCGCGCGCAGTTCGACACGCCGGAACGCCGCGCCCTGCGCCAGGCCGTTCTGCCGGACGAGGCCGCCGCCCGGACGCTCGCCGAGACCTGGCGTGGCGGGGCGGATTTCCCGGCCATCGAGGCCGCCGCCACCGCCGCGGGCGGCAGCGCGGCCGATCTCGGCCTGCTGGACCGCGCCTCCCTGCCGATCGACACCGTCGCCGCGGCCGCCTTCGCCGGCGGCGCGGGTAGCGTCACCGACCCGGTGCAGAGCCCCTTCGGCTGGCATGTCCTCAAGGTCGAGCGCGTGGAGCCGGCGGTGACGCGCAGCCTCGCCGACGTGCGCGACGAACTCCGCCGCGAGGTGGCGCACGACCGCGCCCTCGACATGGCCTATGAGCGCGCCAACCGCGTCGAGGATGCGCTGGCCGGCGGGGCGAACCTCGCCGAGATCGCGCAGCGCTTCGGCATGGCGCTGGCGACCGCGACCATCGACGCCGGCGGCCGCGACCCGGCCAATGAGCGCGTCGATCTCCCGCTGCCGGAGGCGCAGCGCGCCGACCTGCTGCGCGCCGTCTTCGCCGCCCGCCAGGGCGACGCGCCGCGCATGACCGAGATGGGCGACGCCTTCGTCGCCATCGAGGTCCGCGGCGTCACCCCGCCCGCCCTGCGCCCCTTCGAGACGGTGGAGGAGCAGGTGCGCGTGGCCTTCCTCGCCGATGCCCGCCGCCGCGCGGCGGAGGAACGCGCCGCCGGCCTGCTCGCCGCCATCCGCGGCGGCAAGACCGCGCAGGAGGCGGCGGAGGAGGCCGGCCTTTCCGCCCAGCGCATGGGCCCCTTCGGCCGCAACCCGGCCCAGGCGGGGCCGCTGCCGCCCGAACTCCTGGCCCCGCTCTTCGAGGCCAGGACGGGCGACGCCACCATGGTCGAGACGCGCACCGGATTCGCCGTGGCGCGGCTCGCGGAGATCGTGCGCTTCGACCCGGCCTCGGACCCGCTCGGCCTCGGCCGCGTGCGCGGGGAGATCGAGCAGTCCATGCAGGACGAGCTCGAGGAACAGTATGCCGTCGCGCTGCGCGGCCGTGCCGACGTGCGCATCAACAGGACGCTGCTGGAACAGGTGACCGGCCGATGATCGAGACCAGTTTCGCCGCCTTCCGCGCGGCGCTCGAAGCCGGTCGCGGCACCATCCTGGTTCGGGAGCGCGTGGCCGACCTCGACACCCCGGTCGGCGCCTTCCTCAAGCTGACGGGCGGGGCGCAGGCCAATGCCTTCCTGCTCGAATCGATCGAGGGCGGGGCGGCGCGCGGGCGCTATTCGGCGATCGGGCTCGCGCCGGACCTGGTCTGGCGCTGCCGCGGCGGCCGCGCGGAGGTGAACCGCCACGCCCTGACCGCCCCGCACGCCTTCGAGCCGGTGGAGGGCAATGCCCTCGAGAGCCTGCGACAGATGGTCGCGGCGGCGAGGATGCCGGTGCCGCCGGGCCTGCCGCCGATGGCCGCGGGGCTGTTCGGCTACCTCGGCTACGACATGGTCCGGCTGATGGAACGCCTGCCGGAGACGAATCCCGACGTGCTCGGCATCCCGGATGCGGTGATGACGCGGCCGACGGTGATGGCGGTGTTCGACCATGTGCGGGACACGCTGACGCTCTGCGCCCCGGTCTGGCCCGGCGCCGATCCCGCCTCGGCCTGGGAAGCGGCGAACGTCCGGCTGGACGAGGCCGAGGCGGCGCTCGACCGTCCCGTGCCGCGCCCCGCGCCGCCCGCCGCCCTGCCATCCATGCCCGCGCCGGAGAGCAACTTCACCGAGGCCGGCTTCATCGCCGCCGTGGAGCGCGCGAAGGAATACATCCGCGCCGGGGACGTGTTCCAGGTCGTGCCGTCGCAGCGCTTCTCGGCGCCCTTCGCGCTGCCGCCCTTCGCGCTGTACCGCGCGCTACGGCGGATCAACCCGGCGCCGTTCCTGGTGTTCGGGGATTTCGGGGGGTTCTCGGTCGTCGCCGCGAGCCCGGAGATCCTGGTGCGCTGCCGCGACAACACCGTGACGGTGCGCCCCCTCGCCGGCACCCGCCGCCGCGGCGCGACGCCGGACGAGGATCGGGCGCTGGAAGCCGAACTGCTGGCGGACCCGAAGGAGCGGGCGGAGCACCTGATGCTGCTCGACCTAGGCCGCAACGACGTCGGCCGCGTGGCCGAGATCGGTTCGGTGAAGGTCACCGCCCAGTTCCAGATCGAGCGCTATTCGCAGGTCATGCACATCGGCTCCGAGGTGCAGGGCCGGCTGCGCGCGGGGCTCGACGCGCTGGACGCCTATGTCGCGGGCTTCCCGGCGGGCACGCTTTCCGGCGCGCCGAAGATCCGCGCGATGGAGATCATCGAGGAACTGGAGCCCTCCCGCCGCGGGCTCTATGCGGGCGGCATCGGGTATTTCGGCGCCGATGGCGGCATGGACACCTGCATCGCGCTGCGCACGGCGCTGGTGAAGGACGGGACGATGTACGTGCAGGCCGGGGCCGGCGTGGTGGCGGATTCCGACCCGAAGTCGGAATACGAGGAAACCAGGCAGAAGGCGCGCGCGCTGTTCCGCGCGGCCGAGGAAGCGGTGCGGTTCGCCTCCGGGCGGCGCTAGGCGCGGGCCGGCAGGGGAGGAAGCGGAGAGGGGCGCCGCCCCTCCCCGGATCTCCTTCCGCGACAGGTATCCAGCGGGATTGCAATGCGACGCCAATCGGTGCCCGCGGAGGCCAAAAGGCCTCCGCACGACTGGAGTTGCCCGCGCCGCGCCGGCCCAGGCCTCAATGTCCCAGCAGGGTGATTGCCTCGAACAGCGAGGACCCGGCCCATAGCGCGGCCAGGCCGCAGGCGACCCAGGCCAGCACGCCGCCGGCGAACATCCCCCGCTTTCCGCCCCAGCGCCGCAGCCCAAGCGCCAACAGCGCCATCGCCAGCAGGCCGGAGGCGAAGCCCCAGGGCAGATAGCCCAGGATCTCCATCACCGGCCGCTTTCCCGGACGATCGCATCCTCGCGCTTCGCCACGCCCGGCAGCAGCGCGGCGCCGAGGCCAGGCCCCTGCATCGGCAGCACCCAGCCCTGCTCCACGCGCGGCAGCACGGTCACGAGGTCCCGGTACCAGGTCGCGAGTGTCGCGCGCACCACTTCCTGGAACATCGCCGTCGGCGCGTGCATGGCAAGGTGGACCGAGGCAATCAGCGTGACCGGTCCGGTGCAGTCATGCGGCGCGACGGGCCGCGCCCAGGCTTCGGCCAGCGCGGCGATCTTGCGCGCCTCCGTCAGCCCGCCGCACCAGGCGAGGTCGAGCATGACGATGTCCGTCGCACCCGCCACCAGCAGGTCGCGGAAGGCGACCTTGCCGCCCAGGGTCTCGCTCGCGCAGATCGGCACGCGCACGGCGCGGCGCAGTTCGGCGAGCGACGCCGCATCGTCCATCTTGGCGATGGGGTCCTCCGCCCAGGTGATGTTGAACTCCTCGAGCGCGCGGCAGATCGACAGCGCGGCCGGGTAGGACCACAGGCTGTGCAGTTCGGCCATGATCTCCATGCGGTCGCCGACCGCGCGGCGGATCTTCGCGAAGGGCTCGAGCCCCTTCTTGAGGTCGCTCAGCGTGATGGACACGCCCTGGGTCGCCGGCGCGTAGATGTCGAAGGGCCAGATCTTCATGGCGTTGAAGCCTTCCGACAGAAGGCTTTCCGCCAGCGCGCCGGCGTCGCGCATGAAGGCGACCTGGTCGTCGTAGGGGCCGCGGGATTCGTCCGCCGCGCCGATGTCGCGGCGCTGCGCGGATTTCGTGTTGTAGTCGTAGCCGGCGCAGGTGTTGTAGCTGCGCACGCGATCCCGCGCCTTGCCGCCCAGCGCCTCGTGCACCGGGACGCCATGGCGCTGGCCCTTGAGGTCCCACAGCGCGATGTCCACGGCGGAAGCCGCGCGGACCTCGGCCGAGGACCCGCCGAAGCCGACATAGGGCGTCAGCAGCGCGCGGGAGAAGCCCTCGATGTCGCGGGAATCCTTGCCGAGCAGAAGCGGCGCGGCGCTTTCGTGGATCACCGCCTCGACGGCGGCGGCCCCGCGGAAGGCCTCGCCAAGGCCGGTCAGCCCCTCGTCGGTCGTGATCTCCACCCAGAGCAGGTTCGGCCGTTCGCCGATGCGGATGGTGCGGATGGAGGTGATGCGACTCATTCGGCGCGGATTCCCTGCTTGCTGACGACTTCGGCCCAGCGGGCCGCCTCGGCGCGCACATGCGCGCCCATCTGTTCCGGCGTGCCGCCGATCGGGGCGGCGCCGAGCTCGGCCATGCGCGTGCGCACGGCGGGATCCTGCAGCGCGCGGCCGAAGGCGGCGTTCAGCGCCGCGATGGCGGCCGGCGGCGTGCGTGCCGGCGCCATGAAGCCGAACCAGGAATCGATCGCCATGCCCTGCACGCCCTGCTCGGCAAAGGTCGGCACATCCGGCAGTTCCGGGATGCGCCGGTCGCTGACGGCGGCTAGGGCGCGCACCGAACCGCCGCGGATATGCGGCAGGATGGAGGGCAGGTTGTCGAAGAACACATCCACGCGCCCGGCAACCAGGTCGGTGATGGCCGGGCCCGAGCCGCGATAGGGCACATGCGTCATCTCGATCCCGGTGATGCTGCGCAGCAGTTCGGGCCCGAGGTGGTTCGAGGCGCCGACGCCCGAGGAGGCGAAGGTCAGCGTCTGCCGGCGCGCCAGTGCGATGAATTCCTGCACATTCTGCGCCGGCAGATCGCGCCGCACGGTCATCACGTTGCGCACGGCGCCGGTCAGGATGACCGGGGAGAAGTCCTTCAGCAGGTCGTAGCCGGGATTCGTGTAGAGCGCCGGGTTCGCCCCGCAGGGGCCGAAGGCGCATTGCACGAGGGTGGTGCCGTCCGCCGCGCCGCGCGCCGCTTCCGCCATGCCGATATTGCCGCCGGCCCCGCCGCGGTTCTCGACCACCGCCCCGCGCGGCAAATGCGGCCCCGCGGCTTCGGCGAGCAGCCGGGCGACGATGTCGCTGGTGCCGCCCGGGGTGAACGGGACGATGATGCGCACCGGCCGGTCGGGCAGGTCCGCGGCGCCGGCGGCGCCCGGCGCGAGCAGCGCCACGGCGAGGAAGATGCGCTTCAGCATGGCTTGGCCGTCCTCATGTCGTCGTTGCGGGGCAGGCTAGGCCAGATGCCGGGTCGAAGGAATTGCCCCCGGGGGGGGCGGCCGTCCCCGCCCCGCGTCGGCCTTGATTCCCCCGCCGCGCGGGTCCATGGATCGGGCACCATGATCCTGCTGATCGACAACTACGACAGCTTCACCTTCAACCTGTTTCACTTCCTGGGCGACCTGGGGGCGAAGGTGGAGGTGCGCCGCAACGACGCCATCGACCCCCAGGGCGTGCTGGCGATGAAGCCGGAAGCCGTCGTGCTCTCCCCCGGCCCCTGCACGCCGAACGAGGCGGGCATCTGCCTGCCGCTGATCTCGCTCGCCGCCGAGGTGCGGCTGCCGGTGCTCGGCGTCTGCCTCGGCCACCAGGCGATCGGCCAGGCCTTCGGGGGCCAGGTGGTGCGCGCGCCGGAACCAGTGCACGGCAAGGTCTGGCAGGTGCATCACCATGGGCAGGATGTCTTCGCCGGCATCCCCTCCCCCTTCGCGGCGACGCGCTACCACTCGCTGACCGTGGACCGCGCGACCCTGCCCGATTGCCTCGAGGTCACGGCCTGGACCGAGGACGGCATCGTCATGGGGCTGCGGCACAAGGAACTGCCGATCTCCGGCGTGCAGTTCCATCCGGAGAGCATCGCCTCCGCCCATGGCCACGACCTGCTGCGGAACTTCCTGACGCTGGCCGGCGCTGCGCTGCCGACGCCCGCCGCGGCCTGAGCCCATGTCCCTGAAACCGATCCTGGCCCGCCTCGCGGCGGCCGAGCGGCTGGCCGAGAGCGAGGCCGAGGAAGCCTTCGGCATCATCATGGCCGGGGAAGCGACCCCCGCGCAGATCGCCGGCCTGCTGATGGCCATGCGCGTGCGCGGCGAGACGGTGGCCGAGATGACCGGCGGCGCGCGCGCCATGATCTCCCGCATGACGGCGATCGAGGCCCCGCCGGACGCGATGGACATCGTCGGCACCGGCGGCGACATGGCGGGCACGCTGAACATCTCCACCGCCAGCGGCATCGTGGTCGCGGGCTGCGGCGTGCCGGTGGCCAAGCACGGCAACCGCGCGCTGTCGTCCAGGTCCGGCGCGGCGGATGCGATGTCGGCGCTCGGCATCTCGCTCGACGTGCCGATCGAGCGGCTGCCCGAGGTGCTGCGCGAGGCCGGCATGGTCTTCCTGATGGCGCCGCGGCACCACGCCTCGATGCGCCATGCCGCGGGGCCGCGGGTGGAACTCGGCACGCGGACCATCTTCAACCTGCTCGGCCCGTTGGCGAATCCGGCGCGGGTGAAGCGCCAGATGACCGGCGCCTTCGCCCCCGAATGGCTGCGCCCGATGGCCGAGACGCTCGCCCGCATCGGCAGCGAGCGCGCCTGGCTGGTGCATGGCCAGGGCCTCGATGAACTGACGCTCGCGGGGGAGAGCCACGTCGTCTCCCTGGAAGCCGACGGCTCGCTGCGCGAGTTCATGGTGACGCCGGAGGATGCCGGCCTGCCGCGCGCCCCGGCCTCCGCGCTGAAGGGCGGCGACCCCGCCTTCAACGCCGCCGCGCTGGAGGCGCTGCTGAACGGCGCCCCCGGTCCCTATCGCGATGTCGTGCTGCTGAACGCCGGCGCCGCCCTGATCGTCGCCGGCCGCGCCGCGGACCTGCGCGAGGGCGCGACCTTCGCCGCCAAGGCCATAGACGACGGCGCCGCCCTGGGCGTACTGACTCGCCTGCGGGCCGCCTGCCCCCCCAAGGACGCCCAACAATGAACGCCCCCCACGTCGCCACCGCGCCCGCCGGCGCCGCCTCGGTGCCGGACGTCCTGCTGCGCATCGTCGCGGACAAGGAGAAGGAGGTGGCCGAGCGCATGGCCGCCACCCCGCAGTCGGAGATCGAGCGCGCCGCCGCCGCCGCCCCGCCGGTGCGCGGCTTCGTCACCGCGCTGTGCGACCGCATCGCCGAGGGCCGCACCGGGCTGATCGCCGAGATCAAGCGCGCCTCGCCCTCCGGCGGGCTGATCCGCGACCCCTTCGAGCCGGCCGCGCTCGCGAAGGCCTATGAGGAAGGCGGCGCAGCCTGCCTGTCCGTGCTGACCGACGAGCCGTATTTCCAGGGCAAGCGGGAATACCTCGAAGCCGCGCGCGCCGCATGCCACCTGCCGGTGCTGCGCAAGGACTTCATGATCCACCCGTGGCAGATCTTCGAATCGCGGGCCATGGGCGCGGATTGCGTGCTGCTCATCATGTCCTGCCTGACCGACGACATGGCGACGGAACTGCTCGGCATCGCGCGCTCGCTCGACATGTCCGTGCTGGTCGAGGTGCACGACCGCAAGGAACTGGACCGCGCGCTCGGCCTCAATACGCGGCTGATCGGCATCAACAACCGCGACCTGCGCACCCTGCAGACCGACATCGCGACGAGCGAGGAACTGGCCCCGCTGGTGCCCGCCGACCGCCTGCCGGTGGCCGAGAGCGGCATCCGCACCGCGGAGGATGTGCGCCGCATGGCCGCCGCCGGGGCGCGCTGCATCCTGGTGGGCGAGCACCTGATGCGCCAGCCCGACGTCGCCGCTGCCGCGCGCATGCTCGTCGAAGCCCGCTGACCCTCGCCATGGCCCTGACCCATTTCGATGCGGCGGGCCGCGCCGCGATGGTGGACGTCTCCGGCAAGGAGGAGACGGCGCGCACCGCCACCGCCCGGGGCCGCATCGTGATGGCGCCGGCGACGCTGGCGCTGATCCGCGAAGGCCGCGCGGGCAAGGGCGATGTGCTCGGCGTCGCGCGGATCGCCGGGATCATGGCGGCGAAGAAGACCTCGGATCTCATCCCGCTCTGCCATCCGCTGATGCTGTCCAAGGTGACGGTCGATCTGGAGCCGGAGGGCGACGACGCCGTGGCCATCGAGGCGACGGTGAAGCTGAGCGGCAGGACAGGGGTGGAGATGGAGGCGCTGACCGCCGTGACCGTCGCCGCGCTGACCGTCTACGACATGGTCAAGGCGGTGGACCGCGCCATGCGCATCGAGGATGTCCGCCTGGTCCACAAGGCCGGCGGCAAGTCGGGCGAATTCCATGGCGAGTGACCTGCTGCCGGTCGAGGACGCCCGCGCGCGAATCATCGCCGCGCTGGCCCCGACCGCTGCCGAGACGGTCGCCCTGCCCGACGGCGCGGGCCGCGTGCTGGCGCGCGGCGTGGTGGCGCGCCTGACCCAGCCGCCGGCCGATGTTTCCGCCATGGACGGCTACGCGCTGCGCGCGGCGGATGGGACCGAGGGCGCGACGCTGGCGGTGATCGGTTCCTCCCCGGCCGGGCGGCCCTTCGGGGGCACGGTCGGCGCAGGGCAGGCGGTGCGCATCTTCACCGGCGGCTTCATCCCCACCGGGGCGGACACCATCCTGCTGCAGGAGGATGCGACCGCGGACGGCGACGCGGTTCGGGTGAACGAGACGGTGAATCCCGGCCGCCACATCCGCCGCCGCGGCCTCGACTTCTCCGAGGGCGCCGAGGTGCTGCCCGCCGGGCGGCGGCTGACGGCGCGCGACATCGGCCTCGCCGCGGCGTCGAACAATCCGTGGCTCACCGTGCACCGGAAGCCACGCATCGGCATCCTGGCCACCGGCGACGAGATTGCGCTGCCGGGCGACCCGATCCCGGCGGGGGGCATCGTCTCCTCCAACGCCCATGCGCTGGCGGCGCTGATCCGCGCGAGCGGCGGCGACCCGGTCGTGCTGCCGATCGCGCCGGACGACACGGACATCATCGCCGGCGTGGCCGGCACCGCCTACGCCTTCGACATGCTGGTGACGACCGGCGGCGCCAGCGTGGGCGAGCACGACCTGATCCAGAAGGCGCTGGGCGCCGAGGGCTTCGAACTCGGCTTCTGGAAGATCGCCATGCGGCCGGGCAAGCCGCTGATCTGGGGCAGGCTCGGGCGGACGCCGGTGCTGGGGCTGCCGGGCAATCCGGTCTCCGCCATGGTCTGCGCGGTGCTGTTCCTGATCCCGGCGATCGAGCGCATGTCCGGCCTGCCGGGCGCGGCGCCGCGGATGCGGCGGGTGCTGACCTCGGTGCCGCTGGCGGAGAACGACCACCGCGCGGACTACCAGCGGGCCAGCGTGTCCTTCGACAAGGAAGGGCGAATGCTGGTGACGCCGGCGCCGGTGCAGGACAGTTCCATGCTCGCCACGCTCGCCCGTGCCGACGCGCTCGTGTTGCGCGCGCCGCATGCGCACGCATTGCCGGCCTATGCCGAGGTCGAGGCGATCATCCTCCCCGAACTGGGCGTCTGACGCCGCTCAGCCTTCGTGCCGGCTGGCATCGGTCTGGGTTTCGCGCGCGGCCGCCCCGCCAGCCCCGCGCGCCATGCCCTTCGCCTCGTCGATGATGCGATCATCGGCGAGGCTCGGGGGCATGACGCCGCGCCGGCCAGCCGGCCACTCCCCGTCGAGATAGGCGCGCACCAGGCGGTGGTAGTCGCCGAGCGCAGGCCGCCCGCTGCCGCCGCCGACCAGCCGGTTCATCGCCCGCCAGCGGCGCAGGACGCGCGCGGCATCCGCGGCGTGCGCACCGAAGCCGAATCCGTCCTGCGCGATGCGGCGCAGCGCCTCGGCGTACTCGGCGTCGAAGCGCGTGCCGGCGGTGTCCGTCATCTGGCCCGCGCGAAGCTGGTAGCGGTAGGCAAGGCCCTCCGCGACCGGCACCTCCCCGCAGACGGCGGCCAGGGTACGAAGGTCGGTGATGACGTCGTCGATCAGCGTGAAGCTCTCGTAGCGCGACACGAAGGCGCGGCGCGCGATCAGGTGCAGCGAGGAGAAGGCGCTGCCCCATTCCGCGAAGCCGAAGCGGCGCGCGCCAGGCGCGGGGACGCGGCGGACCTCGGTGCCGTCCGGCGCGCGCACGACGGTCGGCACCAGCACGCCGCCCTGTGGCCGCGCGAGGTCGAGCGCGCGCGCGATGGCATCGGGCGGGCCCTCGAAGGCATCGTCGCCGTCGAGCATCGTGACGTGCGCGCCCGTCGCGATGGCGAGGCCGCGGTTGCGCGCCGCGCAGGCGCCGGTGCGCACCGGCCCGACCTCGGTGAAGCGCAGGCGCGGGTCGGCGGGCAGCAGGGGCGCGTAGTCGGTGCCGTCGTCGGAGACCACGATGACCTCCACCGAGGCTCCAACGGCGCGATCGAGCACCGAGGCCACGGCTGCCGGCACCAGGTCCTGGACACGATGCGCGGCGATGAGGATCGAAAGGTCGGGCGTCGGCATGGCGGCGCATCCTGGCAGGACGCGCCGGGGATGGAAGGGCCGCGCTCAGCCGCTCGCCGCGCGCGGGACCTCTCCTGGATCGACCTGGCGGAACGGGCCGCGCGGGCCCTCGGCCGCCTGCAAGGTCCCCCAGCCGAAGTGGAAGTACCAGCCGTGCAGGGACAGCCGCCCCTCGCGGATGCGCTCGGAGATGAAGGGATAGGTCGCGAGGTGGCGCAGGCTGAGCAGCACCGCGGCCTGCTCGGCGCGGCGGGCGATCAGCAGGCGTTCGGCCTCGGTGACCAGGCCGTCCATCTCGTCCCGCACCTCCTGCGCCACGCCCACCCAGTCGGAGACGAAGGCGAAGCGGTCGCGCCCGTGGTCGTGTTCCAGCAGGCAGCGCACGCCGGCGCAGAAGGAATGGCCGAGCACGACGATGTGCCGCACGCCGAGGGCGGCGACCCCGAACTCGATCGCCGCGGCGGTGCCGTGCGGGCGGTTGTCGCGCTCATAGGCCGGCACCAGCGCGGCGACGTTGCGGATGACGAAGAGGTCCCCCGGCCGCGCGCCGCAGATGATGGCGGGATCGGTGCGGCTGTCCGAGCAGGCGATGACCATCACCTCCGGGTGCTGGCCTTCGAGCAGCGAGTCGTAAAGTTCGGCATCGTTCTCGAAGTGCTGGCCGCGGAAGCGGTCGAAGCCTTCGATGAGGCGGCGGAGCGCGCCGGTGGATGTCTCGGTCGGCATGTCCATGTCGATCAGGCCCGGCGGGCGGCGAGTTCCGCCGCGATCTGGGTGAGAATTTCGGCCGAGAGCACCCGGCGGGCGAGCGGCGTGACCTCCGCCTCCTCCGTCGCCAGGTGCGCGCGGAAGCCGCTGGCGAAGCGCCGGGCGAGCGCGGCGAAGCCAGGTCCCGGCGAATGGTGCGCGGCGATGGCGCGCAGATCCGCGATCAATGCCTTGGCGGCCTCGCGCTCGTCCACGTGGTCCTCCCGCAGGCGCAGCAGCAGGCCCTCCGTGTCGTAGGGTTCGAGGCGGGCGTGGAGCGAGCGCTCCTCGTCCGCCATATGGCGCGGCAGTTCCACCGCGAGCCATTCCATCAGCGCCGCCGCCAGGGCGCGGGCACCGCGCGCCTGCGGGTGACGCGCGAGGCGTTCGAGATGCGCGAGCAGCGCGCCCTGGCGGAGATGCTCGGCCGAGAGGAAAGCCAGCGGGTCGGTCAGGAGTTCGGGGCCGAGGACCCCGAACTCCGCACCGCGCCGCCTTCCGCCGGGGGGCACCATGGCACCGCGACTGCCCCGCTACTGTACCAGCGGCCCGGCGCCGGCGCCGAGGTCGATGCCCTCGATGCGCGCGCGGCCGGCGAGCACGGCGATGTACTGGCGCACGGCGGCACGCCAGGCCTGATCGCGCAGGTCCGCCGCGACGCGCTCGGCCACCGCCTCATAGGGCGTGCGCGTGGCGGGGGCGTGCGCGTGCAGGCGCACGACATGCATCCCGTAGCGGGACTTCACCACCACCGGGCAGACCTGGCCGGGTTCGAGCGTGGCCAGGAAGGTCTCGAACTCCGGCACCGTCGAGCCGCGCGCGACCTGGCCGAGATGGCCACCCTGGTCGCGCGAGGGGCAGTCCGAATGCAGCCGCGCGAGCGCCGGCAGGCTTTCCGGGTCGGCCTGGACCTGGGCGAGGATCTCCTCCGCCTTCGCCTGCGCGGCGGTGCGCGCTTCCTCGTCCTCCGGGTCGGCGGCGACGAGGATGTGGCTCGCCTCCCAGAGGTCCGGGGCGCCGAAGCGCTCCGGATGGGCAGCGTGCCAGCGGCGGGCAGCCGCCTCGTCGGTATCGGGGATGCTGACCTCGGCGGTGATGAGCGCGTCGAGCGCGTCGTCATCCTCCGGATCCAGGCCGCGCGCCGTGGCCGCTTCGTGCAGCAGGCGACGGATGACGAGGGCCTGGGCCGCGAGGTTCCACGCGGCCTCGGCGTTCTCGGCCGGGTGGTGCTGCATCTCGGCGGAGATCTCGCGCGCCGTGATGGTGGTGCCGTTCACGACGACATCCTGCTCGGGCAGTGTCGGGCCTGTCGGCGCCGGCGCGGCGGGCCGCTCGGGCGGCGGATGGTAATGCACAGCCATGACGATCACTCCGCGGGCCGGGTATGCGGCGCGGCGACGGGGCCGGGCCGCGTGGTCGCGCCGCCACGGCGACGCACGATCTGCCAGTTGCGGCCGAGGTACCAGACCGGGGCCGAGAAGATGTGCACCAGCCGCGAGAACGGCGTGAGCAGGAACAGCGTCATGCCCATGACCATGTGCAGCTGGAAGACGAAGTCCGCGCCGCGCACGTATTCGGCTGCGCCGCCGCGGAAGGTGACGATGTGCTGCGCCCAGGCCGAGAGCTGCAGCATCATCCCGCCGTCACGGTGCCCGATGGAGAAGGGCAGCGTGATGAGGCCGAGGGTGAGCTGCACCCAGAGCATCGCCAGGATGAAGATGTCGATGCCCGTGCTGGTGCGGCGGATGCGTTCGTCGAACAGGCGGCGGTGCAGCAGCAGCGACAGGCCGATGAAGCAGAAGAAGCCGGCCACGCCGCCCGCGACGATGGCGAGCTGCTGCTTCTGCTGCACGGTGATGAAGTGCTCATAGAGCCAGTGCGGCGTCAGCAGGCCGACGAAGTGGCCGAAGAAGATGAACAGGATGCCGAGGTGAAACAGGTTCGATCCCCAGCGGAACTGCTTGGCGCGCAGCAGCTGCGATGAGCCCGAGCGCCAGGTGTACTGGTCGCGGTCGAAGCGGATCAGGCTGCCGATGAAGAAGATGCCGGCGCAGATGTAGGGATAGATGCCGAAGAGAAAGGTGTGCAGGTAGTCGGTGAAGCCGTTCCAGAGGGCGGACATCGCGGCTCTCCTTCAATGCTTGGCGGCGGCCTGGCGCATGGTGCGCAGGCGCTGGATCATGGCGGCGACCTTGGCGCGGGCGCCGGCCTGGTCGGGGTCGGATTCCGGCCCGAAGACCACGGGCTGGTCCTCGTAGGCGGCGTCGATGGCGGCGAGGTCGTCCTCATCGGCCTGGTCGTTCGCCTCGGTCGGCAGCGTCGTCGGCGCGAGCGAGGCTTCCGACAGGACGCCGGCGAGCACCGCCGCATAGCCGCGCGAGGACGGCAGCCCGCGCGACATCAGCTTCGCGTGGATCTGCTGCAGCAGCGGGCCCGCCTGGGCGAGCAGGTTCGCCGTCGTTTCCGCCGGCGCCACGGCGCAGAATTCGAGCACGAGCGGCAGGTAGTCCGGCAACTCGTTGCCCGACATGGCGAAGCCGTTCGCGTCATAGAGCGCGACCAGTTCCACCATGGCGGGGCCACGGTTCCGCGTGTCCCCGTGCACGTGCTCGAACAGGTGGAGGCTGGTCGAGCGGCCGCGGTCGAAGAGCCGCACGAAGTCCTCCTGCCGGTCGAGCGGGTCGCCCGTGCCGAGGCGGCGGACGAGCCGTTCCAGTGCGCGGCGGTCGCGGTCGGAGAAGCCCGCGCCCGGGATTGCCTCCATCACGTCCGGCAGGTCGGCGCGCAGCGCCTCGTCCGGGTAGCGCAGGAGAGTGGAGAGGATGGCGAGGCGCCGGTTCACTTCGCGGCTTCCTTCTTCGCTTCCTCCGCCTCGCGGATGCGGGGCGGCGCCATGTGCCCGGCCGAGGGGCCGGAGGCGCTGAACAGGTTGCCCACCGTGCGGCCGTCGTAGCAGCCCTGGCCGAAGGTGAAGCCGCAGGACGACTTCAGGTCGAAGGCGTTCTCGGCGTATTCGCGGTGGGTGGTGGGGATGACGTAGCGGTCCTCGTAGTTCGCGATCGCCAGCGTCTGGTACATGTCGTCCACCTGCGCCTTGGTCAGGCCGACCTTCTCGAGGATCTCCATGTCGTCGCGTTCCTCGACCGTGCGGGCACGCATGTGCATGCGCATCGCCATCATGCGCTGGAGAGCGAGCACGACCGGGGTTTCCGCACCCGCCGTCAGCAGGTTGGCGAGGTACTTCACCGGGATGCGGAGCGAGGAGATGTCCGGCAGCCCGTCCTTCCAGCCGACATGGCCGGCTTCCACCGCCGACTGAACCGGCGACAGCGGCGGCACGTACCAGACCATCGGCAGCGTGCGGTATTCGGGGTGCAGCGGGAAGGCGATCTGCCAATCGATGCACATCTTGTAGGTCGGGCTGAGGCGCGCGGCCTCCAGCCAGGCTTCCGGCACGCCGTCCTTGCGCGCCTGCTCGATCACCGCGGGGTCATTGGGGTCGCAGAAGATGTCGAGCTGGCTGCGGTAGAGCTGCTGGTCATTCTCGACCGACGCCGCTTCCTCGATGCGGTCGGCATCGTAGAGCAGCACGCCGAGGTAGCGGATGCGGCCGACGCAGGTCTCCGAGCACACCGTCGGCTCGCCCGCCTCGATGCGCGGGTAGCAGAAGATGCACTTCTCGGCCTTACCGGACTGCCAGTTGTAGTAGATCTTCTTGTACGGGCAGGCGCTGACGCACATGCGCCAGCCGCGGCACTTCTCCTGGTCGATGAGGACGATGCCGTCCTCCTCACGCTTGTAGATCGAGCCCGAGGGGCAGGAGGCGACGCAGGACGGGTTGAGGCAGTGCTCGCAGAGGCGGGGCAGGTAGAACATGAAGGTGTTCTCGAACTGCCCGTAGATCTGCTTCTGGATGCCCTCGAAGTTCTTGTCCTTGGAGCGCTTGCGGAACTCCGTGCCCAGGATCTCCTCCCAGTTCGGGCCCCACTTGATCTCCATCCGCTCGCCGGTGATCAGCGAGACGGGGCGTGCGACCGGCATCGCCTGGGATTCAGGCGCGGTCTGCAGGTGCGTGTAGTCGAAGGTGAAGGGCTCGTAGTAGTCGTCGATCTCGGGCAGGTTCGGGTTGGCGAAGATGTTCGCCAGGATCCGCCACTTGCCGCCGATGCGCGGCTGGATCTTGCCGTTGCGCTTGCGCGTCCAGCCGCCCTTCCACTTGTCCTGGTTCTCCCAGTCCTTCGGGTAGCCGATGCCGGGCTTCGTCTCGACGTTGTTGAACCAGGCGTATTCGACGCCCTCGCGGCTCGTCCACACCTGCTTGCAGGTGACGGAGCACGTATGGCAGCCGATGCACTTGTCCAGATTGAGGACCATCGCGATTTGAGCGCGGATCTTCATTGTCCCGGTCTCCCTTATTCGGCTGCCTTGAGGTCAGCCGCCTGCGGCGTGACCCGGGGTCCGTCCAGCCACTCGACATTCGCCATCTTCCGCACGAGGACGAACTCGTCGCGGTTGGTGCCGATCGTGCCGTAGTAGTTGAAGCCATAGGCGAGCTGCGCGTAGCCGCCGATCATGTGCGTCGGCTTGATCGTGCAGCGCGTGACGGAGTTGTGGATGCCGCCGCGGGCATGCGTGATCTCGCTGCCCGGCACGTTCACGATCTTCTCCTGCGCGTGGTACATCATGACCATCCCCTTCGGGACGCGCTGGGAGACGACCGCACGGGCGCAGAGCGCGCCGTTGGTGTTGAAGGCCTCGATCCAGTCGTTGTCCTCGATGCCGGCTTCCGCCGCATCCACCTCGGACAGCCACACGATCGGACCACCGCGCGAGAGGGTGAGCATCAACAGGTTGTCCGTATAGACGCTGTGGATGCCCCACTTCTGGTGCGGGGTGATGAAGTTGAGCGGGAGCTCCTTGTTGCCGTTCGGCTTCACGCCATGCATCGGCCCCGTCGCGCGCAGGTCCACCGGCGGGCGGTAGAGGCAAAGCGCCTCGCCGAAGGCCAGCATCCAGGGGTGATCCTGGTAGAGCTGCTGTCTGCCCGTGAGCGTCCGCCAGGGGATCAGCTCATGCACGTTGGTGTAGCCGGCGTTGTAGCAGACCTCCTCGCTCTCCAGCCCCGACCAGATGGGGGAGGAGATGATCTTGCGCGGCTGCGCCTGCACGTCGCGGAAGCGGATCGCCTCGTGCTCCTTCGGCCGCGCGAGGTGCGTGTGGTCGCGCCCGGTGAACTTGCCGAGCGATTCCCACGCCTTCACCGCGACATGGCCGTTGGTCTCGGGGGCGAGGTGCATCAGCGTCTCGCAGGCGTCGATGTCGGTTTCCATCCGCGCCAGCGTGCCTTCGACGCCCGGGACCTCGACCTCGCCGTTGAGGTGGCGGAGGAACTCCACCTCGTGCTCGGTCTTCCAGGCCATGCCCTTGCCGTTGTTGCCCAGCTTGTCCATCAGCGGACCAAGCGAGGTGAAGCGGGCATGGGTGTTCGGGTAGTCGCGCTCGACCACCGTCACGGCGGGCATGGTCTTGCCGGGGATCGGCTCGACCTCGCCCTTCTTCCATTCCTTCACCAGGTGCGTCTGGCCGAGCTCGGCCGGGCTGTCATGCATCAGCGGGGTCAGGACGGTGTCCTTCTCCTTGCCGAGATGACCGTTGCACAGCGCGGAGAAGCGCTTGGCGATGCCGCGGAAGATCGCCCAGTCGGTGCGGCTCTCCCACGCCGGGTCCACCGCCGCCGACAGCGGATGGATGAAGGGATGCATATCCGAGGTGTTGAGGTCGTGCTTCTCGTACCAGGTGGCCGTGGGCAGCACGATGTCGGAGTACATGCAGGTGGTGCTCATGCGGAAGTCGAGCGTCACCAGCAGGTCGAGCTTGCCCTTCGGCGCCTCGTCATGCCACGCGGCCTCTTCCGGCTTGGCCCAGCCCTGCTCGCCCAGGTCCTTGCCCTGCACGCCGTGCTGCGTGCCGAGCAGGTGCTTGAGGAAATACTCGTGCCCCTTGCCCGAGGAGCCGAGCAGGTTCGACCGCCACACGAACAGGTTGCGCGGCCAGTTGGTCGGATGGTCCGGGTCCTCGCAGGACATCTCGAGCGTGCCGGACTTCAGCGACTGCGCCACGTATTGCGGCACCGGCATGCCGGCCTTCTCGGCTTCCGCCGCGATGGTCAGCGGGTTGCGCGTGAGCTGCGGGGCCGAGGGCAGCCAGCCCATGCGCTCGGCGCGGATGTTGAAGTCGATCAGCGTGCCGGTCATCGCCTTCGGCGCGGTGGGCGACAACAGATCCGCCACCTGGATCGTCTCGTAGCGCCACTGGTCGGTGTGCGCGTACCAGGCGGAGGTGGCATTCTGCTGCCGCGGCGGGCGCGACCAGTCGGTCGCGAAGGCCACCGGGATCCAGCCGGATTGCGGGCGCAGCTTCTCCTGCCCCACATAGTGCGCCCAGCCGCCGCCGGACTGCCCGATGCAGCCGCACATCACCAGCAGGTTGATGATGCCGCGGTAGTTCATGTCCGAGTGGTACCAGTGGTTCAGCGCCGCCCCGAGGATGACCATGGACTTGCCCTTGGTCTTCTCGGCGTTGTCGGCGAATTCCCGCGCCACGGTGACGATCTGCTGGCGCGGCACGCCGCAGACGGCCTCGGCCCAGGCCGGGGTGTAGGGCGCCATGGCGTCGTAGTTCGCGCTGCCGTCCCGCGCCACGCCGTAGTTGGCGAGGAACAGGTCATAGACGGTCGCGACCTTCGCGGTGCTGCCATCGGCCAGCGTGATGGTCGTCACCGGCACGTCGTGCGTGACGGTGTTGCCGAGTTGCGTCGGATTGAAGAAGGCCGTCGCGCCGTCGCCGAAATACGGGAAGGTCACGCTCGCGGACTGCCCGCCGAGCAGCGAGAGGCGCGGCGTCACCGCCTCCAGCGTCTTCGCGTCGCGGCCTTCGAGGTTCCACTTGCCCTGCTCGCCCCAGCGGAAGCCGATGGAGCCTGTCGGGACGTAGGGGTTGCCCGTCGCGTCATCGATCGCGATGGTCTTCCAGTCCGGGTTGTTCGCCTCGCCGGCATTGCCGACCAGGTCGCTCGCGCGCAGCTGCCGGTCGGGCACCAGGCGCCCGTCCTTCTCCGTCAGCATCACCAGCATCGGCATGTCGGAATAACGGCGGCAGTAGTCGATGAAGTAGTCGCCCCTGCCCTTCGCGTGCCATTCGGACAGGATCACATGGCCCATCGCCAGCGCGAGCGCGGCATCCGTCCCCTGCTTCGGGTGCAGCCAGAGATCGGCGAACTTCGACGCCTCGGAATAGTCGGGCGTGACGGTCACCACCTTGGTGCCGCGGTAGCGCGCCTCGGCCATGAAGTGCGCGTCCGGCGTGCGCGTCTGCGGCACGTTGGAGCCCCACATCATGATGAAGCCGGCATTGTACCAGTCGGCCGATTCAGGAACGTCCGTCTGCTCGCCCCAGGTCTGCGGGGAGGACGGAGGCAGGTCGCAGTACCAGTCATAGAACGACATGCAGACGCCGCCGATCAGCGACAGGTAGCGGCTGCCCGCGGCGTAGGAGACCATCGACATCGCCGGGATGGGCGAGAAGCCGAAGATGCGGTCCGGGCCGTGCTGCTTCGCGGTGTGCACGTTGGCGGCGGCGACGAGTTCCTCCGCTTCCTCCCAGCTGACGCGCACGAAGCCGCCCATGCCGCGCGCGGACTGGTATTCGTGCCGCTTCGCCGGGTCGTCCTGGATCGACTTCCAGGCCAGCACCGGGTCCGCGTACTGCGTCTTCGCCGCGCGCCACATGGCGACCAGGCGCTTGCGCATCATCGGGTATTTGATGCGGTTCGCGCTGTAGAGATACCAGGAGTACGACGCGCCGCGCGAACAGCCGCGCGGCTCGTGGTTCGGCAGGCCGGGCCGCGTGCGCGGGTAGTCGGTCTGCTGCGTCTCCCAGGTGACGATCCCGCCCTTGACGTAGATCTTCCAGGAGCACGACCCGGTGCAGTTCGCCCCGTGGGTGGAGCGCACGATCTTGTCGTGCGCCCAGCGCGAGCGGTAGGCGTCCTCCCAGGCGCGGCTTTCCGTGGTGACGTCACCATGGCCGTTGGAGAAGGTGCCCGCATACTTCTTGAAGTAGGTCAGGCGGTCTAGGAAATGGCTCATCGATTGTCTCTCCGGCTTTCTTGGTGGATCAGCACGGGTAGGGGGCGTTGCGCCGGGCGTAGAGCAGCCAGTTCAGCGCGACGTTGACGGCGAAGAAGGCGGCCAGGCCATAGAAGACGATGTCCGGGCTCTGGTAGGTCGCGAAGGCCCAGGCGAAGAGCAGGCCGAAGATGAAGGGCCCGTAGGCGGCGATCGCGCCGGTGAAGCCGATCACGCCGCCGGCCTGGCGCGGCGGGAAGATCATCGGCATCTGCTTGAACGTCGATGCGTTGCCGATGCCCGCGAAGAGGAAGAGGCCGAGCATCGCGATGACGAAGATCGGGAAGCTCGCCATGCTTTGCGGATGGGTGGTGAAGGGAATGGCGATGGCGCAGGCAACCATGCCGATGCCCGCGATGGTCGTCACCTTGCCGCCGCCGAACTTGTCCGAGGCCGGGCCGGCCAGCACGCGCGCGGCGGAACCCACCAGCGGGCCGAGGAAGGCGTAGGTCAGCGGGTCCGGCGCGCCGGGCAGGTGGCCGTAGACCTGGCGGATCAGCAGCGGGAAGGTGCCCGACAGCCCGCTGAAGGCGCCGAAGGTCATGATGTAGAGGCTGGTCATGACCCAGGTGTTGCCGTTGGTGAAGATGTCCATCTGCTCGCGGATGTTCGCGGTGATGGGCACGGACTTCAGCGCCACCCAGGACCACAGCGCGAAGGCCGCGGTGATCGGGATCCAGACCAGCGTCGCGTTCTGGAGCCACACGCTGGATTGCTGGCCGGCGCGGGTCATGGTCTGCGAGTCGCCGCCCATGGTGCCCACCAGCGCGAAGCCGATGATCCAGGGGGTGACGAACTGCACCACGCTGACGCCGAAATTGCCGACGCCGGCCTGGATCGCAAGCGCCGTGCCCTGCAGCCGCTTCGGGAAGAACATCGAGGTGCTGGGCATGAAGGAGGAGAAGTTGCCCCCGCCCAGCCCCGCCAGGAAGGCGAGCAGCATCAGCACCCAGAACGGCGTGGTGATGTCCTGCACCGCATAGGTCCAGCCGATCAGCGGCAGCAGCAGGGAGGCGGTGGAGAAGGCGACGACATGCCGCGTGCCGTAGATCGGCGTGAGGAACATGTGCACGAGGCGCAGCGTGCCGCCGGCGAGGCCCGGCATGGCGGCCAGCCAGAAGAGCTGGCCGGTGGTCAGCCGGAAGCCCACCTGCGGCAGGCGCACGACCAGGGCGCTCACCACGAACCAGGTGATGAAGGCCATGGTCAGGCTGGCGGTGGTGACCGTCAGCGTGCGCCAGGCGCGCTTCTTGCCCTCGGCTTCCCAGAACGCCTCATCCTCGGGTTGCCAGCGCGCGAGCCAGGAGGGGCCGCGCGCCGCGGCTTGGGGCTGCATGGCGGATGTGTCCTTTGCGGAAGTGCTCATGGCGGTCACTCCGCCGCGATCTTGGTCGAGGCGCCGCCCGGCACGGCGCGCGCCTGGCTGGCGGCGAGGCCCTGGAGAGCCTCGAGTTCAGGGAGGTCCTTCGGACCGAGCAGGTCGGGATGCTGGACCTGCTCCATCCTGCGGATGGCGCCGTGCATCCAGGCGAGGCTGACCGCCGAGATCAGGAACAGCAGCATGAAGCAGCTGGTCCAGACGCCGATGAGGTCGTTCAGCGCGCCGAAGGCGATGGGCAGGACGAAGCCGCCGAGGCCGCCGATCAGCCCGACCACGCCGCCGACGCTGCCGACGCGCCCCGGGTAGTAGACCGGGATGTGCTTGTAGACCGCGGCCTTGCCGAGGCTCATGAAGAAGCCCAGCGCCATGGTCAGCACCATGAAGGGGATGAAGCCGAGCGCGACGGTGAACTCGATCGGGCCGCGGATGCCGCTCACGACGTATTGCGTCGCGGGGTAGGAGAGCAGGAAAGTGCAGACCACCGAGCCCCAGAAGGTCCAGTACATCACCTTCCGCGCGCCGTACTTGTCGGACAGCGTCCCGCCGAGGATGCGGAACAGCGAGCCCGGGATCGAATAGGCCGCGCCGAGCAGGCCCGCGCTGATGATGTCGAGCCCGTAGACGCCCACGTAGTAGCGCGGCAGCCAGAGCGCGAGCGCGACGAAGCCACCGAAGACGAAGAAGTAGTAGAGGCTGAAGCGCCAGACCTGCTGGTTCTTGAGCGGCTCCATCATCGCCGAGAACGGCTCGGGCTTCACGCCGCGCCGCCGCCGCTCCGCGAGGTCCGGGTCGTCCTTCGTCATGAAGAAGAAGACGATCGCCATCACCACCAGGCCGATGGCCCAGATCTGCGCCACCGCCTTCCAGCCGAAGGCGACCATAATCATGGGCGCGAGGAACTTGGTCACCGCCGCGCCGACATTGCCGGCGCCGAAGATGCCCAGCGCGGTGCCCTGCTTCTCCTTCGGGTACCACTTCGAGACATAGGCGATGCCGACGGCAAACGACCCGCCCGCGATGCCGACGCCGAGGGCTGCCAGCAGGAAGGTCGTGTAGTCGTAGGCGTAGGAGAGCAGCCAAGTGGCGACCGCGGCGGTCAGCATCACCAGGGTAAAGACGATCCGGCCGCCATACTGGTCGGTCCAGACGCCGAGCACGAGGCGGATCAGGCTGCCCGTCAGGACCGGCGTGCCGACCAGGAGCCCGAACTCGAAGTCGGAAAGGTTGAGGTCCTTCTTTATCTGCACGCCGAGGATCGAAAAGATCATCCAGGCCGCGAAGCAGACCGTGAAGGCGATGGTGGAAAGCCATAGCGCGCGGGCCTGCCCACTGGCGTCCGGCGTCGCTGCCTGTTGCTGCATGCCCCGTCTCCATTGCGTCGAAGGCGGAGGCTTTGTCGGCCGGGAGGGGTTACGTCAGGACTGATCCAGATCAAGCCGAACAGCGCTCGCTGGCGCGATTTTTCTTCCCGCACCAAGCACGACAAGGTATCGCTTGCGCAGAACGACGATTCAAATTGACGAATATCAAGGCCTCGCTTGACGAAGCCTGGCCGGATACCGCCACCGGGAAGCGGGGGAGAGCACGCCGATGGACTCGCGATCTGGCAACATGGAGTTGCTGCGGCGCTCGACCTTCTTCAGCGCGGCGGGCGACGCTGCGATGGCGGAGCTCGTCCGCCTATCCTTCACCCAGTTGCTGCCGCGCGGGACCGTGGTGTTCGAGCAGGAGGAGCAGCCCGATTTCCTGCACGTGCTGCTTGCCGGCAGCATCGGCCTGCAGACCGCGGCCGAGACCGGCGGCAAGACGATCGTCGAGATCTTCGGCCCCGGAGAGGTCTTCCTCGCCCCCGCGGTGTTGCTGCGGCTGCCCTATCTCGCCTCGGCCGTCGCGCTGACGGAGATCCGGGTGCTGATGATCCCGGCCGAATCCTTCCGCACGGGCGTGCGCGACGACCTCGCGCTGGCCGGCGCCACGATCGAGCTGCTGGCGCGGCACTGGCGGCTGATGGTGGACCAGGTGGTGGACCTCAAGCTGCGCAGCGCGGAGGCCCGGGTCGCCCGCTTCATCGCCCGCCGCGTCTCGGAGGAGACTGGCGCCGGCACCGCCGCACTGCCCGAACCGCGCATCGCGATCGCCGCGCGGCTCGGCATGACGCCCGAGACGCTCTCGCGCACGCTGACCACGCTCGAGGAGAAGGGGGCCCTCCGCCGTGGCGGCAGCGAGGGACCGACCGTGCGCGACCGGACCGCGCTTGCACCCGGCCGCGCAACCGGTTCATCCACAGGGGAATCCCATTGACGGTGACTCCGGAACCTTTCTAGAACAACACAAGGGTTGCCGGTTTGTTCCGACCGATTCGCGGGGCCCGGCACGGAGGAGGGGCTGGATGCTCACGCGCAAGCAGCACGAGTTGCTGATGTTCATCGACCGCCATTTGCGCGAGACCGGCTTCTCCCCGTCCTTCGAGGAAATGAAGGCCGCCCTGGACCTCAAGTCCAAGTCGGGCATCCATCGGCTGATCACGGCGCTCGAGGAACGCGGCTTCCTGCGCCGCCGCGCCCACCGCGCCCGCGCGCTGGAAGTCATCCGCCTGCCCGAGAACCTGGCCCCGCGCGCCGGCCGGACCGCCGCCCGCGCGGCCGAGGGGCCGCTCGGCCCGAATGTCATCCGCGGAGCCTTCGGCACCCAGGCATCCCCCCGCCCGGCGGCCGAGGCGGCGAACGATGCCACCGCGGTCAGCCTCCCGCTCTATGGCCGCATCGCGGCCGGCCTGCCGATCGAGGCGCTGCGCGACAACGGCGCCTCCATCGAGGTGCCCGCCGGCATGCTCGGCAACGGGGATCACTACGCGCTCGAGGTCGCCGGCGATTCGATGGTCGATGCCGGCATCCTGGACGGCGACACGGTCATCATCCACCGCGCCGACACGGCCGAGAACGGCGCCATCGTCGTCGCCCTGGTGGACGAGAACGAGGTGACGCTGAAGCGCCTGCGGCGGCGGGGCAATTCCGTCGCCCTCGAACCGGCCAATCCGCGGCACGAAACCCGGATCTTCGGGCCGGACCGGGTGAAGGTGCAGGGGCGGCTGGTGGGGCTGCTGCGGCGGTACTGAACGGCCGCATCCGGCGCGGACGCCTGCGCTGGCTGGCCTTCGCCGCCACGGGCGACGTGAACGGCGACGGCGCGGCGGATTTCGCGATCCAGATCAACTCCGGCACCGCGCCGGTGGCGGGGTGGTTCATCCTGTAGCGGGTCATTCGACCGGCGCGGGCGGCAGATCCGCTCGCCCGCGCGGCTCGGGCACCGGCGGCACCCAGGGCCGCGCGCCGCGCCAGGCGCGGTCCGACACCACGCGCGCACCGTCCGCCTCCAGCCACACGGCGTGCGGTCCGTTGCGCCAGACGGCGAAGCGGTCCACGACCGCGCTGCCAGGGCAGCGGCCGCGCACCGGTTCTGCGGAGACCACCACGG
>NZ_JAAEDM010000048.1 GCF_018129065.1 Neoroseomonas soli | reverse complement strand
CTCGGGCGCGGCGGGGGCGCGGGCGCGGCCGGTGACCTTGCCGCCCACCACGTCGGCAAGCGTCATGCCCCTCAGGAAAAGACGGATCTGGTCGCCGAGTTCGGCCCAGAGGTCGTGGGTCAGGCAGCGCTCGCCAGCGAGGCAGCCCGGACCGCCTTCCTCGCAGCGGGTGGCGACGATGGGCTCGTCCGCGGCCTCGACCACTGCGGCGATCGGGATCTCGGCGGCCGGGCGCGCGAGGCGGTAGCCGCCCCCCGGCCCGCGGGCGGAGGCGACCAGGCCCGCGCGGCGCAGCCGACCGAAAAGTTGCTCGAGATAGGCAACGGACAGGTGCTGGGCGGTGGCAATGTCGTGGAGCGTGACCGGCCTGCCGCCGATGCACCCCTCGCCGGCACGGGCCTCGCGCGCCGCCATTTCCACCATGGCCATCACGGCGTAGCGACCTCGGGTAGACAAGCGCATGACTTAGCTACTCCGCTTTCCTCGCATCCCTGGTCATCATGCCGAACATGGGGATCCTGTCGTGATTCTGTTATGAAAACCGAACCCGGCTCCCTATAGTGCCGTCGCCCCGGGACACGGGAACCTCCCTCGGGGCACCATGGAATGGCCTTCCTTCTGTCGGCGTTCTGCGCATCGCGCGGCGCCGCGGGCGGAATTCATGCTAGGATTTCCGACTGGCGCGGTCAACAAATGCGCCTGCCGGTCGTCATTCCGTGAAGGGGCGCCCCCCGCGCCCATTAGGCGAGGTTCCCCAAACTGCGGCGACCGCCGCCCATCCGGACCCAGGCCCTGAAAGGGGCGGGCACGGGAAGGGGCGGTCTGCCGCATAGCGCATTGGACTGAACGCACGATGCCCGAGGTCATGTTCGCCGGGCCGGATGGCCGGCTCGAGGGACGATACCATCACTCGAAGCGATCCAATGCCCCGGTGGCCCTGATCCTCCACCCCCACCCGCTGCATGGCGGGACCATGAACAACCGGGTGACCTACTCGCTGTACCAGCGGTACCAGGCGATGGGCTTCTCCGTCCTTCGCTTCAACTATCGCGGGGTCGGCCGCAGCCAGGGCCGCTACGACGGCGGCATCGGGGAAGTGGCGGATGCCTGCTCGGGCCTGGACTTCCTGCAGGCGGTGAACCCCAACGCGTCCATGCTGTGGGTGGCGGGCTACTCCTTCGGGGCCTATGTCGGCATGCAGGTGCTGATGCGGCGGCCGGAGATGGGCGGCTTCGTCTCCATCAGCGCGCCCGCGAGCCACTACGATTTCGGCTTCCTCGCCCCCTGCCCCTGCAACGGGCTGATTTTCCACGGCGCGGACGACGAACTGGTGCCCGAGCCTTCCGTCCGGAAGCTCGTGGACAAGCTCAACACGCAGAAGGGCATCACCATCGACTACCGGGTGATGCCGGGCGCGGGCCACGTCTTCACGCCCGAGCAGACGGAAAAGGTCGTCGACGCGGCCGAGGACCACGTCATGGGCGTGCTCAACCGCAGCCGGATGGCGCTCGCGGCCGACTGACCGGCCGACGCTACGACGAAAGCCTTGAGAGGGGCCGCCGGGCATTCCGGCGGCCCTTCGCATGTCCGGCGCCGGCCACCCGCATCCGGGGAGCCGCGCCTGCTCGGGAACCTGGGCGGAGACGTTGCCTGCCCCAGCCGGATGCCGCAGCGACCCACATCACATGTCGCGGCGGCTTTTCGCCGGCCTCCCGGCCATGCATGCTCCCGGCAACGACACCGGGAGGAATCACCCAGCATGCATGCGTCCCGCCGTGGCCTGATCGCCACCGCCCTCGCCGCGCCCGCCCTTGCCCACGCCCACGCCCAGGGAGCGGGCTGGAGGCCCGACCGGCAGATCACCATGATCGTCGCCTTCGCCGCCGGCGGCGGCACCGACACCGCCGCGCGCACCATCGCCCGCTTCATGGAGAAGGACCTCGGCCAACCGGTGGTGGTGCTGAACCGTCCCGGCGCGGGCGGGGAGATCGGCTTCTCCGAACTCGCCCGCGCGCGGCCCGATGGCTACACGATCGGCTTCATCAACACGCCCACCATCGTCACCATCCCGATCGAGCGCCGCGCCCGGTTCAAGCTGGAGGACTTCGCGCTGATCGCGAACATCGTGGACGATCCGGGCGGGCTCTGGGTGCTGGCCGACAGCCCGATCCGCGACTTCGCCGGCCTGCTCGGCGCCGCGCGCGAAAGGCCGGCGACGATCGGCTACGGCACCACCGGCATCGGCTCGGACGACCACCTGGCGATCCTCGCCATCGAGCGCGCGACCGGGACGCGGTTCCTGCACATCCCCTTCGCAGGCTCGGCGCAGGTGAAGCAGAACCTGCTCTCGCGCGCGATCCCGCTCGCCGTGATGAACATGGCCGAGGGCATGAACGAATGGCGCCAGGGCATGCTGCGGCCGCTGGCGCAGATGGGCATGACGCGCTGGGAGCCCGCCGCCCAGGTGCCGACGCTGAAGGACCTGGGCGTCGACGTGGTGGAGGGTTCCATGCGCGGCATGGCCGCCCCCGCCGGCATGGCGCCGGAAGTGCTGGAACGCCTCGCCCTCTCGGTCCGCCGCACGGTGGAGGACCCGGAGTTCCAGGCGCTCGCGGTGCAGCAGACCCTGCCGCTGCGCTTCCTCGCCCCCGAGCCCTACCGCGCCGAGCTGCATGCCCTGAAGGCGCGCTACGAGGCGCTGTGGGCGCAGCATCCCTGGAGGGAGTGAGCATGCGATCCCCGCAGCCACCCGGCGACGGCGGGGATCCTGCCGCCCGCGAAGCCTGGAAGGAGGGCGCGGCATGACGGCGTTCCGCGGCGTCTGGCCGATCCTCTATGCCTTCTTCGACGAGCAGGAACGGCTCGACCGCGCCGCCATGCGCGCACAGGTCGAGGCCTGCATCCGCGGCGGGGCGCACGGCATCGCCGTGCTCGGCCTGGTCACCGAGTTCCACAAGCTGACGCTCGTCGAACGCCGCACGATCATCGACTGGGTGCTCGAGGACGTGGCCGGCCGCGTGCCGGTGGCGGTGACGGTGAACGAGGCCGGCGTCGCCGCCGCGCTCGAGGTGGCGCGTGCCGCCGAGGCCGCCGGCGCCGCCTGGCTGATCCTGCAGCCGCCGCAGATCGCCGGGATGAACGAGGCCGCGCTGGTGCGGTTCATGGGCGCATTGGCGGAAGGCGTCACCATCCCCTGCGGGCCGCAGAACAATCCCTCGATGATGGATGTGGCGCTGTCCACCTCCGCGTTGCGCACGCTGAACCGGGCGCATCCGCACTTCCGCATGATGAAGGGCGAGGGTCCGATCCTCTACGTGAAGCGGCTGATCGAGGAGACCGACGGCGCCTTCGCGATCTTCAACGGGCTGGCCGGGCTGGAACTGACGGACACGCACCGCATCGGCTGCGCGGGAATGATCCCGGCGCCGGACGTGGCGGACGTGCAGGCGCGTATCTGGGACCTGATGGATGCGGGCGACGAGGACGGCGCCGAAGCCCTGCACCGCGGCGTCCTGCCGCTCGCGACCTTCATGATGATGCCCCGCACGGCGGAGCATTTCGCCGCCTACGGCAAGCCGTTCTTCGCGAAGCGCGCGGGGATTGCGCCGCCGCATGGACGCAGGCCCTGCCTGGAGCCGCATCCGCTGGGGGCGGACATCCTCGAGAGGCTCGGGCGCGGACTGCCTTCCCTCGGCGGCTGATGCCGGTCGGCCTTTCCGCTGACCGGCATCGGGGTCTTCGTTTCGCGCGCGGTCGCCCCACCAGCCCCGTGCGCCATCCCGTTCGCCGTGCCGATGATGGGATCATCGGCACGGCCCGGCGGTGTGAGGCCGCACGCGGTTCCGGTCAGGGCGGCACCGCACGGGCGGGATTCGTGCCGCGCGCGGCATGGCCCGCGGTTCATCACCCTGCCGGACCAGACCACGCGGACGTGATGCAACCGGCGGCAGCGAATCCATGGTGACCGCGCGCCGGCGATGCGAAGAGCACCGGAGCGCGGGCGATCCCTCCGCGGCAGACATGTCCAGGGTAGCGGAATGAAGAAACGGGCCCTCCTCCTCGGCCTCATCTCCTCGGCGGTCACGATGCCGGCAAGGGCGTGGCAGGGAGGGATCGACGAAGCCGTGCTCCAGGAGGTCAACGCATTCCGCAGGAGCCAGGGCCGGCCGCCGCTGCGCCTGGAGGGTCGGCTGTCCCGCGCCGCGCAACTCCATTCCCGCGACATGCTGAACCACAACCGCATGAGCCATTCCGGCAGCGACGGCAGCGACGCCGGCCTGCGGATCACCCGCGCCGGCTACCGCTGGCGCTCCTACCGGGAGAATGTCGGCGCCGGGTACATGGGCGTGCAGGACGCGGTGATGGGCTGGGTCTACAGCCCCGGCCACCGCGAGAACCTGCTCGCCGACGACGTGACCCAGGTCGGCGTCGGCTATGCCGACGGTCCCGGCATGATGGCGGGCAATATCCCGCGCCGCTTCTGGACGCTGGTGCTCGCCGCGCCGCGCTGAGACCGCGGCGGGGTCCTCCCGGCGCCGCCTTGTGCCCTGCCCGCGAAGTTCGCTGTATTTCCAACGGGCTGAGCGGACAGGCAGGCCACCGAAAACAAGGGCCGGTGGCCTGAGCGCGATGTCCGCAGGACTTCGGAACCAGGCGACTAGAGTGGTTTCCGTTCGCCTCGGCTCACGAACACCGCTCCAGGCCTTTGTTCTTGCGAGCATCTTCACCCGATCAGGTGAGTCCACCTGATCGGGATCTGCTCTAGGCTGCCGGCGCCCGCACCGCGATCAGGTCCGCGATGTTGGCCGGCGTGATCAGGCCGGCGAGTTGCCCGGCCTCGTCCTCCACCGCCACCGCCGGCGCGCCGCCGTCGCGCGAGAGCGCAAGCAGCGCGTCGTTCAGCGCCACGCGGCGGCCGATGCGCGGGATGTCGCGCATCGCATCCGCCACCGGCACGCCGGGCCCCGACTGGCGCAGCGCGATGATGATGGCGTCCCGCGTCACCAGCCCCATGAGCCGGCCCGCCCCGTCCACCACCGGGAAATCCTGCTGCGGGGTGCGCAGCAGCGCCTCGGCCGCGGCGCCGATGTCGGCTTCGGGCGGCAGGGCCTCGAAGCGGGTTTCCATCGCGTCCTCGGCGGCCAGGCCGCGGGTGGCGACGCGCAGGTCTTCCTCCGCCACCTCCCCCGCCGCGCCGAGATAGACGAAGAGCGCGATGAAGATCAGCAGCGGCGCGCCGAACAGCCCGAGCATGCCGAGCGCGAAGGCCACCCCCTGCCCGATGCGTGCCGCGGTCCGCGTCGCTTCCCTGTGGCCCATGCGGAGGGCAAGCGCCGCGCGCAGCACCCGCCCGCCATCCATCGGGAAGGCTGGGATCAGGTTGAACAGCACCAGGAAGGCGTTGACCCAGAAGAGGCGCGGCAGGAAGCCCGCGCGCGGGTCCTCCACCGTCAGCCCCTCCTGCGCCGGGGGAATGCCGCCGAGCACCGCAGCCAGCACCAGGCAGATCGCCACGTTCACCGCCGGGCCGGCGATCGCTATGGCGATTTCCCGCCACGGTTCCTCGGGGATGTGGTCGAGCCGCGCCATGCCGCCGATCGGCAGCAGGGTGATGTCCGGCGTGGCGATGCCGTAGCGCGCGGCCGCGGCCGCGTGGCCGAGTTCGTGCAGCACCACGCAGCCGAAGACCAGGCTGATGAAGGCGATGCCGGCCAGCGCATCGGGCAGCCCGCCACGCGTCGCGTGGGACGCGCCGATCCACGCCAGCAACAGGAAGAAGGTGACGTGGATGCGGATGACCGTGCCGCGCACCGTGCCGATGGGGAAGGACCAGCCCATGCCTTGCTCCTGCCGCGTCGCGGCCATGCCCCGCCCCGCCATGCGGGTCGCGGTCATGCCTCGCCTGCCGCGATCCTCGCACGGGTGGGCGCGTCGGGCATCCCACCCATCGCTGCGGGCACGGCCGCCCGCCGCGCGCGGTTCAGAGCAACGCGCCGACGATCCGCCCGCCCCTGAGCGGCCTCGGCGCGCCGGTGGTGCCGGGGAAGGTGATTGGCAGTCCGCGCGCCACGCGGGCAGCGAGCAGGCCAAACGCCTGGGCTTCCAGCGCATCCCCGTCCCAGCCGGCGACCTCGACGGGGCGGACGGGTTCCTCGAGCGCGCCCTGCAACGCCTTCATGATCGCCGGGTTGCGCCGCCCGCCGCCGGCGACGAGCCATTGCATCGGCGGTTCCGGAAACAGTCGCGCCGCGGCAGCGACGCAGACGGCGCAGAAGGCGCAGAGCGTCGCCGCCCCATCGGCGGCCGAGAGTTCCGCCGCCCCCGCCTCCTTCAGCGCACGGTCGAAATCCAGCCGGTCGAGCGACTTGGGCGGCGGCTCCGTGAGGTAGGGGTGCGCCATCAGCCGCCCGAGCACCGCGCCATCCGCCTGCCCCGCCAGGGCCAGCCTGCCGGAGGCGTCGTAGTCCTTGCCCGTGTGCTTGCGCGCCCAGTCGTCGAGCGGACCGTTGGCCGGGCCGGTGTCGAAGGCCAGCATCTCCCCATCCGGGCCGAGCCAGGTGACGTTGCCGACCCCCCCGAGGTTCAGGATCGCCAGCGGCTTGGGCAGCGGCGCGGCGAGCGCGCGGTGATAGACCGGCACCAGCGGCGCCCCCTGCCCGCCCGCCGCGACATCGGCCGAACGGAAGTCGTGGACCACCGTGATGCCGGTGCGCCGCGCCAAGGCGACCGCATCCCCGACCTGCCAGGTGAAGGGGTGGTGGTTGCTCCCCGGCTTCGGCGGGCGGTGCAGGATGGTCTGGCCGTGGAAGCCGATCAGGTCGGCCTCCAGCCCCAGCGCCTCGACCGCCTCGGCATGGCGGTCGGTCAGGCGGGCGACGGCCTCCAGCAGCTCCGGATCGTCCTCGGCCAGGGTCTCGGCACGGTCGAGCAGGCCGCGCAGCAGGCGCCGCAGGCCAGGATCATAGGGCAGGGTCAGGCGCGGGCCGAGGCGCCCGATCTGCTCCCCGTCCGTCTCCAGGTAGGCGGCGTCCACCCCGTCCAGGGAGGTGCCGCTCATCAGCCCGATGGTTCTCAGCATGCGCCTGACGTGCTAGCCCCGCTGCCTTTCCGGCGAAAGCCCCCGGAGAACCCCAATGGCCGGGTTCGGCGTCCCCAACGGGGCGGCAATCCGGGCCGGGCAGTGACGAGAACCAAGGCGAGACGATGAGCGGCCCCAACAGCGACTTCCTGCGCATTGCCAAGGAACGCGGCTACATCCACCAGACCTCGGACGAGGCGGAACTGGATGGCGCGCTGCTGAAGGGCGGGCTCGTCGCGTATATCGGCTACGACTGCACGGCGGACAGCCTGCATGTCGGCCACCTGCTGCCCACCATGCTGCTGCGCCTGCTGCAGAAGACCGGCGGCAAGCCGATCGCGCTGATCGGCGGCGGCACGACCAAGGTCGGCGATCCCTCCGGCAAGGACGAGGCGCGCCAGCTCCTCACCGAGGAGATCATCGAAACCAACAAGGCCGGCATCCGCCGCACCTTCGACGCGCTGCTCGACTTCAAGGCCGGCGCGATGATGCTCGACAACGCCGAATGGCTGGACGAGCTGCGCTACATCCCCTTCCTGCGCGATGTCGGGCGCCACTTCAGCGTCAACCGCATGCTGACCATGGACAGCGTGAAGCTGCGGCTCGAACGGGAGCATTCGCTCTCCTTCCTCGAATTCAACTACATGCTGCTGCAGTCCTACGACTTCCTGGAACTGCACCGCCGCCACGGCGCGGTGCTGCAGATGGGCGGGTCCGACCAGTGGGGCAACATCGTCATGGGCGCGGAACTCATCCGCCGCATGGCGGGTGGCCACGCGCATGTGCTGACCACGCCGCTGCTGACGACCGCCTCCGGCGCCAAGATGGGCAAGACGGCGGCGGGCGCCGTGTGGCTGAACCCGGACCGGCTATCGCCGTACGACTACTGGCAGTTCTGGCGGAACACCGAGGACGCGGATGTCGGCCGCTTCCTGGCCCTGTTCACCGAACTGCCGATGGAGGAGGTCCGGCGCCTCGGCGCGCTGCAGGGCGCGGAGGTGAACGAGGCCAAGAAGGTGCTCGCCACCGAGGCGACCGCGCTGCTGCACGGACGCGCGGCGGCCGAGGCTGCGGCCGAGACCGCGCGTTCGACCTTCGAGGCGGGCGTCGCCGCCGAGACGCTGCCGACGATCGTCGCGGCCCTGCCCTCCCCCGTGGTGGACCTCGCGGTACAGGCGGGCCTCGCGGCCAGCAAGGGCGAGGCGCGGCGGCTGATCACACAAAGCGGCATCCGCCTCAACGACATGGTGGTCACGGACGCCGCGCTGAGCGTGACTTCGGACGACCTGCACGACGGGGCTGCGAAGCTTTCGGCCGGCCGCAAGCGGCACGTGCTGGTGCGGGCGGGGTGAACCGGGCGGCCGGGAGTCCGGCCGCCACCCATCCCCGGGCAGCGCGTGGCGCCGAGCCGAGGTGCGCGCCCGATGCTATACTTCGCGCATGAAGAAGATCGGCTTCCTGTCCTTCGGCCATTGGTCGCCCTCGCCCCATTCGCAGACACGCTCGGCCGCCGATGCGCTGCTGCAATCGATCGACCTGGCCGTCGCGGCCGAGGAACTGGGCGCTGACGGCGCCTATTTCCGCGTGCACCACTTCGCCCGCCAGCTCGCTTCGCCCTTCCCGCTGCTGGCGGCCGCCGGCGCGAAGACCAGCCGCATCGAGATCGGCACGGCCGTCATCGACATGCGCTACGAGAACCCGCTCTACATGGCCGAGGATGCGGGCGCGGCGGACCTGATCGCCGGCGGGCGGTTGCAGCTCGGCATCAGTCGCGGCTCCCCCGAGCAGGTGATTGACGGGTGGCGCTACTTCGGCTTCCGCCCGGCCGAGGGCGAGACCGACTCCGACATGGCCCGCCACAGCGCCGAGATCCTGCTCGACGTGCTGCGCGGCGAAGGCTTCGCGCGCCCCAATCCGCGGCCCATGTTCCCGAATCCGCCCGGCCTGCTGCGCCTCGAGCCGCATTCCGAAGGGCTGCGCGACCGCATCTGGTGGGGCGCCGGCTCCAATGCCACGGCGGTCTGGGCAGCCGAGAAGGGGATGAACCTGCAAAGCTCGACCCTCAAGGACGACGAGGATGGCCGCCCCTTCCACGTCCAGCAGGCCGAGCAGATCCGCAAGTACCGCGAGGCATGGAAAGCCGCCGGCCATGCGCGCGAGCCGCGCATCTCGGTCAGCCGCAGCATCTTCGCGCTGACCGACGACCGGGACCGCGCCTATTTCGGCCACGGGAACCAGGAGGACGACCAGGTCGGCTTCATCGACGAGAAGACCCGCGCGATCTTCGGCCGCAGCTACGCCGCCGAGCCCGGGCTTCTGGTGAAGCAACTGGCGCAGGACGAGGGCATCGCGGAGGCCGACACCCTGCTGCTGACCGTGCCGAACCAGCTCGGCGTCGAGTACAACGCCCATGTCATCGAGGCGATCCTGACCCAGGTCGCGCCGGCCCTCGGGTGGCGGTGACTGGGGCTGGGAACCCACCATCCCCGACGAGCGCGTGACCACGGCGCAGGGCTGGTCGATCGCCCCCTGCGCCGAGCCACCCGCACCAGGCCCGCCGCGCGTTACTCGAAGCGGTTCCCCTTCGGGAACCCGTTCGGCGGCGCCTTGCCGGCACCGGCGCGGTTGCCGAGCCATGGCCGCAGGTCGTTTTCCGTCCGCGTCCGCTCGCCCAGCACCCAAGTCAGGCCCTCGGCGCGCCTGAACACCTTCGCGTCCGACAGCCCGCCGTCGCGATAGGCCTGCAACTGCACGCCGCGGCCGCGCGTCATTTCGGGCACCTGCTCGAGCGGAAAGACCAGCAGCTTGCGGTTCTCGCCGATCACCGCAATCGTGTCGCCATCCGCGGGCACGCAGAGTGCGGCCTCGGTCGGCGCATCGACGTTCAGCACCTGCTTGCCGGTGCGCTTTTCCGCCAGCAGGTCCTCGCCCTTCACGATGAAGCCCTTGCCGTCCGAGGAAGCGACGAGGAAGCGCTCGCCCTCCCGGTGGACGAACATCGCGACGACCGCATCCTCGTTGGTCAGGTCCACCATCAGGCGCACGGGCTGGCCGTCGCCGCGGCCGCGCGGGATGACGTCCGCCTTGATGGTGTAGGCCTTGCCGTTGGTGGCGAAGACCACGATACGGTCGACCGTCTCCGCATGCAGCGCGACGAGAAGGCTGTCCCCTTCCTTGAAACGGATCTCGCCGTCGAGCGGGATGTGGCCCTTCTGCGCGCGGATCCAGCCCTTCTCGGAGAGGATGACGGTGATCGGCTCGCGTTCCACGAACGCCGTCTCGTCCACCAGCACGGCAGGCAGCACGCGGCCGGTCTCGGTGCGCCGCTTGCCGAGGGCGCCGTCGCCGAACTTCGCGCGCGTCGCGGCGATCTCCTCGGCGATCGCCTCCCACCGCCTGCCCTCGGACTTCAGCAGGCCCTGGAGGCGCTTCTGTTCGGTGCTGAGCTTCTTGTGCTCCTTGCGGATCTCCATCTCCTCGAGCTTGCGGAGGCTCCGCAGGCGCATGTTGAGGATGGATTCCGCCTGGAGATCGCTCAGCGAGAAGGTCGCCATCAGCACGGGCTTCGGCTCGTCCTCGCTGCGGATGATGCGGATCACCTCGTCGAGGTTGAGGTAGACGATCAGGTAGCCTTCGAGGATCTCCAGCCGCCGCGCGATGGCGGCGAGCCGGTGCTCCGTCCGCCGCACCAGCACGACATGCCGGTGGTCGAGCCAGGACTTCAGCACGTCCCGCAGGCCCATCACGCGCGGCGTGCGCTCCGCATCCAGCACGTTCATGTTGAGCGGGAAGCGGCTTTCCAACGCAGTGGCGCGGAACAACGTCTCCATCAGCACGGCGGGCTCGACGGTGCGGGACTTCGGTTCCAGCACCAGGCGCACGACGTCGGTGCTCTCGTCGCGCACGTCGCCAAGTAGCGGGAGCTTCTTCTCCTCCAGCAGTTGCGCGATCTGCTCGATGAGCTTCGCCTTCTGCACCTGGTAGGGGATCTCGGTGACGACGATCTGCCAGGTGCCGTTCTTGAGCGCCTCACGCTCCCACTTCGCCCGAACGCGAAAGCCGCCGCGGCCGGTCTCATAGGCATCGCGGATGGAGTCCACCGGTTCCACCAGCACGCCGCCGGTCGGGAAATCCGGGCCGGAGATGTGCTTCAGCAGGTCGCCCGTGGAAGCATCCGGGTTGCGCACCAGTTCCAGCGCGGCGTCGCACAGCTCGCCCGCATTGTGCGGCGGGATGGAGGTCGCCATGCCCACCGCGATGCCCGCCGCGCCGTTCGCCAGCAGGTTCGGGAAGGCAGCCGGCAGGACGATCGGCTCGCGTTCCTCGCCGTCATAGGTGGAGCGGAAATCGACCGCGTCTTCCTCGATGCCTTCCAGCATCGCCTGCGCGACCTCGGTCATGCGCGCTTCGGTGTAGCGCATGGCCGCGGCGTTATCGCCGTCGATGTTGCCGAAGTTGCCCTGGCCTTCCACCAGCGGGTAGCGCGCGGCGAATTCCTGCGCCTGGCGCACCAATGCCTCGTAGATCGAGCTGTCGCCGTGCGGATGGTACTTACCCATCACGTCACCGACGATGCGCGCGCACTTCTTGAAGCCGGCGGCGGGATCGAGCCGCAACTGATGCATCGCCCAGAGCAGCCGGCGATGCACGGGCTTCAGCCCGTCGCGCACATCCGGCAGGGACCGCGCGGTGATGGTGGACAGCGCATAGGCGAGGTAGCGCTCGGACAGCGCGTCGGCGAGTTTCGTCTCTCGCGTGGCACCGCCCTCGGGCAGGTCTTTCACATCGTCAGGCATGGATTGATTCGCGCTTCGTTCTCAAGCGGTGGGCTTACACCGGCGCGGCCATCGCCGCCACCCGGTCGGCCAGGCGGTGCCGCGCCTCGGGCACCGGGCGGTGGCGGGCCCCGAAGGCGTCGCGTTCCATGAAATGGCCGGTCAGGCGCAATCCGGCGTCCCAGGCGGCGGGATCGCCCGGGTCGCCGCCGTCCAGCAGGAAGCCCGGCAGGGCCAGCAGCCGCCCGGCATAGGGCGCCGCCGCCGCCGCGCAGACCGCGCGGCCGGTGCGGGGGGAGACATGGGTCAGCCCGTCCCGCGCGCCGGTCACCGCGCAGGCGGAAAGGTCCAGGCCATAGCCGAGTTCGGCCAGCACCAGCGCCTCCCACCGGATGTAGTCGGCCATCACGCCCTCGGCCCCGCCGGCGAGGTGGCCGATCAGCGACACCAGGGCATGGAAGGCCTGCGGATGCGGTTCCCGTTCCGGCAGGGCATCGGCCGCGATGGCGCAGGCGGAGGACAGCAGCGCCAGCGCGAGCGGGTCCTCCATGGCCAGCGCCGCGGCCGGGTGGACCATCTCCCCGGTCAAGGCGCCGAGCTGGTCCGCCAGCCGCGCGACCCAATGCGCCTCGATCAGGTTTCCCGGCAGCCAGAGGCCCGACTGCGCGCGGGAGGCGCCGCCCTTGGCCAGGCCGGCATGGCGCCCATGCTCCTCCGTCAGCAGGGTGACGATCGCCGCGCCCTCCCCGTAGGGGCGGACATCGAGGACAATGGCAGGTGCGGACCACTCCATCCTGCGGCTCAGTGGGAGGTGATGCTCGGCATGCGATTCCCTCATAGCGCATCGCATGCGGGCGGCGAGCGGTTTGACAAGAATTCCCGGCTGAGGCTCGTTGCCCGCGCATCGCGGCGCCCTCGACGGCGCCGCCGACCGGGAAAGGAAACACCAATGGACCGCCGCACCCTGCTGGGCGCGCTCGGCACCGTGCCGCTGCTCACCACATTCCCAGCCGCTGCCCAGGGCCCCTGGCGCCCGGACCGGCCCATCCGCTTCATCGTCGGCTTCGCCGCCGGGGGCAGCACGGATACCTCGGGGCGCCTGGTCGCGAACGCCATCAGCGGCCCGCTCGGCCAGCCCGTCGTGGTCGAGAACCGCGTCGGCGGCGCCGGCAACATCGGGACCGAGCATGTCGCGCGCAGCGCGCCGGATGGCTACACCTACGTCGTCGCCTCCGTCGGCACGCATGCGACGAACCAGTTCCTTTACCGGAACCTGCCCTTCCACGTGGTCAACGACTTCGCGCCGGTCTCGCTCGTGCTCGTCAGCGCGGCGGTCGCGGTGGTCCGGCCATCCCTGCCGATCCGCAGCATCGCCGAACTCATCGCCTATGCCCGCGCCAATCCGGGCAAGATCAACCTCGGCACCAGCGGCGTCGGCGGCACGCAGCATTTTGCCGCCGCGCTGTTCGAGCAGAAGGCCGGCGTCACCTTCACGCACATCCCCTATCGCGGCGGCGCGCCTGCCATGGCCGACCTCGTCGCCGGGCGGCTCGACCTCGTCTTCTCGCCCCTCGCGGAAACCATGTCCTTCATCCAGAGCGGCCAGGTGCGCCCGCTCGGCGTGACCCGCACCGAACGGATGCCGGCGCTGCCCGAGGTGCCGCCGATTTCCGATACCGTGGCGGGCTACGCCTTCAACAGCTGGATCGGCATCTTCGCCCCGGCGCGCACGCCCGCGAACATCATCCAGGTCATGTCCGATTCCATCGCGGCCGGCGTGCGCGCGCCGGAGGTCCGGCAGCGCATGGAAGGGCTGGGCTACCTGCCGGTCGGCGGCGGCCCCGAGCAACTGGCCGACATCCAGCGCCGCGACGTCGCGCTGATGGAGGAACTGGTGCGCCTGACCGGCGCTTCGGCCGACTGACGGGCGGCGGCGCCCAGGCCCTGATCCGGCCTGGGCGCCCGCTCACCCCGCATCCTCCAGCCCGATCGCGCGGATGCGCGCGCGTTCCTCGTCCCAGCCCACGCGTTCCTTGACGTTCAGGAACAGGTGCACGGGGCGTTCCAGCAGCTTCGTCAGTTCGATCCGTGCGCTCTGGCCGATGGCGCGGATGCGGCTGCCCTTGTCGCCGATCAGGATGGCCTTCTGCGTCGCGCGGGAGACGTAGATGGTGCAGTCCACCCGCACCGAGCCGTCGTCATTCTCCGTCCACTGTTCCGTTTCCACGGAAGCATGGTGCGGCACTTCCTGGTGCGTCTGGCGCAGGATCTGCTCCCGCACGATCTCGGCCGCGAGCATCCGGTTCGGCAGGTCGGTGAGTTCGTCCTCGGGGAACAGATACGGCCCCGGCGGCATCGCCTCCGCCAGCTTCGCCTGCAGCCGGTCGAGCCCGTCGCCCTTCTCCGCCGAGATCATGAAGGTCTCGACGAAGGGCAGGATGGCGTTGAGTTCCGCCGTCAGCGGCAGCAGCCGCTCGCGCGCGATCAGGTCGGTCTTGTTCAGCGCCAGCCAGATCGGCACGCGGGACTTCGCCAGCCCCTCGGCGATCTTGCGCACGGCGTCGGTCAGCCCGGCGCGGGCATCGACCACCAGCAGCGTCACATCGGCATCCTGCGCGCCGCCCCAGGCGGCGGCGACCATGGCACGGTCCAGCCGCCGGCGCGGGGCGAAGATGCCGGGCGTGTCCACCAGGATGATCTGGCTGCCCTCATGCATCACCACGGCGCGGATGCGGAAGCGCGTGGTCTGCGGCTTGGGCGAGACGATGGTCACCTTCGTCCCGGCCAGCCGGTTCACCAGCGTGGACTTGCCGGCATTCGGCGCGCCCACGATCGCCACCAGCCCGCAGCGGGTTCCCTGATTCATGACGTCACCCCTGCCAACCAGGCTTCGGCGGCCGCCTGTTCGGCCGCGCGTTTGTTGTCGCCGGAGCCTTCCGCCTCCCGCCCCGCCGCGCCGACGGCGACGACGAAGAATGGCGCGTGGGACGGCCCGGCGGCCGAGACCAGGCGATAGACCGGCAGGCCGAGCCCCCGGCCGAGCGTATATTCCTGCAGCCGGTTCTTGGCCGAGACCGGCGGCTTCGGCGCCGCATCCAGCAGCGCGGCCCAGTGCCGGCGCACCACCTGCCGCGCCGCCTCCAGCCCGCCATCGAGATAGACGGCGCCGAGCAGCGCCTCGACCGCATCGGCCATCACCGTCTGGCGGGCGCGCAGCCCGGCGCGCTCCTCGCCCGGCGGGATGCGGATGGCTTCCGCGAGGCCGATCGCATCCCCCACCTTGGCGAGGGTCTCCCACGCCACCAGGGACGATAGCCGGCGCGTCAGGTTCCCCTCCCGCTCCTCGGGGTAGCGGTCGGACAGCCATTCCGCGATCACCAGCCCGAGCACGCGGTCGCCGAGGAACTCCAGCCGCTCATTCGAATCGAGCTGCCCGGCGCGTGCATCGGCCGCGCTGCGATGGGTCAGCGCCCGTTCCAGCAGCGCCGGATCGGCAAAGGTGTGGCCCAGGCGTGCCTCGATAGGGCTCATGCCCCTCCCCTATCCCAACCCGGCGGCCCGAGGCCATGCCTCGGGCCGCGGGCGCGCAGCGCGACCGCGCCGAGCCCGGCATTCGCACCCGGCAGAGCAGTGCAGGACGCGCCAGCCAAGCCTGCGGGTGCGGGCGCCTGAGGCTCGACACAGTCCCGGACGGGCGCCGAAGGCGGCCGTCGCATCATCGCACGGCGGAGAGGAGCCGGCTCCAGCGGATGGCGAAGGGCCAGCCCCAGACCTCCCACCACGCGGCGGAGCCGTCGACCGAGAAGAAGATGAATTCCGCCCGGCCGACCAGGTTATCGACGGGAATGAAGCCGACCGCGTTCATCGCCCGGCTGTCCAGGCTGTTGTCGCGGTTGTCGCCCATGGCGAAGACATGGCCTTCCGGCACGCGGAACTCGACCGTGTTGTCGAAGGGGCCGTCGTCGGTGGCTTCCAGGATCTCGTGCGTCACGCCGGGGCGGCCGTTCTCGGGGGGCAGCGTCTCGCGGTAGCGGCGGACCGTGATGCGCGGGCCGTCGCCTTCCACGGTGTAGGGGCCAAGGGCTTCCCGCCGCACCGCCGTCCCGTTCACGTACAGGATGCCGCTGCGGACCTGGATGCGGTCCCCGGGCAGGCCGACGATGCGCTTGATGTAGTCGGTCGCGCCGTCCCGCGGCAGCTTGAACACGGCCACGTCGCCGCGCTGCGGCAGGGAGCCGAAGATCCGCCCCTGGAACAGGTTCGGGCTGAACGGCATGGAATGCCGCGAATAGCCGTAGGAATACTTCGACACGAACAGGTAGTCGCCCACCAGCAGCGTCGGGATCATCGAACCGGAGGGGATGTTGAACGGCTCGAAGGCCACCGTGCGGATGCCGATCGCGATCAGCGCCGCATAGAGGATGGTCTTGACGCTCTCCAGCCAGCCGCCGGACTTCTTCTTCGCCATGGGATGAGTGCTTCGACGGCCTGGGGAGGGGGTTGCGCCCGGCGCGGGCGTCGGAGGGAAACCAGCGGGAGGGCGCTCTGTCAAGGAAGCGGGACCGCGGTGATGACGACCATGGCCTGCGCGTAGGGGAATTCGTCGGTCATGGTCAGCGCGATCTCCGCCCGGTGGCCCGGCGGGGTGATGGCGGCGAGCCGTTCCGCCGCCCCACCCGTCAGCCGCAGGGTCGGCTGGCCCGTGGGCAGGTTCACCACCCCGAGGTCGCGCCAGAACACCCCGGCCCGGAAGCCGGTGCCGAGGGCCTTGGACGCCGCCTCCTTCGCCGCGAAGCGCTTGGCGTAGGTGGCGGCGCGGATGCGTTCGGTGCGCCGTTCCGCCTTGGCGCGCTCGACCGGGGTGAAGATGCGCTCGAGGAAGCGCTCGCCATGCCGCTCGATGGTCTTTTCGAGACGGCGGATGTCGAGCACGTCCGAGCCAATGCCGATGATCATGTCTGGTGCATTCGATTCACGTCTCCGGGTGCTCGCGCCCGCGGCGACCGGATGCACGGCGCGGTTGCCTCACCCCTTCGCCCTTTCCACCTGCGTCACGCCGGGACAGGCGCGCAGCGCGGCGAGGATGGCCGAAAGGTGGGAGGTGTCGCGCACCTCGACGTCCAGCAGCACCTCGCACCATTCGCGTGTCCGGTTGAGGATGCGCAGGTTGTTCACCGCCCCTTCCTGCCGCGCGACCGCCGTGGTCAGGCCGGCCAGCGCGTTCGAACTGTTCTCCGCCGTCAGCTCGATCCGGCCGACATGGCCGCCCTTGGCGCCGCCGTCATATTCCCAGTCCACGTCGATGAAGCGTTCCGGCGTGGCGGCGAAGGCCTCGAGCCCATGGCAGTCATGCTTGTGGATGGTCACGCCGCGGCCGGTGGTGACGATGCCGACGATCCGGTCCCCCGGCAGCGGGTGGCAGCAGCCGGCGAAATGCACCGCCATGCCGGCGACCAGGCCGGTGACGCCCATCGCCGCATCGCGCCGAAGCGCCGAGGGCCGGTCCGCCTTGGCCGGCGTCAGCAATTGCCCGGCGCCGAGCCGCCCGCGCGGCCGCACCACCTGCATCTGGTCGGCGGAGCGGGCCGGCGGGCGCAGTTCCGGCACCGCCGCGTGCAACACGTCCCGCGCCGAGATGTTGCCCGACGCCACCGCGACGCAGAGCGTCTCGAAATCCGGCTGCTTCAGCGCCTTCACCGCCGGCTCGACGATCTTTTCCGAGAAGTCGAGCCCCGCGGCGCGGAAGATCTTGGCGATCGCCGCGCGGCCTTCCTCCTTCTGCTCCGCGCGCTGGCGGGCATGGACGAAGCGGCGGATGCGCGCGCGCGCCTTGCCGGTGACGACGAAGCGTTCCCAGGCCGGGTTCGGCGTGCCGCCGCGGGCGGTGATGATCTCGACCTGGTCGCCGTTCTCCAGCACGTGGCGCAGCGGGACGATCTTGCCGTTGACCTTGGCGCCGACCGTGTTGTCGCCGACCTGGCTGTGCACCTGGTAGGCGAAGTCCACCGGCGTCGCGCCGCGCGGCAATTCGATCAGGTCGCCCTTGGGCGTGAAGCAGAAGACCTGGTCGCGGTGCAGTTCGAGCTTGGTGTGGTCGAGGAAATCCTGCGGGTCGGACGCGCTTTCCAGGATCTCGAGCAGGTCGCGCACCCAGGGGTAGCGCTTGCGGGTCGCCGCCGACGTCTCGCCCTGCTTGTAGACCCAGTGCGCGGCGACGCCGAATTCGGCGACCTCGTGCATCTCCGCGGTGCGGATCTGCACCTCGATCTTGGCGTTGCGGCGCTCGGGCACCGTCACGCCGGTGTGCAGCGACTGGTAGCCGTTGGTCTTCGGCGTGCTGATCCAGTCCTTGAAGCGCCCCGGCACCACGCGATAGGCGGAATGGATGGCGCCGAGGGCCGCGTAGCAGTCGTGCTTGTCCTTCACGATGACGCGGAAGGCCATGATGTCCGAGAGCTGCTCGAACGCCACGTTCTTGCGCTGCATCTTGAGCCAGATGGAATAGGGCGACTTCTCCCGCCCCTGCACTTCCACCACCTCGACGCCGGCTTCGCGCAGCACGCGGCGGAGGTCCTGCTCGATCTCGTCGATCAGGTCCGCGCCCTGGCCGCGCAGATAGGTCAGGCGCGCGGCGATGGTCTGCCAGGCATCCGCGTTCATCTCGCGGAAGGAGAGCGTCTCGATCTCCGTCTTCAGCGCGTCCATGCCGATGCGCTCGGCCAGCGGCGCGTAGATCTCGAGCGTCTCGCGCGCCGTGCGGCGGCGCTTCTCCGGCTTCCCGACGGCGCCCAGCGTCCGCATGTTGTGCAGCCGGTCGGCGAGCTTGACGATGAGGACCCGGATGTCCTCGCTCATGGCCAGCACGAGCTTGCGGAAGTTCTCCGCCTGCTTGGTGCGTTCCGACTGGAGTTCGAGGCGCGTCAGCTTGGTGACGCCGTCCACCAGCCGCGCGACCTCCTTGCCGAACCGCTTCTCGAGTTCGGCGAGGGTGACGCCGGTGTCCTCCACCGTGTCGTGCAGCAGCGCGGTGGCGACGGTCGCGGCATCCAGCCGGTAGCCGGCGAGGATGCCGGCGACCGCGAGGGGATGGACGATGTAGGGCTGCCCGTCCTCCCGCTTCTGCGGGGCGTGGGCTTCCTCGGCGAGGCGGTAGGCGGCCTCGATCATTCCCGCATCGGCGCGGGGGTCATAGGCAAGGACCTGGCGGGCAAGTTCCGCGCCAGGATCCAGCGCCGCGTCGGTGCGCAGCCCTTCTGGCGCCAGCGTGGGGCCGGTTCGTCGGGTGCCGCCGGCGCCCTGGCCCATGCGCGCGGGCCCTTAGCGCTTGCCGCCCAGCTCGGCGGCGATCGCTGCCTCGAGATCTTCGGGGGACATGTCCTCGGAGGCCGATTCGGGCAGGGGCTCTTCCTGGACTTCCATGATGCCGAAGATGTTTTCGTCGGTGGCGATGATGTCCATCACCTCCTCCTCCGCGGGCTCCGGCTCCGGCGCGCGGCTGAGGGATTTGATCAGGTCGCCTTCGAGGCTGGCGAGCTCGACCTTCTCCTCGGCGATTTCGCGAAGGGCGACCACCGGGTTCTTGTCGTTGTCGCGCTCGACCTCGATCGCCTCTCCGCGGCTGATGTTGCGCGCACGCTGGGCAGCGAGCAGCACGAGCTCGAAGCGGTTGGGGACCTTCTCGATGCAGTCTTCGACGGTGACGCGCGCCATGGAGGCTCCAAACACGATAGGGGCGCGCGGAAGGGGTCTCCCGGCGCCCGGTCTTCTCCGGTAACCTCCCCACATAGACAGCGTCGCGCTGCGGTGCAAGACGCGAGGCTGTGAGACGCCCCCCTATCTAGGTGCGCGGGAAGCAGGCGGCCTCGATCTTGTTGCCGTCGGGGTCGACGACGAAGGCCGCGAAATAGGTGGTCATGGCGGCGCCGCGCTCGCCGGGCATCCCTTCATCGGTGCCGCCGAGCCGGAGGGCCGCGGCATGGAAGGCCTGGACGGCCTCGGCATCCGGCGCCCGCAGGCAGACATGCGCGCCGGGATTGGCGACCGGCCGCGTCTCCGGACGCAGGTTCAGCCAGAATTCCGGATACCGCTTCCCGAAGCCGATGGTGCGCTCCCGCGTCACCAGCCGGGACAGGCCGAGGGGCGCCAGCACGGCCTCATAGAAGGCTGCCGCCCGACCGAGGTCGGCCACGGCGATGGAGACATGGTCGATCATGGCGCCATCAGGCACCGCCGCCGGGCGCGCTGTCGAGCCTTCGGATCGCCTGGTCCTCGACGTCCGCGACCAGGGCTGCGACCGGGGCCTTCAGCACGGGATGCACCCAGCCTGGCGCCACCTCGGCCAGGGGCTTCAGCACGAAGGCGCGCAGATGGGCGCGCGGATGGGGCAGGACCGGGCCCGGCGCCTCCCTCACCCGGCCGCCGAGGTCGATCAGATCAAGGTCCAGCACGCGCGGCGCATTGGGATAGGGGCGCTGCCGGCCCGCCTCGTCCTCGATGGCGTGCAGCGCGGCGAGCAGCGCCTCGGGGGTCGTTTCGCCTTCGAGCAGAGCGACGCCGTTCACGAAGGGCGGAGAGTTCGGGTCCGGCGGGATCGGCGCCGACTCCCACCAGGAGGAAACCGCCGCCACCCGCATCCGCGGGATCGCCCCCAGGCGCTCCAGCGCCCAGCGGCAGGTCTCGATCGGCCCACCGCCGCCCGCCCGCGGCAGATTGGCCCCGATCGCGACCAGCGCCGACTCAACGCCCATGACAGCGCGGCCCGAAGAGTGTAGCGGACGCCTCCCCGCAACCGAACGCGGCGAAGGGCAACAAGGTGAATTCAGGCATGAGACGGTCGGGCGGGACGGAGCGGGTCGGGCTCTTCGTGGACGGGGCGAACCTTTACCACACCTGCCGCGCGCTCGGCTTCGAAATCGATTTCGCCGCGATGCTGAACTTCTTCCGCGGCGGCACCTATCTGGTCCGCGCCTTCTACTACACGGCGCTGATCGAGACGGAGGACTACTCCCCCCTGCGCCCGCTGACCGACTGGCTCGCCTACAATGGCTGGCAGGTGGTCACGAAGCCGGCCAAGCAGCAGGCCGACCCGGCCGGGCGCCTGCGCGTCAAGGGCAACATGGATGTCGAGCTGGCGGTGGACATGCTCGAACTGGCGCCGAACCTCGACCATGTCGTGCTGTTCTCCGGAGACGGGGATTTCCGCCGGCTGGTCGAGGCAGTGCAGCGGATGGGGGTGCGCGTCACGGTCGTCTCCACCGTGCGGTCCCAGCCCCCCATGATCGCCGACGAGCTGCGCCGCCAGGCCGATGCCTACCTGGACCTGGAGGAGATCGCGCCGGAAATCACCCGGCGGCAGGTCGAACCACGCGGACGCCCGGCGCCGACCGCACCGGCCCCCGCCGCGGCCCCCGCCCCCACCCCCACCCCCGCCCCGCGGCCGACGCGGGCGACGCCGGCGGATCCCTACGCGGACAACGAGCCGGAGCCCGAGGCATGACCAGGGAGGGGCGCCACCCCTCCCCGGACCCCACCCCGCCAAGGGCCGAAGGGCCCTTGGAACCCGGAACCGGAGGGGCACCGGGGCACGACTGTGCCCTTTGCCCGAGGCTGGTGGCGTACCGGGATGCGAACCGGGCGGCGAATCCGGGATGGCACAACGGGCCCGTGCCGTCCTGGGGACCGAGGGAGGCGCCGCTGCTGGTGCTCGGCCTGGCGCCGGGGGTGCGCGGGGCCAATCGGACCGGGCGGCCCTTCACCGGGGATTACGCGGGGCGGCTGCTCTACGGGACGCTGCTGAAGTTCGGTCAGGCGCGCGGACAGTTCCTGGAATCGCCGGATGACGGGCTGGAACTCACCGGCTGCAGGATCGCCAATGCCGTGCGCTGCGTGCCGCCGGAGAACAAGCCGACGCCGGCCGAGATCCGCAGTTGCAACGGATTCCTGGGGGCGGAACTGGCCGCCATGCCTCGGCTGCGGGCGGTGCTGGCGCTGGGGACGGTGGCGCACAATGCCTTGCTGCGGTCACGCGGCATTCCCGCCGCGCGCTACGCCTTCGCCCATGGTGCGATCCACGCACTCCCGGACGGCCTGCTGCTCGCGGATTCCTACCATGTCAGCCGCTACAACACCTCGACGCGCAGACTGACGCCCGAGATGTTCGAAACGGCCGTCGCCACATTGCTGGCGCGGATCGGCGCCTGAGAGACCGCTTGAGAATGCACCGGATGGCGCATTCTCAACTCCGGCAGCACCCCCACCCGGCCACCCAACGACAGTATCCTGGATGGGTGGGGGTGCGGGCCGGTGCCGGTATTCTCAAACGGTCTCCGAGAGCCTTCGGTTCCCCAAGGCGTTGGCAGCAACCCCCGGAAACCGGGCCGGGGCCGCGCCCGTCAGGCGGCGGGCGCCGCAAGGGCCGCCTCGATCGCCCGCGTCAGTTCGATGCTGTCCGGCGTCACGCGCGTCGCGAAGCCGCGCACCGTCCGCCCATCCCGCGCGACCAGATACTTGTGGAAGTTCCACCGCGGCTCGCCGCCGGCCTTCCCGGCGGCCCAGCGGAAGAAGGGATGCGCCTCGGCACCGCGCACATGGGAGATCGCGGCCATCGGGAACTCGATCCCGAACTGGGCGTCGCAGAAGGCCTTCACCTCCTGGTTGGAGCCGGCTTCCTGGTTGAAGTCGTTGGAGGGCACGCCGAGCACGACGAACCCTCGCGCCTGGTAGCGCTCATGCAGCCGTTGCAGCGCCGCGTATTGCGGCGTGTAGCCGCAGAAGGAGGCAGTGTTCACCACCAGCAGCACGCGCCCTCGCCAGCCGGCGAGGTCGTGCTCGCCCCCCTCCAGGGAGGGGAAGCGGAAGGACCAGGCGTCGGGTTCCGCCCCCGTCGCGGTGGCCGTCATGAACAGCGGCGCCGCAAGCACGGCACGGCGGGCGGGATCAGCCATAGCGTTCCTCCATCCAGGGATCGCCACGATTGTGGTAGCCGCGCACCTCCCAGAAGCCGGGCCGGTCGGCGGCAAGCAGTTCCACCCGCGTGATCCATTTCGGGCTCTTCCAGAAGTAGAGCTTCGGCAGCACCAGCCGCACCGGCCCGCCATGCTGGCGCGCCAGCGGCTGGCCTTCCCAGGAATGGGCGAACATCACGTCCTCGCCGGCGAAGTCCTCGAGGCTGAGGTTCGTCGTGTAGCCGTCGTAGCAGGTCATGGAGACGAAACGCGCCTCGGGCCTCGGGCGCGCCAGCGCCAGCAGGTCCCGCACCATCACGCCGGCGAAGCGGTTGTCGTAGCGGCTCCATTGGGTGACGCAGTGGATATCGCGGACCATCTCGGTCTGCGGCAGGGCCATGAAACTATCCCAGTCGAGGGCGAGGCGGTTCTCCACCAGGCCCTCCACGCGCAGGCGGAACTTCGCCTTCGACACGTCCGGCTGCACGCCGAGGTCGAGCACCGGCCAGTCCTTCACCAGCGTCTGGCCGGGCGGCAGGCGGTCGCGGTCCGGGTCGCCGGTCGTCCCGGTGAGAAGCCGGCCTTCCTCCGCCCAGCGCTCCTTGGTGCGGATCAGCTTGTCCTTCACCGCGCCGGTGGTGGGGATGTCGTCCTCGTCCATGGCGATCTCCTCGCCCGCACTACGTGCTGCGGCATGGCCCTGATGCAAGCCCCGCGCGCGCGGCGGCGGCGCACATGATCGCGCGGGCGTCAGGCCCCGCCGGCGGGCGCGACCCTTCGCCCCGGCCGCGAGGGCGCTATTCCCGCCCCTTGTTCCGCATCAGCCGCGACTTGTCCCGCTGCCAGTCCCGTTCGGCGACGGCGGCGCGCTTGTCGTGCTTCTTCTTGCCCTCGGCGAGGCCGAGCAGGATCTTCGCCCGCCCGCGGTCGTTGAAGTGGATGTCGAGCGGCACCAGCGTCGCGCCCTCGCGCGTGATGGCACCCGTCAGGGTCTCCACCTGCTTGCGGTGCAGCAGCAGCTTGCGCGGCCGGCGCGGCTCGAACTTCGCCATGAAGGAGCCGGCCTGCCATTCGGGGATGTAGCAGTTGAACAGCCACATCTCGCCTTCGCGCTCACCGGCCCAGGCCTCGGACAGCGTGGCGCGGCCGGCGCGCAGGCTCTTCACCTCGGGGCCGATGAGGGCGATGCCGGCCTCGATGGTCTCGCCGATCTTGTAGTCGTAGCGGGCCTTGCGGTTCTGCGCGGCGATGCCGTGCGAGATCAGCCCCTTCTTGCGTGCTTCAGTCATGAGTCTTTGTGATGCCCTCAAACGCCGGGCGGGCCGCATCCGCGGCCCTTGGCTTCGCGCCCACGTGTAGCACCGGCGACTGCGGTCGGTCGCGCGCGGTCGCGCCGTGCGCTCCCGGCCCGAGGCATGGCCTCGAGCCGCCCTTGCCGAGGGGCCGCGTCAGTCCGGTCAGTTCAGCAGCCCGACCGAGACCATGGCCTCGCGGACCTTCGCCTTGCTCGCATCGGCAAGCGGCGCGAGCGGCAGGCGGCAATGGTCGCTGCCCTTCGCGAGCAGGCTCGCCGCATACTTCACCGGCCCCGGCGAGGTTTCGCAGAACATCGCGTCGTGCAGCGGCACCAGGCGGTCCTGGATCGCCATCGCCTCCTCGGTGCGGCCCTCGCGCCAGGCCTTGTGCATCTCGGCGCAGAGGCGCGGCGCCACATTCGCCGTCACGCTGATGCAGCCCGTCCCGCCGGCGGCGTTGAAGGACAGCGCGGTGTGGTCCTCGCCCGAGAGCTGGATGAAGTCCGCCCCGCAGGCGCGCTTGGTGTGCAGCGGGCGCGTCAGGTTCGCGGTCGCGTCCTTCACGCCGACGATGTTCTTGTGCTTCGCCAGCCGCGCCATGGTCTCGACCGACATGTCGATCACGCTGCGGGCGGGGATGTTGTAGATGAACATCGGGAGGTCGGCGGCATTCGCGACCGCCGTGAAGTGCAGGTACATCCCTTCCTGGGTCGGCTTGTTGTAGTAGGGCGTGACCACGAGCGTGGCGTCCGCGCCCGCCTTCTTCGCGTGCTTCGCGAAGTCGATCGCCTCGGACGTGCTGTTGCTGCCGGCGCCGGCGATGACGGGCACGCGGCCCTTCGCCGCCTCCACGCACAGTTCGACGACGCGCTTGTGTTCCTCGTGGCTCAGCGTCGGGCTCTCGCCGGTGGTGCCGACGGGGATCAGCCCCTCGGTGCCCTCGGAGATCTGCCACTCCACCAGGTCCTGGAAGGCTTTCTCGTCCACGGATCCGTCCGCGCGCATCGGCGTGATCAGCGCGACCATCGAACCCCTGAACATGACGCTTTCCTCCACTACGGCGACGATCGGCGAAACTAGGCGCGACGCCCCCGGGGGACAAGGCTGCGCGACAACCCCGTGTCGGATCGGCTATGGAAGGGCAGCCATGCGTCGCTTGCTCCTCCTCGCCTCCCTCCTCGCCCCCATCCCCGCCGCGGCGCAGCCCTGGGCACCGGAAGGCGCCCGTGTCGCCGGCCGCCAGGCGCTGGCCGCGGCCTCCGGCCAGCGATGGGGAGAGGCCGAGTCCTTCGCCACCGCCGCCGACCCGCTCGCCGCCAAGATCGTGCTGTGGATGCGGCTGTCGAATCGGGCCGCCCCGGCCTCGGCCCCGGAACTGGTGAATTTCCTCGCCGAGAACCCGGACTGGCCGCTGCCCGATACCCTGGCCCGCCGGGCGGAGGCCGCCCTCGCCACCGAAGCCGACGATGCTCTGGCCCTGCGCCATTTCGGCCGCAACCCGGCCCGCACCGTGGCCGGCGCCCTTCGTCACGCCGAGGCGCTCGACCGCGCCGGCCGCGCGCAGGATGCCCGTGCCGTCGTCCGCCGCGGCTGGACCGAAGCCCCGGGCGATGCGCTCGCCGAGGAATCGATGCTGCTCCGCTTCGGCAGCCTGCTGGCCGAGGACGACCACTGGCGCCGATTCGACCGCCTGGCCTTCGCCCGCGACTTCGCCGGTGCCGGCCGCGCCGCGCAGCGCCTGTCCGGCGCTCGCCGCGCCTCGGCCGACATCCGCCTCGCCCTGGCGCGGGAGGACGAGAGCGCCCTCGCCGCCCGCCCCGCCGATATCGGCTCGGCCTACGAGGCCGCCCGCCTGCTCCGCCGCCGCGACCGCGACCAGGAGGCCGCCGCCGCCTGGGCCGCCGCCGAGCCGTTGCAGCGCGACCTCGAACCCGACGCCGCCCGCGCCGTCTGGGTCGAACGGCAGGTGCTTTCCCGCAAGCTGCTGCGGCTCGGGATGGAGCGGGAGGCCTACCGCACCGCCGCCGCCCACGGCCAGTCCGCCGCCGGCGAGCCGCGGCAGGAAGGTGAGTTCCTCGCCGGCTTCATCGCCCTGCGCCGGCTGAACGACCCGGTGGCGGCGGAGCGGCACTTCACCGCGCTCGGTCAGGACAGCCGCTCGGTCATCACCCGCGCCCGCGGCGCCTATTGGCAGGGGCGCGCGCTGACGGCGCGCGGCGACACGCGCGCCGCCCAGGGCCGCTACGCCGCCGCCGCCGAATTGCCGGTCGCCTTCTACGGCCAGCTCGGCGCGCTGGCGCTGGGGGAGGACGAGGCCCGGCTCTCCGCCCGCGTCGCCCGCGCCGCCGCCCCGCCGGTCACGCCGCCCCGCGCGGCCGACTTCACCGCGCGCGAACTGGCCCGCGCCGTGCTGACCCTCGCCGACCTCGGGGACACGCGCCGCGCGCGGATCTTCCTGCTGCGGCTCGAGGACCTGGCCAATGACGGCACGGACCGGATGCTCGCTGCGCGCCTGGCCAACCACATCGGACGCCCCGACCACGCGGTCTGGATCGCGCGCCGGGCCGGCGCCGACGGCGACATCCTGCTGCCGGAGGGCTGGCCTTCCCCCTATCGCCCGCCGGTCACGAGCCCGGAACCTGCCTTCATCAACGCCATCACCCGCCAGGAGAGCAACTTCGACACCGAGGCCGTCTCGGGCGCCAATGCGCGCGGGCTGATGCAGTTGCTGCCCTCCACCGCGACGCTGGTGGCGCGGCGCCTCGGCGTGCCCTTCCAGCCGGTGCAGCTCACCGCCAGCCCCGAGGTGAACATGCGCCTCGGCGCCGGCTACCTCGAGCAGATGCTGGATCGCTACGGCGGCGCCCTGCCGCTCGCCGCCGCCGCCTACAACGCCGGGCCGGGTCGCGTGGACCAGTGGCTCGGCACCTATGGCGACCCGCGCGGCGCCGACGTCGACATGATCGACTGGATCGAGCAGATCCCCTTCACCGAGACGCGCAACTACGTCCAGCGCGTGATCGAGAACGTCGTCGTCTACCGCGCCCAGGACCCGGGCGCGGCAGCGCGGGAACATCCGCTCGCGCAGTACCTCCGGCGCTGACGGTGACGCCCCGGCGCCTTGCCTTCGCTGCCCGCGACGGGCTGCGCCTCTCGGCCCTGGAATGGCCGGGGGCGAACGGGCGCGCGCCGGTGCTCATGCTGCCGGGCATCTGCCGCACCGCCCTGGATGCAGGGGCGATCGCGGCGCGGCTGGACGGAAGGCGGCGGGTCGTCGCCCTCGACTATGCCGGCCATGGCGAGAGCGCCCGCGCCGAGGACGCGAGGCGCTACCGCCCGGAGGCGCTGATCCGCGACGTGATGGACGCCATGGCGGCGCTGCATCTGCACGGAGTGGCGCTGATCGGCACCTCCTTCGGCGGGCTGGTGGCGATGGCGATCGGGGCGATGCGCCCGGCCTCCCTCGCCGCCGTGGCGCTCAACGACATCGGGCCGCGCATCGAGCATGTCGGGCGCGAGAAGGTGGTGGACTTCATCGGCCGCGACCACGCCTTCGCCTCCTCCGAGGAGGCGCTGACCTGGTTCCGCGCCAACCACCCGCCCATGCCGCTGATGGACGAGGCAGGCTGGCGCGACTTCGTCGCCCGCACCTATGCGGAGGGCCCGGACGGCCGCTGGCATCCGCGCTGGGACATCCGCATCGGCCAGCATGCGGTGGGCGCGGCGGCGGGTGCGCCGCCCGACCTCTGGCCCTTCTTCGGCGGCCTCGGGCGATTGCCGCTGATGCTGGTCTGGGGCGAGGCGAGCACGCTGCTCTCCGCCGACACGGTCGAGGAGATGCGGCGGGCGCGGCCGGACATGGAAGTCGTCACCGTGCCGGGCACCGGCCATGCGCCGACGCTGGCCGAGCCGAACGTGGCCGCCGCGCTCGACGCCTTCCTGGAGGCTGTGCCGTGACCCCCGCCCTCGCCGTCGCCACGCTCTGCGGCGCCGGGCGGCTGCGGCCTGCGCCGGGGACCTGGGGCTCCCTGGTGGTGCTGCCGGCGGTGCTGCTTGGCCCCTGGGCGTGCCTCGCGCTCGCGGCGCTGGCCATGGTCGCGGGCTGGATCGCGGTACGCGCGGTATTGGCTGCGGTGCCCGAGGATGACCCCGGATGGATCGTGGTGGACGAGGCGGCGGGCATGCTGATCGCGCTCGCCGCCCTGCCGGGCGCGGGGTGGCTTGGCGTGGCGCTGGCTTTCCTGGCCTTTCGCGCGCTCGATATCCTCAAGCCCTGGCCGGTGTCCTGGGCGGACGGGCTGCCCGGCGCGACCGGGGTGATGCTCGACGACATGCTGGCCGGCGCCATCGCGGCGGCGGCGCTTCTCGTCCTGGGCGCACTGGCGCCGGGGGTGCTGTGACCATGCTGCCGCAAGCGACGCTCGACCAGGCGCGCGACCTGCTCGCCGCGCTGGAGCGCGAGGGGAAGACCCTCGCCACCGCGGAATCCTGCACCGGGGGGCTGATCGCCGCGGCGCTGACCTCGGTGGCCGGGTCCTCGTCGGTCGTGATGGCCGGTTTCGTCACCTATTCGAACGAGGCCAAGGTGCGGATGGTGGGGGTGAGCGAGACCTCCCTCGCCGCCCATGGCGCGGTCAGCGAGCCGGTCGCGCGGGAGATGGCCGAAGGCGCGCTGGCGCGGGCCGAGGTCGACCTCGCGCTGTCCTGCACCGGCATCGCCGGTCCGGGCGGGGCGACGCCGGGCAAGCCGGTCGGCCTGGTCTTCATCGGCCTCGCCCGCCGCGGCGCGCCGCCCGTGGTGGAGCGCCACGTCTTTCCGGGCGACCGCGCCGCGGTGCGCGCGGCGACGGTGGCGGCGGCCTTGGCGCTCGCGGCACGCCCTGCTGCCGGCCAGCCATCCGGCTGACCCGGCATCAGAATCCCGTTCCGCGCGCGGCCGCCCACCAGCCCCGCGGCATGAGGCGCGGCGCGCAGGCCACACCAAGCGCGCAACTTCGGCGCGAATCAACGACTCGGTTGCACACTTGCCGGTCGGGCGATCAGTATAAAAATTGTGAACGGATGCGGTCCGACATGACGCAGGCTCTTCGCCGCCGGGGTCTCCTCGGCGCGGCCGCGTCGCTCGCCGCCCTTCCGGCCGGCCGGGCACGGGCCGACCTGCCGGACCGGCAGCGCTGGCTCTGGGTCCAGAACAATGCCGGCGAGGAAGTCGCGGTCGCCTACCGCACCGGCCAGGACTACAACATCCAGGCGCTCGCGCGGCTGCAGCACCTGTTCCGCGACCTGCGCGAAAATCTCGCTGGGCCGACGCCGCCGCTGCTGCTCGACATGCTGTCGCTGATCCAGGAGCGCTTCGGCTACACGCGGCCGTTGCGGGTGATCTCGGGCTATCGCACGCCGGCGACCAATGCCTCCCTGCCCTTCGCCGCGCCGAACAGCCTGCACATGCGCGGCATGGCGGCGGACATCGTCATGCCCGGCATGGCGCAGGCCGATGTCTGCAACCAGGCGATGCAGTTCTCCCAGCATCTCGGCTTCATGGGCATCGGCTGGTACGGGTCCTTCACCCATGTGGACATCGGGCCGAAGGCGTCCTGGACACGGATGCTGAACTGACCGCGCCCGGCTACCGGCCCCGCGCGACCAGCACGAGGTCGGCGTCGATGCCCGGCCTGCGGTTCTGCCGGATGGGGATAAGGAAGGTCAGCGCACCATCGGCCGCCGTTGCCTCGGCCTCCTTCGTGGCGGCATTGGGCGCGTCGCTGTCGAAGCCGTAGCGCAGGCGCCAGGCTTCGCCTTCGTTCTCCGGCGGGATGGCCTCGATGTTGATCTTGTCGCGGAAGATGTAGCCGCCCGGGTAGTGGTTCCGCAGCCAGAGCGCGCCTTCCACCTCGTATTCCGGCACCAGCACGCCGAGGTCGACGCTGAAGCCGAGGGAGCGCCGCCGCCTGTTCACCCGCGCCGCGGAATTGAGGAAGGTGGTGAAGAGCAGCGGCCGGTCGTGGTGCGGACGGTCGAATGCGCCGGCCTTCTCGGGGAAGAGCTCCCCGTACTTGCGGAAGAGCGTGGAATTCTCCGCCATCACGCGTCGGCTGAGATCCCAGCGCGCGCCACGCACCGCGGTAATGCATTCGAAGTGGTAGGAGGCGCGGATCTGCTTCCCGTCGTCCTTCAGCTTCTGCACGTCCGGTGGCAGCGTCAGCTCGCGGACATGCAGTTCCCCGTCCACCCGCGCATCGCCGAAGAGGAATCGGGTGAGGTTCTGGTAGCCTTCCTCGGAATTGACGATGCCGTAGTGGCCCGAATGGCTGCGGTGGACGAAGGCGCGCGGGGCGATCCGCGTCGGGCGCGCAGGGTCCGCCGCGGGGCCGGTGACATGCGCGTTGTCGATGCGCACCAGCCCATCGCTGAACGGCCCGACGATGCGCGAGGACCAGCCGGCCGCGACCGTGTAGTCGCGCGGGTTCGTGCCGACCAGGCAGAAGAAGCGGTCGGGGTCGAACCTGCCGGCGAGCGTGTTCACCTTCTCCGTCCCCGCCGGCAATCCGAGGTACTGGCACATCCGGTCGCGGTTGAAGTTGTCCGCGCTGTTGCGGGTGAAGAAGCCGGGGACGTTGCCGATGATCTCGAACTCGATGCCGTCATGCGGGCTCGCATAGGTGAAGACGCGATCGACCAGCGCCTTCACCTCCGGCGTGCTGATGGCGTCGTTCTGCAGGAAGCAGCGGATGACGAGGCCGCCCATGGAGTGGCCGACCAGGTGGACGCGGAAGCCCGCCTTCTCCTCCTCGGTCGCGCAGATGCGGTCGCGCAGCTTTCCGATCAGCGTCCCGAGCCCCTCGCCGAAGCTCTCCATGCTGCGCTGCTTGCCTTCGCCGAAGGCGGTCGAGACCTGGTCGTAGTAGCGATAGATGACGATGGAGCGCGGCCCGATCGGCTCCTCCGGCGGCACGTCGAGTTCCGCGCCGTCGAGGCCCGCGGAATAGACGTCCCGATACTCGAAATCCTTCATCAGGCGGACCAGCGGGGATTCGAAGTAATGGCGCACCACGCGCCCGGTCCATTGCTGGCGGATCTTCGTCGAACCCAGGTTGAAGCCCATGTAGGGATCGGCGACGGTGTCCTCGATCTCGTCGTCGTTCCCGGCATAGCCGCGCACGTAGATGATCGGGTAGTGCGGCGCAGTGAGCATCGCCATGGCGTCCCGGCCCTTCGCCTCGCCGGTCCCCCTGGTGGGCCCGGATCCGGGGGCGATGCAACACCCGCGCACCCCGCCGCGCCAAGCGCGATCGACCATCCCCGGCGGCCGCTGGCATCATGCCGTGCGCGGCATCACATCGGGAGCAGTGCCCGGCGCCCCCAGGCCGACGAGGCGGCCGGCACCGCAAGGGCTGAAACCCCCCGCGGCGCCTGCCGCCCGGGATCAGGCCGCGGCGAGCGCGGCGCGGATCTCGGTCACAGCCTCCTCGATCATCGGCGCGGTCACGTCGAGATGCGTGCAGGCGCGCACCCGGCCGCCGAGGCCGGAGACCGCGATGCCGCGCATCTGCAGCTTCGCCTGCAGCTGCTCCACCGACATGCCGGCGCCCTTGATGTCGAAGAAGACCAGGTTGGTGTCCGGTTCCTCCACCACCACGCCCGGAATCTGGCGCAGCCCGCGGGCCAGCGCCTTGGCGTTGGCGTGGTCCTCCGCCAGCCGGTCCACATGGTGGTCGAGGGCATGGTTGCAGGCCGCGGCGCAGATCCCTGCCTGGCGCATCGACCCGCCGAGCCGCTGCTTCCAGCGCCAGGCGCGGCCGATGAATTCCTCGCTGCCGCAGAGCACGGCGCCGAGCGGCGCGCCGAGGCCCTTGGTGAAGTCGAGCCACACGCTGTCGAAATTCGCCACCATGTCCTTCGGCGCAATGCCGGCGGCGACGCAGGCGTTCATCAGCCGGGCGCCGTCCATGTGGGTGGACCAGCCCTGCTCGTGCGCGACGGCCGCGACCTCGTTGAGCTGTGCCAGCGGCCAGACGGCGCCGCCGCCGATATTCGCCGTCTGCTCGACCTCGAGCAGCCGCTGCGGCGGTGCGTAGCGCGTCTTCGGGCGGATCGCGGCACGCACGTCGTCCGCGGTGAACATGCCGCGCGGGCCCTTCATCGGCATGATCTGCACGCCGGTCAGCGCGGCATGGGTGCCGCCTTCGCTGTGCAGGATGTGCGATGTCTCGTGCGCGATGACCTCGTCGCCCTTGGAGCAATGCGTGAGGATCGCGATCACGTTGCACATGGTGCCGGAGGGCAGGTAGACCGCCGCCTCCTTGCCCATCAGCGCGGCCATGCGGTCGCAGAGCTCGTGCACGGTCGGGTCGTCGCCGTGCTGCTCGTCGCCGACCTCGGCGCGCACCATCGCTTCCTTCATCGCCGGCGTCGGGCGCGTCTGCGTGTCCGAATAGAGGTTGATGCGGACGGGCGGCGCGCCGGCGGGCGGGCGGTTCGGGGCGTGGACCATGATGAGACCTGTTCTGTGGCCAGTTGCGGGAGGGTTGCAGGAAGCATGCCCCCGGCGCCACGATCCGGCCAGAGGGGGAGGACACCATGGTCCAGATCCGCAAGCTCGCCCTGCTGCGCGAGCAGGCCTTTTCCGAGATGGGCGCCGATTGCGCGCGCCCGGTCGTGCGGGCGGTGGCGCTGGCGGCCATCGCCAATCCCTTCGCGGGGCGGTTCGTGCGCGACCTTTCGAACCTGATCGACGCCGGCGCCGCGCTGGCGGAACGGGTCGCGCCCGACCTGCTGAAGATGCTGGACGGGCCGCCGGTCTCCTATGGCAAGGGGGCGATCGTCGGCACGGCGGGGGAACTCGAGCACGGCCACGCGCTCCTGCACCCGAAGATGGGCAAGCCGCTGCGGGCCGCGATCGGCGGCGGGGCGGCGCTGATCCCCTCCGTGGTCAAGATCGGCCCGCCGGGGGCGCCTCTCGACCTGCCCCTGGGGCACAAGGACGACGCCTGGTCGCGCGGGCATTTCGACGCCATGACGGTGATGCTGGGCGACGCGCCGCGGGCGCAGGAGATCCTGGTCGTCATCGCGCTGGCCGATGGCGGGCGGCTGCTGCACCGCATCGGGGAAGGCGCGCCGCACTGAAACCGGGCAGCAGTGGCGCCGGCCGGCTTCAGCCCATCGCAGAGGGCGCCGGCGTCCCCGGCGTCACCTGCACCGTCTTCCGGCCATAGAGCGCCATGGCGCGCCGTTCGAAGGCGCGCACCATCAGACGCACTGCCTCGTTGAACACCACGCCGATCGCCATCTGGAGGATTCGGCTGTGGAACTCGAAATCGACGAAGAAATCGACCTCGGAGCCCTGCGGCACGGCGTTGAAGCGCCAGTGGTTGTTCAGGTAGCGGAAGGGGCCGGTCTCATAGGCGACATGGACGTGGTGCGGCCGCTCCAGCGTGACGCGGGAGCGGAAGGTCTCCCGGAACATCTTGAAGCCGATGGTCAGGTCCGCGACGAGTTCGCCGTCCGTCCGCGACAGCACGCGCGCGCCGACGCACCAGGGCAGGAACTCCGGATAGCGCCGCACATCCGCCACCAGGTCGAACATCTGCTCCGGCGAGTAGCGAAGGATCTTCTTCTCGGCGTGCGTCGGCATGTCAGGCGCGGGCGGAAAGGCGCGCCTCGCGCGCGTCGCGCAGCGCCGCGAAATCCCGGTCCGCATGGTAGGAGGACCGCGTCAGCGGCGTGGCGGAGACCAGCAGGAAGGCCTTGCCGCGCGCGGCGGCGGCGTAGTCGCCGAACTCCTCCGGCGTCACGAAGCGGTCCACTGCCGCATGCTTCACCGTCGGCTGCAGGTACTGGCCGATGGTGAGGAAATCCACATCCGCCGAGCGCAGGTCGTCCATCACCTGCAGCACCTCGATCCGCTTCTCGCCGAGGCCGACCATCATCCCGGACTTGGTGAAGATGGAGGGGTCGAGCTGCTTCACCCGGTCCAGCAGACGCAGCGAGTGATAGTAGCGCGCCCCCGGCCGGATGGTCGGGTAGAGCGCCGGCACGGTCTCGAGGTTGTGGTTGAAGACGTCCGGCCGGGCCTCGACGACGACTTCCAGCGCGCCGTCCTTGCGCAGGAAGTCGGGCGTCAGGACCTCGATGGTGGTGTCGGGCGCGGCCTGGCGGATGGCGCGGATGGTGCGGGCGAAATGTTCCGCCCCGCCATCGGCCAGGTCGTCGCGGTCCACGCTGGTCACCACCACATGCCGGAGGCCGAGGCCGGCCACCGCCTCCCCCACCCGGCGCGGTTCGTCCGCGTCCAGTGCCTTCGGGATGCCGGTCGCGACGTTGCAGAAGGAGCATGCACGCGTGCAGGTCTCCCCCATGATCATCATGGTGGCGTGGCGCTGGGACCAGCATTCCCCGATGTTCGGGCAGGCCGCTTCCTCGCAGACCGTGACGAGCTTCTGCTCGCGCATCAGGGCCCGCGTCTCGTGATAGACGGGGCTGGTCGGCGCCTTGACCCGGATCCAGGCGGGCTTGCGCTGGATGGGGTTGTCCGGGCGATGAGCCTTTTCCGGGTGCCGGGCGGCACCCGTCAGGGCATTGCGGTGGTCGATTTCGATACGGGTCGTCATGGGGCGTTCCGGCCCGGCATATAAGGGGTTTGTTACTGCCCTGCGAGGCTTGCCGGGCGCAGGGCCGCCCTGCCTCAGATGTGGATCACGCGGCCATAGGCGTCGAGGACGCTCTCATGCATGGCCTCGCTGATGGTCGGGTGCGGGAAGACCGTGTGCATCAGTTCGGCCTCGGTCGTCTCCAGGGTGCGGGCGATGGTGTAGCCCTGGATCATTTCGGTGACCTCCGGCCCAACCATGTGGGCGCCGAGCAGGGCGCCGGTCTTCGCGTCGAACACGGTCTTCACGAAGCCTTCGGGCTCGCCGAGGGCGATCGCCTTGCCGTTGCCGATGAAGGGGAAGCGGCCGACCTTCACCTCGTGGCCCTTCTCCTTCGCCGCGGCTTCGGTCAGCCCCACCGAGGCCACCTGCGGACGGCAATAGGTGCAGCCCGGGATGTTCAGGGTGTCCATCGCGTGCGGATGCAGCCCGGCGATGGCCTCGACGGTGATGACGCCCTCGTGGCTGGCCTTGTGTGCGAGCCAGGGCGGGCCGGTCAGGTCGCCGATGGCATAGACGCCCGGTTCCCCGGTGCGGCCCATGGCGTCGGTCACGACATGGGTGCGGTCCACCTGAACCTTGGTTCCTTCGAGGCCGATATCCTCGACATTGCCGACGATGCCGACCGCGGAGATCAACCGGTCGGCCTTGATCTCCGTGACCTTGCCGCCGGCCTCGACGATGGCGGCGAGGCTGTCGCCCTCCTTCCGCACACCCTGCACCTTGGCGCCGGTGATGACCTTCATTCCCTGCTTGGTGAAGGATTTGTGCACGAAGGCGGAAACCTCGGCGTCCTCGACCGGGAGGATGCGGTCCAGCACCTCGATCAGCGTCACCTCGGCGCCCATGTTCAGGAAGAAGGAGGCGAACTCCGACCCGATGGCGCCCGAGCCGATCACGATCAGCCGCTTCGGCATCGCCGGCGGGACCAGGGCTTCCTTGTAGGTCCAGATCAGCTTGCCGTCCGGCTCCATCCCCGGCAGCACGCGAGCCCGCGCGCCGGTCGCGAGGATGATGTGCTTCGCCGCGATATCGGCGACCGGCTTGCCGTCCTTGGTCACGCTCAGCTTGCCGGGTCCGGCGAGCTTTCCGTGCCCGTCGAACACCGTGACCTTGTTCTTCTTCAGCAGCCCCTTCACGCCCATGGAAAGCTGGTTCGCGACATTGCGCGACCGCTTCACCACCTTCGCGAAGTCGAAGCGCACGTTGTCCGCCGCGAAACCGTAGTGATCGAGGCTGTGCAGCAGGTGGTTGATCTCGGAGGCGCGCAGCAGCGCCTTGGTCGGGATGCAGCCCCAGTTGAGGCAGATGCCGCCGAGGTGCTCACGCTCCACCAGCGCAACCTTCATCTTGAGCTGCGCCGCGCGGATCGCCGAGACGTAGCCGCCGGGGCCGCCGCCCACCACCACGAGGTCGAATTGCTCGGCCATCACGTCGCCTCCACTGCCAGGGACCTCAGCGCATCGCCGGACAGGCGGCGCGTGATCCATTCCTTGAGAGCCTGCGCCCCCATCGCGTCATAGGTCGCGATGGCCGGCGTGTTCCAATCGAGCACGTTCCAGGCAAGACGCCCGCCGCCTTCCGCCAGCGTGTCCTGCGCCAGCCGCGCGAACAACGCCTTGGCGATGCCGCGGCGGCGGAAGCGCGGTTCCACCCAGAGGTCTTCCAGCCACCGCCCCGGCTTCGCGAGGAACGTGGAGAAGGTCCAGTGATACAGCGCGATCGCCGCGGGTTCGCCCTCCCATTCCGCCATCAGGCAGCCCGCGCGCTGCGGCGTGCCGAAGATGGCGGCGTGGAAATCCGCCTCGGTGCCGACCGCCTCGTGCGCCAGCCTCTCGAACTCCGCCAGCGCGCGCACGAAGCGCGCGATGACCGGCACGTCGGCGGGCACCGCCTCGCGGATCGACAGCAAGGTCACAGCAGCAGGCTCAGCGGATCCTCGATGGTGCGCTTGAGCGCCTGGATGAACTCGGCGGCGAGCGCACCGTCGATGACGCGGTGATCGACGCTGAGCGTGCAGGTCATCACCGTCGCGATGGCGAGCGCCCCGTCCTTCACCACAGGCTTCTGCAGCCCGGCGGAAACCGCGAGGATGCCGGCCTGCGGCGGGTTGATGATCGCGCTGAAGTCGCTGACCCCGTACATCCCCATGTTGGAGATGGAAAAGCCGCCGCCCTGGAATTCCTCGGGCTTCAGCTTGCCGGATTTGGCGCGCGCCGCGAGGTCCTTCATCTCGTTGCTGATCGCCGCGAGGCCCTTCTTGTCGGCGCTGCGCACGATCGGCGTGATCAACCCTTCCGGGATGGACACGGCCACCGAGATGTCGACGTCGTGGTACTGGATGATCGCGTCCTCGGTCCAGGTCGCGTTGCAGGACGGGAAGCGCCGCAGCGTGGCCGCCGTCGCCTTGATCACCAGGTCGTTGACGCTGAGCTTGTAGGCCCCTGGGCCGTCCTTGGGCGAACGCGCATTGAGGTCGGCGCGCAGCTTCAGCAGCGCGTCGATCTCGATATCCATCGTCACGTAGAAATGCGGGATGGTCGCCTTGGATTCCGACAGGCGGCGCGCGATGACCTTGCGCATGCTGCTGTTGGGCACCGCGGTATGCGCCGCGGTGATGGCGACTGGCGCCGCGGCGGGCCTCGGCGCGGGCGCCGCGGCGGCGGCGGCCGCAGGAG
>NZ_JAAEDM010000047.1 GCF_018129065.1 Neoroseomonas soli | reverse complement strand
GCTTCGCCGTCTTCCTGCCGAAATCCGTTGGCGGAGCGGTCGAGATTGCGACCATCACGAAGCATGAGGGCTTCCGCTGGGTGCAGCGGAAGAGCTTCCACCTACCCGATGAGCCGCGGGAGCGCTGACGCCGCTTCAGGGACCTTGATCCGCCGGCGCGGTTCCCATCAGCGCCCGTATCCCTCGCGCAGCCAATCGATGACGCTGAGCAGCCTGGGGCGCGGCGCCTTCGCCGCCTGACGCCGTGCGTAGACTTCATTGAGCAGGATGTCGCCGTCGGCCGCGCGCTCCAGCGTCAGCCGCCGGCTGAAGATCTCCGCCGACCCTGGGTGCCGCCCGATCAGGACGATGCCGGCCAGCGGCAGCAATTCCACGATGAGGCGCAGCATGACATCGGCCGAGGGCGGGTCGAGCGCATCCGTCGCGTCGCCCAGGACGAAACTGGGCATCCTCGTCGCATCAGTCATCTCGGCGACAGGCGGCCTGGTGCTGCTCGCTCGCCTGGATCGCCGTGGCCGCGCATTGCCTTGCCCCGGCGATCCGAAAAGCCAGGCGTTTAATCCCAGGGCTTGATCGTGCAGCCTTCTCCCCGGCATGGAAGGACGGGCCCTTCGACCCGTCCTCCCGAGATCGCAGATGGTCGGGACAACAGTCAGAAATCCATGCCGCCCATCCCGCCCATGCCGCCGCCAGGCGGGCCACCTGCTGAAGCGTTCCGGTCTGGCCGCTCCGCCACCATCGCCTCGGTGGTGATCAACAGGGCAGCGACCGATGCCGCTCCCTGCAATGCGGAACGGACGACCTTGGTCGGGTCGATAATGCCGGCAGCCACCAAGTCCTTATACGCGCCCGACTGCGCGTCGTAGCCGTACTCGTAGGTGTCGGTGCGCAGCACCTCACCGGCGACCACGGCGCCGTCCTTGCCGGCGTTCTCGGCGATCTGGCGGATCGGCGCCTGGATCGCGCGGCGCACGATCTCGATGCCGACCTGCTGGTCCGCGTTGTCCGCCTTCAGGCCAGCCAGCTTCTGGGAGGCGCGCAGCAGGGCCACGCCGCCGCCCGGGACGATGCCTTCCTCGACCGCCGCACGGGTCGCATGCAGCGCGTCATCGACGCGGTCCTTGCGCTCCTTGACCTCGACCTCGGTCGAGCCGCCGACGCGGATGATGGCTACGCCGCCGGCCAGCTTCGCCAGGCGCTCCTGCAGCTTCTCGCGGTCGTAGTCCGAGGTGGTCTCCTCGATCTGCGCCTTGATCTGAGCAATCCGGCCCTGGATGTCGTCCTTCTTGCCGGCGCCGTCGATGATCGTCGTGTTGTCCTTCTCGATCCGCACGGTCTTGGCATGGCCCAGCATCTCTAGCGTGACGTTCTCGAGCTTGATGCCGAGATCCTCGCTGATCACCTGGCCGCTGGTGAGGATTGCAATGTCCTCGAGTAGTGCCTTGCGGCGATCACCAAAGCCCGGCGCCTTCACCGCCGCGACCTTCAGGCCGCCGCGCAGCTTGTTGACCACCAGGGTGGCCAGCGCCTCGCCCTCGACGTCCTCGGCGAGGATGAGCAATGGGCGAGCCGTCCGAGCCACCGCCTCAAGCAGCGGAAGCATCACCTGAAGGCCAGACAGCTTCTTCTCGAAGATCAGGATGTAGGGGTCATCCATCTCCACGATCATCTTCTCCGCATTCGTGATGAAGTACGGGGAGACGTAGCCGCGGTCGAACTGCATGCCCTCGACGATATCCAGTTCGGTCTCCACGCTCTTGGCTTCTTCGACCGTGATGACACCTTCCTTGCCGACCTTCTCCATCGCCTTGGCAATCATCTCGCCGATCTCTGTGTCACCGTTGGCGGAAACCGCGCCGACCTGGGCGACCTCGGCCGAGCTCGATATCTTCCGGCTGTTCTTCTCAAGGTCCGCGACGACCAGTGCAACGGCCTTGTCTATGCCGCGCTTGAGGTCCATCGGGTTCATGCCGGCAGCCACTGCCTTGGCACCCTCACGGACGATCGATTGGGCCAGGACCGTCGCCGTCGTCGTGCCATCGCCAGCCGTGTCACTGGTTCTGGTGGCCACCTCGCGCACCAACTGCGCACCCATATTCTCGAACTTGTCGGTCAGTTCGATTTCCTTGGCGACCGTCACGCCGTCCTTCGTGATGCGTGGGGCACCGTAGCTCTTGTCGAGCAATACGTTGCGGCCTTTCGGGCCCAGCGTCACCTTCACGGCGTCGGCCAGGATGTCCACGCCGCGAATCATTCGCTCGCGCGCGGAGGCGCCGAACTTCACGTCCTTAGCAGCCATGTGTGTTTACCTCTTGATGTCTGTGTGTCGGGGGTCGGACGAAGCGGCGCCTCAGGCGGCCTTCTTCGCCTCGGCGGAGCCCTCGAGGATGCCCATGATGTCGGACTCCTTCATGATCAGGAGCTCTTCGCCATCGAGCTTCACCTCGGTGCCCGACCACTTGCCGAACAGGATGCGGTCGCCGGCCTTCACATCGAGCGGGCGGATCTCGCCCTTCTCGTTGATGGTGCCAGCGCCGACGGAGACGACTTCGCCTTCCTGCGGCTTCTCCTTGGCGGTGTCGGGGATGATGATGCCGCCGCGGGTCTTTTCTTCCGCTTCGATGCGGCGAACGAGAACGCGGTCGTGCAGGGGACGGAAGGTCATGCGGCCCTCTCCTTAAGCTTCTTGTGGATTGCCCCGCTGCGGCGAGCGCGCGCCGCGTTGGCAGGCGCCTAGCACTCTCACGGGCAGAGTGCTAATCAACTGGGCCTTCCCGACCCGAATGTCCATGATTCATTCGGCGCCATCCTCGCTGCGAGCGAGGGTGCGTTTGTCAACACCGACTCAGATCTTGCCCAGCCATTCTCAGCCGACAAGCCAGCGTCGGTGAACGTGCATCAGAAGCTGGAGCACGCTGTGAGCTCGGCTACCTGTCGGCCAACTGATCGGAGGCAACGACACCGCTCATTTCCGCCAACCGTCGCGCGTAGGGTTGTAGATCACGCGCTGGCGCACCACTTGCGTAACGTCAGACTCGTGCGGTCCGGCCTGCGCTCTCGTTCACGATCGAGCCCGGTGCACGTTTTCCTGCCAAGCTTGATCCGTTGCGCGGGGTGCCGACGCATGGGCGTGTTTGCGCCCGTGGTTCTCGCGAACCTCACCTGACGCAGGTCTTCGAAGACGACGCCCGGCGCTCGGCCAATCGCGCGAGACGGAGGTTGGAAGCGGTAATGCCGCGAACGGAGCAGGTGTCGCGCGCATTGGATTCAACACCATCCGCTAGCCGAATCAGCAGCAGGAGCCGCGCCACAATGATTCCTTCCGCCCCGCCGCTCCATCGCATCGCATTCCTCGGAAACCATCCTCCACGAATGTGTGGCCTCGCCACATTCACGGGCGACCTGCGGACCGCCGTTGCCGGCGCATTGCCTGGCGCCGAATGCTTCGTCCTGGCGATGACGGAGACGGGTGCCAGTCACGCCTATCCGTCAGAGGTCTGGCTCCAGATCCCCGAGAACGACACGCGCGCCTTTGGCCGCGCTGCCGAGTTCCTCGGCGAGGTGAACGCCGACGTCCTCTGCGTCCAGCACGAATACGGCATATTCGGCGATCGCGACGGGGAGCGGGTGCTGACCCTCCTCGAAGGTGCGACGATGCCGGTGGTCGCGACCCTGCACACCGTGCTGGACCGCCCCACGCGCGGCCAGTTCCGCGTGATGGAGGAGGTCATCCGCCATGCCGATCGTCTTGTGGTGATGACCGAACGGTCGCAGCGGATTCTGACCAGCGTCCACGATGTGCGGGCCGACCGCATCACTGTGATCCCGCACGGCATTCCGGAGACGCCGGCCGAGAATCCGCCCGCTGGGCATAAGGCCGAATTCGATGCCGTTGGGCGGACTGTGCTGCTCACCTTCGGGCTGCTGTCTCCCGGCAAGGGCATCGAACAGGCCATCCGCGCGATGCCCGCCATCGTCACGCACCGACCGGATGCGCTCTACCTGGTGGTCGGCGCCACCCACCCAAATATCCTGCGACGCGAAGGCGAGGCGCATCGCGACTCCCTCAAGCGCCTGGCCGCGCAGCTTGGCGTGAGCGACCATGTGCGCTTCCTCGACCGCTTCGTCGACTTGCCGACGCTGACACGCGCCATCGCCACGGCAGATATCTACCTCACGCCATATCTAAATGAAGCGCAGAGCGTCTCCGGCACGCTCGCCTACAGCTTCGGGATGGGCAAGGCGGTGGTCTCGACACCCTATTGGCACGCCGCGGAACTGTTGGCGGAGGGGCGCGGCGTGCTGGTGCCCTTCACCGATCCACCGGCCATCGCTGCAGCGGTGGTGGGGCTGCTCGCCGATCCTGACCGGCTGCGGGCGATGCGTGAGACGGCCTATATGCTCGGACGCGACATGCGATGGTCGCGCATCGGCGAGCGCTATCGCGATGTCTTCGATCAGGTAAGGCTGGAAGCGTCGCATCGTGCAAAGCCGCGACAGGCGTCGGCTGTGGCAAAGATGGCTGGCGTCGTGGCGCCGCTGCGGCCGGGCTCTTCGCCGCAGGGCGACGTCGTCCCGCCGGTGAACCTTGCGCATCTCGCACAATTGCTGGACCCGACCGGCCTCGCACAGCACGCGACGCTCGCGATCATCGACCGCGCGCATGGCTATTGTCTCGATGACAACGCCCGCGGATTGATCCTCGCCACGCAGCTGACCGCCGGTCGCACGGCACCACCCCCCGCGGGCGACCTGTTCGGCATCACGGCAGCCTTCGTCCAGCACGCCTGGGATGCCAAGGCTGGGCGGTTCCGCAACTTCATGGCCTATGACCGGCGCTGGCTCGAGGTGGTCGGCTCCGACGACAGTCACGGGCGCGCTGTCTGGGCGATCGGAACCGTTGCGGCGAATGCCGCCGACGCGTCGCATCGTGCCTGGGCCTATGGACTGCTCGAAGGGGCCGCGCCGCCAGTACTCGCGCTGACCTCCCAGCGCGCCTGGGCCTTCGCCCTGCTGGGTACTCTCGAAGCCCTCGCGACACGGCCGGAGGATCTGCGCCTGGCGCGGCTGCGGACGACCCTTGCGGAGCGGCTCTACGATCATCTGCGCGGCAATCGACGCCCGGGCTGGACCTGGTTCGAGGAGATCGCATCCTACGACAACGCCCGACTGCCGCAGGCACTGATCGCCGCCGGGCATCAGGCCGGACGGCCGGAATGGGCCACGCTCGGCATCGAGGCGCTCGATTGGCTCTGCGAGGCCCAAACCGCTGAGGCCGGGCATTTCCGCCCGATCGGCTCCGAAGGCTTCTGGCGCCGCGGCAAAGAACGCGCGGTGTACGACCAGCAGCCGCTTGAGGCTGCCGCCACCATCAGTGCGTGCCTCGAGGCCTGGCGCGTGACCGGCGACGGCGTCTGGCTCACCGAGGCCCAGCGCGCCTTCGCCTGGTTTCTCGGCGACAACGACCTCGGGCAGCCGCTGTACGACGCAAGCACCGGCGGATGCTGCGACGGGTTGCTATGCGACCGCGTGAACGGAAACCAGGGTGCGGAGTCGACGCTTGCCTTCCTGATGGCCTCGACGGAGCTTCGCGCTGCGCTGAATGCGGCGTCACTCAGCCTTGCGGACGGCTTCGTGCAGGTCGCCGAGTGACCGACGGCTATGCCGGCCTGGTCAGGCTGCCGACCCTGATCGAACCCGACCCTGCCCGGGTCATCCTGCGTCCGTTTCTCTCCGCCCTCGATCCGCGGGACCTGCACCGGTCGGACCTGCTGCGCGCGACGCGCCTGATCGACCGGATCCTGGCGATGGACGCGGCAGCGGTCGAAGCGGAGTTCGCGACAACGCTACGCGACTTTGGTGCGCGCCATGCCGACCTCGCGACCGCCTTCGCCGAGCGCTACACCCAGATCCGCGACCTGCTGGGCCTGGCGGACGACCCGATCGAGGCACGACGTTTGCTGATCGGCGCCTTCTTCAGCAACGAGTACAGCTTCCAATCGACCGCGCTGTTCAACCCGTCGATCGTCCCGCATCCAGACCAGACGGGGCTTGATGCGGATGAACTGCGCTTCGTGATGAGTCTCCGAGCCACTGGCGAGGGCCACATCAGCTCGATCTGCTTCTGCTCCGGCGCGGTCACCGGGGCGGGCGAGATCCGCCTTGATCCACCGGGCCGCTTCGCCACGACCCCACGGCGCAGCACCGCAGCGCGGCTGGCCGATGCCTACGATGTGACATTTCAACCCGGCACGGAGCTGGGCGAGCGCGTCATCTTTCCGATCACCCAGCAGCAGCGCAACGGCATCGAGGATGCGCGTCTGGTCCGCTTCGTCGAAGATGACGGTCGCGTTACCTACTTCGCCACCTACACCGCCTATTCCGGGCGGGAGATCGCGCCCGAGATGCTGCGGACCGACGATTTCCGCCGCTTCTCCTTCATACCGCTGCGTGGGGATGCGGTCAGCAACAAGGGCATGGCGATGTTCCCGCGTCGCATTGGTGGGCGCTATGCGATGCTGGCGCGCTCGGATGGTGAGACGCTGCAGTTGGTCACGTCCGACGACCTACACGTCTGGAACGACGCGACGGAAATCCTCTCCGCGGCGGAGCCCTGGGAATTCGTGCAGATCGGCAATTGCGGCAGCCCGATCGAACTGCCGGAAGGTTGGCTTGTCATCACCCATGGTGTGGGCCCGATGCGTCGCTACTGCATTGGCGCGGCGCTGCTGGACCTGAACGATCCGAGCCGGATGATCGCGCGGTTGCGCAAGCCTCTGCTGACGGCGATCGGGGGCGAGCGAAACGGCTATGTGCCGAACGTCGTCTATTCCTGCGGTTCGTTGGTGCATGCAGGAAGGTTGATGCTGCCCTATGCGACCTCAGATACCGCCACGCGCTTTGCCGTGATGCCCATAGCGGATCTGCTCGACGCAATGGGCTGACGGCTCAGCCCATCGCGAGGCAGGGGCTTGGGCCGGGGCCAGGATGCAGTATCGCGAGTGCCGCACCGGCAAATCTGACGGGGTTGCTCATCGCCGGGACGAACACGGCCGCGCCGCGCGCCAGGGCGCGACCATCCATCGTGGCGCCGTCCGCGAGGGGCACAAGGATATGCTCGCGACTGCTGTCCGGCCGCAGCGTGAAACCGTCAGCGGTCTCAAGTCGCTCAAGCACAAAGCGCGGCGCGACAGCCAGGGTCTGTAGCGCCGCGTTCGTCGCGGCGCCGATGACAACGCGGGAGCGACGGAGATCGGCGACCGACAGTGCCTCATCGATCTGCAACGGGCGCGGCCGTCCGTAGTCGAAAAGGCGGTAGGTGACATCGATCGGATCCTGCACCTCCAGAAGCACCAGGCCGGCGCCGATCGCGTGCACCGTGCCGGCAGGGATCAGGAGAGTCTCACCGACGCGAACCGCATGCTGATGCAGCAGCGAAAGCACCGTTCCATCCGCCGAGGCCGCGCGAAGCACGCTGGCGGTGACTGATTCCTGGAAGCCAACCCAAACCTGGGCGTCGGGTGTTGCTTCCAGGATGTGCCAGGCCTCGTCCTTACCTGAAGCGAGCGTGCCCGACGCATGGGCCACGGCGTCCGTCGGGTGGACCTGCACCGATAGCGGCGCCGACGTGAAGAGAAGCTTGACGAGCAATGGGGGTCCGGTGCGGCCTGCATGGCAGCGTGCGAGGTGGTCGCCGAGCGTCCCGCCTGTCTCGATCTCGCAGTTGATGTCACTCAGCCAAGCTTCACCTATGAAGGAGCCGACGGCTGTAGGGACCGCGTCAACCCAGAGCCCGAGGTCTGGACGACCCCAGATTCTCTCGACCAGCGTGGGTATGATGCGTAGGGCCACGCGGCTCATGAGTACCAGCTTCATCTGGAAAGAAGTTGCTACAGAGAGATCTGGGGCGCATCGAGCGCGAGAACAAGCACGCCGAGGTGCTGATCTTGCATCTGACCGCGTCACGGCCGATCGATCGGTCGGATCTGCTCGTCACGCTGGATGCGATCGATGGCCAGGAGGATGGCGCCCGGGCGGAGCAGATGCTGGGTCGCGCCGATGAGGTGAAGCGGCCGGAGCCCGGCTCGCGTCGCGCGAAGATGCCCCAGACGCGTGATTTCCGGTGAGACGCAAACTGAGTGCGATCAAATAGACGTCTGACGAAAGACTTTGGCGTGCCGTGCAGCGGACTTCATGCTCGACACAGCCACGCGTGGAGGCAGCAGACGATGAGCAAGCGTGTGAAGACGCCGAGTGCAGAGCGTGTGCCGGGCCGCGAGCCTGGGTCGGAGCAACGCGACGAGTACCTGCGCATTTGGGATGCCGTCGATGACGATCACCGCAAGATGCTGATCTTCTTTGCCCGCGGCATGGCACAGGACGCCGGCCTCGTGCCGCCAAGCCGCCATACGCAGCCCGCCAGCGATAAAAGCTCGCTTCCGAAACACGCAGGCCGCGGCAGATCTCCCCCACCCTCCGACCTTGGGCCGGTTCCACCTCTGCCTGCCGCAGCAACCCTATAATCTGCTCCGCCGTATGACGCTTCTTCGGCGTCCCGCCTCCTTCCAAGAAGGACAACTCTCTCATCTCAGACGGATCCCTTTCGGGGGGAAGGTCACTTCCCAGCCGCTGCACGCCCTGACCGATGGCGGATAAGACTCCGCCGCGGCGGCTTGGCACCCGAAACGCGCCGGGCATGATCGCCGCCCACCGACCCACCCGTTCAGCCTTCTTCGGTGACCTCTTCGCTCCGGAGCAGATTCCTGGCGTTCTTCTTAATCGTCGCCAGCGCATGCTCCATCGCGGAGATCTGCTCCTCGGACAGACCTTCCAGCAACTCGCGATTCAGTTTCCGGCTCACTTCGGTCATGCGGTTCAGGATGCCCTCTGCCTTGGAGGTGGGATGGATCAGGTTGACTCGCCGATCATCCCTGTCCGGCCGTCTCTCGACGAGACCGTTCGCCACCATGCGATCGATCATCCTGCTGACCGCGACTTTGCCGACCCCGAGCAGGGCGGCCAGGTCCGCCTGCGCCATGGCGCCCGTCTTGCTGCGGGAAAGCTGCGCCAGCGTTGTCCACTGCATGTGCGTCACGCCATGGGGCCGCATCTCCTGGTCGAACAGCATCCTGCGGATCCGGGAGGTATCGTGGATCAGGTAGTTCACGCGGAACTCATCGGATCGCCTCGATGTCGAGCGGCGGGCTTCCCGCCCATCCTTCCCGCGTTCCCGGGGAGACCGCGCTGCGGCGTCCGGATCAGGTGGGTTCGCCACTGTTCATCCTCCAACGGCCAACATGCGGCACCGTCCTCGCCTTGTTCCTCATGTCCAATCGCCGTGCCAGCCCCTCATTCTCCGCCTGCGGACACGCGCATGGGAGGGGGTTGCGACATATAGATAACCTAGATAACGATACACCTGCTAACCAAAATGGCTCCGGGCCGCTCGCCGGCTTCGTCCATTCGGAAGACTGCGTTGCCGCCACGCATCGCCTCCGGGACGAGGCACGGCGCCTCGGCAACGGGCAAGGGTAGGGGACGTTATGAACGGGCAAGGAACTCTTCGCGCCGGCTTCGGCCGGCGGACCCTCCTCGGGGGCGCGGCGCTCACGACACTGGCGGTGCCCGGCATCGGGAAGGCGGACGAATTCCCCTCCCGCCCGGTCAAGATCGTCGTCCCGTACAGTGCCGGTGGTACCGATAGCCAGTATCGCAAGCTCGCCGAACTCGTCGGCCGGAAGTTTGGCCAGCCGGTCATCGTCGAGAACAGGCCCGGAGGGGCGGGAACCGCCGCGGTCATCCAGATGGCGCGCACGTCCCGCCCGGACGGCTACACGATCGGCGCCTCCACGGCGCCGCTGCTGCGCCAGCCGCATATGCAGCAGGTGGACTACGATCCGCTCAGGGACCTGACCTGGATCGCTGGCCTCGGGTCGTACACTTTCGTTATCCTGGTCAGGAAGGACGCGCCCTTCACGACCCTGAAGGAGCTGCTGGACTGGGCGAAGGCCAATCCGGGCCGGCTCAGCTACGGCACGCCAGGTGTCAGTTCCTCCCAGTACATCGCGATGGCGGACCTCAGCCTGGCCGCCGGCATCGACACCCTGCACGTTCCGTATCGCGGCGGCGGCGAGATCAATGCCGCCGTGCTCGGCGGGCATACCGTGGCGGGCGTGAATACGCTCGCCGGCATCGCCGGGCTGGACGGCAACGAGGTGCGGGCATTGGCGTGCTTCGATCCCGAGAGGCTCGGCGCGCTGCCGAACCTGCCGACCGTGCGCGAGTCCGGCTACGACCTGGTCCACACGGCACCCTACGGCATCGTGGGGCCGCCGGGCATGGCCGCGAACGTCGTGGCGCGCCTGCAGGACGCCTTCGGCGAAGCCATGCACGACGACGAGAACCGCCGGCTGATCGCGACGCTCTATCAATCGATCTGGTTCCGGTCGGCCGCCGAATATCGCGACTGGGCCGCCGCGCAGTTCGAGCGCGAGCGCGTCCTCATCGGTCGTCTGGGCATTCCGCGGAACTGAAGCCCTCGGACAGCCGAAGGCGCACGCGCCGCGCCCGGACCGTCCCGCATCCGCCGGTCGCCGATCATCCGCCAAGAGGTCCGAAGGCCATGAATGGTGTTGCGCAGCCTTACATCGACCCCAGGATGCCGCCGCCCGATGCCATGATGCCGCAGCTTCGCCTGCGGCACTGGGCGGATTCATGTGGGGACCGCGTCTTCGCCGTCTTCGACGACGGGCAGGAATGGACCTATGTCGGGTTCCGGGAGCGCGTCCTCCGTGCGGCCGCCGGACTGCATCAGGCGGGCATCCGCCAGGGCGACCATGTCGTGACCTGGCTTCCCAACGGGCCGGAAGCCCTGGTCTTCTGGTTCGCCATCAATCATCTCGGCGCTGTCTTCGTGCCCGTGAACACGGCCTATCGCGGCCGGATCGTGGACACCGTCCTGGCGATCGCCGGCGGCGCCATGCTGATCGCCCATCATGGACTGATCGGTCGCCTCGCCGCGGGCGCGGCGCTGCCGCCGCGATGCGTCGTGGTCGGGGGTGAAGGCGCGCCGCCTCCGGGCTGGCGCCCCGCTTCGGACATCCTGGATGCCGGCGGCGCAGCGCCGGTTCCGGACCGCGAGATCATGCCCTGGGATACCCAGAGCATCGTGTTCACCTCCGGCACCACCGGCCCATCCAAGGGCGTCTGCCAATCCTACTTCCAGCAGTACACGATCGCCGTCGGCGCGGCCTTTCTCAGCGCCGAGGACCGCTGCCTGATGACGCTGCCGCTCTACCACCAGGGCGGCATCACCGGCGTCAACCGGATGCTCTTCTGCGGTGGCTCGGTCGCGATGGCCGGGCCCTTCACCACCGACACCTTCTGGCCGGCGGTGCGCCGGACCCGGGCGACGAGCGCGACGCTCATGGGCGCGATGGCCAAGTTCCTCGTCGGCCAGCCGCCGTCCGATGAAGACCGCGACCACACGCTGCGAAACGTCATCATCGCGCCGCTCGATGAGCAGGAGGCCTTCGCCACGAGGTTCGGCGTGGACGTCTACTCCGTCTACAACATGACCGAGCTCGGCGCGCCCCTGGTCACCGAGCCGAACCCCAAGGCCCAGGGCACCTGCGGCAGGGTGCGGCCGGGCTTCGAGCTCCGGATCGTGGACGAGAACGACTGTGAGCTTCCGGCGGGCATGCGAGGCGAACTGGTGGTTCGCCACGAAACGCCATGGGCGCTGACCAGCGGGTATCACAGGAATCCCGAGGCAACGGCCGGCGCCTGGAGGAACGGCTGGTTCCATACCGGGGATTGCTTCTCGCGCGATGCGGCCGGCAACTATTTCTTCGTCGATCGGCTGAAGGACACCGTTCGGCGTCGCGGGGAGAACATCTCCTCCTTCGAAGTCGAAGCCGAAGTGCTGGCCTTCCCATCGGTGGCCGAGGCCGCGGTGATCGGTGTGCCCAGCAAGGACAGCGAGCAGGACCTGATGGCCGTCCTCGTCCCGACGCCGGGCGCCGTCGTCGACCCGCTGGAACTGCTTCGGTTCCTCGAGCCGCGCCTGCCCCACTTCATGATCCCCCGCTACGTCCGCAGCGTCGCGGCGCTGCCGAAGACGGCCTCGCACAAGATCCAGAAGCAGCCCCTGCGTGATGAGGGGGTGGCCGAGGGAACCTGGGACAGGGAAGCGGCCGGCGTCCGCATACGACGCGAGAGGCTGTGAGCCCCGGGCTGAAGAATGATGGAGACTCGCCTGATGATGGACTTCGGTGCTGCGGCGACGCGGCCCTTCGACGCGCTGCTGATCGCCAACCGTGGCGAGGTCGCCCTTCGCATCGCCCGCGCGGCAACCGAACTCGGGCTACGGCCGGTATCCGTCTATTCCGAGGATGACGATGCCTCCATGCACCGCTTCGCGGTGGCGGATGCCGTGCCCCTTCGCGGCCATGGCCCTGCCGCCTATCTCGATGGGGCGCAGCTGATCGCCCTGGCGCAGTCGCAGGGGTGCCAGGCGATCCATCCGGGCTACGGCTTTCTCAGCGAGAATGCCGATTTCGCTCAAGCCTGCACCGAAGCCGGGCTCATCTTCGTCGGGCCGGCGCCTGCTCAGTTGCGTCTCTTCGGGGACAAGTCCACGGCGCGTGTCTTCGCCCGTCAGCATGGCGTCCCCGTCCCGCGCGGGACGGATGGGCCGACCAGCCTCGAGGCGATGGCGGACTTCATGGCCGGCCTCGGACCCGGCGCTGCGGTCATGGTGAAGGCGGTCGCGGGCGGCGGCGGGCGCGGCATGCGCCAGGTGCGGGAGGCCGGGCAACTGGCGGAGGCCTACGCGCGCTGCGAGTCCGAGGCGCGATCGGCGTTCGGCAATGGCGCGCTCTACGTCGAGGAACTCATCCCCGACGCGCGGCACATCGAGATGCAGGTGATTGGCGATGGCACCACAGTCGCCTGCTTCGGCGAGCGCGATTGCAGCATCCAGCGGCGACACCAGAAGGTCGTCGAGGTCGCCCCAAGCCCCTCCCTGTCGCCCACGCTGCGCCAGGCCCTGACGGAGGCGGCGCTGCGCATGGCGTCGGCCGCATCCTACCGTGGGCTCGGCACCTTCGAGTTCCTGGTCTCGGGCGAGGATCGCCATGTGTTCATCGAGGCGAACCCTCGCCTTCAGGTCGAGCACACCATCACCGAGGAAGTGACCGGCATCGACCTCGTGAAGGCTCAGCTTCAGGTCGCCGCGGGTCGGACGCTCGCCGATCTGGGGCTGGAGCAGGATCGGATCCCGGCCCCGCGCGGCTATGCCATCCAACTGCGCGTCACGATGGAGGCCTCAGGCCATCCGCAGGCCGGCGGCGACCGTCTCGAGGCCTTCGATATCCCCTCCGGTCCGGGGATCCGCGTCGACACCTTCGCCTATTCCGGCTTCGCGCCCAGTCGCAACTTCGACTCCCTTCTCGCCAAGGTCGTCTGCCACAGCGCCTCCCCGGATTTCGGCGACGCGCTGCAACGCTCGCGGCGGGCGCTGCGCGAGTTCCGTATCGCCGGAATCCCGACCAACCTGACCATGCTGCGAAACCTGCTCGACCTGCCGCGGTTCGGCGATTGGGCTGTCACGACGGACTTCCTCGAACGGCACCAGGAGGTGCTGGCACGCCCCGCTGCCGGGCTCGGCGACGTGCTGCCGCGCCCCGAGGGGCGGAACGACCCGGGGCCGCAGGGGGCAGCCGCGCCCGCGGCGGACGATCCGTCCCTCGTCGCGGCGCCGATGCGGTGCCGGCTGATCGACATCTCCGTCACGCCGGGCCAGGCCGTGCGAAGCGGCCAGCAGCTCGCTGTCGTCGAGGCGATGAAGATGGAGATGACGATTGTCGCGCCCTCTGCCGGCGTGATCGAGGCTCTGCTGGCCGAATGCGGCAGCATGCTGGAGCCCCAAGAGGTGATCCTGCGGCTCGCGCCGTCATCGGAAGATGCGGGCGAGGAAGATGCCGCGACCGACTGCGACGAGACCGCGGTGCGTGCCGATCTCGCCGAGGTGCTCGACCTTCATCGAAGGCTGCTCGACGAGGCGAGGCCCGAAGCCGTCGCCAAGCGCCGGAAGACGAAGCTCCGGACTGCGCGCGAGAACATCGCCGACCTCTGCGACCCGGGCACCTTCACGGAATATGCGCCGCTCGCGGTGGCCGGGCGGCACAGCCGGTACGATCTTGAACATCTGCGGGACATCAGCCCGGCAGACGGATTCATCTGCGGCTTGGCCGGCGTGAACGGCGCGCTGTTCGGCCCGGAAGGCAGCCGGTGCATGGTCGCGTCCTACGACTACACGGTGTTTGCCGGCACCCAGGGCTATATCGGCCACAAGAAGCATGACCGTGTCTTCAAGCTCGCAGAGAAGGCGCGCCTGCCGGTCGTGATCTTTGCGGAGGGCGGCGGCGGCCGGCCGCCCGATGACGACTATATCGGCGCGCCGAACCTCGGGAATCCGACCTTCTGGAACTACGGGCGCTTGAGCGGCCTCGTTCCGCTCGTGGGCATCGCCGCGGGGCGCTGCTTTGCCGGCAATGCGGCCCTGCTGGGCTGCTGCGACGTCGTGATCGCGACCGAGGATGCGAGCATCGGCATGGGTGGGCCGGTGATGATCGAAGGCGCCGGCCTTGGCGTGGTGCGCCCGGAGGATGTCGGACCGGCACCGATGCATGCCGAGCGCGGCGTGGTGGACATCCTCGTGCGGGACGAGGCCGAGGCGGTGGCTGCGGCGAAGAAGTACCTCTCCTATTTCCAGGGGACGGTTTCCGAGTGGAGCTGCGCCGATCAGTCACGCCTGCGCCATGTGATTCCGGAACGCCGGACGCGGGCCTACGACGTGCGGCGCGTCATCGAGATCCTTGCCGACGAGGACTCCGTCCTGGAACTGCGCCCGCGCTTTGGTGCCGGGGCGGTGACGGCGCTGATCCGCATCGAAGGTCGGCCGATGGGTGTCTTCGGCAACAATCCCATGGTGCAGGCCGGCGCGATCGGAGCGCAGGAGGCTGACAAGATCAGCCGCTTCGCGCGGCTCTGCGATGCTTTCGGCGTTCCGCTGATCTCCTTGTGCGACACGCCTGGCATCATGGTCGGGCCTGAAGCAGAGACGACGGCGCTGGTGCGCCGCGCGGCGCGCCTATTCGTGACCGGGGCGGGGCTGTCAGTGCCGCTATTCACCGTCGTGCTTCGGAAGGCCTACGGGCTCGGCGCCATGGCGATGGCCGGCGGCAGCTTCCATGAGTCGTCCTTCTTCACCATCGCCTGGCCGACCGCCGAGTTCGGCGGCATGGGTATCGAGGGGCAGGTGAAGCTCGGCTACCGCAAGGAACTCGCAGCGATCACCGACGAGGCAGCGCGGGAGGCGCGTTACCAGGACCTGGTTCAGGCCGTGTACGAACGGGGCAAGGCAACACGCATCGCGCCACATCTCAGCATCGACGATGTGGTGGACCCTGCGGAGACAAGACGCTGGATCAGGCAGGGATTGCTCTCGCAGCCGCCCGCCGAGACGCTGCGGCAGGCCGAGCGGCGCTGGATCGACACCTGGTAGCGCCTGCGGGCAGATTCGGGCTTAGGGAAGGAAACGAAATGACAGATCGACACATCCGGCGCCTTGGCGTCGCGCGACGGCTGCTGCTCGGTGCGCCGCTCGCGGTCCTCGCCGCGCCGCGCACCCTGCGCGCCGACAACTATCCGACCCGGCCGATCCGGATCCTCGTCGGGTTCCCGCCAGGCAATTCGACCGACCTGACGGCGCGCATCCTCGCTGATGAGCTCCGGAACCAGCTCGGGCAGCCGGTGATCGTGGAGAATCGCCCTGGCGCCAATGGCAGTCTTGCTGCAGCCGGCGTCGCGATCGCGGAGCCCGACGGCTATGCGCTCCTGGTTTCGAACGCGAGCAGCATCACGGTGAACCCGTTGCTGTATCGGGATGCGCGTTATGAGCCCCTGCGCGACTTCGCGCCCATCACCCCCGTTACCGCAAGCCCGTTCATCGTCGTGATCAACCCGCAGTCCGAAAGGATGCGCGGCGTGCGGAGCCTGGAGGACCTCGTGGCGGTCGCGCGGCGCATGCCGGGCGTGCTGAACTACGGCTCCGCCGGGATCGGCAACCTGACGCACCTGTCCGTCGAGCTGCTGTCGGCCATCGCCGGACTCAACATGGTCCATGTGCCGTTCCGCGGCCTCGCATCGGCTCAGGCCTCGCTGATCGCGAAGGAGATCGACTTCATCTTCGATACGCCGAGCGTCGTGCCCCTTGTCCAGGCCGGCACTCTCCGTGCGATCGCCGTCACCACGCAGCAGCGCTGGCGGGATCTGCCCGATGTGCCGACGACGCGCGAGGCGGGCTTCCCTGATATCTCGGCCACCTTCTGGAACGCCGTTTCCGCGCCGAGGCGAACGCCTCGGGCCATCCAGGAGCGCCTGTGGAACGCCATCAATGCCGCGGTCGCCGTGCCGCGCACCCGGCAGCTCCTGCTCGCGCAGGGCGAGATCGACATACTGAGCGCGGCCGATTTCAGCGATCGCATCCGGCGCGAGACGGAACAGAACCGCGAAACCATACGCCGCGGCGGCGTGCAAATGCAGTAGGCGAGGCCATGGCTGCGAGGGAGAGCCCTGCCGTACCGCAGCGGCTCTCCCTGACGAACGCGGGCGCCGCGCTCGTATCTGGCGGCGCCGCCGGAAACCTGAATGCTATTGAGTGCGGGTGACTTCGCGTTTGATCCGAGAAGCGACGATGCGGCCGTGGGTACGCGAAGTCCTATCCCAGAGGCAGGTGCACGCGCCTCCGCGAAGCTGGCCGCGCGGTGTCGTCGCGCGGCCCATGCCTCTTCGTATCAGTTCGCCTGGATGTTCGCGGCGCGGATCACCTCGCGCCAGCGTTCGCGGTCCAAGGTGATGCGCGCGCCGAAGGTGCTTGCGTCCTCATAGGCCGGGATCAGTCCGTTCTCGACCAGGCGCTGCCGCACCGTCGGGTCCGCCAATGCCTGGCGCGCGGCATTGCCGAGGGCGACGATCGCCTCGCGCGGCATGCCGCGCGGCCCGCACAGGCCATACCAGCTCGTCACCTCGAACTCCGGAACGGAGGCCTGGCTGGATGGCGTCTCCGGGAAGAGGGGCGAGCCGCTGGCATCCGCGATGCCGATCAGCCGCAGCGTGCCGCCGCGGATCTGCGAAACCATGTCGGCGAGGTTGGTGATGGTGAAGTCGAAGCGCCCGCTGACGAGATCCACCACTGCCGGCGCCGCGCCGCGATACGGGATGTGGCTGAACTCCACGCGGGTCATGTGCGCCAGGCGCTCGATCGCCAGGTGCTGCATGGAGCCGACGCCGGCGCTGCCATAGGTGACGGTGCCGGGGCGGGCGCGCGCCGCCTCCACGATGTCGCGCAGGCTGCGATAGGGCGACGCCGGATTCACCACCACGCCGTACTGCGACAGCGCGTTGTTCGCGACGGGAATGATCTCCGTCGTCACGTCCACCGGCTGGGCCTGGCCCGGCATCACCGGATTGACCGTGATGCTGCCGGAGGTGCACTGGAACAGCGTGTAGCCGTCGGGCGTGGAGCGCGCGACCGTCTGCGCGCCGATCGAGCCACCGACAACCTCAACCGACGGCCGCATCCCGCGCAGCCGTCGCCAGCGCGTCCGCCCGCTCGTTCATCGCGTTCCCGGCATGCCCGCGCACCCAGTGCCATTCCACCTCGTGCGCCTTCGCCGCCGCGAGCAGCCGCTGCCAAAGGTCCAGGTTCTTCACCGGCTCCTTCGCCGCGTTGCGCCAGTTGCTGCGCACCCAGCCATGGATCCACCGGCTGATCCCGTTCCGTACGTATTCGCTGTCCGTGTGCAGCGTGACGCGGCAGGGCTTCTTCAGCGTCTCCAGCGCCATGATCGCCGCGGTCAGTTCCATGCGGTTGTTGGTCGTCTCCGCCTCGCTGCCCGTGAGTTCGCGCTCGTGCTCGCCGAAGCGGAGGATGGCGCCCCAGCCGCCGGGGCCAGGGTTCGGCTTGCAGCCGCCATCGGTCCAGATCTCGACCAGCGGCCTCGTATCCGCGCTCATAGCCCGAGCGCCGCCGCGCTGTCCGCCTGCGCGAAGAAGCGCAGCTTGCGAAGGTATTCCAGCGGATCCTTCCGCGTGACCAGCGCGCCCGCCGGCGTGTGCGTCCAGTCGTAAAGCCTGGTCAGCAGGAAGCGCAGCGCGGCACCTCGGCAGAGCACGGGCAGCGCCGCGCGCTCCGCCGCCGAGAAATGCCGCACCCCGTCATAGGCCGAGAGCAGCGCCCGCGCCTTGGTCACGTTGAAGGCGTAGTCCGGCTCGAAGCACCAGGCGTTGAGGCAGACCGCGACGTCGTAGGCCAGCAGGTCGGTGCAGGCGAAGTAGAAGTCGATCAGGCCCGAGACCCGCGGCTTGCCATCCTCGCCTGGCAGGAAGAAGACGTTGTCCGGGAAGAGGTCCGCGTGGACGTGGCCGACCGGCAGCGCGCCCTCCGACGGCCACGCGGCGAGGATGCCCGCCAGCGCCACATCGAGTTCCGCGATCAGTCCCGCCTGCACCTCGTCCCCGCGCGCGCGGCAGCCGTCGAGCAGCGGCGACCAGCCCGATGGCCCCAACGCGTTCGGTCGCGTGACGGCGAAGCCTTCACCCGCGCGATGCATCTCGGCGAGTGCGCGACCGAGCGGCGCGCAATGCTCGGGCCGCACCCGGCGCGGCCAGACCCCGGGCAGGAAGGTGACGATCGCCGCCGGACGGCCCGCGAGGCTCCGCAACGACTGGCCGTCGCGCCCATGCACCGGCGTCGGGCAGGCGAGCCCACGCCCCGCCATGTGGTCCATCAGGCCGAGGAAATACGGCAGCTCCGCCGGGTCCACACGCTTCTCGTAAAGGGTGAGGATGAAATCCCCCGCCTCCGTCTTCAGCGCGTAGTTGGAATTCTCGACACCCTCCGCGATGCCGCGGAAGGCGACCAGTTCGCCGAGCGCGTAGTCGGCGAGGAAGGCGCGCAGCGCCTCGTCGGTGACCTCGGTATAGACGGCCATCAGGCGAAGGCACGCATGGGCGGGGCGCGGAAGGTCACATCCTCGATGGCGACCGTGACGTCCTCGACGGTGATGTCGAAGCGTTCGCGCAGCCGGTCGAGCACTTCGGTGACGAGCACCTCGGGTGCGGAGGCGCCGGCCGTGATGCCGACCGTGGCGCAGCCATCGGCGATGGCGGGGTCCAACTCGCCGCCGCGCTGGACCATGACGGCGCGCGCCGCGCCGGCGCGTTCGGCCACTTCACGCAGTCGGACGGAATTGGAGGAATTCGGCGCACCCACCACGATCACCAGGTCGCTGCGTGCGGCCACCGCCTTCACCGCTGCCTGGCGGTTGGTGGTGGCGTAGCAGATGTCCTCCTTCGCCGGTCCCTCCATGTCGGGGAAGCGGGCGCGCAGGATGGCGACGATCTCCGCCGTGTCGTCGACGGAAAGCGTCGTCTGGGTGGTGTAGGCGAGGGGAACGCCGGCGGGCGGCAGGACGCCGCGCGCGGCCTCGGCGTCGTCGATCACCGTGACGCCGCCTTCAGGCAACTGGCCCATGGTGCCAACCACTTCGGGATGGCCGTGGTGGCCGATCAGCAGCAGGTGCCGGCCGCGCGCGCTATGGCGCTCGGCCTCGCGGTGCACCTTGCTCACCAGCGGGCAGGTGGCGTCGAGGAAGTACATCTGCCGCGACGTCGCCTCCGCCGGGACGGATTTCGGCACGCCATGGGCGGAGAAGACCACCGGCCGCGTCGGGTCCGGAATCTCGGAGAGTTCCTCGACGAAGACCGCGCCCTTGCGCTCGAGGCCCTCGACGACGAAGCGGTTGTGCACGATCTCGTGGCGGACGTAGACGGGCGCGCCGTGGTGCTTCAGCGCCTCCTCGACGATCCGGATGGCGCGGTCGACGCCTGCGCAGAAGCCGCGCGGGCCGGCGAGCAGGACGTGGAGGCGGGGCTTTTCGGCGGTCATGGGGGTCCGGGGAAGGGGGGGCAGGTTGCGGCCTGTCCGTGGCGCGCCACAAACTATAGATGGGGCGCCTGGGGTCAAAGGGGGCGAGAAGGTGGAATTCATGCGGCGCGGATGGATGGTGGGTCTGGCGGGGGCGGCGCTGCTCGCGGGCTGCTCGGGCGGCGGGTCGGCTTCGACGAGCCCTCCGGCACCCTGCCCGCGCGTCACGGTGCTGGCCGACGGGGCGGACCTGACGCGATTCCGGCAGGGCGCCGGGCAGGACCTGGCGGCCATGACGACGGATGCCCGGCTGATCGGCTTCCAGGCGAGCTGCGACTACACCCGGCGGCGGGAAGGCGTGGCTGTGTCCGTCAGCGCAATCTTCGACGTGGAGCGCGGCCCGGCGGGCGCGGGCCAGCGCCAGGCGAACCTGCCCTGGTTCATCGCGGTGACGGACCTCGACGACACCCAGGTGATCGATCGCCAGGAATTCGTCACCCCGGTGACCTTCGAGGCCAATGTGAACCGCATCCGGGTGCAGAGCCGCCCGGTCGTGCTGAACTTCCCGGCCGAGGAACGGCTGGTGGAGAACCACAATCTACGCCTCTCCTTCCAGTTGACGCCGGACGAACTGGCGCTGAACCGGCGCCGCGGCCCGCGGTGACGCCGCGGGGCATCTTCGTTTCCCACCCGGAGGTCGTGATCGACCCCGCGGTGCCGGTGCCGCGCTGGCACCTGGCGCCGGAGGGCATCGCCCGCATGCGCCGGCTGGCCGGCGACCCGCGAATCGCGTCCCTGTCCGCGGTCTGGGCAAGCGACGAAACCAAGGCGATCGAGGCCGCCGGCATCCTCGCCGCCGCCTTCGGCCTGCCGGTGCAGGTCCATCCGGGACTGGCCGAGATGGACCGCAGCAGCACGGGCTACCGCCCGCGGCAGGAATTCGAACGGCTCGCCGACGCCTTCTTCGCCCGCCCCGAGGACAGCGTGCAGGGCTGGGAGCGCGCGGTGGATGCCCAGCGCCGCGTGGTCGCGGCTGCGACGGAGATCCTGGCCGGCCACGGGGAGGGCGACATCGCCCTGGTCGGCCATGGCGGCACCGGCACGCTGCTGATGTGCGCCTGGGCCGGCCTGCCCATAGCGCGGGCGCACGACCAGCCGGCGCCGGGCTGCACCTGGCGCTTCACCCTGCGCCCGCCACGCGTCGCCGAGGCCTGGCAGCCGGTTCCCTGACCTCCGCCGTTGCGCCCGTGCGCCCGATCGGCCATGAAGGCTTACCCCGTAGATCCCGCGCGGGAGAGAGGGGCGGCGACGCCCCCGCCGAAGGCGCAACCGGCCCCCGGAAACGCTCAGGCAAAAGGGCCGCGCGGGGAAGGGGCCTCTGGAAAGCCCGAGGCGCAAGCCTCGGCACCGACGGAGTAAGGCGAGGCCCCGGCCCCGCCGAATCTCTCAGGTCAATCAGACAGAGGGGGGCCACGGACTGAACCCAATTCGCCGCGACGCGGCGGGAGGAACCGTGGCCGAGTCATCCGAGACGCTCCTGGAAACGCCGCTGGCGTCGCTGCATAGCGAACTGGGCGGGCGCATGGTCCCCTTCGCGGGCTATTCCATGCCCGTGCAGTACGCCGCCGGCATCATGCAGGAACATCTGCACTGCCGCGCCGCCGCGTCGCTGTTCGACGTCTCCCACATGGGCCAGGCGGAACTGGTCGGTGAAGGCGCGGCCGCCGCGCTGGAACGCGTGACGCCCGCCGACGTGCAGGCTCTGAAGCCCGGCCGCCAGCGCTATGGCCTGCTGATGACCGAGGCGGGCGGCATCCTGGACGACTTCATGGTCGCGAACCTGGGCGACCGGCTGTTCCTCGTGGTCAACGCGAGCCGCAAGCATGTCGACCTGCCCTATATCCAGGCGGCCCTGCCGGCGGGCGTGACGCTGAAGCCGCTGCCCGACCGCGCGCTGGTCGCGCTGCAGGGGCCGCAGGCGGTCGCCGCCATTGCGACGCTGGCGCCGGGGATCGCCGACCTGACCTTCATGGGCATCGGCTCCTTCGAGATCGCCGGCGTGAAGGCGCTGGTCTCCCGCAGCGGCTACACCGGCGAGGACGGCGTCGAGATGTCGGTCCCGGCCGAGCAAGCCGAGCGCTTCGCCAGGGCGCTGCTGGCGCTGCCGGGCGTGCAGCCGGCCGGCCTCGGCGCCCGCGATTCGCTGCGGCTTGAGGCGGGACTCTGCCTCTACGGCAACGACATCGACGAGACGACCAGCCCGGTCGAGGCCGCGCTGACCTGGAGCATCGGCAAGCGCCGCCGCACCGAATGGAACTTCCCCGGCGCCGGGCGTGTGCGTGAGGAACTCGCCAACGGCGCGAAGCGCCTGCGCGTCGGCATCAAGCCCGAGGGGCGCCAGCCGGCGCGCGGCCACACGCCCATCCATGCCCCGGGCGGCGCGGCGATCGGCGAGATCACCTCCGGCGGCTTCGGTCCGACCCTGAACGGACCGATGGCCATGGGCTACGTCGCGCCGGAGCACGCCGCCGACGGCACCGCCCTCGACCTCATGGTGCGCGGCAAGGCCCTGGCGGCCCGCGTCGCGCCCACTCCCTTCGTTCCCCACCGCTACGCTCGCTGAAGGATACGCACCGATGTCCGAGACGAAATTCACCAAGGACCACGAATGGGTGCGCCTGGAGGGTGGCGTCGCCACCGTCGGCATCACCGACCATGCGCAGAACGCGCTCGGTGACGTGGTCTTCGTGGACCTGCCCGACGTCGGCCGCACCGTCGCCGCCGGCGAGGCCATCGCCGTGGTGGAGAGCGTGAAGGCCGCCTCCGACGTCTATGCCCCGATCGCCGGGAAGATCGTCGAGGTGAATGCCGGCCTTGCCGACAATCCAGGCACGATCAATTCGGCGCCGACCACCGATGGCTGGTTCTTCAGGATCGAGCCCGCCGACGCGGCCGAGGTCGCCGCGCTGATGGACGAAGCCGCCTACGCGGCCTTCGTGGACACGCTCGCATGAGCAGCGCGCTCGACACGCTGGCGGCGCTGGAGGCGGGCGACGCCTTCGCGCCGCGCCACATCGCGCCGTCCGAGGCCGAGATCGCCGAGATGCTCCGCGTGGTCGGCGCGTCGAGCCTCGATGACCTTGCCGCGAAGACCGTGCCGGCGACGATTCTCGGCATGGACCTCGCCGGCCTGCCCGAGCCGGCGACGGAACTCGAACTACTCGCCGAGTTGCGCGCGATGGCGCTGAAGAACCGCGCCGACATCAAGTCGCTGATCGGCATGGGCTACCACGGCACGCATCTGCCGCTCGTCATCCGGCGCAACGTGCTGGAGAATCCGGGCTGGTACACGGCCTATACGCCGTATCAGGCCGAGATCGCGCAGGGCCGCCTGGAAGCCCTGGTGAACTACCAGACCATGATCTGCGACCTCACCGGCCTGCAGGTGGCGAACGCCTCGCTGCTGGATGAGGCTACCGCGGTCGCCGAGGCGATGCACCTGGCGCACGCCGCGACGCGCGGCAAGTCGGACCTGCTGATCGCGGCGGACGACCTGCACCCGCAGTCGAAGGCGGTGCTGACCACGCGCGCCGCACCGCTCGGCATCGAGGTCCGATTCGTGAAGGTCGCCTCCATCGTCGCGGAAGTGACGGCGGCGAAGCCCTTCGCCCTGGTGCTCCAGTATCCCGGCACGACGGGCGAGGTGCGCGACCTCACCGCCGAGATCGCCGCGGTGCAGGCCGGCGGTGGCCTTGCCATTGTCGCCGCCGACCCGCTCTCGCTCTGCGTCCTGACGCCGCCCGGCGAGATGGGCGCGGATGTGGTGGTGGGGTCCGCCCAGCGCTTCGGCGTGCCGATGGGCTATGGCGGCCCGCATGCCGGCTACATGGCGGTGAAGGACGCGCACAAGCGACTGATGCCGGGGCGCCTTGTGGGTGTTTCCGTCGATGCCGCCGGCGCGCCGGCAATGCGCCTGGCGCTCCAGACGCGCGAGCAGCACATCCGCCGCGAGAAGGCGACGTCCAACATCTGCACCGCGCAGGTGCTGCTCGCCGTCATGGCCGGCATGTATGCCGTGTGGCACGGGCCGCAGGGGCTGAAGCGCATCGCGACGCGGGTGAACCTGCTGGCGCGCCTCGTCGCCGGCACCGCGAAGGCCGCCGGCTTCGCGCTGAAGCACGATGCCTTCTTTGACACGGTCGCGCTCGATGCGGGCGCGAAGGCGCAGGCGCTGATGGATGCGGCGCTGAAGCGCGGCTTCAACCTTGCGCGCATCGACGCCACCACGGTCGGCATCGCCCTGGACGAGACGGTGACGCGCGAGGAACTCGACACCCTCGCGCAGGCCATCGCGGAGGCCGCGGGCAAGCCCGCCGCCGTGGGCGCCACCGCGGGCGGCATCCCCGCCGCGCTGGAACGTGGTTCCGCCTATTGCACCGCCACCGTCTTCAACACGCATCACTCGGAGCACGCGATGCTCCGCTACCTGAAGATGCTGGAGGACAAGGACGTCGCGCTGAACCGGAGCATGATCCCGCTCGGGTCCTGCACGATGAAGCTGAACGCGACGGCGGAAATGGTGCCGGTCACGCTGCCCGGCTTCAGCGTCATCCACCCCTTCGCGCCGGTCGATCAGGCCAAGGGCTATCGCGAACTGACGGATCGGCTATCCGACTGGCTCTGCCGCATCACCGGCTTCGCCGCGGTCTCGCTGCAGCCGAATGCGGGCAGCCAGGGCGAATATGCCGGCCTGCTGGCGATCCGCGCCTGGCACCTGTCGCGTGGCGACACGCATCGCGACATCTGCCTGATCCCGGCCTCGGCCCACGGCACCAACCCGGCCTCCGCCGCGATGGCGGGGATGAAGGTGGTCGTCGTCGGTACCGATCGCGACGGCAGCGTGGACCTCGACGACCTCAAGGCGAAGGCGGAACAGCACGCGGCGAACCTCGCCGCGCTGATGATCACGTACCCGTCCACTCACGGCGTTTTCGAGGCGTCCATCCGCGAGATCTGCACCCTGATCCACGCGCATGGCGGCAAGGTCTACATGGACGGCGCCAACATGAACGCGCAGGTGGGGCTGACCTCGCCGGCCTCCATCGGCGCCGATGTCTGCCACCTGAACCTGCACAAGACCTTCTGCATCCCACATGGCGGCGGCGGTCCCGGCGTGGGGCCGATCGGCGTCACGGCGGAACTCGCGCCCTTCCTGCCGGGTCATCCGGTGGTGGATTGCGGCGGTTCGAAGGACATCGTGGTCAGCGCCGCGCCCTGGGGCTCGGCCTCGATCCTGCCGATCTCCTACGCCTATATCCGCATGATGGGCGCCGAGGGGCTGAAGCGCGCGACGCAGGTGGCGATTCTCAACGCCAACTACGTCGCGAAGCGGCTCGGCGCGCATTTCCCGGTGCTCTACCGCGGCATGAACGACATGGTCGCGCATGAGTGCATCCTCGACTGCCGCGGCTTCCAGCAGGGCGGCGGCGTGATGGTCGAGGACATCGCCAAGCGCCTCCAGGACTACGGCTTCCACGCGCCGACCATGTCCTGGCCCGTCGCCGGCACGCTGATGGTGGAACCCACCGAAAGCGAGCCCAAGGCGGAACTGGACCGCTTCATCGACGCCATGGTCGCGATCCGCGCCGAGATCCGCGCCGTCGAGCAGGGCCGCATGGACAAGGCCGACAACCCGCTGAAGAACGCGCCGCACACCGCGGCCGAGATCGCGGCGGAAACCTGGCCGCATCCCTACACGCGCGAACAGGCGGCCTTCCCGCTGCCCTTCGTCAAGGCGCGCAAGTACTGGCCGCCGGTGAAGCGCGTGGACAACGTCTATGGCGACCGCAACCTGGTCTGCTCCTGTGCGCCGCTCGAGGCCTACGCGCAGCAGCACCAGATCGCGGCCGAATGAGTGACCTGCGGCCCTGGCGGGTGACCGCCAGCCGCATCGTGCTCGCGGATCGCTGGATCCGCGTGCGTGCGGATTCCTGCGTCGCCCCCTCGGGCGACGTGGTGGATCCCTTCTACGTGCTGGAATACCGGGACTGGGTGCATGTCGTCGCCCTGACGGACGACGACCGCCTGGTGATGAACCGCCAGTACCGCCACGCGGCGGGGGAGGTTCACCTCGAACTTCCCGGCGGGGTGCTGGATGCGACCGACGCCGACCCGGTGGCTGGCGGCGCGCGGGAGTTCCGCGAGGAAACCGGCTACGGCGCCCGCGAATTCCGCCACGTCGTCAGCCTGCGCCCCAACCCCGCGACCCACACCAACCGCGTGCACACCGTGCTGGCGCTGGGTGCGGCGCCCGCGGGCGCCCAGTCCTTCGACAACGGGGAGGAGATCGCGGTGGAACTGATCCCCGTCGCGGATGTCCTTCGCCTCATCCGGGAAGGCGAGGTGCAGCAATCCACCCATGTCGCCTCCCTGTTGCTCGCGCTGGCCGCGGCGGGGCGCATCGCCTTCTGACAAGGCCGTTGCGTCGCGCCCGGCGGTCGCGCAGCATCGGCCCATGTCGCGCCATGTCTTCCCCGCCGCGCTGGCCGCCACCCTGCCGAAGGAGGCCGGCCGCGCCTCCGCCCGCATCTTCACCCATGGCAGCTTCGAGGCGCGGTGGTACGCCCCGCACGGCCTCGACCCGCAGGCACCGCACAACCGCGACGAGGCCTATGTCGTCGTGCGCGGCCGCGGTACCTTCTTCTGCAACGGGGTGCGTGAGCCCTTCGCGCCCGGCGACCTCCTGTGGGTGCCCGCCGGCGCCGAGCACCGCTTCGAGGACTTCTCACCCGACCTCGCCGTCTGGGTCATCTTCTACGGCCCCGAAGGCGGCGAAAGCACGAGGACTGCATGACCGAAACGCTCCGGATCGTCCCTGTCGCGCAGCATCACCGCGCGGCCTGGGACCGGCTCTATGCCGGCTACGCCGAATTCTACCGCGCCACCCAGACGCCCGAGATGCGCGACCGCGTCTGGTCCTGGCTGCACGACCCGGCGCATGAGGTGAACGGGCTGATCGCGGAACTCGGCGGCGTGCCGGTGGGCCTGGCGCATTACCGGTCTTTCGCGCGGCCCCTCAGCGCCTCGGTCGGCTGCTTCCTGGACGACCTGTTCGTCGATCCCGCCGCGCGCGGGAAGCGGGCGGCTGATGCGTTGATCCTGCATCTCGGCGCCCTGGCGCGGGAGCGCGGCTGGTCCGTCGTCCGCTGGATCACCGCCGACGACAACTACCGCGGCCGCGGCGTCTATGACCGGCTGGCCAAGCGGACCATGTGGATCACCTACGACCATACGCCGTAACGGCGCGTTGCGCGGCGCCGCAGGCGCGGCCATGCTTCCCCCGCGGGGCAGAGACCCGCGCGGGAGGAAGAACAGGAATGGATCGTCGCCGCTTCATTGCCAGCGGGGCCGCCGGCGCGGCCGTCGCGACCGTGGCAGCACCGCATGTCGCCAGCGCGCAGCCACGCGTGCGCTGGCGCTGCCCGGGCAGCTTCCCGAAGTCGCTCGATACGCTCTACGGCACGCAGGAGCACATCTGCCGCCGGGTCGGTGAGATCACCGACGGCGCCTTCCAGATCCAGCCCTTCGCCCCGGGCGAGGTGGTGCCCGCGCTGCAGGTGCTGGACGCGGCCGGGCAGGGCTCGGTCGAATGCGGCTACACGGCGCCCTACTACTACAACGGCAAGGATCCCTCGCTTGCCTTCGGTTCCGTGGTGCCCTTCGGGCTGAACGCGCGCCAGCAATTCGCCTGGTGGCACAATGGCGGCGGCGCGGACCTGATGGCGCCGGTCTTCCGCGACCAGGGCGTGCACGCCATCCTCGCCGGCAATACGGGCGCCCAGATGGGCGGCTGGTTCCGCAAGGAAATCAAGAGCGTCGACGACCTGCGTGGCCTCAAGTTCCGCATCGCGGGCTATGCGGGCGACGTGCTGCAGAAGCTCGGCGCCGTCGCGCAGCAGCTCGCGGGCCCTGACATCTATCCGGCGCTCGAACGCGGCGTGGTGGACGGCGCCGAATGGGTCGGCCCCTATGACGACGAGAAGCTCGGCTTCCAGCGCGTCGCGCAGTTCTACTACTACCCGGGCTGGTGGGAGCCGAGCGCATCGCTGGCCATGGTGGTGAACCTGCGCGCCTGGGAAGGCCTGCCGGCCCAGTTCAAGGCTGCGCTCGATACCGCCTGCCACGAAGGCTATTCCTACATGATGGGCCGCTACGACGCGCAGAACCCGCCGGCCCTGCGTCGCCTGATCGCCGCCGGGACGCAGCTTCGACCCTTCCCGCGCGACGTCATCGCCGCCTGCTACCGCGCGACGCAGGAACTCTATGCCGAGCTCGGTGCCCGCAATGCGCGCTTCAAGGAGATCCACGCGCAGTGGGATCGCTTCCGCCTCGACCAGCAGACCTGGTTCCGGGTGGTGGAGGACAGTTTCGCGAACTCCATGGCGCAGGTGCAGGCGCGCTGAGCGCGGACTGGATCACGCAGGCGATCGGCTTCGCCTGGAACGGCCCGCCGCCCGGCAGCGCGGCGGCGGGCAAGGCACGGCTGCTGCTGGCCGACAGCCTGGGCTGCATGCTGGCGGGGCTGGGCCATGACCGGCCGCGCGCGTTCGCCGCTGCACTCGGCGCGACGATGCCCGGCGCGATCCGCATGGCCGGGGTCGCGCCCTCGCTGTCGCAGGTGGGGGCGGCCGCCGTCCTCGCCGCGGCGATGTGCTGGGACGAGGCGAATGAGGGCCTCGCCCGCGCGCATGGCCGGCCGGGCCTTGCCGTCGCGCCGCTCTGCATCGCCGCGCTGGCGGAAGGGCGCGTGACGCTCGGCGAGGCGCTCGCCGCCTTCGCCCTCGGCTACGAGGTCGCGGGGCGCGCCGGGGAAGCCTGGCGCATCCGGCCGGGAATGCATGTGGATGGGTCCTGGCACGCCCTCGGCGCCGCCGCGGCGGCGGTGCGGCTTGCCGGCGGGGATGCGGCGGCGGCCGCCCGCGCGGTGCGCCTGGTGGGCTGCCAGGTTCCTTTCTCGCTGTACGCGCCGATCGCGGCGGGCATGGACGGGCGCAACAGCTACCCGGCCCATGCCGCGCTGCTCGGCACGCTGGCCGCGGCCGGCGCGGCAGCAGGGATGGACGCGCCCGCTTCCGGTTTCGACGAGGCGCGGCGCATGGCCCTCGGCCTGGAGGAGGAGGCGCCCGCCGTCGCCCCCGCCGGCACCTGGCTGCTGGCGGAGGCCTACATCAAACCCTTCGCGGGCGTGCGGCACGCGCATTATGCCGCGGCCGCCGCGCTCGGGCTGCGGGATGCACTCGGCGGACGGTTGCAGGACGTGGAATCCATCGCCCTCCACACCTATGCCGAGGCGCTGCGCTATGCCGCCAACCGCGCGCCGCGCAGCGCGATCGCGGCGCAGTTCAGCCTCGCCTGGGCGGTGGCGGCGGCGCTGCTGCAGGGGGATCTGGGCCCCCAGGCCTATGCCGACGGCGCGCTCGCCGACCCGATGATGCGGCGCGTCGAGGCGCTGGTGAGGCTCGCCGAGGATGACGCGCTGACCGCGAGCGGCCGCCGCGGCGCGACACTCACGATCATGCTGCGCGACGGCACGCGTCTCGAAGCGCGCGCCGATGCCGTGCCCGGCGACGCCGTCCTGCCGATGAGCGAGCAGGCGGTGCGCGCGAAATTCCTCCGCTTCGCCGACCCGGTGCTCGGCGAAGCGGCGGCGCGTGCGGCGCTGGCCGCCATGCTCGATGGCGTGGGCGAGGCGCGCCCCGGGGGCATGCTGCTCGCCCCCCTGGCGGCCTGATGCGTCCCGACCGACCGGAAACCGTCCCGGTGCCCTGCTTACGAAGTCCCGCGAACGTCGTTCCCGAGCCGCCAGCCCCTGCTTTCGATGGCCTGCCTGTCCGCCGCATTCGCTGCCGATGCGGCGAACTTCGCTGGCAGGATGCCGGACTGCGTCCTTGAACAAGGAGACGAGCCCATGACCCCGATTGCACGGCGTACCGCCCTGGCGCTGGCCGGCGCCGCCCTTACCGCCCCGGCGCGCGCGCAGGTCGGCTTCCCGAGCCGGCCCATCCGCATCCTGGTGCCCTTCGCCGCGGGCGGCACCACCGACATCCTGGCGCGTGCGATCGGGGAGCGGCTTTCCGTGGCCCTCGGCCAGCCGGTGGTGATCGACAACCGTGGCGGCGCCGGCGGCACCGTGGCGGGCGAGGCCTTCGCCCGCGCCGAGCCGGACGGCCATACGCTGCTGGTGGCGACCGCCTCGCTCATCTGCATCAACAAGGCGCTCTACGCGCGCCTGCCCTTCGACCCGGACACGGATTTCGTGCCGGTCGCGATGCTGGCGCAGCAGCCCAACGTGCTGGTGGTGAATCCTCGCGTGCTTCCGATGGCGACGCTGCCGGAACTGATCGCGCATATCCGGGCCAATCCGGGGCGGATCAACTACGGTTCCTCCGGTACCGGATCGCAGTTGCACCTGACCGGGGAGATGTTCCGCGCCGCCGTCGGCGTGGACATGACGCACGTGCCCTATCGCGGCAGCGCCCCCGCCATGACGGACCTGGTCGCGGGCAATGTGCCGATGATGTTCGACGGGCTGGGCACGGCGCTCCCGCAGGTGCGCGGCGGCGCGATCCGCGCCCTCGGCGTGGCGTCCGAGCGCGAGAACGCGGCGCTGCCGGGCGTGCCGCCGATCGCGACGGCACTGCCGGGCTTCCTGTCGGTGAACTGGACCGGCCTCTTCGCGCTGCGTGGCACGCCCGAGCCGGTGGTGGCGCGCATCGACGCGGAGACGCGCAAGGCGTTGGGTGGGCCGGAAATGGCGTCGCTGTTCCGCGAGCGCGCCTTCGATCCGATGCCGATCCCGCGCGCGGAACTGCCGGCTTTCGTCGCGGGCGAGAGCGCGCGGTGGCGGGAGGCGGTGCGCGCATCCGGCGCACGGGCGGATTAGAAAGGATCCCGATCAGGTGGAATCATCTGATCGGGTGAAGATGCTCGCGAGAACGAATGGCCAGAGCGGTCGCCGTGAGCCTGCGCGGACGGAAGTCGCTCCTGCGGCGAAGGTCCGAGAGGGGCGCCGCCCCTCTCGTGATCTCCCCGCCAAAGGCCGAAGGGCCTTTGGGAACCGATTCGGGTCCCAAGGGCATTCTTGGGGGCGATCGAGGGGGCAAGGCCCCCTGATGGCTTACTGCCCGCGCCGGACGTGCCGAAGCGCGAAGTAGTTGTCGGCGGTCTGCACCACCGTCCAGCCCTGGCGCACCGCCCACACGATCTGCTGCTGGTGCAGCGGGATGAAGGCGACGTCGTCGCGCAGCACCTGGCTCGCCTCGGAGATCAGCCGCTGGCGCTGCGCCGCATCGGTCTCCACTGCGATGCGGTCCACCAGCGTGTCGAACCGCGGGTTCGAGTAGCCGGCGCTGTTGAAGACGCCGCGCGCCCCGTCACGCGTCGCCGCCAGGTTGTAGAGCGCGTTGTGCGCGTCGGACGTCGAGGGCGTCCACCCCAGCATGTAGAAGGAGGTGTTGAAGCGCGGCGCGTTGATCTCGGCGAAGTAGCGCGCGCGGGTCTGCGCCGCGAGCGTCACCCGGATGCCGACGCGGGCCAGCATCGCCGTGATCGCTGTGCAGATCGCCTCGTCGTTCACGTAGCGGTCGTTCGGGCAGTCGAGCGTGACGCCGAAGCCGTTCGGGTAGCCTGCCTCGGCCAGCAGGCGCTTGCCTTCGTTGATGTTCACCGCCGGGCGAACATCATCGGCTTCGAGGAAGCCGTTCACGCCCGGCCCGTAGAGCAGGTTCGACGGCCGCGACTGGCCGCGCATGACCGTGCGCTGGATGGCGTTGACGTCGATCGCGAGCAGCATCGCGCGGCGCACGCGCACGTCCTGGAACGGGTTCTTGCCCTGCACGTCGGACTTCAGCAGCTGCGGCCGCATCTGGTCCATGCCGAGGAAGATCGTCCGCAGTTCCGGCCCCTGCATGATGCTGACGCCGGGCGAGCGGCGGATGCGCTCAACGTCCTGCGGCGGCACGGTGTAGACGAAGTCGAGCTCGCCCGAGAGCAGCGCGGCGACGCGCGTCGCGTCGTTCGAGATGACGTTGAACTCGACGCGCGTCAGGTTGTGGCGCGGCGTGTCCCACCAATTCGGGTTCGGCACCAGCACGGTGCGGCGGTCCGGTTCGCGCGACTGCAACAGGAACGGGCCCGTGCCCATCGCGTTGCGGGTGGCGAAGTTCTCCTCGCGGGAGGTCAGGTCGGCCGGTCGCGCGGCATTGTTCCGGTCGGACCAGGCACGGCTCATCATGCCCCAGTTGGTGATCTCCTGGAGCAGGATCGGATTCGGGACGGTGGTCTCGAAGTCCACCGTGTAGTCGTCGACCCGGCGGACTTCCTTCACCGAGGCAAGCACGCCCTGGATGTTGGAACCCTGGGCACGCGCGCGCTGGGCGCTGAACACCACGTCGTCGGCGGTGAAGGGCGTGCCGTCGGAGAACTTCACGTTGCGGCGCAGGTGGAAGCGCCAGACGGTGGGGGAGATGTTCTCCCACCGCTCGGCCAGCGCCGGCTCCACGCGCATCTGCGTGTCGCGGCGGACCAGCGGTTCGTAGATGTTGGCGTTGAACGACAGCAGGAAGGTTTCCTGCCGCGTGTAGGGATCCATGGAGTTGGTGTCGCCGTCATTGGCCCAGCGGAAGACGTTGGCCGAGGCGGGGGCGGCGAGGATTGTCGAGGCGGCGAGCGCCGCGGCGAGGGCGAAACGGCTGGACATGGGACTCTTCTTCCCTGGCGTTGAGTGGCGGCACATTAGAACAAGGCCGCGGCGCGGAACATCCAGCGCGGCCGCTGCCTTCCACTCGCCCAGGAAAGCAAAAGGGCGCCGCTCCCGGAGGAACGGCGCCCTTCGCAGGGTGGCTCGTGCCGGCGCGGATCAGGCCGCGCGCAGGGCCTTCGACAGGTCGGCGACGCTGCGATCGATCAGCGTCGCATCGGCGGAGGCGTCGAGCGTGTCCGCAAGCACGGTGCGGGCGGCCGCACCGGCCACTTCGGCCGCGGCATGGCGGACGTCCGTGATGGCGCTCGCCTCGGCGGCGGCGATGCGGTCCATCGCCATCCGTTCGCGGCGCTTCGCGGCGGCCTCGGCCTCGGCGGCGGCGGCGGCGGCGAGGCGGTTCGCCTCCTCGCGTGCACGGGCCAGCAGCTCCTCGGCTTCCTTCGCCGCGGCGGTGCGCTCGGCCTCGGCGGCGTGGAGCATCTGCTCAGCCTGGGCACGCAGGTCGGCGGCCTCGGCGAGCTGACGGCGGATGCGATCGGCCTTGCCGTCCAGGGCGCCGGTCAGCACGCCCCAGATCTTCTTGCCGAGTAGCACGAAGAACAGGACGAAGGAGACGGCGACCCAGAACTTCGGGTCGAGCCAGAAGTGCTCGTAGCTGTGCATCACGCCCTCCCGCGGGTCGCGAGTTCGCGCCCGACCGCCGCTTCGACCGCCACGCGGTCGGCCTTGCCGACCAGGCGCAACACCAGCGCCTCGGCCGTGTCGGCCGCGACGCCGCGCAGCGCGCCCATGGCGGAAGTGCGGGCGGCGTCGATCCTCGCCTCGGCCTCGGCGATCTGCGCATTGAGCCGGGTGTTCAGCACCGCGGCCTTGGCGTCGGCCTCGGACTGCGCGGCGTGCACGGCGGCGGCCACGGAAGCGCGCGCCTCGGCCCGCGCTGCCTCGGTCGCCGCGCGGTGCGCGGCCATGGCGGCGTCGGCCGTCGCCTTCGCGGCCTGGGCGGCCTCGAGGTCGGCGGCGATCCGGTTGTGGCGCTCCTCGATGACGGCGCCGACGCGCGGCAGCGCGACCTTCGCCATCATGTACACGAGCGCGATGAAAATCAGGAGCTGCCAGACTACCTGGCCGACCAGCAGGCGGCCCTGGGTGGGATGGCCGAAGGCGAGCTGCGGCATGCCGTCCACGGGCACCGCCGAGGAGCTCGCCGCCATCGCCAGGGTGGGCAGGGTGGCGGCAAGGGCCGCCAGAGTCATCACTCGGCGCATCGCCGTCATCTCCTCGCCTTCAGGCCCGGGCCGAAGGCGCCCGGGTGGAGCCGATCGGCCGCCGCGGCCCCGTGCGGGGCGCGCGGCGGCACGAAGGATCAGGCGAACAGGATGAGGAAGGCGATCAGCAGGGCGAAGAGCGCGACGGCTTCCGTCAGCGCGAAGCCCAGGATGCCGATCGGGAAGACCGCGTCGCGGGCGCCCGGGTTGCGCGCCACGCTGGTGATCAGCGAGGAGAAGATGTTGCCGATGCCGAGACCAACGCCGAAGAGAGCGATGACGGCAATACCGGCCCCGAGGGCCTTCGCGGCGGCGACTTCCATGATACTCGTCCTTCCTTACATGGAGTTCTGTACGTACGCGGTGACAAGAGCACCCCGGTCACATGGCGGGTCAGTGCAGGTGCACCGCGTCGTGCAGGTAGATGCTGGTGAGGATCGCGAAGACGTAGGCCTGCAGGAAGGCCACCAGGAATTCGAACCCGACCAGGGCGACATTCACCGCGAGCGGCATGGCGGCCACGAAGGGGCCGACCGCGCCGAGGCCGCCGAGCAGCACGACGAAGGTGGCGAACACCTTCAGCATGACGTGGCCCGCGACCATGTTCGCGAAAAGACGGACCGAGAGGCTCACCATGCGGGAGAGGTAGGAGATGATCTCGACCGGGATGATGATCGGCGCCAGCCAGACCGGCGCGCCCTCGGGGAAGAAGTAGGTGAAGAAGTGCATGCCGTGGCGCTGCAGCGCGATCACGGTCACCGCCAGCCACACCACCACCGCGAGCGTCAGCGTCACGGCGATGTGGGAGGTGAAGGTGAAGGCGTAGGGCAGCATGCCCAGCAGGTTGCCGAACAGCACGAACATGAAGATGGAGAAGACGAAGGGGAAGTACTTCTTGCCCTCGTCGCCCACCTGGTCGCGCACCATGCCGGCGATGAATTCATAGGCGGATTCGCCGAGCGCCTGGAGGCGGCCCGGGACCAGCGCGCCGCGCGTCGCGGTCGCGCTCATCAGCCCGAAGGTCAGCGCGACGGCGATGACCATGAACAGGTTCGACTGGCTGAACGACACGGCGTCACCGAAGACGCCGAGCACGGGAGAGAGCTCGAACTGGCTGAGCGCGTCGATCGTCTTGCCTTCAACGGCCACCGGCAGGTCCCCCGTCCGTCAATCAATCACTGCGCGGGCGTGTTCGTGGGTTGAACAATCGGTAGACGTTCATGACCCCGGCCGCGCTGCCCATGACGAAGAACACCAGGAAGAGCCAAGGCCAGGTCCCGAGCCAGCGGTCCAGCGCGAAGCCGAGACCGATGCCCACGACCAGGGCCGAGAATACCTCGACCCCCGCGCGCAGTCCGATGCCCCAGGGGCCCTGCGGCAGTTGCCCACGCCCTTCCGGGCGCTTGTCCAGGCCCTCGCGGGCCCTGGCCTGCCGCAACCGATCCTCGAACTCGCTGCGCTCGTCCACCTTCGCTCCCTGGCGGAACTCCGCCGGAAGGCAGGCCGCGCTTTACGGGTGGGTACCTGACCTGTCAAGCGCGCGCCGCGCCGCATTTCCCGGATTTTCCGGCATTATGCGTTGGCAGGCGACATGGCGGCGAGGCGGCGGCGGACCTCGTCCTCGGATACGTCCTCGACATGGGTGGCGATGTGCCAGCGCTGGCCGAAGGGGTCGCGGATGGTGCCGCCCCGGTCGCCATAGAAGCGTGTCTCGATCGGCTGGACGATGTCCGCCCCGGCGGCCAGTGCGCGGGCGAAGACCGCGTCGGCGTCTTCCACGTAGACGTGGACCATGATGGCCGTCGTGGTGCCGGCGGGTGCGGTAAACCCGCCCTCGGGCCATGGATCGCCGAGCATGACGACCGAGTCGCCGATCTCGATCTCCGCGTGGCCGACGCCGCCTTCGGGCGTGGTCAGGCGCATGCGCTCCTTCGCGCCGAAGACCTTCACGTAGAACTCGATCGCCCGGGCCGCGCCATCGACGCACAGATAAGGCGTGACGGAACGGTAGCCGGCGGGGATGGGCGAGACGGTCATGGCGGTCCTCCTGTGCCGAAGGCCGGGACCTTGGCACGACCCTGCACCGAAAACCAGAACATAACAGGAACTTTACAGGCCAAGCTGCAGGCGCGGAGCAGGCCGGCCGGATCAGGCCGGCGGCCCCTCCGCCATCTGCACCGCCTGGCCGAGATCCACGCTCAGCAGCCGCGACACGCCGCGTTCCTGCATCGTCACGCCGTAGAGACGGTGCATGCGCGCCATGGTCAGCGGATGGTGGGTGACGACGAGGAAGCGCGTCCCGCTTTCGGCCGCCATGGCGTCGAGCAGGTCGCAGAGACGTTCCACGTTGGCGTCGTCGAGCGGCGCGTCCACCTCGTCCAGCACGCAGACCGGCGCCGGCTGGCAGCGGAACACCGCGAAGATCAGCGACAGCGCCGTCAGCGCCTGCTCGCCACCCGAGAGCAGCGACAGCGTCGCGAGCTTCTTTCCGGGCGGTTCGGCATAGATCTCGAGCCCCGCCTCCAGCGGGTCATCGGAGCCCACCAGCGCCAGATGCGCCCGCCCGCCGCCGAACAACCGACTGAACAACTGCCGGAACTCGGCATCGACGCGGTCGAAGACCTCGCGCAGCCGCTCGCGCCCCTCGCGGTTCAGGTGGCCGATGGACCCGCGCAGCTTGGCGATCGCCGCCTGCACCTCCTCGCGGTCGGAGCCGATCTGCCTGATGCGCTCCTCGATCTCCGCGACCTCGATCTCGGCGCGGAGGTTGACGGGGCCCATCTCCTCGCGCTCCCGCGCCAGGCGCTCGACCTTGCGGCGGGCCTTCTCCTCCGCGGTGTCGGAGAGTTCCTCCGGCGCCGGCGGCAGTTCCGCACCCTCGCCGAGGCGCTCCTCGATGCGGGCCGCGACGGCTTCCTCGGCGGTCACGGCGGCTTCGGCGGCGCCCTCGGTGCGCACCTGGCCCTCGCGGGCGGAGGCGAAGATGGCGTCGGCCTTGCGGCGTGCCTCGCCGGCGGTGCGCAGGCGGTTCTCGGCCTCGGCCAGCGCCTTGGCGGCGGCGGCGTGGGTGGCTTCGCATTCGGCCAGCAGGCCGGAGGCCTCCCGCCGCCGGGCGCCCGCGAACTCCGGCGCTTCGGCCAGCCCGTCGCGTTCGGTCTGGGCCTCGGCGCTGCGGCGGCGGAGTTCCACGACCCGCGCCTCGGCATCCTCCCCGCGCGTGGTCCAGAGCGCGGCTTCCTCGCCGACCGCGGCGAGCCGCGCGACCACACGTTGGGCCTCGGCGGAAAGCGCGGCGATGTCGCTGCGCGCCTGCACCTCGGCGGCGCGGGCGGCGGCCAGGGCGTCACGCGCCGTCGTCACCGCCGCGCGCAGGGCGTCGAGGTCCGGCAGCCCGGCCGCGGCGGCCACGGCTTCCGCGTGGGTCGCCTCCGCTTCCGCGAGTTCGACGGCGAGACGGGCGAGTTGCGGCTCCAGCGCCGCCAGCCGGCTCTCGGCCTCGGCGGCGCGGGCAGCGAGGGTGCTCTCGTGCTGGCGCGCACCTTTCGCGGTGGCCTCGGCGGCGCGGCGGGCCTCGCGGGCGGTGTGCTCGGCGGCCTGGGCGCGGGATTCGGCGCGGCCGCCTTCCTCGGCGGCGGCGCGCAGCGCGGCTAGGTCCGGCAGCGCCGCCACCGCCTGCCAGGCCGCTTCCAGGAGGGCCTCGGCCTCGGCGCGGTCGGAGCCGAGGCGTGCGAGTTGCGGCTCGATGGCCGCAAGCCGGCTCTCCGCACGCGCATGG
>NZ_JAAEDM010000046.1 GCF_018129065.1 Neoroseomonas soli | reverse complement strand
CGCCATCGGGGCGAGGCTCGCCACCTGGACGCGCGGCGCGGCCGGCGGGGGCGGTGGCGGCGCCTCGGCCATCTGGACCGGGGCCGGCGCCTGGCGCTGTTCGCGCAGCGCGAGCGCGGTGGTGCCCGTGATCTGCCGCGGCCCGGCCGGGATGTAGGTGCCGATGTCGGCCGCCGCATAGACCTCGGCCGGCGCGCGGCGGTTCGGGTGCGCGCCCTCGATGCGGGGGCCGATGCGCGCGACGTAGTTGCGCGTCTCGTTCGGCAGGCCGCGGCCGCCCCAGAGGTAGTCCTCGAGCCGGCGCGGGCCGGCATTGTAGGCGGCGAGGAAGGCGGGCGAGCCGTAGAGCTCGTACATCTCCCGCAGATAGGCCGCGCCGGCCTGGATGCTGTCATACGGGTGGTAGGGGTCGGACCCGAGGTTGTAGCGGGCCTGCAGTTCCCGGTAGGTGCCGGGCATCACCTGCATCAGCCCCATGGCGCCGACGGGGGAGGTCGCATTCGCCCGCCCGCCGCTCTCCTGGCGCATCACCTCGCGAATCCAGCGTTCCGGGATGTCGAAGCGGCGCGAGGCGTCGCGAATCCACGGCCCCCACGGGTCGCCCGGCGGGCCGGGCGGCGTCGCGCTGTCGGGCCGGTTGTAATATGGCCCGTTGTTCGCGGCCCGCTGCCCGTTCTGGGCGCAGGCAGCCAACAACGCCATCAGGCCCGCGGCCATGACGGCCCTGGCACCGCCCTTGCGAGATCCGGTCATCCCCCTGGTCTCCATCGGGCCCTTCCCCGGAGCCTGCCCCCCTAAGCGGTGGTCCGGATCCCCATCCGTCCCACCCAGGCTTGCCCCGACTTACAGGCGTGTGGCGCAACAAACTGAAATGTTGCGTAGGCTAGGCCGTGGCGCCGGGTCAAGTCTTGCGCGAAACCCACACCATGTGGGGTTCTTGCAACGCCAACCGCGCCACGGGTAGCAGTGACCCACGGGATTGTGGCCATGACGCGGCGACGTTACTCGCCGACTGCCCGCGCCGCCGGGCGAGACATCAGGGAGACCGGGACCATGTTCGACGTCCGCCGCCTTGCGCCGATCTGTGCCGTGCTGGCACTCGGCGCGGGGCTTTCCGCCTGTGCCCCGGCCACCAACACCACGGTGGACCGCTATGCCCTCGGCAGCTCGGGCTACGTGTCCTACGGCACCATCGTCGGCATGCGCCCGGTCGCGGTGCAGGGCACGCGCACGGGAATCGGCGCCGGCACGGGCGCGGTGGCGGGCGGCGTGCTCGGCAGCACCATCGGCGGCGACTGGCGTGCGCGCACGGTGGGTGGCGTGATCGGCGCGCTCGCCGGCGGCCTGGCCGGCGCGGCGGTCGAGGAAGGCGTGACGCGTGGCGACGCCATGGAATTCATCATTCGCGACGACAACGGCGCGACCCGCTCGATCATCCAGACCAACGAACTCGGCCTGGCGGTGGGCGAGCGCGTCGTCATCACCCAGGGCGACCGGGTGCGCCTGTCGCGTGCCGGGGGCGCCGCGCCGGCCGGCTATGGCGCCGGCTATGGTGGTGGTTACGGCGGCGGCCCGGTGGATGCGCGCGGCGGCAAGTAGCCGCGCCCTTCCTGCTGCTGCGGAAGGCGTGTAGAAGCCGGCGCCGATGCGTCACCCCCCGAGCCCGGTCCACGAATTCGATGCCGCCGATCCGCAGCGGCGGCTGCGCGCGCGCGAGGACATCGCCACCGGCTTCGCGCGCTGGCGCCTGGCCTGGGCGCTGGCGCGCGGCGACATCACGCATCGCTACCGCGGCTCGGTGCTCGGGCCGCTGTGGCTGACGATCTCCACTGCCGTGACGCTGGCCGCGCTCGGGATTCTCTACGCCAAGCTGTTCCGCATGGACGTGGCGGAATATCTCCCCTGGCTGTCGGTCAGCCTGATCGTCTGGGGCGTGATCTCGCAGATGGTGACCGACGCCACCACCAGCCTGACAGCGGCGGAGGGCGTCATTCGCCAGATGCCGCTTCCCTACACCGTCCATGCGCTCCGCGTGGTGTTCCGCAACGCGGTGGTCGCCGCGCACAACCTGCCGCTTATCGCGGTGGTCTTCGCCCTGTACGGCGTGGCGCCGGGCTGGGGCGCGCTGCTCGCGATACCGGGCCTCATCCTGTTCGCGGTGGCGGCCTTCGCGGCTTCCATCCTGCTCGGCATGCTCTGCGCGCGTTTCCGGGACATCCCGCCGATCGTCGGGTCCGTGATGCAGCTCGCCTTCTTCATCTCGCCGGTGATCTGGAAGCCGGACATGGTCGGCCACTGGGAGCCGCTGCTGCCGCTCAATCCTTTCTTCGCGCTGATGGAAACCGTGCGCGACCCGCTCATTGGCGGCACGGGCAGCGTCGTCATATGGGGCATGGCGGTGCTGTGGACCGCACTGCTCTCGGCCGGCGCCTGGGCGCTCTTCGTCCGCTTCCGCGGGCGCATCGCCTTCTGGGTCTGACAGCATGGCCACGATCGAGGCGTCCGGGCTCGCCATCGAGTTCCCGCTCTATCACCACAATGCGCGCTCGCTGAAGCAGCGCATCCTTTCATCCTCGCGCCTCCGCCTTCGGAAGGACGAGGACAACCGCATCGTCGTCGCGGCGCTGCGCGACCTGACTTTCACCATTGGCAGCGGGGAGCGCGTCGCGCTGGTGGGGCCGAACGGCGCCGGCAAGACCACGCTGCTGCGGACGGTCGCGGGCATCTACGAGCCGGTCGCCGGCCGGCTGCGCGTGTCCGGCGAGATCGGCTCCCTGATCGACCCGGCCGCCGGAATGGACAACCTGCTGACGGGGCGGGAGAACGTCGTCCTGCGCGCGCTCTACCGCGGGATGACGGAGGCCGAAGGCCACGCGCTCGCCGAGGACGTGGCGGGCTTCGCCGGCCTCGGCGACTTCCTCGACATGCCGATCCGCGGCTACTCGGCGGGGATGAACGTGCGCCTGGCCTTCGCCATGGCAACGGCGCTGACGCCCGAGATCCTGCTGATGGACGAATGGTTCCTCGCCGGCGACGCGGAGTTCATGGTGAAGGCCGAGGAGCGCCTCTCGCGCATGGTGACCGATGCCGAGATCCTGGTGATCGCGACCCATGACACCACCATCGTGCGGAAATGGTGCACGCGCGCCATCCGGCTCGAGGGCGGGCGCATCACCGCGGACGGGACGCCGGACGAGGTCCTGGGCGCCGCGTAGGTCGGACGCGTCCCGGCTGGCTCCATCCGGGCGGATGGCCCGCCTCGTTCAGCGAACGCTCCAGCCAACCTGATACCGGCCAGCCTCTCGGCTGACCTGGTTCGATGTCGCGCGGCCGCCCCGCCAGCCTCGCGCGCCATGCCGCCGAAGCTTGCGTCGGCCAGGTTCGGCAGCATGAGCGGAACGTTCGCGCAGCGAAGGCAGCCGGCGTGCCGATCCGGTTCAGGGTCGGCGGGTCAGGCGACACTCGCGCAGGTCGCGCTCAGCCCTTCATGCAGCGAAACCGCTGCCGAGATCCCGAGCGCCGCCCGCGCCGCCGCGGGGTTCCCGATCGAGGTCCTGATGTCGCCGGAGCGCGCGGGCCCGTGCGCGATATCCACCTTGCACCCCATGACATCGGCGAGCGTGTGCGCAACATCGAGGATGGAGGTCGCCCGTCCCGTGCAGACGTTGAAGACGCTCGCGGAGGGCGCCTCGGCCGCCTGCAGCGCCGCGAGCGCAGCGCGCAGATGGGCCACGACGTCGCTCACATACACGAAGTCGCGCACCTGGCGCCCGTCGCCATGCACGACGACCTGCTCGCCGGCGGCGATTCGGGCGGCGAAGATGCTGATCACCCCCGAATAGGGCGAGGACGGATCCTGGCGTGGTCCATAGACGTTGAAGAATCGCAGGCCGATGGTCGGCACTCCGTGCACGCCGGCCGCGACGCCGGCATGCAGTTCGCTGCCGAGCTTGTCGGCGCCATAGGCGGTGCGCGGGGCCGGTCGCGCGTTCTCGGCGATCGCTCCCTCGCCCTGGTCGCCATAGATGGCGGCGGAGGAAGCATAGACGACCGGGACCCGCCCGGCATGCCGCGCTGCATCGAGCACCGCGACCGTACCGGTCTGATTGACCCGGTGGGTGCCCAGCCAGTCACGGTTCGAAAGCTCGACCGACGCGATCGCGGCGAGATGGACGATGCCGGCAACGCCCTGCGCAGCGCGGCGCACCAGCGCGGCATCCGTCACGTCGCCCTCGATCAGTTCGGCGCGCGGGTGGAGGTTTTCTCGCTTGCCGGTCGAAAGGTCGTCCAGGACCCGCACGGCGTGCCCGGCGCCAAGCAGCGCATCGACGAGGTGCGACCCGATGAAGCCCGCGCCTCCGGTAATGAGCAGGGGTCCCGTCATGTGCAATCAGACGGCTTCCGCGCCCTGCGGCGCCGACCGCTGCGGACCCAGCCGCGGGGCGGCGCCGGGCGGCAGGTGCGGCAGCAACCCTTCGGCGGTGTTCTGCTGGCCGAGCGAGCCGGCATCCTTGACGCGAATCAGGTGCACCGTGTCCGGCACGACGAAATGGCCCAACCCGTCCCAGAGCGTCTCCATGTGCCAGGACCAGTCCTCGACGCCGAAGCCGCGGCTCCGGTCCACGGCGGTATAGGGGTGCCGCTCGTGGATCTCGCGTCGCGCGAAGACATTCGCGGTCCAGATATTGTTCAGGAACAGCACGTCGCGATCGAAGCCGGGCGTGTCGCTGGCGTGGTGCCACATGTGAAAGGACTGCGCCGCCGCGTGCGGCATCTCGTGCGTGGAATGGCGGTCGAAATCGCCTTCCACGAAATAGTACAGCGACTGCGGGTGCCAGATGGCCTCCGGCGGCGCATTGGCCGCGGTGGCCGCCCGATGCGCGAGATGGAGCCAGTCCTCGCCCCAAAGGTCGTCGCCGTCCAGGAAGGCCAGGAACCGGCCATGCGCGGCGGCGACGCCTGCATTGCGCGCGAGACCGAGATCGCCGACCGACACCTCCTGAACGGCATCGAGCCAGTTGCCGCGCGTGGCGGCCATGCGTCGGGTGAGATCGTCGGGACGGTCGAGGACGGCGCGAGCCTCGACCGCCAGGCCTGCGGCACGCGCTCGCATGACGAGATCGTGCATCGACGACAGGGCCGGCAGCGCGAGCGGGCCTTCCCGGTGCAGGATGACGGTGACCGTGATGTCGGGCGTGTCTGTCATGTCAGGCCGAAAAGGGTGGCGACGCTGCGTGCATGTGCGTCCGGGGAATGGCGGTCGAGCGCCTGGTCGCGCGCGGCGGCACCCATCGCGGCCGCCTCCTCCGGCGTCATGGCGGCCACCTGGTCGAGCGCGGCGGAAAAGGCGGTCAGGCTTTCCCGCGTGTTGGCGCCGTGGCGCACGAAGACGGCGGCGCGCTCGTCAAAGGTCCCGCGCAGGCCACCGACGTCGGCCAGCACCATCGGGATCGCCTGCTGGCTCATCTCCAGCACGACGTTCGGCATGCCTTCGAACAGGCTGGTGAAGAGGAAGCCGTCATGCGCGCTGAAGTCGGCCGCCGCGACGTCCGGCAGGGTGCCTTTCAGCGTGATGTTCGGCAGGCCGAGGCCGAGCGACCTCGGCTCCACCTGCCAGGGACCGAACACGTCGAAGCGGTCCGCCGGCCGCGACTGCGCCAGCGCGGCGAGCAGCGCGGTGCCCTTGAACGGCTCGACGCGCGACACCCAGGCCCAGCGCCGCGGTGCACCGGGGGGGAGGGCGCGCGCGCGCCGGGCCGAGAGGCGCGCGCCGAAGGTCGCCTCGTCGGCCGGCGCGATGCGTGACGGGAGCATGGCAATGCCGGGACCGGGCATCTCGCCGTACAGGCCCCGCAACGTCTCGGCCATCGGGTCGTTGTCGGTCAGCGCCAGCGCGAAGGGCAGCGTCCTGCGCGGGAATCGTGCGCCGTAGGGTGCCCCGATCGCATTCCTGCCCATGCTGAAATAGGCGCAGGCGATGCGCGCGAACTGGCCGAGGCCGCGCCCGAACTTCGCCACGGTCTCCAGCCCCACGCGGCTGTTGACCACGACGATCCGGTCCGGCCGCAGCGCGTTGAGGAAGCGTCCGAGCGTCGCGGGGCTCGAGTGGCCGAAGCCGTCGCAGACGTCGCGCCAGAAGACCACTTTCGCCTGCCGGAACGGCGCGAGGATCGAGAGATCCTCCCAGCCGCGCGCCTCTGCCTCGGTCTGGTCGGTGAGGAGCACGAGAATGGGCCCGCCGCCGGCGGTCGCCAGCGCGTCCACCAGGTCCGCCGCATACTTCTCCGCACCGCCTGACAGCAGGAAGGGCAGGACGAACACGGCTGCGGGACGCTCGGGCACTGCGGCAAGCACCCGCGCAATGTCGATTCCGTCGCGGTCGAGCAGATCCGTCGCGTGGAAGCGGCGCAACTCGCCTATGGCGTCCGCGCCGGGCGCGAGGATGGCCGGATCGTGCCGTGCCTGCGCCATGATCTGCCCGAGGATCGAAGCCGGAAACGGGATTCGGGCGCGGGCGGCGATGGGTTCGCCCCGCCAGGTGAAGCGGCGCCATCCCGTGCCGCTGGTGGCTGCCGCGCCGCGACAGACTTCGAGGCCCGGGAATTCGCGGCCTTCGCGAAACCCGTGCTCGAGCCAGTGCTGGTAGGCGTCGATTCGGGCTGCGGCGACGTCGGGATTCGCCTGGAGGTAGCCAACCGCGTCCCCCACTTCCCGCACGAATGTCGCAAATGCCGGATCCGAGGCCAGTTCCGGCGCACGCCGCCGGAGGCGGACCGCGACGCTGCGCGCCAACGCGAATGGGGAGGTCACGTAGCCTTCCTTCCGGCGTCGCGGAGCGCATGGGTGGAAGTGGGACCGACGGGCGGCAACACTATGTGCGGCATGTGCGGCAGCGGACCCGCCTGTCGCAGCGACCTGACGCCGAAAGGCATTCCGGGAACCAATCTCAAGGGACAGAACGTTGCGGCATCGCGAGGACTTCGTGCGCCGGGGCGGTTATATAGCCACGCCCGCCGCTGCGCCAACGGTTCCGATCGCCAGGCCGCGAACGGCCCGGCCAGGGTGCCGAGGGCATGTTCGGTCGCAGCGCGCAGCAGCCCTTGCCTTCCGGTGGTGGCGCCCCGTCATTCGCGCCGCTGACGAGAGGTGGTAGGATCGCGCCCGGTCGGCCGGGGCTGCCGCAGAGTGGCCGGGTCGCCCGCCACGCCGCCGCTGGTAGTCCTGGCCGTTGCACACGGCAAAGCTGGCAAGGTGGATCGCTGCGCGATGGAACGACTCAAGGTCACGCTCGAGGACGAGTACAGCGCCGTCGAGGCCTCCATCCATGTCGGGCGCTATGCGCTGGCCCTGCCCTTTGCGGCCGGGAGGCGCGTTCTCGATATCGCGTGCGGGGAAGGATACGGCTCCTGGCTCATGGCCCAGGCGGGCGCGGCCTCGGTGCGCGGCATCGATGTCGCCGATGACGCGGTGGCCCGTGCGCGGGCGACCTTTTCCGATCCTCGCATCAGCTTCGACACCGGCCAGGGCGAGACGCTGGCCGAGACCTTCCCCGAGGCCAGCTTCGACCTCGTCGTTTCCATCGAGACGATCGAGCATGTCCAGGACCCGGTGCGTTTCCTGGAAGCGATCCGGCGGGTCGCCGCGCCGGATGCGATCATCATCCTGACCTGCCCGAACGACCATTGGTACTACCCGCCACACGAGTCCAACCCTTATCACCTTCGGAAGTTCACGCTGCCGGAGTTCCAGGCGCTGACCCGGGGCGTGCTGGGCGACGCCGTGCAGTGGATGATCGGCAGCGCTGCGCTCGGCTTCGCCGCGGTGCCGCTCGCGGCGGACCCCGACGGCCCGGCGGACGGGCTTCCCCGGATCGTGCATGTCGAGACCATGGAGGCGAGCCTGCGCGTCCCCTCCTCGGCTGTGGCGCCTGCGCCGGAAACGTGCAGCTACTTCGTCGGCGTCTGGAATGCCCCCGGCCGCGTGGCGGGGGCCGGCGCGGTCCATGCCCTGTCCATGGATGCCTACGCCGCGATGATGGCCGCGTATCCGCAGGGCGCGGCCGCCGCGCCGGCGCCTTCCGCCGACGCCTCGCCGAAGGAGCGTGTTCTCGGGGCGGCACTGCAGCGCGAGAACGAGATCATGGCCGCCCGGATCCGCGAATACGCCGACCAGGAAGCCGAGCTGCGCGACCGGATCCGCGAGTGCGCCGAGCAGGAAGCGGACCTGCGCGCCCGTCTCGATGCCCTCACGCACGAGCGGGATGCCCTCACGCACGAGCGGGACGACCTGCTGCCCGCCGCCCTGCGCTGGCGTGGCATGGTGGAGCGCGTGCGGCGCCTGTCCCCGACGACGGCGAAGCTTGCCGCCGGATGGCTCCGCCGTCGCGGGCCGGATCAGGGCCATTAGCGGCATGGGTCACGATCCGACCGTTCGCGGCAAGGGGGGCGGGAAGCCGCGCATCGCGCTCGTCATCGATACCGATGGCTGGGCCTTCGCGAATATCTCGCGGCAGATCTGCCGGCATCTCGGCGATCGCTACGACTTCGACATCCTGCCGATGACCTGGCTCTCGGAACTCGGCCAGGAGCATTGGCGTGCCCCGGGCGGCGTCGCCGCGCACCTGCCGCCCGACGCGATGGGCATCGGGCCGCTCCTGATCCAGTCGCCGGACTACGACCTGATCCACGTCTTCTGGCGCGAATACCTCGGCCTGATCGACAGCCCGCTGCTGGTCGAATACGCGCGGCGGCTGGGCCTGGACTACGAGACCTTCGCCGCGCGCTACATCCGGGACGCCTGCATCACCACCGCGGTCTATGACCACCTGTACATCGATCCCGCAGCCATCGCGCAGCGCCGGCGCGTCTTCAACACCCTGGCGGCGGGCTATCATGTCGCCTCCCGGCGGCTCGACCGCCTCTACCGCGGCTTCGACGGCCTCCGCCCGCCGCGCGCGGTGATCGAGGACGGCGTGGACACGGAACTGTTCCGTCCCGCCGATCTTGGCCGCCTCGAGACGGTCGCGAACCGCGAGATCGTGCTCGGCTGGGTCGGGAACAGCGGCTGGACAGCGGAAGTCGAGGACTTCAAGGGCGTCCACACCATCCTGAAGCCGGCGGTCGAACAGCTCCGGGCCGAGGGGGCGCCGGTTCGCCTCGAGATGGCCGACCGCCAGCAGGCCTTCATCCCGCACGCCGCGATGCCGGACTACTACGCCCGCATCGACCTCTATGTCTGCACGTCCAGGATCGAGGGCACGCCCAACCCCGTGCTCGAATCCATGGCCTGCGGCATACCGGTCATCAGCACGGATGTGGGCATCGTCCCGGAGGTGTTCGGGCACCGGCAGGCGGAGTTCATCCTGGCGGAGCGGTCGGTGGAGTGCCTGAAGGCGGCGATCCGCCGGTTCATTGCCACGCCCTCGCTGTTCACCGACCTGTCACGGGAGAACCTCGCGTCCATCGCCGGGTGGAGCTGGCGGCACCAGGTGCGGAAGTTCGAGGCGTTCTTCGACGGGGTGCTCCTCGAACGCCGGGCGGCCGGGGCCGGATCGAGCGAGGGGGTGTTCGAGGCAAAGGGCCTCGTGCGATAGGGGAGGGCGCGACCGGCCGGCCCCGCCCTGCCGATCGTGCCCGATCTCGATGGAACGATCCGCCTTGCCGAGTCTCAAGCGCCTCCTCGTCCAGGTCCTGACGTGGGTGCGGCTGCGGGTGCGGCGCAACCCGCGCCTGCGGGAGGCTGTCCGCCCGCTGCTGCGGCCCCTGCTGCCCGTGCTCCGGCGGTATGTTCCGACGCCGCCCGCGATCGCCTACGAGGACTGGATCGCCGACTACGACACCCTGGACGGGGAGGCCCGCGCGCGGATCCGCGCCGAGATTGCCGGCTGGACGGACACGCCGCTGATGTCCGTGGTGCTGTCCGCGCGCGGCGTGCCGGATGCGGCCCTGGGCGCCGCCATCGCGTCGGTCTGCGGCCAGCTCCATCCGTCGTGGGAAATCTGCGTCGCCCATGCCGGTCCACCCGGTGCCGAGCCGGCGCCCCCCCTGGTCGAGGCTGCGCGCAAGGATGCGCGCATCCGTTTCCCCACCGCCGCCGCCGCCGGTGACGTGGAGGCGCTGACCGCCGCCATCGCCATCGCCCGGGGCCAGTGGGTCATTCTCATGGATGGGAACGATCGGCTCGCCGAGCAGGCCCTTTTCCGAATCGCGCGAGAGGCGCTGCGGCATCCCGACGCGGCCTTGATCTATTCCGACGAGGACCGGATCGACGCGCAGGGGCGCCGCGGCGACCCCCATTTCAAGCCGGATTTCGATCCCGAGCTCCTGCTCGCGCAGGATTATTTCGGCAGGCTCCTGGCCTATCGGCGCGACGTGCTGGCCGCGGTCGGCGGCCTTCGCGCCGACGCCGGGGCGAGCGCATGCCACGACCTCGCGCTGCGCGCCGTGCAGGCCATCGGGCCGGCCGCGGTGCGCCACATCCCCGCGATCCTGTGCCACGTCGGCGGAGCGCCGGGCGCGCAGACCGGACCCGCCTCCGCAACCGCCCAGCGGGTGGTGCAGCAGGCCCTGGCGGCGGCCGGGTCGGCGGCGCGCGCCGTGCCGAATCCGCTCGCGCCGGCGCTGCTGCGGATCGTGCATCCGGTGCCCGAGCCGGAGCCCCTCGTCAGCATCATCATCCCGACGCGCGACCGCGCGGAGCTTCTGCGCCCCTGCATGGAGGGCATCCTGCACCGGACCGACTACCGCGCGATCGAGGTGCTGGTCGCCGACAACGGCAGCACGGAGCCCGATGCGATCGCGCTGCTGGCCGAATTGCGCGACGATCCGCGCGTGCGGGTCCTGGAGGAGCCGGGGCCCTTCAACTACTCCCGGATCAACAACCGCGCCGTGGCGCAGGCGCGGGGCGAGATCCTCCTGCTGCTCAACAACGACATCGAGGTGATCGAAGGGGGCTGGCTGGGCGAACTCGTCTCCCATGCCGTCCGGCCGGAGATCGGCGCGGTCGGCGCGAAGCTGCTCTATCCCGACGGGACCGTGCAGCATGCCGGTGTCCTGCTCGGGCTCGGCTGGCCGCGCGGCGTCGCCGGCCATATCTATCTCGGCGCGCAGGGCGACGATCCCGGCCCCTTCGGCCAGCTTGCCGTGACGCGCAGCGCCGCGGCCGTGACGGCCGCCTGCCTCGCGGTCCGCCGGACGCTCTACGACGAGGTCGGCGGGCTGGATGAGCAGAACCTGACGGTCGCCTTCAACGATGTCGATTTCTGCCTGCGCCTGCATGCGCGCGGATATCGCAACCTGTGGACGCCGTTCTCGGTGCTGTTCCACAAGGAATCGGCCTCGCGCGGGGACGACCTGACGGGCGCGAAGGCCCGGCGCTTCCAGGGCGAGATCGACTACATGCGCTCGCAATGGGCGGAACTGCTGGACAACGACCCGTACTGGAACCCGAATCTCAGCCTCACCAGCACCGAGCGTCGCCTGGCGGAGCCGCCCCGCGTTCCACGACCGTGAAAGGTCCCGCCCTCACCGACCTGGCCTTCGACGACCCCGGCCTCGCGCGCTGGCGCCACGGCATGGCGGCGGGGCGGCGCCTCGGCGCGACGCTCGCGGGATGGGGCCGCTTCGCGCGCCGCGGCTACGACCTCGCGATCGACCAGGCGAAGGCCTTCGTCCTCGACCGCATCGATGCGCGGCGGGAGCAGCCCGACCCCATCCTGCGCATGGAGGAAGGCGCGGACCCCATGCGCGACGCCCGCGCCGTCGCGGTGTTCGTGCAGTTCAGCCGGGACGGCGCGTTGACCGGCATGGTGCGGCGGCAGCTCGCGATCTATCGCGACCTCGGCTTCGCGGTGGTGCTCGTCTCGAACAGCCCGGCCTTTCCCGAGGCGTCCTGGCAGGAGGCGCGCCGCATCGCGGCCCTGGTCGTGCACCGGCGCAACCGCGGCCTCGACTTCGGCGCATGGAAGGACCTGGTGCCCGTCGCCCGTGCGCGATGGCCGGGGATGGACGAGCTGCTGCTTGCCAACGACAGCGTCATGGGTCCCGTCCGGCCGCTGGAACCCTATCTCGCCGCGATGCGCGCCGGCGGCCCGGGCTTCTACGGCATGCTGGAAAGCATCCAGGGCGGGCCGCACATGCAGTCGTGGTTCCTGCTCGCGCATGGCCGGAAGGCGGTTGCCGACCTGACGGCGTTCCTCGCGGCGATGCGGCTGAGCCGGTCGAAATGGACGATCGTGCAGCGCGGCGAACTGCGCCTCGCGCGGGCGATGCGGGAGGCGGGGAACCGCGTCGCGGCCTTGTTCGGCTATGCCGGGCTGGTGGAGACCGCGCTGCGGGAGCCGGCGGAACGCGTCTATCTCGACCGCGCGCTGCCCGGCCTGCTCGAAGGTGACGACCGGGAGGCGCTGCGCGCGCTGCTCATGGACCGGCCGCTGAACCCGTCGCAGCATCTGTGGCGCGTGCTCGCCGGCCCGGCCGGCTGCCCCTTCATCAAGACCGAGCTGGCACGGCGCAATCCCGGCCGCCTGCCGGAGGTCGAGACCTGGCCCGCCCTGGTGCCGCCGGACTCGCCCTGTCCGGTGGAGGAGATGAAGGCGCATCTCGCCGCGCTCGGGCCGTGACGGAAGGCGGCGAGGGGCGCCCCGGCGCAACCCCGGTCGGACCGGGCGCGCGTCCCGGGGGTGAGCCGGGGACCTGATATCCAAAGGCGCCGACCGTCACCGGCGGATGCGCCGGATGGCTGTCATCGTGCAGTGCCGACGCAGACGATCGTTCCCTCCGGGCGCGCATGGATGGCCCCGGCCTGCGGCCAGACCGGGCTGCCCTGGCAGGCTTCGTGCGTGTCGCGCCCCGTGACCTGCCAGGCTTCGCCGGTCGCTTCCCGGAAGGTCGCCTGCACGGCCCATGCGATGCGCAGCGAGGAGATGTTGCGGTCGAACCAGGCCGTGCGAAGCGGCGGGCCCACTTGCTGCCACGCAAGCCCGACGAGAATCAGCTCCGTGGGGCGCCTGCCGTCGTGCACCGCCTGCACGTCGCGCGCGATATGACGCGCCCGGCCGAGGTCCCAGCGATTCATCCGTTGCTGATCCAGCAGCATCAGGCTGGAGGCACCGCATTGGAGGAAGACCACGACGAATCCCGGGACGAGCAGGAGGCGCGCCGGCACCGGCCGGATCGCCGGGCCGACCAGCGCCACGGCCAGGGCGATGACGAAGCCTCCCGCCATGAGGGTCCGACCGGGCAACCAGACGATGGCCAGCGCCATCAGCGGCGCCAGGATGGCCAGTGACGTCGCCGCCAGCATGGCGACCGCCAGGGCGACGCGCCCCGCGCCGGCCGGCATCGCCACCAGCAATGCCGCGCCGAGGAAGCCCATGAGCGCCGCGAACAGGGCGCCCGCCATGGCGGGATCCCGCGATCCGAAGGGGTCGAGAAGGTGGGTCAGCAGGACGACCGCGCGATCCGGGATCTGGGCCACGGAGATGAAGCCGCCCCGCTGCTCGACGGCGTCGCTCCCGAAGACCAGCACCGAGCCGGCCACGACAACCGCATAAAGCACAATGCCTGCGACGAAGCCGAGCGGGGCCGGAGCCAGCAGGCGGTCGCGGAGGCGCCTTCCGTCAACGCCGCTCGGGACCAGCTCCACCATGGCGAGTGCCAGGAACATGGCCAGGATCGGCTGATAGGCGCCGACCCCGGCAGCGACCGCGATCGCCGCGAGGCCCGCACCGACGGCCGGATGCCGGGAGAGGTCGGTCGCGCGAAGGAAGCCGCCAAGCGCAAGCCACCCGGCAGCCTGCGCCGGCATGGCAGTGCGAAAGAGGAAGATCTCGGTCCACAGGGGCGCGCTTGCAGCGAGAGCGGCCGCCAGGCACTGCCAGGGCAGGGCGGAGGTCCCCCTCGTCGCGCGCTGAACGGAAAGCGCGATGACGACCGATGCCAGCGGCATCAGCAGGACGACGCTCGGCCACCAGATGACGTCGAAGCCCAGGCCCGTCCGGTTCGCCAACACGGCGATCACCGCTTCCGTGAAGCGCCCTTGGGCAAGGAACCGCCGGCCGGGCGTCGGTTCGAAGAGTCGCAGGACGTCATCGCCGGCATATCCGGGGATGAGGGCCAGGCCCTTGCTCGCCAGCAGCGTGAGGAGGGCGGTCAGGAACAGCGGCACGAAGCCTTCGCCGCCGAACCGCATGCCAGCGGAAGCGGCATGCGTCATCGCCCCGATGCTTCGGTTCCGCATGCTGTGGCCTCAATCTCCGGCATTGGGGGGCGGAAGCCCGCCATATGCCGGAATAGCCTCGCGCGCCAGGGAGCAGGCGAAGCGCCGAGGTGGCGCATGGTCGCCGTCGGACGGGCCGATCGCATCCGCGGTCGTGTCGTGGCGATGGTGCTGCGCCGATCCTGGGCGGCGCTGCCGCGTCAAGCGCGCCCCTGACGATCCCGCCGCGCCCGTGCTATCCGCGCGCCGACGCAAAAACCGGGACAAGGGCGACGGAGATGGGTGGAGCACTCGCAGGAAAGATCGCGCTGGTGACGGGCGCGGGGAAGAACATCGGGCGGGCCATCGCGCTGACGCTGGCGCGGGGCGGCGCGACGGTGGTGGTGAACGGCCGCTCCGACGCCGCGGCGATCGAGGCGGTGGCGCAGGAGATCCGCGCCGCGGGCGGCCAGGCGCGGGCGGAACTCGCGGACGTGTCGGACCCCGCGGCGGTGGCGCGCATGGTGGAGAGCGTGCGCGCGGATCTCGGCGGGATCGACATCCTCGTCTGCAATGCCGGCCTGCGCCGCCAGACGCCCTTCGTGGAGATGAGCCTCGAGGAATGGCGGGAGATCCTGTCTGTCGCCCTCGACGGTGCCTTCATCCTGAGCCGGGCGGTGGTGCCGCTGATGATCGCGCGCGGCGGCGGGTCGATCATCGGCCTGTCGGGCATCTCGACCCATGTCGGCACGCCGAACCGCGCGCATGTCTCGGCCTCGAAGGCGGGGCTCGAGGGGCTTATGCGCGCGCTGGCGGTCGAACTCGCCCCGCACGGCATCCGCGCGAACTGCGTCGCTCCCGGCGCGGTGGACACCACGCGCGGCGCGAGCGCCGGCGCCATGCCGCAGGGCCTCGGCCGGGACGAGGGCATCCCGCTGCGTCGCAAGGCGGCGGTGGACGAGATCGCCGCCGTGGTGCGCATGCTCGCCGGGCCAGAGGGCGGCTACGTCACCGGCCAGACCATCCATGTGAATGGCGGGGCATTCCTGGGCTGATCGCGGCGCGCGGCCATCCCGCGCACGGCCGCGGAGCGGCCATCCCGCGCAAGGCCGCGGAGCGGCCATGCCCGGGGGGGGGGCGAAGGCGGAACGCCCGGCGCGCGCCGGGCCGGGCGGGATCATCGGGGCGCGGAACCGCCTGCCCGGCTCGCGGGACCGGTCCCGGCCGATGGCGGCGGCATCGGGCAATTCCGGGCGAGGCTTCTCACCTCGCCCGGATCCCTGCCTCCTTCGCATGATGCATCCTCACGCGTGAACCGCATTCGCCTGCGCCTCGCGCGGCAGCAGGTGGCCGCGCCAGTGCCAGGCGATGGCGAGCGTGCAGGCGAGGCCCACCCCCGCATAGAGCACGGCCGTCTCGGCGAAGCCGGTCCAGCCGATCAGCGGCCCGGCGCCGAGCAGCCCGACCGGCAGCCCGTAGATCGCCAGCATCCGCAGCCCCATCACCCGGCCGCGCAGCGCGTCGCGCGAGACGCGCAGCAGCATCACGGACATCGGCACCATGCAGAAGCTCTGCACGAAGCCGGTGAGCGCCAGCAACACCATGCCGGTGCCGGCGCTTTCCACCCGCGCGAAGGCGATCAGCAGGGCGAACCAGATCGCCGCCGCGGCCAGCATGGTCCGCGCCGGCGGGAAGAGCGGCCCGCGCGCGCTGAGGATCAGCGAGCCCGCGAGCGCCCCGAATGCGAAGCAGGCCATCAGCGTGCCGAGCCCGGTCTGGTCCATGCCGTAGATGTTGCGCGCCACATGCGGCAGCAGGCCGCCGGTCAGTGGATAGGCAAGCAGGTTCGCCAGGAACGCCAGGCACATCGCAGCCAGCAGCGGCGGGGTGCCGCGGACATAGGCGGCGCCCTCCATGAGGTCCCGCCACACGCGCCCCGCGGCGGAACCGGCCGCGGCCGCGCCCGCATGGAGCTGGCCTTCCGCCACGCCGAGCATCAGCACCAGGCTCAGCATGTAGAGCCCCGTCACCACCAGGTACGCCTGCCCCACGCCGAGGACGGCCACCAGCGCCGCGCCGGTCAGCGCGCCGACGACGCGCGCGGTGTCGGCGCTCATGCGCTCGATGCCCATCGCGCCCATCAGGTAGGCTGCGGGCATGGTCGCGCCGACCAAAGCGTTGCGCATGCCGATGTCCGAAGGCCGCACCAGCCCCGACAGCAGCGCGATGACGAAGACCGCCGCGATGCCCAGCGTGCCGGTCAGCGCCAGCGCAGCGAGGATCCCCGCCAGGACGGCATAGGCCGCGCGCATCGCGAACAGCACCCGGCGGTGCCCGATTCGGTCGCCGGCGACGCCGAACATGGGCGAGATCAGCGTGCCGACGAATTGCAGCGAGCCGAAAACGGTCAGCCACACCACCGATCCGGTCTCGGTCAGGACGAACCAGGCGAGAATGAGCGTCTCCATCTCGAACGCCCAGGAGGTGGCGAGGTCCGCCGGCCACTGGAAACGGAAACTCCTTTGGCGGAATGGCGCGAGGAAGGGCGCGCGCGGAACGCTGCTCACCGCGTGAGGCCGCCGAACATTCTTACGTTTCCCCCTTCGCAGGCACTTCGCGCTGCCGCATCCGGCGGAGTATGGAGTCAAGCCGGTGCGCCCCGCCATCCCTGTCCCGTGATGTTGCGGCGCATCAGGCGGGGTGCCTAGTATCCCGCGCATCCGAGGAGCAACGCATGCTGCCGACGCTGGTTGGGCTCGATCATCTCGTGGTCGCGGTGCGCGACGTGGACGCGGCTGCCGACGCCTGGCGCGCGCTGGGCTTCACCCTTTCGCCGCGCGGGCTGCACAGCGCCCATATCGGCAGCGCGAACTATACGATGATGTTCGGGGATGATTATCTCGAGCTGCTCGGCGCGGTGACGCCGACCCCGCACAACCAGGCGCTGCGCGACTTCGTGGCGAAGCGGGAAGGGCTGGACCGCGCCGCCTTCACCACCACCGACGCCGCTGCCGGTGTGGCGGCGCTGCGCGCCCGCGGCGTGGACGCCGTCGGCCCGGTGGATTTCGGCCGCCCCGTGCCGCTGCCCGACGGGACCGAGACGGAGGCGCGCTTCACCGTCTTCCGCTGGCCGACCAGCGCGCGCATCGGCGGCCTCGGCATCTTCGCCTGCCAGCACCGCACGCGGGATGCCGTGTGGGTGCCGTCGCTCCAGACGCATGCCAACGGCGTCACGCGCATCAAGCGCGCGGTCGTGGCGTCGGAGGACCCCGCCGGCGCCGCCGGGCAGCTCGCCGCCGCGATCGACAGCGCCGTGCGGCAGGAGGGCGATGTCCACTTCGTCGCCACCGCGCCCGGCCGCGCCGACATCGCCTTCGCGCCGCGCGCCGTCATCGCCCGCCAGGCAGGCTGCGCCGAGGACGCGCTGCCGCGCGAGGGTGGCGCGGCCATGGTGCTCGGCACGCCCAACCCGCGCCCTCCCGGCCTCGCCACCGGCGTCGCCGTGATCTTCGAAGCCCCCTGATCCGATCGGCAGGAGAGAGACGATGAACGGACCGTCGCGCCGCGAGACCTTCCTCCTCGGTGCCGCCGCCCTGATCCCCGCCAGCGCCGTGGCGCAGGAAGCGCCGCGCCGCGGCGGCGTGCTGACGGTGCATTTCTCGACCGAGCAGCGCATCCTGAATCCCTCGCTGCAGGCCTCGACCGGCGTCTACATCGTCGGCGGCAAGATCCAGGAGGCGCTGGTCGACCTCGACGCCGAGGGCAGGCCGGCGCCGGCGCTCGCGGAATCCTGGGAAAGCGCGCCCGACGGCAAGACCCATGTCTTCCGCCTGCGCCGCGGCGTCACCTGGCATGACGGCAAGCCCTTCACCTCCGCGGACGTGCAGTTCACGGCGATGGAGATGTGGAAGAAGATCCTCAACTACGGGACCACGATGCAGCACTTCCTGACGGAGGTGCAGACGCCGGACCCGCATACCGCGATCTTCAAGTACGAGCGCCCGATGCCGCAGGGGCTGCTGCTGCGCGGGCTGCCGGACCTCGGCTACGTCTCCCCGAAGCATATCTTCGAGACCGGCGATATCCGGCAGAACCCGGCCAATACCGCGCCGATCGGGACCGGGCCATTCAAGTTCGTTGAATACGAGCGCGGCCAGCACATCATCGCCGAGCGCAATCCGAACTACTGGCGCAACGGCATGCCCTACCTCGACCGCGTGGTGTGGCGCGTGGTGACGGATCGTGCCGCGGCGGCAGCGCAGATGGAGGCCGGGCAGCTCCTGTTCAGCCCCTATTCGGCGCTGTCCATCGCGGACATGCAGCGCCTCGGGCGCGATCCGCGCTTCGAATCGACGACGCGCGGCAACGAGGGCAACGTCCGCAACAACACGCTGGAATTCAACTTCCGCAATCCGGTGCTGGCGGATATCCGCGTGCGCAAGGCGATCGCGCACGCCATCAACGTGCCCTTCTTCATCGAGAACTTCCTCGGCCCCTTCGCCAAGCCCGGCACCGGGCCGATCCCCTCGGTGTCGACCGACTACTACCCCGGCGCCAACATGCCGCAATACGGCTACGACCTGGCGCTGGCGAACCGCCTGCTGGACGAGGCCGGGCACCGCCGCGGCGCCGGCGGCGTACGCTTCAACCTGCGCCTGAACCCCGCGCCCTGGGGCGAGGACATCCAGCTCTGGTCCACCTTCATCCAGCAGTCGCTGGGCCAGGCGGGCATCCGGGTGGAGATCGTGCGCCTCGACGCCGCGGGCTTCCTGCGCAGCGTCTACAATGACTGGAACTTCGACCTCGCGACCGGCTGGCACCAGTACCGCAGCGATCCCGCCGTCAGCACGACGGTCTGGTACCGTTCCGGCAGCCCGCGCGGCGCGCCCTGGACCAACCAGTGGGGCTGGCAGGACGAGCGCATCGACGGGATCATCGACAACGCGGCGACCGAGGTCGATCCGGTGAAGCGCAAGGCGCTCTACGCCGACTTCGTGCGCGCGGTGCAGACGGAACTGCCACTCTGGATGCCGATCGAGCAGATCTTTGTATCGGTCTTCAACCGGCGCATCCGCAATGCGGGCAACAATCCGCGCTGGGCGTCCTCCACCTGGCACGACACCTGGCTGGCGTCCTAGCGCCTTGAGGGTTCTTCGCCTGGCGCTGTGGCGGCTCGCCGCCTCGCTGCCCACCCTGCTGCTGATCCTGGTGGGGATGTTCCTGCTGCTCCAGCTCGCGCCCGGCGACACGGTGGACGCGCTGATGGCGCAGATGGGCGGCGGCGACGCGCGCATGGCCGAGGAGATGCGCCGCTTCTACGGCCTCGATCTCGGCATCGCGGCGCGGCTCGGGCAGTACCTCATGCGGTTGGTCACGCTCGACCTCGGATTCTCCGCGATCTACGGCAAGCCGGTGGCGACGGTGATCCTGGAACGCCTGCCGCCCACCCTGCTGCTGATGGCCGCCTCGCTGTCCTTCGCCTTCTTCTTCGGGCTGCTGTTCGGCGTGGTGGCGGCACGGCGCGTGAACAAGTGGCCGGACACGCTGATCTCCATGCTCGGTCTGGTGTTCTACGCGACGCCGTCCTTCTGGTTCGGGCTGATGGCGATCGTGCTGTTCAGCGTCTATCTGCAATGGCTGCCGGCGGGCGGCTTCGGGGACATCACGCAGAACTACACGGGCTTCGCGGCGATGCTGGACATTGCGCGCCACCTCGTGCTGCCGACGCTGACGCTGGGGCTGATCTTCCTCGCCATCTACCTGCGCATCATGCGCGCCTCGATGCTGGAGGTGCTCAGCCTCGACTTCGTGCGCACTGCGCGCGCGAAGGGGCTGAGCGAGACGCGGGTGGTGGCGAAGCATGTGCTGCGCAACGCCATGCTGCCGATGGTCACGCTGATCGGCCTGCAGGCGGGCACCATGCTCGGCGGGTCGGTGGTGGTGGAAAGCGTCTTCGCCCTGCCGGGTCTTGGCCGGCTTGCCTATGAGAGCGTCGTGCAGCGGGACCTCAACACGCTGCTCGGCATCGTCTTCGTCTCGGCGCTGCTGGTGATCGCGATCAACTTCGTGGTGGACATCCTCTATGCGCGGCTCGATCCGCGCATCTCGGCGGAGTCCTGATGCGCGCGCTCAAGGCCTATTTCCGCAGCCCCGCGGCGCTGGTGGGCAGCGCCATCCTGCTTGCGGTCGTCATCATGGGAGTGGGGGCGTCCTGGTTCTACCCGGGCGATCCGCTCGGCCTCGCCGGGCGGCCGCTGCAATGGCCGGGCGCGAACCCGCGCTTCCCGCTCGGCACCGATTCGTCTGGACGCGACATCGCCGCCCAACTGTTTCACGGGGCGCGCATTTCCCTGCTGATCGGCTTCGTCGCCACCTCCATCTCGGTGGTCATCGGCATCGCCATCGGAGCGGTCGCCGGCTTCTATGGCGGCGTGACGGACACGGTGCTGATGCGCGTGACGGAAGCGTTCCAGACCCTGCCGAACTTCCTGCTGCTGCTGGTGCTGGTCGCGGTCTTCGGCAGCACCATCGAGACGGTCACGGTGGCGATCGGCCTGGTGTCCTGGCCGCCGGTGGCGCGGCTGACGCGGGCGGAATTCCTCAGCCTGCGCACGCGGGAATTCGTCCAGGCCTGCCGGGTGCAGGGCCTCGGCGACGTGCACCTGATCCTGCGGGAGGTGCTGCCCAACGCACTGCCGCCGGTGATCGTCTATGCCAGCGTGGTGATGGCGGTGGCGATCCTGCTGGAGAGCGCGCTCGCCTTCCTGCAACTGTCGGATCCGAACGTGCCGTCCTGGGGGAACCTGATCGGCCTCGGGCGCAACGTGCTGCGCACCGAGTGGTACGTTTCGGCGATCCCGGGTGTTGCGATCCTGCTGACCATCCTCGGCGTCTCGCTGGTGGGGCAGGGGCTGAACGACGCGCTCAACCCGCGCATCGCGAGCGGCCGATGACCGTGCGTCTTGCCGTCGAGGGCCTGACCATCCGCCTGCCCAAGGGCGCGGACCGGGAATACGCGATCGAGGACGTCTCGCTGAGCGTCGCGGCGGGGGAGATCCTCTGCGTCGTCGGCGAGAGCGGTTCCGGCAAGTCGGTGACGGCGTCCGCCGCCATGGGCCTGCTGGCGCCGGGCCTGTCCATTGCATCGGGCGCGATGGCGCTCTGCGGCGAGGACCTGCGCGCCAAGTCGCCCGAGGAATGGCGCACCATCCGCGGCCGCCGCATCGCCATGGTCTTCCAGGAACCCATGACGGCGCTGAACCCGCTCATGACGGTGGGCGCGCAGATCGGCGAGATGTGGCGCGTCCATCTCGGCCTCGACGCGCGGGAGACGGAGCGCCGCGCCATCGCCGCCCTGCGCGAGGTCAACCTGCCCGACCCCGAGGGCGCGCTGCGCGCCTATCCGCACGAACTCTCCGGCGGCCAGCGCCAACGCGTGATGATCGCCATGGCGCTGGCGCTCGAACCCGAGGTGCTGATCTGCGACGAGCCGACCACCGCGCTCGACGTCACGACGCAGGCGCAGGTGCTGGCGCTCATTAAGGACCTGCAGAAGCGCCACGGCACGGCGGTGATGTTCATCACCCATGATTTCGGCGTGGTGGCGGAGATCGCCGACCGCGTCGCCGTGATGCGCCTCGGCCATGTGGTGGAGCAGGGGACGGCGAAGGAAGTGCTGACCGAACCGCAGCACGAATACACCCGCGCCCTGCTGCGCGCCGTGCCTGGACTGGTCGCGCCCGAGCCGCGCCCGCTGGCGGACGACACGGTGCTGGAGGTGCGCGGCCTGACCAAGACCTATGCCTCCCGCGGCGTGTTCCGGCGCCGCAAGGCGGTGAAGGCGCTGGACGAGGTCTCGGTGGCGCTGAAGCGTGGCGCGACGCTCGCCATCGTGGGCGAGAGCGGTTCGGGCAAGTCCACGCTCGCGCGCTGCGTCGTCGGGCTGCTCGGGTCCGATGGCGGGCAGATCGTCATCGGCGGCGCGCCCCTGCCGAAGCAGCGGCGGGATGCCGCGCGGCTGGTGCAGATGGTGTTCCAGGACCCCTATGCCTCGCTGAATCCGCGGCGGAGGGTCGGGGCCCAGGTGGCGCAGGGGCCGATCGCCGCCGGGACTTCCGCGGCGCAGGCCGCGGCGGAAACGCGGGAGTTGTTCTGCACCGTCGGCCTCGACCCGGATGCGGTGGACCGCTACCCGCATGAATTCTCCGGCGGCCAGCGCCAGCGCATCGGCATCGCCCGCGCGCTGGCGATGAAGCCGCAGGTGCTGGTGGCGGACGAGCCGGTCTCGGCGCTCGACGTCAGCGTGCAGGCGCAGGTGCTGGCATTGTTGCGCGAATTGCAGGAGAGGCTCGGCCTGTCGATCCTCTTCATCACTCACGATCTGCGTGTCGCCGCGCAGCTCTGCGACGAGGTCGCGGTGATGCGCAACGGCGTGGTCGAGGAAGCCGGCCGCATCGGCGAGGTCTTCGCCGCGCCGCGCAGCGCCTACACGCGCAGCCTGATCGAGGCGATCCCCGGCCGCGCGCTGTTCGGCGCCTAGAGCAGTTTCCGTTCGCCATGGCTCACGGAAATCGCTCCAGGTTCTTTCTCTAGCGGGCATCTTCACCCGATCGGGCGATTCCACCCGATCGGGATCTGCCCTGGCGCTCACGTGGCGTAGTCGGGTTCCTCGCGGTCCAGCACCCGGCGCCAGGCGTCGAGGTGCAGCCGCGCGTCGAGCTTCTCGCCCCAGGCGCCGCTGTGGTGGCGGCGCAGCCCTTCCGGCAGCTTGTGCAGCGGCATCCCGGTCTGCATGGCCGTCATCTGGTACATGGTCGTGCGCTCGGCCATGTAGGTCTCGTCGAAGGCGTCGTGCACGGTGGGGCCGACCACGGTGACGCCGTGGCCGCGCATGACCATGATGGTCTTGTCGCCCATCAGCCGCGCGATGCGATCACCTTCCGCGTTGCTGTGCACCGGCTGGTCGCCATCGCCATCATAGACCGCGCGGTCGTTCAGCAGCAGGTTGTTGTGGTGCGACAGCGCGAACTCCGCGCCCTCGATCATCGACAGCGCCGTCAGCCAGCGCGGATGCACGTGCACCACGCAGGTCGCCTTCGGATTGGCCAGGTGGATGCGGCAATGGATGTGGAAGGCGACCTTGCGCAATTCGCCCTTGCCGCGCAGCACCTTGCCGTCGAGGTCGCAGACGATCAGGTCGCTCGCCCGCAGTTCCTGGAACAGGTAGCCGCGCGGGTTGATGAGGAAGCGCGGCTCCGCCTCCTCCGGCAGCATCAGGCTGTTGTGGTTGCCGATGTGCTCGTTCCAGCCAAGCCGCGCACCGATGCGAAACACCGCCGCCATGTCGCAGCGGAGCGCCCATTCGCGTTCCTCCGCGCGGCTGTTGGTGAGGCTCTGGACCACCTGCGCCATCGCTGACCTCCTGCCTGGATGGCGAAGGCTGGCACGTTCCGCGCGGTCGCGCCAACTGCGGGTGGATTGACGCCCCGTCCTTCACCGCCGACGCTTCATCCGCCCAGCCGGAAGGACGATCGTCATGTCGCCGCCCCTGCCCATCGCGGAACTGCCGGTCACCGGCTACCTCGATCGCTTCTCCCACCGCCCCGGCGAGACCTTCCAGGCCCGCGTGAGCGTGCGGGACGGCGGCGCCGCCCGGGCGCGCCTGGTGCGCGTGATCTCCGGCGACCCGAACCCGGCGGGACCGGGCCTGCGCTTCGAGGACCTGTCGCACCGCTTCGACGTGACCTTCGGCGGGCGGCGACAACCGATCCATGCCGGCTCCTACGCGGAGGTGCAACGCGCGCCGCGTCGCGAGGCGGGACCCTGCACCTGGACCGCGCTGGTCTGGCTGGCCGCCCTGCCGCCGGGCGAGGCCGCCGTGCTGAGCGAAGTGGAGGGCGACGCCGGCGCGACGCTGCTGATCGGGCGCGACGGCGTGGCCGGCATGGTCAATGGCGCGCAGGGTTCGGTGATGGTGACGACGGGCCAGGCGCCGGCGCTGCGGCGCTGGCATCGCCTCTGGCTTTCCGCCGATCCGGGCACCGGGCGCGTGGCCGTGGGCTGCGTGCCGCTCGAGGGCGGCGCGGCGAAGGTCGCGACGGCGGTGGTGCAGGGGCTGCGTCTGCCGGCCGGCGGCGGGCGCATCACCATCGCGGCGCATGGCGGGACGCCGGCGGGCTGGCACCTGACCGGCAAGGTCGAGGATCCCGCGCTGCTCGCCGGCTATCGCGACGCCTGGGCGCATCCGGACGCGACCCTTGCCGCGCTCGCGCCGGAACTGCTCGCGGGCTGGGATTTCTCCCGCGACATCGCGACCCAGGACATCATCGACATCGGTCCGCAGGGCTGCCATGGCCGACTGGTGAACGTGCCGACCCGCGCCGTCGTCGGCGCCCGCTGGTCCGGCGCCGAGATGTGTTGGCGCCACGCGCCCGCCGACTACGCCGCCATCCATTTCCACGCCGACGACCTCGGCGATTGCGGCTGGGAGACGGACTTCACCTTCGAAGTCCCCCCTGACCTGCCCAGCGGCGCCTATGCCCTGCACCTGACCTGCGAGGGCGGGGAGGACTGGCTGCCGCTCTACGTCCTGCCGCCGCGCGGCGTGGCGCGGGCGCCGGTGGTCTTCCTCGCCTCGACCTTCACCTACCAGGCCTACGCGAACCACGCCCGCGGCAATGCCGATGCGGCGTACAAGGCGCGGGTCGCGGCCTGGGGCGCCTATCCGCACAATCCGGACGACTACCCGGTCTATGGCCGCTCCACCTACAACAAGCATCCGGACGGCAGCGGCATCGCGTTCTCCTCGCGGCTGCGGCCGATCCTGACCATGCGGCCGGGCTTCCTGACCTTCGACGACGCGCGCGGATCGGGGCTGCGGCACTACCCGGCGGACACCCACCTGCTTGCCTGGCTCGAGGCGAAGGGCATCGCCTTCGACGTCATCACCGACGAGGACCTGCACGACGAAGGGGCGGACCTGCTGAAGCCCTATCGCGTGGTGATGACCGGATCGCATCCGGAATACCACACGCCGCAGACGCTCGACGCGCTGGCTGCCTATACGCGCGACGGCGGGCGGATGATGTACCTCGGCGGCAACGGATTCTACTGGCGGGTCGCGGTGACGCCCGGCCTGCCCGGCGTGATGGAACTGCGCCGCGCCGAGGGCGGCATCCGCGCCTGGGCCGCGGAACCCGGCGAATATTACCACCAGACCGACGGCGGCTATGGCGGCCTCTGGCGACGCAACCGCCGCCCGCCGCAGATGCTGGCCGGCGTCGGCTTCTCCGGCCAGGGCCTGTTCGAGGGCACGCATTACCGCCTGCTGCCCGCCGCGCGCGCCCCGAAGCATGCCTGGATCTTCGAGGGCGTGACGGGCGAGACCTTCGGCGACTACGGCCTTTCCGGGGGCGGCGCGGCCGGGTTCGAACTGGACCGCGCCGACTTCACCCTCGGCACGCCCGAAGGCACGACCATCCTGGCGCGGTCGGAGGACCCGCCATCCTCCTTCGTCACCGTGCCGGAGGAGCTGCTCTCCCACATCGCCACCGTCAGCGGGGAGAAGGTGGACGAGCTGAAGCGGGCGGAGATCGTCATCTTCGACACGCCGGGCGGCGGTAGCGTCTTCGCCACCGGCTCCATCACCTGGTGCGGCAGCCTGTGGCAGGACGGCGCCTTCGACGGTCCGGTCAGCCACATCATGGAGAACGTGCTGCGCCGTTTCTCCGTGGCGTGAAGAGAGAGTGTTGACGATCCGCTAAACGCGGCGGACAGTTTGAAGAACGACTGAGGCCACGCATCAACGGGGGGCAAAGCCCATGAAGCGAGTAAGCCTGGCGTCCACGCTTGCCGTCGCAGCCATGGTGCTGCCGGCGGGGCCGCTGCTCGCGGCCCCCTTCACCTGCCCGAGCCGAGGCGGAGACATCGTCTTCGGGCAGGAAGCCAACGTGAACTCGCTGGACCAGATGACGTCCAGCACCATCTCGACCCGCAACATCGCGATGAACATGTACGAATCGCTGATGACGCGGGACGAGAACAACCGCCCGATCCTCGAACTGGCGGAATCCATGGAGGAGTCGGGCGACGGCCTGACCTACACCTTCCGCCTGCGGCGCGGCGTCACCTTCCACAACGGCAAGCCGATGACATCGGCCGACATTGCCGCGTCCTTCAACCGCTACAACCGCATCGGGTTGCAGCGCAGCACGCTCGACAACGTGGCGGGGTGGGACACGCCGGACCCGCTCACCTTCGTCATCCGCATGAAGCAGGCGCAGCCGACCTTCATCGAGGCGCTGTCGTCCTTCTCGGTGCCCATCGTCATCATCCCGTCGGAGCACGAGAACGACGACCGGCAGCAGCTCCGCGCCGTCGGAACTGGGCCGTTCCGGTTGCTGGAGTTCACCCCCGGCAGCCACGCGCGCCTCGGCCGCTTCGACGGCTACCAGCCCAACACCGCCTTCGAGCAGCGCACGGGCTTCGGCGGCTACCGCGTCGCCTGCGTGGATACCGTGACCTTCCGTATCGTGACCGAGGCCAGCGCGCGCGTCGCCGGCCTCGAAACCGGCGCGCTCCAGGCGGTCGAGGACGTGCCGACCCGCTCGCTGGAAGGGCTGCGGCGCAACAGCGCCATCACCATCCTGCCGCTCGAGAACTGGTGGATCCAGATCGCGCTGCCCAATACCTCGACGCCGCCGACCAACAATCTGGCCTTCCGGCGCGCGGTGCAGGCCGCGCTCAACATGGAAGACATCATGGATGCGGCGACGGACGGCAACTACCGCCTGAACGTCGGCTTCCAGTATCCCGGCCGGCCCGCCTACACGGATGCCGGCAAGGAGACGTACAACATCAACGACCAGGCGCGCGCCCGCGCGCTGCTGCGCGAATCCGGCTACCGCAACGAACCCATCACCATCCTGACCAACCGCGACTACCCGCCGATGTACAACGCGGCGCTGGTCATGCAGCAGCAGATGCGCGCGATCGGCATCAACGCCAGCCTGCGCGTGGTGGACTGGCCGACCTCGGTGCAGATGTCGCAGCGGCTGAACAGCGACGAATGGCATTTCTACCACACGGGCTGGGGCACGCAGCCGGCCCTGGGCGCGCTGGCGACGATGCAGTTCCTGGTCAGCCCGAACGCCGCCTACCGGCCGCGTGACGACCGTGACGACCCCGAAGTGTTGGCGGCGTGGCATGCGATGAACAACGAGCGTTCCGCGGAAGCCCGGCAGGCCGCCTTCGCGACCATGCAGCGCTTGGTGCTGGAGCGGGTCTACGCCGTTCCCTTCGGGTCACTGACCAAGGTGCAGGCGGTGCGGTCCAACGTGCAGGGCTTCGTGCCCTTCCGGATACCGCGCTTCTCCAACGTCTGGATCCAGCGATAACGCCATGATCGGGGTCGCCTTCCGCCGCCTGCTGAGTGCGATCCCGGTACTTTTCATCGTCAGCCTGATCTCCTTCGGGCTGATGCGGCTGATCCCCGGCGACCCGGCCGCGGCCATCGCCGGGGTCTCCGCCACGCCGGCGGAGATCGAGCGGCTCCGCCGCGACCTCGGCCTCGACCAGCCCGTCTGGATGCAACTGATCGACTACTACCAGGGCTTGGCGCGGGGCGACCTCGGCAAGTCCCTGTTGCTCGGCAAGGGCGTCTTCGCCGCCACCATGGAACGGCTGCCGGTGACGCTCGGCCTTTCGGCCTACGCCATGGTCTTCACGCTGCTGATCGGCGTCGTCAGCGGCATCATCGCGGCGCTGCGGCAGAATTCCTGGGCCGACCAGGCGGCGATGATGTTCGCCATGATCGGCATCTCGGTGCCGAACTTCTTCCTCGGCCTGCTGATGATCATCCTGTTTGCGGTGCATCTCGGCTGGCTGCCCTCGGGCGGCTACGTCGCCTTCCGGGAGGACCCGATGGGCTGGCTGGCGAGCATGACCATGCCGGCCTTCTCCCTCGCGATGCTGCAGGCGGGGCTGCTGGCGCGCATCACGCGGTCCTCGATGCTGGAGGTGCTGCGCCAGGACTACATCCGCACCGCGCGCGCCAAGGGCCTGCCGCAGGGCAAGGTGGTGCTGAAGCATGCGCTGTCCAACGCGATGATCCCGATCGTGACGGTGGTCGGCATCATCGTCTCCCTGCTGCTCTCGGGTGCGGTGGTGACGGAGGCTCTCTTCTCCCTGCCCGGCATGGGGCAACTGCTGACCCAGGCGGTGCTGAGCCGCGACTACCCGATGGTGCAGGGCGGGCTGCTGCTGGTGACGACCTTCCTCGTGCTGGTGAACATCTCGGTGGACGTGCTCTACGCCGTGCTCGACCCGCGGGTGCGCTATGAGTGAGATCGCCGACGCCGAGGGGATCGCGCAGAAGCGGGAACACCCCGCGCGCGCCACCCTGCGGCGGCTGTTCCGTCACCGGCTGTTCGTGACCGGCCTCTTCCTGTTCGGGATCATCGCGGGCGTCGCGATCGCGGCGCCCTGGATCACCGGCGTCGATCCGCAGCGCCTGTCGATGCGCAACAAGTTCCTGTCGCCGAGCGAGACCTGGGTCTTCGGCACCGACAATTTCGGGCGTTCGCTCTGGTCGCGCGTGGTGTGGGGGGCGCAGCTGTCGATGATCATCGGCGCCTCGGTGGTGGCGCTGAACGCGGTGTTCGGCACGCTGATCGGCGCGGCGGCCGGCTACTTCCGCCGGCTCGACAACGCGCTGATGCGGGTGAACGACGCGCTGATGGCCTTCCCGGCGATCCTGCTCGCCATCGCGGTGACCTCCGTGCTCGGCCCGTCCACGCTCAACGTCATCCTGGCGCTGTCGATCGTCTATATCCCGCGCACGGCGCGCATCGTGCGGTCCTCCGTCATCGTGCTGCGGGAGATGGAATACGTGCAGGCCGCCGTCGCCGCCGGCGCGGGGCACTGGCGCATCCTGCGCCACCACATCCTGCCCAACGCCATGGCGCCGATGATCGTGCAACTCTCGTTCCTCTTCGCCTACGCCGTGCTGTCGGAAGCGACGCTCTCCTTCCTCGGCGTCGGCGCGGTGCCGCCCACGCCGACCTGGGGGAACATCATGGCCGAGGGCCGCGACTTCATGCGGGAGGCACCCTGGATCATCACCATCCCCGGCGTCGCGCTGATGATCACGGTGATGGGGCTCAACCTTCTCGGCGACGGGCTGCGCGACGTGCTCGACCCGCGACTCAGGATCCAGCAGTGAACCTCCTGGACGTGCGTGGCCTGACCACGGCCTTCATGACCGGAAGTGGCGAAGTGAACGCCATCGAGGAGGTTTCCTTCTCGATCAGGGAAGGCGAGATCCTCGGCATCGTCGGCGAGTCCGGTTCCGGCAAGTCGGTCACGGCGCTGACCGTCATGGGCCTGCTGCCGCAGCCGCCGGCGCGCGTCGCGGCGGGGGAGGTGATCTTCGGCGGCCAGAACCTGACGCGCATGTCCGACCGCCAGATGCGGTCCATCCGCGGCCCGGGGATCTCGATGATCTTCCAGGAGCCGATGACCTCCCTGAACCCGGTCTTCTCCATCGGCGACCAGGTCATGGAGACGATCGCGGCGCATGAGCGCCTGTCCCAGTCCGACCTGCGCAAGCGCGCGATCGACATGCTGGACAAGGTCGGCATCCCGTCCGCTGCGCGGCGCCTGGACGACTATCCGCACCAGATGTCCGGCGGGCAGCGGCAGCGGGTGATGATCGCCATGGCGCTCGCCTGCAATCCGAAGCTGCTGATCGCGGACGAGCCGACCACGGCGCTGGACGTGACCATCCAGGCGCAGATCCTCGACCTGCTGATGGACCTGCGCGACGAATTCGGCATGGCGATCATGATCATCACCCACAACATGGGCGTGATCGCCGAGACCGCCGACCGCGTGCTGGTGATGTATGCCGGCCGCGTCATCGAGGAAGCACCCGTCGCCGGCATCTTCGACCGCCCGCTGCACCCGTATACGCGGGGGCTGCTGGAATGCGTGCCCTCGCTGGTCGAGGACAAGCCGCGCCTGGTCGCGATTCCCGGCACGCTGCCCGAACCGGCGCGCCGCCCGCCAGGCTGCCGCTTCGCTCCGCGCTGCGTCCACGCGCAGCCGGCCTGCACCGCCGCCATCCCGTCGCTCGAATTGCTGGAGCCCACCCACACCGCCGCCTGCTTCCGCGCACGGGAACTGGCGCCGGCATGACCACGCCCCTCGTCGAGGCGACGGGCCTCGCCAAGCATTTCGAGATCGGCGGCGGCGGCCTGTTCGGCCTGCGCAAGGGCGTGAGCCTGCGAGCGGTGGACGAGGTCTCGCTGCGCATCATGGCGGGCGAGACGCTCGGCCTGGTGGGTGAATCCGGCTGCGGCAAGTCGACGCTCGGCCGGCTGCTGCTGCGGCTGATCGAGCCGACCGCGGGCCGCATCGCCTTCGACGGCAAGGACATCACCGGCCTCGGGCGGATGGAGATGCGGGCGGTCCGCCGCTCCATGCAGATCATCTTCCAGGACCCCTACGGCGCGCTGAACCCGCGCATGTCGGTCGAGGACATCATCGGCGAACCGCTCATCATCCATGGCGCCAGGCCGGGCGCGGAGACGCGGAAGCAGGTGACGCAGATGCTGGAGAAGGTCGGCCTGCCCGCGCGCGCGCTCGACCGCTTCCCGCATGAATTCTCCGGCGGCCAGCGCCAGCGCATCGGCATCGCCCGCGCGCTGATCCTGCACCCGCGCCTGATCGTCTGCGACGAGGCGGTGTCCGCGCTCGACGTCTCGGTGCAGGCGCAGATCGTGAACCTGCTGCAGGACCTGCAGCGGGAGATGGGGCTGACCTACCTCTTCATCGCCCACGACCTGTCCGTCGTGCGCCACATCTCAGACCGCGTGGCGGTGATGTATCTCGGCAAGGTGGTCGAGGTCGCGGACAAGAAGACGATCTACTCCGCGCCGCTGCACCCCTATACCCGCGCGCTGATCGCGGCGGTGCCCGCGCAGCACCCGGCACAGCGCTCGCGCGGGATGCGGGAGCGCATCGCCGGCGACATCCCCTCCGCGCTCAACCCGCCCTCGGGATGCCGCTTCCACACCCGCTGCCCGCACGTCATGGCGGTGTGCCGCGAACGCGCGCCGGCGCTGACCGAACCCGCGCCGGGCCACCGCGTCGCCTGCCACCTCACCGAGATGCCCAAAGCCTGAGGAACGCCATGTCGCCGATGCAACGCAAGTCCCGCCTCATTCCCGAAGTGGACTTCGCGAAGGACGGGAAGCAGACGGGCTATATCCGCCTGTTCCACTCGACCCACGATTCCGCCTACGGCTTCCTGCCGATCCCGATCGTCGTGGTGAAGAACGGGGAAGGGCCTACGGCACTCTTCACCTCCGGCAACCATGGCGACGAATACGAGGGCCAGGTCGCGCTGACCAACCTCATCAAGTGGCTGACGCCGGAGCGCATCACGGGTCGCGTCATCATCCTGCCGATGGCGAACTACCCGGCGGCCCTGATCGGCCGGCGCGTCTCGCCGATCGACGACCTCAACATGAACCGCATCTTCCCCGGCGATCCGGACGGAACCGTCACGCGGCAGATCGCGCACTACATCGACAGCGAACTCATCCCGCTGGCCGACCTGGTGATCGACCTGCATTCGGGCGGGTCGTCGCTGAACTACATCCCGACGGCGCTGGCGAAGCAGTCGGCCGATCCGGCGCTCTACCAGAAGCAGCTCGCGGCGCTGCGCGCCTTCGGCGCGCCCTACACCTACATCCAGGGCGGCGCGCAGGGGCAGGGCGGGGACCAGACGCTCGGCAGCGGGGCGGACAGGCGCGGTAAGATCGCGCTCGGCACGGAACTCGGCGGCGCGGGGGCGGTGAACGCGTCGGGGCTTGCCATTGCCGAGCGGGGCCTGCGCAACCTGCTGGTCCATCTCGGCATCCTCGGCCGGGAGCACTGGGCGGAACCGCCCGCGCCGACGCGCTTCCTCGATGTGCGCGGGCCGGAGATGTACGTCTACGCGCCGGAGAACGGCGTCTTCGAGCCGTTGGTCGAACTCGGCGACAGCGTCGCGCCCGGCACGCCCGCCGCGCGCATCCACATGCCCGAGACGCCCTGGCTCCCGCCGGTCGAGATCGCCTTCAGGGCCGCCGGCATCGTCATGTGCAAGCGCATCCCCGCGCGAACGAAGCGCGGCGACTGCCTGTTCCATCTGGCGAGCGACCTCGCGGTCTGACGCGTTGCGCGCGGGGCCGCTGCTGCCCGCGGTCCCGCGCGCCGCGCTTCCGGTGCGACTCAGCGCCCGGTGGGCAGCTTCCAGTTGAAGCGCTTAATCTCGCCCCGCGCGATCTTCAGCGCCCGGCCCTCCGCATCCGTCGGCTGGACGACGGCGCGATAGCCTTCGCCGGAGACGACTTCCACCTTCGGCACATAGGCGAGCATCGTGCCATCGCGCTGCCCGACATAGCCGACCACGCCGAACTGGTCGGAGACGTCGAGGTCCTCGTCGCTGAAGCCCTCGGCCACGTGCATCAGCCCATCGCTGCCGGCCACCTCGCCGGGCGGCGAGGGATGCGTGTGGTAGTAGGCCAGCGGCGTGCTGCCCGAGGGACAGCCGCAATTGGGCTCGCGAAGCCCGACATCGACGCTGTGCTTCGCTTCCCCCGTGCGCAGGGGCGTCGGGAAGATCTGCTGCGTCCGGTCGTCGCGGCAGAGCACGGCACCCTTTTCCAACTCGCTCTTGATCGAGCCCGGCAGGACCTTCGCGAGTTCGTCGCGCGCGGTCTCGTCCAGGCGGGCGAAGGCAACCGTCGTGCTCTTGTGCTGGCCTGTATCGGCCCCGTCGTCGGGCATGGGCCGGGCTCCTTTCGCGCTGGCTCGTCCTTGTGCCGACTACGGAACTTCCTCCGGCGCCCGAGGGTCAAGTGACATCCATCACCGCCGGGCGGGCACCCCCCGTCACGCGCCCGCGGGGCGGAAGGCCTTGCACACGGCGGGGTCGGTCTCGAGCCGCGGCCCGCCGATCAGGTCGATGCAATAGGGGATGGCGGGGAAGACCGCGTCGAGGCATTCCCCGATCGCCGAGGGCTTGCCCGGCAGGTTCACGATCAGGCTGCGCCCCCGCGTGCCTGCCGTCTGGCGCGACAGGATGGCGGTCGGCACCGCGCGCAGCGAGACGGCGCGCATCAGTTCCCCGAAGCCCGGCAACATGCGCTCGCAGACGGCCTCGGTCGCTTCCGGCGTCACGTCGCGCGGCGCCGGGCCGGTGCCGCCGGTGGTCACGATCAGCGCGCAGCCCTCCGCATCGGCCAGTTCGCGCAGCGCGGCCTCGATCACCGGGCGCTCGTCCGGCACCACGCGGCGCACGGCCCGCCAGGGGGAGGCGAGGATGCGCGCCAGCGCCGCCTCGATGGCGGGGCCGCCCTTGTCCTCGTAGATGCCGCGGCTGGCGCGGTCGGAGACGGTGACGACGCCGATCGGCGCCGGGGCATCGGGCATGGGGCTGCTCCGCGGTGGACCCGGCCTGCCCGGCCGGGTGAGGCCTGGAGACTGCCCCGTCGCACTGCCGGGCGCCACGGCCAGGGACGCGCGCCAGGGTCGTGCCTGGAGCGGTTGCCGTTCGCCGCGGCGCGCGGCCACCGGTCCAGGCGCTTACGTTCGCCAGCATCTTCACCCGGTCAGGTGATTGCGCCTCATCGGGACCGGCTCCGCGTCCCGAATCCGAAGTCCCGGGGACTTCGGTCCCGGGCCACCGGCTTTCATCGTCAGTGGCCTGCTCGTCCGCCCCGTTCGTTGCCGATGCAGCGAACGGAGCGGGCAGGGCATTACCGCGCCCCCTCCGGCCGCCGCGTCGCCATGTGCGCCAGGTAGGCGATCAGGGCGTCGAGTTCCGCCTCGCTGATCTGCTCGGGTCCGAAGCCTGGCATCTTCTGTTCGGGCCAGGTGCGGAGGCTCGCGGGATCGCGCAGGAAGCGGCGCAATGCGGCGGGCTGGAAGTATTCCGTCGGGTTCATCGGGCGGTTCAGGTCGGGGCCCATCTCGCCGGACCCGCCGCCGTTGATCCGGTGGCACGCGAGGCAGATCGCGCCATAGACCTCCTGCCCCCGGCGGGCGGGGTGATCGGCCGGCAGCGAGGCCTCCACCGCGATCTGCGGCCAGCGTACCGCCGGCGGCTCGACGATGCGCAGCGCCGCGAGTTGGTAGGGCCAGTATTCGGGCGAGATGCGCGCCGCCTCGGGGTGTTCCCAGACGACGTAGAAGGGCCCCGCGCTGGCCTGCTTGCCGGGCAGCGGCGGCCAGGGCGCATCCTGCGGCTCGATGGCGAGCCAGGCGCGGGCGCCGCCGGATGCCGCGCGCAGCACGAGGTCCAGCGGCATCTGGGCCGCGAAGCCGTCGGTGGCCTGGGCCTCGATGACGCCGCCGGCGGGCGGTGCGCCGGGCAGAAGGGCGACGACGGCGGCAAGCGGCACGGCGCGGTAGCGGCGCGGCGTGCCGCCGTAGCCGACATCGGCCGGGATCTCGATCTCCGTCACGTCCGGGCGCGCGAGGAGCGCCGCCGTCTCGACGGTGATGCGGCCGGCGCCGTCCTCCAGCGTCAGGTTCGCGGCGCGGGCGGCGACGGAGGCCAGCACCGCCAGGACAAGCAGGAGCACCCCCGGCCCGGCAACCCTGCCGCACCACGCGCGTGCCCGGCGACTGCAAGCGAGGACGGACATGATGGACGGTTCTCCCTTCAGCCCCGATCACCTGGAGCGGTTTCCACATCGGGGGAAACCGCTCTCGCCATGCTTGGGCGAGCATCTTCACACACGCGGCTGATTCCAGCCGCATGCGACCTGCCCTCGCGCGGCCCGCGGCCGGGGAGAACGGACATGCCAGCCCGCCCGCGACGCCGCGATCCGCCGGCGGGCGTTCCCATCGCACGGAACGCGTCGCGCCGCGCGTCGTGAGCGGTCGCTCCACCCGGCCTGCCTCTTGCGCCCTTGCCGGTCCCGCGTGCAATCACGGCGCGACGAGGGGGACCCTGCATGCTGCACTGGACTGAACGCGAACTGACGGATTCGGCTGCCATCGCGCCGGATGAACGCCTGCCCTGGCCGCAGACCTTCGCCATGGGGCTGCAACACGTGGTCGCCATGTTCGGCGCCACCGTGCTCGCGCCGCGGCTGATGGGCTTCGACGCCAACATCGCCATCCTGATGAGCGGCATCGGCACGCTGCTCTTCTTCGTCATCACGCGCGGCAAGGTGCCGAGCTACCTCGGTTCCTCCTTTGCCTTCATCGCCGTGGTGCTGGCGGCGACGGGCTTCTCGGGCGGGGGCGCGAATCCGAACATCGGGCTCGCGCTTGGCGGCATCATCGCCTGCGGCGCGCTCTACGCGCTGATCGGGGTGGTGGTCATGGCCGCCGGCACGGGATGGATCGAGCGGCTGATGCCGCCCGCGGTGACCGGCGCGGTGGTCGCCGTCATCGGCCTGAACCTCGCCTCCATTCCCGTGAAGAACATGGCGCCGACGGGCTTCGATGCCTGGATGCAGGCGATGACCTTCGTGGTGCTGGCGCTGGTGGCGGTGAAGACGCGCGGCATGGTGCAGCGGCTGCTGATCCTGGTCGGCCTGATCCTGGCGAGCCTGATCTATGCCGTGCTGACCAATGGCCTCGGGCTCGGCACGCCGATGGACTTCGGGCCGGTGGCGGCGGCGCCGTGGTTCGGGATGCCGGGCTTCGCCGCGCCGGTCTTCTCGGGCCAGGCGATCCTGCTCATCGCCCCGGTCGCGATCGTCCTGGTCGCCGAGAACCTCGGCCACCTGAAGGCGGTGGCGGCGATGACCGGGCGGGACATGGACCCGCACATGGGCCGCGCCTTCGTGGGCGACGGCGTGGCGACGATGCTGGCCGGGGCCTCCGGCGGCACGGGCGTCACCACCTATGCCGAGAATATCGGCGTCATGGCGGCGACCCGGGTCTATTCGACCGCGGTCTTCGTGGTGGCGGCGCTGGTGGCGGTGGTGCTGGGCTTCTCGCCGAAGTTCGGGGCGCTGATCCAGGCCATCCCGCTGGCGGTGATGGGGGGCGTGTCGATCGTCGTCTTCGGACTGATCACCATCGCCGGGGCGCGGATCTGGGTGGACAACCGGGTGGATTTCTCCGACCCGGCGAACCTGATGACGGTGGCGATCGCGATGGTGCTGGGCACGGGCGACTTCACCCTGCGCTTCGGCGACTTCGCGCTCGGCGGCATCGGCACCGCCACCTTCGGCGCGATCCTGCTGCACCTGCTGCTGCGCGGGCGGAGGCGGGCGGATCAGCCCGGATGAGCGGCCGCCGCGGGGCCGGTCGCGGCCCGGCCCCCGGCGGAGGGATGCCGCGGTGCCGGTCGCCGGTTGGCGGGTGGGTGATCCTACCGGCCGGCCTGGCGACCCCTGCGTCCTGCCGGGCACTCCCGGCTGATCGCCGCATAGGCCGCGCCGAAGCCCTGCAGGCTGAAGGCGTCGGTCACGGTGCCCTGGCGCCCGGCCGCGCGGGGGCCGCGCGAAACCGCCTCGGCCCCGCCGCGGAACGCGGCGACCGCCCTGCGCCCATCGCGGGCATAGGCCGCGGTCCTCTCGGTGAAGAAGGGAAGCCGTGTGCGCCCGACCTCGACCGTGACGGGGGCGTTGCGCGGATAGGTGTAGCCCGACGCGATCGCCACCTGGTCACGGCCCTGGGCGCGGTGCGTGACGCTGAGGACGACGTCGCTGCGCGGATGGGTCATGCGCCGCGCCCGCGTGAAGGCGAAGCACATCGTCTGCCCGCGGTCGCGATGCACCGCCGCCGTCCAGGCCCCGAACTCGCCAAGGCGCCTCGGCCATTCCTGGGCGAGGGCAGGCACCACGAAAAGGGCGGCGAGCGCGGGGATCATGAGAGCGGTTCGCATCCGACCCTGGTACGTGCGGCGACGAGCGGAGGCAACCCGGGCGCGCGGCGTCGCGCGGAAATGTGCAGGCGCGCCGCGGCGTGCGGACGGGTGCGGTCCGGGGCGATGCATCCGCCCGCCCGGCCCTGGCCGCGCGCGTTGTCCGGGCAGGATCGACGGGGGCGGGCGCGCCGCCGCTTGGCATGCCGGGCCGGATCGGGCTTGCTGCATGGACGATGACCCGCGCGCCCGTTCCTCTCTCCTCCGCCGCCGCCTGCTGCCTGCTCATGGCCTGGGCCGGATCCGCCCTGGGGCAGGGCGGCGCGGCCGGGCGCGACCGCGGCCCGTTTCCGCCGCTGCAGTACGAGAGTACGGATTTCTGGGCCGAGGTGCATCGGTGGACGGGTTCGGAGGCGACTCGCCCGCGGACGCAGGGGCCTGCCGGACGCCCCGGGCAGGCGGCGCCGGCCGCGCCCGCGGCGTCGTCGCCTGACGGATCGCCGACGGTCACCACCAGCGCCGCGGCCCGCGCCAACATCCGGGCGGCGCCCGATCTGGCGGCGCCGGTCGTGCGGTCGATGCCGCGCGGCTCGGCGCTGCGGGTCTTCGGCGAGGCGCCGGGCGGCTGGTTCAACGTGGGCGAGACCGAGCCGTTCGGCTGGGTGCACGAGAGGGCGCTGCAGCGGTAGCGCGCGGGTGGGTCAGCCGGTGGAGAGCACGTAGAACACTGCGTTCAGCACCTCACGCACATCTACCCTGCGCGGCCTGCCGCCGTGCTTCGCTGGCCGGATCAGCGGCGCCACTAGCGCCCATTCGACATCCGTCAGGTCAGAGGGGTAGCGCAGGCCCCGCCGATCCGCCCTCCTGAATTTTTTTGGTTAGTTTGTGAGAAGCCAGGCCGATACTTTGCATTTTGCAGGTGTGAAAGATGTTGGCGGTGACGCTGTCTGCGCGCTCTTCGTGGTGGCCAGCCTATCTGCTGCTGGCCGCAGCACATGTCTGGTTCGCCGCCCGCATGCCGCTGGCCGCACTGCCGCCAGCCTCGCACGATGATGCGCTGTTCGTCCGCCTCGGCATGGAGATCCTGAACGGCCAGTGGCTTGGCGGCTACACACATATGACACTGGCCAAGGGCCCCTTCTACCCGCTTTTCATAGCCGTCTCCGCGCTGGTGGGTATGCCCATCCTCGCCTCCCAGGCCGCAGTCCACGCGGCGGCAAGCTGGACGCTGGCGCGCGCGCTGCGCCCTTGGCTGGGCAGCGAATGGGCCGCCCTGTTCCTGTTCATCCTGGTACTCGCCAACCCAATGGCTTTCGAGGCGCAGCAGATGCGGGTGATCCGCGAGGGGCTCTATACGCCGCTCACACTCCTCGTGCTCGGCCTCGCCATCTGGGCGGTGCGCACGCGCCACGGCCCATGGAGGCCCGCGCTGGCCAGCGCAGCGAGGCTCGGCGCCGCTCTGGCAGGCTTCTGGCTTACGCGTGAGGAAGGCCTGTGGATTCTCCCCGCACTGGTTGGCGCGCTGCTGCTGGCCCTCCTGCACGACGCGCGGGATGCGGAGCGCCGCCCGCGCTGGCGACGTACGCTGGCCAGCGCGGGCGTGGCGGGCGTAGTTGCCGTGGGCGGTGTGGGTCTGTTCCAGCTTGCCAACCTCGTCCGCTACGGCGTGGCGGACGTCGTGGAGTTCAAGCAGCGCGAATTCGTCTCGGCCTATGCCGCACTCACGCGAATCACGCCGCCCGCGCCGGTGGCGCGCCACGTCGTCGCCACGCCCGAGACGCTCGCCCTCGCCTTCGAGGCGAGCCCGGCGGCCGCGCGCCTCGCCGAGGCATTTGCCTCGCCTATGCACGCGGGATTCATCGCGCAAGGCTGTGAAGTCTACCAGATATCACCCTGCGACGGCGCGACGCGCGCCGCTTGGTTCATGTGGGCGCTGCGCGAGGCGGCCGGCGCGGCCGGCTTGCACCGCACCGCGCGCAATGCGCGCGCCTTCTACGGACAAATGGCCGCCGAGGTGAACGCGGCCTGCGACGCAGGGCTTATTCCCTGCGGGCCGGCGCGGGCCAGCATGATGCCCCCCTTCGACGCGCGCCTGCTGCCTGCGAAGTTGGCCGGCGCGGGCGAGGCGCTATGGATTATCGCGTCGCTGCGCGGGATCGTCCCGCCGCTCGAGGCGCTCTCCTGCTACGCGGAGAACTGCGCAGCGAGCAGTCCGACGGGCCGCTTCCTCTCTGCTGTGCACACCACGCTGTTCCAGCCCAGCCCGATGCTCGACCTTGTCGGCTGGAGCGGCCCCTAATTCGACCGGACAGGCGGCGCAACCGTGAGGGCCTGGGCGTAAGCCTAGGCGTGCGTCTATGTCGAAGCCCATCGAGCGCGTGGAAATC
>NZ_JAAEDM010000045.1 GCF_018129065.1 Neoroseomonas soli | reverse complement strand
CCGGTGGTGGCGCTGGGTGGCGTGGCCGCGGCCTCGGTGCGGCGCGTTCCGCGGCTGGCCGCGGGCGTGGCGGCCATCGGCGGGCTGGCGCCGGAGGCTGTGGCGCCATCGCCACACTGTCTCAGGTAAGTCGCGCGGGGCCTGTCTGCACGGTTGCCGGGCGGCGCGGGGGCGGGACATAGTCGGCGCAGGCCACGACGCCGTCCTTCCGTCTCGCGGCGGGATGCGGCGGCGGACCCTGTCCGGGGGGGCAGGGAGGCCCAGGGAACTGCCGGTTCGCCGGCCTTGAGGAGGACTATAATGCGCAAGATTCTGCTGGGGACGACCGCCGTGGTCGGCGCCGCCCTGCTGGCGCCGGCGGCTTTCGCCCAGGCACCGGTGACTGTTGCTCCGCAGGGGCTCGGCACGGGTACGCAAATGGGCACCCAGGCCATCACGCCGATGTCGCCGGCGATCGCGGGTGCGGGTGGTCTGCAGATCCGCCTCGGCGGCTACTTCGACTTCAGCGCCGCGATGATCTACGACGACTGGGACTACGGCCGGTCGCGTAACTCCTCGGCCGCGAACGGCAGCGGCCCGAACGGCACGGCGTCCAACCGTCGTTCGCGTTACGACTTCCGCAACGACGCCGAGCTGTACGTGTTCGTCGAGGGTCGCGCCGCCAACGGCATGACCTACGGTGCGACCTTCGAGTTCCAGATGGACAACAGCCAGGGCACGGCTGCTGACAACTCGAACGTCTCGATGGACGAGCTGTGGGGCTTCATCTCCTTCCCGAACCTCGGCACGCTGCGCTTCGGTGCGGAAGACAGCGCCGCGAACCTGCTGCAGGTCCGCGCCCCGTCGGCCGGCCTGGTGGCTTCGGACGGCGACTGGTACGACTTCATCTCCAGCCCGGGCCTCTACGGCGCCGCCTACATGCTGTCGGGCATGAACGACGGCAACGACGCGACGAAGGTCATCTACCTGTCGCCGCAGTGGGCCGGCTTCGACTTCGGCCTGTCCTACGCCGCCAACGCCGGCGAGGGTGAGCGCAACGACCTGGCGAACGGCCAGCAGCAGCGTGACCAGACGCAGCTCCAGAACGAGCTGTCGGCCGGCATCCGCTACCGCGGCACCTTCGGCCCGGTGGGCGTGAACGCCGGCTTCGGCGCCATGATCGCCGACAGCCCGCGCCTGAATGCCAACGGCACGTCGCCGGGCGTCCAGCGCATGCAGGACGTGAACGCCTACACGGTCGGCCTGAACGTGTCGGCCTATGGCTTCGCGCTCGGCGGCGAGTACACCTGGGGCGCCTACAACGGCACCTCGGTGGGTCGTGCGGCCCTGAACCCGGGTCTGGACGACAGCCAGCATTGGATCGTCGGCGCGACCTACACGGTGGGCCCGCTGCTGATCGGTGCGAACTACGGCCAGGGCAAGCAGTCCAACGGCAGCTGCCGCACGGGCGCCGGCTGCGCGGGTCCTGCGGGCGGCATCAACTCCCTGCCGGATCGCGAGCACACCGCGTGGGGCATCGGCGCCGTCTACACGCTGGCTCCGGGCCTCGGCCTCTACGCGATCTACCAGAACATCAACGACGAGAACATCGCGACCAGCGCTCCGTCCGACGCCCGCTACGGCGGCAGCGGCACGACGCTGGCCCAGTTCAACGGCAGCAACACCCGCACGATCAACATCGGCATGGTGGGCGTCCGCCTCGCCTTCTGATCCTCAGAAAGCGATGCCTTCGGGGGCGGCAGGGGAAACCCTGCCGCCCTTCGTCTTTTCAGCGCCCCATTTCCAGGGCTACAAGGCCCTGCCATGACACGCGCCACCCTGATCGCCATCCCCCGCCATCGTCCCGCCGCGCTGCTGTGCGCGCTCGGCGTCGCCGCCCTGCTCGGGGCCTGCGGCTCGGACAGTGTCCGAGAGGTCGGCCGAAACGAGTATACGGCGGGCAGCGGACGCGAACGCGTCGCCGGCCGGCTGACCGGCCAGGACGACGGTATCGTGCTGTTCGGCACCTCCCGTACCCGGCCCGAGGACAGTGCCGGCGGCGGGGGGCTCGGGGTCAACGCCTATCTCTGGCGCGCCACGCTCGACACCCTGGCCTTCATGCCGCTGGCCTCGGCCGATCCTTTCGGTGGGGTGATCATCACCGACTGGTACTCACCCCCCGGCGCGGGCGCGGAACGTTTCAAGGCCACCGCTTACGTCATGGGGCGGCAGTTGCGGTCGGACGGGGTCCGGATCTCGATCTTCCGCCAGGTCCGGCAGGGCAACAATTGGGCGGATGCGCTCGTCGCGCCGGCGACCGGCGCGGAACTCGAGGATCGCGTCCTCGCCCGGGCGCGGGAACTGCGCAGCCAGGCCACCGCGACGCGCTGACAGGCGCGGCCGGGGCAGCCGGCCCTTCCCGACGGGATATCGGCGCCCTGCGTGTATCCTTGCCGCCCAGGGCGCGTCAGGGCAGGCATCAGCCGCCGCCGCAGGGGGCGCGGCGCAGTCCCCGTGCGGGTGCGCCCGCAGGGGCCTGCACCAGCGTCACGAGGCACGGCGCGAAGGACCGCGTGAAGCGCCAATCGAATGCTCCGGCGTGCCCGCGCGGCTCGCCTTCCGGCAGCAGGGCGACCGTGGGCGCGCGACGACGGCCCGCCGCTTCGGCCACCAGCGCGCCGCGCGCCGCGGGATCGGGGTCGTAGGCGTCCCCTTCGAACAGCGCGACCCCCAGGCGCGGCCCGTCCGCCGGGAGGCCGGCCAGCAGCCGGGAGAAATCCTCGAGCGCGGCACTGTGGTTGTTGGGGCGCTCCGCCTCCCCATGCGCGGCCGGGGCGAAGGCGAGTGCGGCATGCACCAGGTCCGGCCGCTCGGCCGCCGCCATCACGGATTGCCAGCCGCCGCGAGACTGCCCGGCGAGCACGATGCGGCGATACCCGGCCTCCCGCAGCAGCGGCAGGGCGCGGGTCAGGCTGGCCAGCGCCACCGGGAGGAGGTCGTCCGCCGGGTCCCGGTCGAAGCGCAGGATGTCCCAGCCGGCGTCATTGAGCATCGCTGTCACGCCCGGCGCGTTGCGCCGGCGATGGTCCACCGCGGGGCCGCCATAGCCGTGCGACCACACCACGACGCCCTGCGCGGCCCCCGGCCCATGCCGGAACATCAGCGGCGCGGCGCGGAAGGGGCCGATCGCCGCCTCGACCGGCCGGAAGGCGGGACCGGCGGTGCCGAGCAGGCTGCCGTCCAGCGCCAGGATGCGGCAGGTGGTGCCGGCGCCGAATGTCCGCGCCGCGTCCTTGTCGCAGGTGGTTTGCAGGCCGGCGCGGGCCGCCTCCTCGCCCGCAAGGCCGGAAACGAAGCGCCAGGTGGAACGCCCATCGGCCGTGGCGTGCAGCGCGAAGCCGGCATGCGGCATGGTGCCGCGATAGTGCAGGGTGAAGGCGATCACGGTGGAGGGGCCACGGGCCCGCCCCAGGCTGGCCACCGAGAAGAGGGCGCGGTAGGCCGTGAAATCCACATTGGGGTCCTGCGCCCGCGCCGGGGCAGCGAGAAGGGCGAGCAGGACCGCCGCGCGCCCTAGGAATCCGGCGCCGTGGGGCTTATGCATCCCTCTCTCCAATAAACGCGCGCGCGAGATGAACGACACCAACGCTTCCCAGGACAAGGCCGGCCAGGACACTCCGTCTCCCCGCTACGACTTCCGCGGCGCCGAGCCGCGCTGGCAGCGGGCGTGGGAGGAGCGCGGCTGCTTCGCCGTGCCCGACGTGCCGCCCGACGGCGCGCGGAAGTACTACGTGCTCGAGATGTTTCCCTACCCCAGCGGGAAGATCCACATGGGGCATGTGCGGAACTATACGCTGGGCGACGTGGTGGCGCGCTACAAGCGCGCGCGCGGGCATCTCGTGATGCATCCGATGGGCTGGGACGCCTTCGGCCTGCCGGCCGAGAATGCGGCGCGGGAACGCGGCACCCACCCGGCGAAGTGGACCTACGCGAACATCGCCAACATGCGCGACGAGCTGAAGCGCATGGGCCTTTCGCTGGAATGGGCGCGGGAATTCGCCACCTGCGACCCGGAATACTACGGCCAGCAGCAGAAGCTGTTCCTCGACTTCTGGAAGGCCGGGCTGGTGGAGCGCAAGGAATCCTGGGTGAACTGGGATCCCGTGGACCACACCGTGCTGGCCAATGAGCAGGTGATCGACGGGCGCGGCTGGCGCTCCGGTGCGCTGGTCGAGAAGAAGAAGCTCAGCCAGTGGTTCCTCGGCATCACGAAGTTCGCGCCGGACCTGCTTGAGGCGCTGAACACGCTCGACCGCTGGCCCGAGCGCGTGAAGACGATGCAGGCCAACTGGATCGGGCGCAGCGAGGGCGCGCGGCTGAAGTTCGCGCTCGCGCAGCCGGCGGACGGCATCGCGGATGTGGAGGTCTTCACGACGCGGCCGGATACGCTGTTCGGCATGTCCTTCCTCGCCGTTGCCGCCGAGCACTCGCTGGCGGCCGCCGCCGCCGCGCATAACCCGGCCGCGGCCGAGTTCGTCGCCGAATGCCGCCGCATGGGCACGTCCGAAGCCGCGATCGAACAGGCCGAGAAGAAGGGCTTCGACACCGGCCTGCGTGTGAAGCACCCCTTCACGGGGCAGGAATACCCGGTCTGGATCGCGAATTTCGTGCTGATGGAATACGGCACCGGCGCGATCTTCGGCTGCCCGGCGCATGACCAGCGCGACCTCGACTTCGCGCGCAAGTACGGGCTGTCGGTGACGCCCGTGGTGCTGCCGAAGGGCGCGGATGCCGCGACCTTCGCCGTCGGCGACGACGCCTTCACCGAGGACGGCACCGCCTTCAACTCGGGCTTCCTGGACGGGCTCGAAGTGGCGGCCGCCAAGCGCCGCGCGATCGCGGAACTTGAGCGCCTCGGCGCCGGCGCCGGCGTGGTGAACTGGCGCCTGCGCGACTGGGGCGTCTCCCGCCAGCGCTACTGGGGCTGCCCCATCCCGGTCATCCACTGCGATGCCTGCGGCGCGGTGCCGGTCGCCGAGGCGGACCTGCCGGTGCGGCTGCCGGAGGATGTCGATTTCTCCAGGCCGGGCAATCCGCTCGACCACCACCCGACCTGGAAGCACGTGAACTGCCCGTCCTGCGGCAAGCCCGCGCGGCGGGAGACGGACACCTGCGACACCTTCGTGGACTCGTCCTGGTACTTCGCGCGCTTCTGCTCGCCGCGCGCCGAAGTGCCGGTGACCAAGGCGGCGGTCGATGCCTGGCTGCCGGTGGACCAGTACATCGGCGGCATCGAGCACGCGATCCTGCACCTGCTCTATTCGCGCTTCTTCTCGCGCGCGATGAAGGCGACGGGGCATCTCGGCGTGGAGGAGCCCTTCGCCGGCCTCTTCACCCAGGGCATGGTGCAGCACGAATCCTACAAGGGCGCCGACGGCCGCTGGCTGTACCCCGAGGAGGTGGAGTTCTCCGCCGCGCCGGACGGCTCGGAGGCCGCTGTCGTGAAGGGCACGAGCGAGCCCGTTACCATCGGCCGTGTCGAGGCGATGTCGAAGTCCAAGCGCAACACGGTCGATCCCGGCGCGATCATCGCGAAATACGGGGCGGACACCGCGCGCTGGTTCATCCTCAGCGACAACCCGCCCGATCGCGACATGGAATGGACGGAAAGCGGCGTCGCCGGCGCCTACCGCTTCACCCAGCGCGTCTTCCGCATGGTGGAGAACGCGCTGCCGTCGCTGCCGCCCGCCGGCACGGCGCCGGAAGCGGAAGGCAAGACGCTGCGCCGCGCCACGCACCGCTGCATCGCCGCGGTGACCGAGGCGCTGGAGACCTTCGCCTTCAACGTCGCCGTCGCCCGTCTCTACGAATTCGCCAACGCGATCGAGGCGGCGAAGGACGCGCCGGGCGGTGCGAAGCGTGAGGCGCTGGAGATGCTCGCGCGCCTCTCCGCCCCGATGATGCCGCACCTGGCGGAGGAGGCCTGGTCGATGCTGCGGCCGGGCGATGCCTCGCTGGTTGCGCAACTGCCTTGGCCGGAAGCCGATCCGGCGCTGCTGGTGGCGGAGAGCGTGACGCTCGCCGTGCAGGTGCTGGGCAAGCTGCGCGCGACCATCGAGGTGCCGGTGGGCGCGAGCGAGGACGCGATCTTCGCGGCGGCCGAGGCGGAGGAGAACGTGCAGCGCGCGCTGGGCGGCAAGCCCATTCGCAAGCGCATCCATGTGCCCGGCAGGATCGTCAACCTTGTGGTTTGACCGCATCCGCGGAGAGGGGCGCCGCCCCTCTCCGCACCTCGCCCCGCCGAGGGCCGAAGGGCCCTCGGAACCCATGGTTTCCAAAGGCCTTTCGGCCTTTGGCGGGAGGGGGCCGGGGACGGCGGCGCCCTCCCCGCGCCGCGCCGTGCTGGGGCTGTTGCTCCTCTCCGGCTGCGGCTTCCGGCCCCTCTACGGCCCGCGTCCCGAAGCCGAGCCCGCCTCCGGCCTCGAGACCATCCGCGTTGGCCTCATCACCGAGCGCAACGGCCAGCTCCTGCGCCGTCACCTGGAGGACCGCCTGCGTTCCGGCGCGGCGCCCACGCGCTACGACCTTCGCGTCGGCCTTGCCTACGGGGTGGAGTTGCAGGGCTTCGCGCGCGACGGCACGCCGAGCCGGGTTCGCGTGACGGCGACGGCCAGCTGGTTCCTCTACGACGCCTCCGCTCCGCCGCGCCTCGTTGCGAACGGCATGGAGCGGGCCTTCGACGCATACAACGTGCCGGAGAACCAGTTCTTCGCGGCCGAAACCTCCCGCGAGGCGACCGAGCGTCGCCTGGTGGAGCAACTGGCCGAGGACGTGACGCGGCGCCTCGCGATCCGCTTCGCGGGCGGACCGCCCCGGGCGGGCTGAGGCCCCGTGGCCAAGGTCGACGCGCGCCGCATCGCAGGCTTCCTGGCCGATCCGGGCCAAGCGCGAGTGGTGCTGATCTTCGGCGAGGATGGCGGGCTGGTGCGCGAGCGTGGCGAGGCCCTGACCCGCGCCGTTGCGGGCGACGACCCTTTCCGTCTGGTCGAGATCCCGCGCGACGCGGCGGCGAAGGATGCGACGCTGCTCGCCGCGGAGGCGGCCACGCCGGCGCTGACGGGCGGCGGCCGCCTGGTGCGGGTGCGCGAGGCGACCGATGGCCTGGCCAACGCCGCCAAGGCCGTGCTGGCGGGCAATGGCCCCGGGATCGTGCTGCTGGAGGCAGGCTCGCTCGACGGTCGGAAGGGCCTGCGCGCGGCGCTGGAGAAGGCGGGACCCGAGGCCGCCGTCATCGCCTGCTATGCGGAGACCGGCGCGGCGCTGGAAGCCTCGATCGTCGCGCTGCTGCGGGAATTCGGGGTTTCGGTGGAACCTTCGGCCGTCGCGTGGATGGCGCAGCGGCTGGGCGAGGACCGACTGCTGCTGCGGCGTGAATGCGAGAAGCTCTCCCTCTATGTCGGAGCCGGCGGGCGCGTGACGGAGGACGACGCGCTGGCCTCGCTGGCGGAGGGCTCGGCGCTCGATCTGGATGCGGCGCTGTTGGCGGCGACCGAGGGCGATGCACCGCGCGCCGACCGCGCCCTGGATACGGCCTTCGCGGAAGGGGCCCACGCCGTGCAAGTGGTGCGCGGAGCGCTGCGACACGTGCAGCGGCTGGAACTGGCGGCCGGGGCGGTGGCGAAAGGGGCATCGGTGAAGGACGCGGTGGACGCGCTGCGGCCGATGGTCTTCTTCAAGTCGAGACCGTCATTCGAACGCGCCCTGCGCCTGTGGAAGCCCGAGACGCTGGCGGCGGCAGGGATGGCCCTGCTGGAGGCGGAGCGCCTGACCAAGACAACCGGGACGCCGGACGAGAGCGTGGCGCGCGCGGCGGTGATGGGGTTGGCGCGGGAAGCGGTGAGGGCGAGACGAGGGTGATGGAGACGGAGGGGCGCCGCCCCTCCGAGCCACCCCGCCGAGGGCCGAAAGGCCCTCGGAACCCGTTACCTGAGGCGTTCGGTCGCGGCTCTCAGCACGGCGAGATCGTGGGCACGACCAACCGGGTTCGTCGTCAGCCTGATCAGGGCCTCGGCCTCGGCAGGGGTGGCCCAGCGGATCGCGTGGGTTTCCCATTCGAACGGCTGTGGTGCTCCCTGCGGGGCCATCAGGAAGAAGGCCGTGCTTCCCGTCCCGCCGGTGAAAGTGCCAGGCAGGATCCCGGTGATCCGGGCGTGGTAGCCGGTCTCCTCGCGTACCTCGCGCAGGGCCGCCTGTTCGGGAGTCTCGGCCTGGCCCTGCTTGCCCTTGGGAAAGGTCCAGACGTAGCCGTCGAAATGGTTGCGAGCAGCACGCGGCCGGCATCGTCGATCAGCACGCCGCCATAGGCCCCAGCCTTCGCGATGGTGGTCAGCGACCACCTTTTTCGAGGCGCAGCAGCGTGCCCCACACCTCGCCGTAGCGATGCGCGCGCGCCTTTCCCTGGCGGGCTGCGACGGCGTCCTTGAAGTTTGCGTAGTCGATGTCCTGCGCGATGCGGGCCATCGCCGCGGAGACAGCCGCACGGGGCGCCGAGGCGCGGAAGGGGTAGTCGGTGCCCTCGTCGTCCCGGATCGGGCCGAGAGCCGGCAGCGCTATTTTCCGCAGTTCTTCAAGGCCTTCGCGCACACGCGCACGGATCGTCAGTGTGTCTGACTTCACGTCGTCAGGCTTCCTGACCACACTGAAAAACCCGAACGTCGTGATCAACCACATCGTGATGTTGCTCCATGTCGACCAAGGTCCAGGAAACTGAGTTTCCTGGCAGGGGAGCACGAGGGGGCAGCGCCCCCTCGTTGTCACGCTTCGGGGTCGAGCAGCCTCAGCACCCCGTCCAGCTGATCCAGGTCGCGGTAGGAAATCGTCACCTGTCCGCCCTTCGCCGCCGTCTTGATGGCGACCCTGAGCCCGAGCCGTTCGGTGAGCCGTCGTTCCAGCGCCGCCGTGTCGGGGTCCTGCTTCGTCACGCGCCGGGCCGCCGGGTCACGGGGCGCGGCGGCGGCGAGTGCTTCCGTCTGGCGCACGGACAGGCCGCGCACCACGACGAGGCCCGCGAGGCGTTCGGGATCTTCCGCCCCGAGCAGGGCGCGCGCGTGGCCGGCGGACAGCGTCCCCTGGCGCAGCATGTCCCGCACCCGCTGCGGCAGGTTGAGCAGCCGCAGCGTGTTGGCGACATGGCTGCGGGACTTGCCGACGGCCTGGCCGAGGCCTTCGTGCTTCAGGCCGAATTCCTCGATCAGCCGCGCATAGCCTTCGGCTTCTTCCAGCGCATTGAGATCCTCGCGCTGGAGGTTCTCGACCAGGCCGGCCGCCATGGCGGCGCGGTCGTCGAGTTCGCGGATGATCACCGGCACGTCGTGCAGCCTGGCCTGCTGGGCGGCGCGCCAGCGCCTCTCGCCGCCAAGGATCTGGTAGCGGCCTGTGGTGCCGGGCTTCGGCCGCACCAGGATCGGCTGCAGGATCCCGTGTTCCTCGATGGAGGCGGCGAGCTCCGCCAGGGCTGCCGCGTCCGGCGTGCTGCGGGCCTGGAAGGGGCCGGGCTCCAGGGCGTCGATCGGCAGGGTCCGCGGAGCGGCGCCGGTCGCGGCGGCGGGGGCCTGGCTGTCGCCCATCAGGGCGGAGAGGCCCATGCCGAGGCGCGTCGTCGTCTTCTTCATGCCGCGGATTTCCTCGCCTTGCGTTCCCGTCGCAGGAGTTCGGCGGCGAGGTCCACATAAGCCTGCGCGCCGGCGGAGCGGTGGTCGTAGAGGATCACCGGCAGGCCATGGGACGGCGCTTCGGAGATGCGGACGTTGCGCGGAATGACGGTCGAGTAGACCTTGTCGCCGAAGAAGGCGCGGACATCTGCGGCGACGAGCTCCGAGAGGTTGTTGCGGCGGTCGAACATGGTCAGGACGATGCCCTCGAGGTCGAGGGCCGGGTTCAGGGATCGCCTCACGCGCTCGATCGTGCGGGTGATCTGGGAGACACCCTCCAGGGCGAAGAACTCGGTCTGCAGCGGCACGAGCACCGAATGGGATGCCACCAGCGCGTTGAGCGTGAGGAGGCCGAGCGAGGGCGGGCAGTCGATCAGGATGATTTCGGTGCCGGCCAATGCCTCGGCCTGCGCCTCGAGTGCGTCGCGCAGCCGCCGCTCGCGGTGCTCGATGCCGACAAGCTCGATCTCGGCGCCGGCGAGTTCCGGATCGGCCGGAAGGATGGTGAGGTTCGGAATCCTCGTCGGCCGCAGGAGATCTGCAAGGCGCCGTTCGCCGGTCAGGAGCGCGTAGGATCCTGCGCCACGGTCCTGGCGGGAGATGCCGAGGCCCGTCGATGCGTTGCCCTGCGGGTCGAGGTCGATCAGCAGCACCTTGCGCTTGGCGGCGAGCGCCGTGCCGAGGTTGATGGCGGTCGTGGTCTTGCCGACGCCCCCCTTCTGGTTGGCGAGGGCAATGATGCGGGGTTGCGCGCGCTCAATGGCCGGCACGGCGGATCTCGCTCAGGCGAAGGATGGTGGCCTCGGGGTCCGTGCGGCTTGCAAACCGCTCGGTGGTGAAGTGCCAGTCCGCGGCGGCGCTCGTCAACTCCTGCTCCGCACTGCGGCCCTTCGGGAAGATCGCGATACCGCCAGGCGCGAGGAATTTCGCGGCGTGGGAGAGGAGAGCGGTCAGCGGCGCCAGCGCCCGCGCGGTGATCGCGGCGAGCGGCGGCAGCACCGCCTGCTCGATGCGCGTGGCATGGATCTTCACCCTGACGAGTCGGAGCGTGCCGGCCGCCTCGATCAGGAAGGCGGCCTTGCGCTTGTCGGATTCGACGAGGTGAATTTCCCGGTCAGGCAGGGCGGCGGCGAGGACGATGCCTGGCAGGCCCGCCCCCGAGCCCAGATCCGCCACCGGCCCTTCGGCGGGCAGAAGCGGCAGCAGCTGCAGGCTGTCCGCGATGTGCCGCCGTTCGATCTCCGCCGCCGTGCCCGCCGAGACGAGGTTGATCGTCGCGTTCCAGCGCAGCAGCAGGTCGCGGTAGGCGGTAAGCCGCGTGTCGCGCTCCGGATCCGGTGCCAATGCAGGCAGAGGGTGTTTCACGTGGAACGCGCCCCGTCACGCCGGAGAGCGACCGCCAGCGCCGCGATGGCGGCCGGGGTGATCCCCGGCAGGCGGCCAGCGGAGCCGAGTGTCGTGGGCCGGGCGGTCGTGAGGCGTTGGCGCATCTCGACCGAAAGACCGGGCACGGCGGCGAAATCGAGATGGTCGGGTATCAGGGTCCGCTCCTCCCGCTCCAGGAGCCGCATCTCCGCTTCCTGCCGGCGGAGATACGGCGCGTAGAGCGCTTCTGCCTCGAGCTGCGCGCGCAGCGCCGGCGAGAGGGCCCGCAGCCACTGGAAGACGCCATCCACGGCCGTGGCGTCGACGCCGGGCAGGGCCAGGACCTCGATCACGGACCGCCGCTTCCCATCCTGGTTCACCGGAATCCCGGCGGCAGCCAGTACTGCCGGCGTCGCGCCGTCCACGCGCGCACGGTCGAGCGATTCGGCAAGGCTCGCAGCGAAAGCCCGATGGCGCGCTGCTCGCTCCGGCCCGACGCAGCCCCAGGCAACGCCCTTCTCCGTCAAGCGCAACCCGGCATTGTCCGCACGCAGGATCAGGCGATGCTCGGCCCGCGCCGTGAGCATCCGGTAGGGCTCGGAGACCCCATGCAGCGTCAGGTCATCGACCAGCACGCCGACATAGGCCTCCGACCGCGTCAGGACGCGATCCGGCACCCCGCCCGAGGCGCGCAACCCGGCGTTCAGCCCCGCCATCAGTCCCTGCGCGGCCGCCTCCTCGTATCCCGTCGTGCCGTTGATCTGGCCGGCGAGGAACAGGCGGGGGACCGACCGGACCTCCAGCGCGGGCGTCAGTGCCCGCGGGTCGACATGGTCGTACTCGATCGCATAGCCGGGGCGGAGGATGCGGGCACGCTCCAGGCCGGGCATGGTGGCGATCATGGCCGCCTGCACCTGCTCCGGCAGGCTGGTCGAGATGCCGTTGGGATAGACCGTGTCGTCGTCCAACCCCTCGGGTTCCAGGAAAACCTGATGGCGCTCCCGCTCCGCGAAGCGGACCACCTTGTCCTCGATCGAGGGGCAGTAGCGCGGCCCGACCCCCTGGATGCGCCCGCCATAGACGGCGCTCTGGTGCAGGTTCGCGCGGATCAGGGCGTGGGTGGCCGGCGTGGTCGTGGTGATGCCGCAGGCGACCTGGCGGTTGGTGATCCGCTCCGTCATCCAGGACATCGGCTCCGCGGGGTCGTCTCCCGGCTGCGCCTCCAGCGACGCCCAGTCGATGGTCCGTCCGTCCAGGCGCGGCGGCGTGCCGGTCTTCAGCCGTGCGAGCGGCAGCCCCATTCGTTCGAAGGCGAGCGCCAGGCCGATGGCCGGCGCGTCCCCCACCCTGCCGGCGGGGATCCGCTGCTCGCCGATATGGATCTCGCCGCGGAGGAAGGTGCCCGTGGTGACGACCAGCGCGCCGCAGGCGATGCGCCGGCCATCGCCGGTGACGACGGCGGCGATGCCGCCATCCGGGGCCAGGTCGATCCCCTCCGCAGCGGCCTGCAGGATCGTGAGTCCAGGCTGCGCTGCCAGCAGCTCCCGCACCGCCCGCCGATAGAGACGCCGGTCGGCCTGGGCCCGAAGGCCCCGCACTGCGGGGCCCTTCGAGCGGTTCAGCATCTTCACATGGATGGCCGCGGCATCTGCGGCCCGGGCCATGATCCCGTCCAGCGCGTCCACCTCGCGCACCAGATGCCCCTTGCCGACACCGCCGATCGCAGGGTTGCAGGACATCTCGCCGAGGGTTTCAACGCGGTGGGTCAGCAGGAGCGTGCGCGCGCCGCAGCGGGCCGCGGCGGCCGCGGCTTCGCAACCGGCATGCCCGCCACCCACGACGACGACATCGAAGATCAGGTCCATGGGGCGGCGGTATAGGGCAGCGGGACGACGTGCGGGAGAGAAGTCCGACAATCGCCCTCCCCGGCCGCGCCTCGCCCCCTATTTTCCGATGCAGAACTCGCCGAACACGATGTCGAGCACATCCTCCACGCCGACCCGCCCCGTCAGCCGCCCGATGGCGCGCAGGGCGGCCCGCAGCGCCTCGGACACCAACTCGGGCAGCGCCGCCGCCTCGGCCTCCCGGAGCCAGGCGGAGGCTTCGGTCAGCGCCGCCCGATGTCTCGGACGGGTCAGCACGGGGGCCTCGGCCACTCCGGCGAGCCGGACCGTTTCGGCCTGCAGCCGCAGCCGCAATTCCTCCAGGCCGGCACCGGTCCGCGCTGAAACCGCCAACGGCAGAACCCCGCCGATCTCCGCCGGCGCGGATTCGAGATCGGACTTGTTCGCGAGAACCAGTGCCCCCGGCTTCACCCAGGCCAGCGTTTCCGCATCGGGCGCCTTGTCGGTGGCGAAGACGGTGATGACCAGGTCGGCCTCCTCCGCCCGCCGGTGGGCTCGGCGGATGCCTTCCTGTTCGATCTCGTCGGCGGCCTCCCGCAGGCCTGCCGTATCGGACAGGGTCACCGGAACACCGGCCAGTTCGAGCCGGACCTCCACCACGTCGCGCGTCGTGCCGGCGCGGGCCGAGACGATCGCCGCATCCCGTCCGACGAGTGCGTTCAGCAGGGACGATTTGCCCGCGTTCGGAGCACCGAGGATGGCGACCAGCACCCCTTCACGCAGCCGCTCCCCTCGTCCGCCATCGGCCAGATGCGCGTCGATCTCGGCGCGCAGCGCCCCCGCCCCTTCCCGCGCCCGGTCGCCCAGATCCGTCGGCAGGTCGTCATCGGCGAATTCGATCGCCGCTTCCTGGTGCGCCAGCAAGCGGGTCAGCCGTTCCGCCCAGCCGCCATAGACCTGCGCGAGGGCGCCATCCGCCTGGCGTAGCGCCTGGCGCCGCTGGGCTTCGGTTTCCGCCGCGATCAGGTCGGCGATGCCCTCTGCCGCCGTCAGGTCCATCCGCCCGTTGAGGAAGGCCCGGCGGGTGAACTCCCCCGGCTCGGCCGGGCGGGCGCCGAGCGCCGCCAGGGTCGCGCCGACGGCCGCCACTACCGCCGGCCCGCCATGCAGGTGCAGTTCGGCGCTGTCCTCCCCCGTATAGGAGCGCGGGGCGGGCATCCAGAGCACCAGCGCCTCGTCCAGCGCCTCGCCTGCCGCCGGGTCCCGCAGTCGTCGCAGGCTCGCCACCCTCGGCGCGGGTAGCCGCCCCGCGATCCGCGTGAGGATCGACCCGCTGTCGCGCCCCGACATCCGCAGTATGGCTATGGCGCCCCGCCCGGCCCCGCTGGCCAGTGCGAAGATCGTGTCGGTTGCCGTCACGAGCGAACCTGGCCCGCCTGTTCCACGTGAAACACCCCTCAACCCTTCGGCGGCGGCACGTCCTTCTCGGTCAGCATCAGCCGCCTCACCCGTCCGCCGCCAATGACGTGGACCTGCAGGATCTCCTCCACGTCCTCGATGCTGGTCGGGCGATACCAGATGCCTTCCGGGTAGATCACCACGGCCGGCCCGAACTCGCAGCGCTCGAGGCAGCCCGCGGCATTCACCCGGATGTCCGGGATCCTCAGTTCCTTCGCCCGCGCCTTCATGTAGTCGCGGAGCTTTTCCGACCCACGGGCGGCGCAGGAGCCTCGGGGGTGGTCGTCCTGCCGCCGATTGGTGCAGACGAAAATATGCGCGGCATAGAAGGGCGGCGGGTCGGCATCGGTCACGCTGGCTACTCCGGGTCAGGCCTTGGCCCTGCATGTAGCGGCCGTGACCCGCCCGTCCAAGGCGCCGGCGGCCGCGTGGCGCTTGACGCACCCCGCCCGGCGGTGTCTGACCAGAAGCGCCATGCCCCAACTCTCCCTGCACACACCGATCGGCGAGATCACCGTCTCGGAGGAGGACGGCGCCATCGTCGCCCTCGACTGGGGCCGCGGCCGGGATCAGGAGGAAACGTCCCTGCTCCGGCGCGCCCGCGACCAGTTGCAGGACTACTTCGACGGCACGCGGATGGAATTCGACCTGCCGCTGGCCCCGCACGGCACGGAGTTCCGGCGCAAGGTCTGGGCCGCGCTGTGCACGATCCCCGCCGGCGAGACCCGTTCCTACCTCGACATCGCCCGCCAGGTGGGCTGCCGTGCCCCGCGTGCCATCGGCCAGGCGAACGGTGCCAACCCCATCCCGATCCTCATTCCCTGCCACCGCGTCGTGGCGGCGGACGGATCCCTCGGCGGCTATTCGGGCGGCGAGGGAGAGGCTACCAAGCGCTATCTTCTCGACCTCGAGCGCCGGGCGCTCGGGGCCGGGCCACTCTTCACGGCCGCCCCTGCGCCGGCCAAGCGACGGACCGAGGCTTCATGACCCACGCCATCCGCATCCACGAAACCGGCGGCCCCGAGAAGATGGTGTGGGAGCACATCCCCCTCCCCGCACCCAAGCCTGGTGAGGCGCTGGTGCGCCACAAGGCGGTCGGGCTGAACTTCATCGACGTCTATTTCCGCACCGGCCTCTACAAGGCGCCCTCGCTGCCGGCGATCATCGGCATGGAGGGCGCCGGCATCGTCGAGGCCGTGGGCGAAGGCGTGACGGAGGTCGCCCCCGGCGATCGCGTCGCCTATGCCACCGGGCCGATCGGCGCCTATGCCGAGGCCCGTTCCATCAAGGCCGATCGCCTGGTGAAGATGCCCGACGGCATCGGCTTCGAGCAGGCCGCGGGGATGATGCTGCAAGGCATGACCGCCGCCTTCCTCATCAGGAAATGCTACCCGGTGCAGGCAGGGCAGACCGTGCTGGTCCATGCGGCGGCGGGCGGCGTCGGCCTCATCATGTGCCAGTGGCTGAAGCATCTCGGCTGCACCGTGATCGGCGTGGTCAGCACCGAGGAGAAGGCCGCGCTGGCCAAGGCGCATGGCGCCGCCCATGTGCTGCTGACCAGGGACGACGTGCCCGCGCGGGTGAAGGACATCACCGGCGGCGCCATGCTGCCCGTGGTGTTCGACAGCGTCGGCCGGGACACGTTCAACACGTCGCTCGACTGCCTGGCTCCCTTCGGGATGATGGTCTCCTACGGCAATGCCTCCGGCCCGGTTGCGATTCCGGACCTTGGGATCCTGGCCGCCAAGGGCTCGCTCTATGTCACGCGCCCCACGCTCGCGACCTACACGGCGAAGCGGGAAGACCTGATCGCCCGTGCCAACGATCTCTTCGACGTGGTGGGTTCCGGTGCCGTGAAGATCCGCGTCAACCAGACCTTCGCGCTGAAGGATGCGGCAGACGCCCACCGCGCGCTCGAAGCGCGCCAGACGACGGGCAGCACCATCCTCGTCCCGTAACCGTGGGGTCCGGGGGACAGGCATGTCCCCCGGTGCCGGGGCGGGGGCAGCGCCCCCGGGCACGCTTCAGGCGAGTCCGAGCATGGCGAAGAACCGCGTCGCCGGCGGCCAGGCCGCCATGATCGCCTCGCGGAACACCACCAGGGCCACCGCCCCACCTGCCACGATCGCGAGTGACGCCGTCCAGGCCCGTACCAGCGCCCGGTCCGGCTCGCCTTCTGCCGCCGTCGGCGCGCGTTCCGGCACCGGCGGTGCTGCGAATGGCGGGTGAGGCTCGACTGGCAGCGGTGCCGGCTCAGGCGCCGGTGGTGGCGGGACAGGCTCCGCGACGGGCGCGGCTTCCACCTGCGGCAGCGGGAATTCCGCAGCGCAGCGGGAACACCGCAGGCTACGTGCCGGTCCGCCGAGCAGCCGGTCGGGAACCTCGTATTCGGTGGTGCAGGCAGGGCAGGCGATGCGCATCGGTCGCTTATCCTCGGCCGGCGCGCGCCATGCGGCAAGCAGCGGTTGAGGCGCGGCGCGCGGGCGGGCAAAAGAGTCCCATGGTGCGATTCACCCGCGTGGCCCTGGCCTACCCGGATCCGCGCGGCCGCGCCGCGTCCGAGTCGCTGCGCGACCTTTCCTTCACGCTCGGGGACGGCACCTTCACCTGGATCCTGGGCCCTTCGGGCGCCGGCAAGACCTCGGTGTTGCGCCTCATGCAGGCCGCGCTTCGCCCGACCGAGGGCGAGGTCGAACTGCTCGGCGTCCCGCTCTCCAGCGCGCGGCGGCGGGACCTGCCGGCGCTGCGCCGGCGCATCGGTGTGGTGCACCAGGAATTCCGGCTGCTCTCGCACCTCTCGGCCTGGGACAATGTGGCGTTGCCGCTGCGGCTCGCCGGCGTCGCGGAATCCACCATCCGCAACGACGTCGCCGAGCTGCTCGGCTGGATCGGCCTCGAAGGCAAGGAGGAGCGCCGGCCGGAGGAACTCTCCGGGGGCGAGCAGCAGCGCCTGACCATCGCGCGCGCCGTGGTCACGCGCCCTGCCCTGCTGGTCGCGGACGAGCCGACCTCCGAACTCGACGCCCGCCAGGCGCGGCGCACCATCGCGCTGCTGGCCGAGATGAACCGCCAGGGCACCACCGTGGTCGTGGCGACCCATTCCGAGGATCTGCCCGGGCGCCACCCCGGCCGGATGCTGATGCTCGAGGCCGGGCGGCTGGTGTCCGATGGCTGAACCCCGGCGGCGCCTGGCGCGCGATCCGCTCGGCCTGCGCAAGGCGCTGGCTGACCGGCTGCTGATCGGACTGGTGGCGGCCATGGCGCTGCTCGCCGCGCTGGCCCTGGCCGGGCGGGACGGTGCGAACCGCCTCGCGCAGCGCTGGCGCGAGGGCGCCCAGGCCGCGGTCACCGTGCAGGTGCCGCAGCCCGACGCCGCGCGGATGGAGCGCGCGCTCGCCGTGCTGCGCGCCCTGCCAGAAGTGGCGGAGGCCACCCCCGTGGACCCCGCCCGCATGGCGGAACTGCTGCGCCCCTGGCTCGGCGGCGCGCAGTCCCTGCCCCTGCCCGGCGTGATCGAGCTGCGCCTCGCCGATCTCTCCGCCGATGCCGTGCTGATCGGCGACCGCGTCGCCGAGGAGGTCCCCGGCGCGGTGACCGAGGCGCATGGCGTCTGGGTCGCGCACCTGTCCGCGCTGGCCACGGCGGTGCAGGGCGTGGCGCTGGCGGTGCTGGCGCTGGTTGCCGCCGTTGCCGCGGCGGTGGTGGCGGTGGCGGTGCGCGCAGGGCTCTCCGCGCGGCGCGATGCGGTCCTGGTGCTGCACGGGCTCGGCGCCACGGATGCCGAGATCGCCCGCCGCTTCGCCGGCCGCGCCGCCTGGCTGGTCGGACTCGGTGCTGCCGGCGGCACGATGCTCGGCCTGCCGGCGCTGGCGGGGCTGGCACGGCTCGCCGGGCCGCTGGCCGGCGAGACATCCTGGCATGCCCTGCCCTGGCTGGAACTCGCCGCGGTGCCACTGGCGGCGGCTGCGGTCGGCTGGATCGCCAGCCAGGCGACGGTCAGGCTCTGGCTGCGTCAACTGCCGTGACCGAGGCTTCACCGGGCCGTCGCCGTTCGTGGCGCACCGCGACCGTGCTGGTCGCGCTCGTTGCCCTTGGCCTCGCGGCGGGCTTCGTCGGCTTCGTCGTCGCTGCGGCGAACCCGGCCGCGCCCGCCATGGGGGAAACCGACGGCATCGTCGTGCTGACCGGCGGCAGCGAGCGGGTCGTGACCGGCTTCCGGCTGCTCGCCGAGGGGCGGGCGCCGCGCATGCTGATCTCCGGCGCCCATCCCGGCGCCGGGCTGGCCGAGATCGCCGCCGCTGCGAACCTCGACCCCGCGCCTTTCGCCGGGCGCGTCGCGATCGGCTACGCGGCGGCCAGCACCCGCGGCAACGCCGTCGAAGCCGCGGCCTGGGCCCGCGCGGAAGGGGCGCGGTCGCTGCGCATCGTCACCGCCGGCTACCACATGCCGCGGGCGATGCTGGAACTGCGCCGCGCCCTGCCCGAAACCGAGCTGGTGCCGCATCCGGTACCCTCTGCCGCGCTGCGCGCGCGGGGGGCCTTGTGGCGTCCGGGCTCCTGGATGCTTCTGCTCGGCGAGTACGGACGCTACCTGATGGCACGGGCGGGGCTATCGGGCCTCGTCGTGTCCCGACGGGAGATGCGTGACCAGTGACCTTCCTGCGTTCCGTGCTGTTCAATGCGCTGTTCCTCGGCGGCACCGCGGTCGTGGCCGTCTTCGGCCTGCCGCTGCTGTTGGCGCCGCCGGCCTGGCTCATGGGCTATGTGCGGGCATGGGCGCAGGGCGTCGTCGCGCTGCTGCGGGTCATTTGCGGCATCCGGCTCGAGGTGACCGGGCTGGAGAATATCCCGCCGGGTGGCGCGATCATCGCTGCCAAGCACCAGTCGGCCTTCGACACGGTGGTCTGGCTCATGCTCCTGCCGGCGGGGCGGCCCATGCCGGTCTATGTGCTGAAGAAGGAACTCCTCTCCATCCCGGCCTGGGGGCTGCTCGCGCGGCGTTGCGGGCACATCGCGGTGGACCGCAAGGCCGGCGCCCAGGCACTGCGCGGGATGGTGCGGGCGGGGCAGGCGGTGCTGGCCGCGGGCCGACCGATCGTCATCTTCCCCGAAGGCACGCGGACCGCGCCGGGCGAGCGCATTCCCTATCAGCCCGGCGTCGCGGCGCTGGCGCTGGCGACCCAGGCGCCGGTGGTGCCAGCGGCGACGGACAGCGGGCTCACCTGGGGCCGCCGGGCCTTCCACAAGCGGCCGGGGGTCATCCGCGTCTCCGTGCTGCCGCCGCTGCCCTCCGGCCTGCCACGTGCCGCGCTGATGAAGGCCCTGGAAAGCGCCATTGAAACAGAAAGCGACCGGCTGGCCAGAATGTCCCCATCTTGTGGATAAGTCTGGGGAACAGGCTTGCGGAAAAATTGAGTCCAAAGGTCAGGTTGGTAGGTCAAGCATCGGAAAAACCACGGTTTTCTTTTGACTCCCTGCTGCTGTGGATAATTTCATCCCGTGTGGGCATTCACGGACATCCAACGGTCGGAACCGCAACCGGGCACGTCCCGACAGCCATCCCCGCTCAGGCCTCGCCGCCGCAGCGCCCGGCGATGCCGGCACGAGGGTGTCGCACAGGGAGAGGATCGGCCTCGCCGGCGCCGGTGGCGCGCGGATCGCCTTCAGCCGGCCGGCAGCAGCGCCGCGATGCGGTCGAGCCCGGCGTCACGCACGCCCATGCCGCGCAGGTGCCGCAGCGTGTTGAGCAGATAGTCCCGGTTGGGACCCATCTGCCCATGCCCCTGCGCGATGGCCACCGCTGCGCGCTCCGCGGAAAGCCGCCCCACATAGAGACGGCAGCCACGGTTCGCGACGTAGCCCACGGCGCGCACCATCCGCCCGGAATCCAGCAGGCGCAGCGGCAGCATGCGGCGGAAATAGACCTGCTCCGCGCCGTCGGGCAGTTCGCGGTCGTCGAGGTAGGCGAGCACCTCCGTCGCCTCCGCCGCCGCCACCCGGAAGGCCAGGCCCCGGCACGCCCCGCCCCGGTCCAGGCCGAGCACCAGCCCCGGCCGCTCCGGCGTGCCGCGGTAGCGGTGCGACCACAGGCAGAAGCGTCGGTGGAAGCCCCGCAGCAGCGCCGGATGCGCCGCCGCATGGGTGAAGCCCGGCCGCCAGATCAGCGAGCCATAGGCGAAGACATAGAGGTGACCGTCGGCGTCGAGGACGTCGCGTAGTGCTGCGGTGTCGTGGTGCATGCGGGGTCCGGCCCCGCGAGTGGCGTCGCGCCGTTGCGGGCCCGGCGCTATACCGCCCCGCGTGACCAGCGCCAAGCCGCCGCCCGCCCGCCCCCGCCGCTTCCTGCGCCGCGGCGCGGCAGGCTTCCTTCTCCTCGCGGCGGCGCTGCTGCTGGCGCATGGGCTCGCCTGGCGCTGGATGACGGCCGCGCTCGCCGAACGCTTCACCGACTGGACGACGATGCGCCGCGCCCAGGGCTGGGAGGTCGAGCACGATCTTCCGACCCGCGGCGGCTGGCCCTTTGCCGCGCGGCTGACCGTGCCCGGCCTGCGCATCTCGGCCAGCGACCCCGCCGTCGCGGTGGACTTCGCGCTGGAGGTGCCGCGCCTGGTGCTGCAGATCGCGGCGCCGCGCCTCGACCGGCTGGTGATGCGGCCGCAGGGGGAGCAGCGCCTTCGCCTCGGCACGACCGAGGTCGTCTTCACGGCGGAGCGGCTCGAGGCGGCGCTGGCGCTCGAGCCCGGCCTGCCGCCGCGCGCGATCGAGGTGCTGGCGGAGCGGCTGCGCGCGGCGACGCCGGACGGGCCGTTCGAGGCGCAGAGCCTCGTTCTCGCGCTCTCCTCCCGCTTCGCGCCGCCGGATGCCGAACCGGCCGTCACCATTGACCTGGCGGCGCAAGGCGTGGCGCTGCCTGCGGGCGCCGCCTCGCCGGCGATGGCGGCCTTCGGCCGGCGCATGGAGGAAGCGCGGCTGGAGGCCGTGCTGACCCGCGCGCTACCCATGTCGGGCCCGCCGGCCGCGATCGCCGCGGCGTGGCGGGATGCGGGCGGCGCGCTCGACCTGCGGAGCGTCGCGCTGCGCTGGGGCGCGCTGGCTGGCGAGGCGCAGATGACGCTGACGCTCGACGCCGCCTTGCAACCCGCGGGCGCCGGCACGCTGCGCCTGTCCGACGCGCCCGCCGCGCTTGAGGCGATGGCCTCGGCCGGTGTGATCACGCGCGGCGCGGCGCGCACCGCGCAGGGCGTGGCCATGTTCGTGGCGCGCGTTCCGGACGGCGGCGGCGCGCCGCAGGTCGAACTGCCGTTCACGCTCGCGAATGGCATCGTCACGGTGGCGCGCATTCCGCTGCTGCGCCTCGCGCCGCTCGCCTGGACGGGCGGTGGCCTGCCGCATGCTGCGTCACCGTTGCGCTGAACCGCGGCGCAGGCATCGACATGCGAACGCATTGTGCGCTGGATCACTGTATCGCTCACGCGACGAAAAACTAACGCAACGTGCGCGACGTCTTCCGCATTGCGCGCGGAACGCGAGAGGGTCGTGAAAAGGGCGTTAAACTAGGCGTCCGGCCCGTCAGAGCCCTGTTGGCTTTCGCCACAGCAGCGTTAATGGTTGGGTGTTCACCCCGCCGTGACGAAAGCGGCGCGCCGGGTCGCGTGAAGTGAGAGACGACGATGGACGAGGCGAAGCTCACATTGGAGCCGGACAGCGATGGCACCGATCTCAGTGCCATCCTGATGATGCTGACCTACGTCGCGGCGGAATGCCGCCGTCTCGGCTCCGAGGAGGCGGCGCGGCACGCCTCCATGGCGGCGAAGCTGGTGCGGGGTTCGAGGATCCGCGGCGTCGCGGACCGCGTGGCGCGCGGCGACGACATGCGTATCGCGCCGCTGCACTGAGCGCGAAGCGTCGCGCTATCCGGCGCGGCGCAACTGGAACAACGCCTGTTCGCCGAACAGGTTCGCGAGTCGCATGGAGCGGCGCCAGGGGGCCTTGAGCCCACGCTCATCCACCGCCAGCCACTTCTCCACCACGTAGCCCTCCATCTCGCACAGCGCGAGGAAGTCGAGGATCGTGCACGGGTGGATGTTGGGCGTTTCGTACCAGGGGCGGTTCCAGGTTTCGGTGTCGGGCATGCGCCCGCGCGTGAGCAGCCGCCAGCGCAATTCCCAGTGGCCGAAATTCGGAAACGACACGATCGCATGCGCGCCGATGCGCAGCATCTGGCGCAGCACCTCGCGCGGCTTCTCCACCGCCTGCAGCGTGCGCGACAGCACCACGTAGTCGAAGCCGCCATCCGGATAGAAGGCGAGGTCGTTGTCGGCATCCCCGTGGATGACCGCGAGGCCGGAGGAGACGGCTTTCGTCACCTCCGCCATGTCGATCTCGATGCCGCGGGCGTCGGCCTGCTTCTCGCGCGTCAGGTGTTCGATCAGCGCGCCGTCGCCGCAGCCGATGTCGAGCACCTTGGCGCCATGCGGGATCATCTCCGCGATCAGGCGGAGGTCGAGGCGCATGTTCTTGGCGACGTAGCGGATGTCGGAGGGGGCTTCGGGCATGGGACGGGTCTCGCGGGACGGAACGCGTAGGAGGATGACCGCCGGAAGGCAAGGCGATTGCAGCATTGAACCGGTTCGGCTGCCGGTCGGCGCCGAGGGTAGTTCCACACGATTCAACGCCGGCGCCCGACATGCGGGCCGGTTCGTCAGTCGCAACCGGGTGGGGATAATTGTATTTGCCCGGAGCAAGACTTCAGGCCACCATGAATCGTGCTCAACATCCTGGCACAATGGTGGTACTTTTCAGGCCTTGCCATTTCTACGGCCCTGATGTGGGCGGCCGCGCTGGCATGGTTCGGCTTGGGGGCATCCCAGGGACTGCCGCGTGACGCCTTCGGGATGGTGGCCTGGGTGATGGGCTGGTTCTGCTTCGCGCCGCTCCCCTACGTCTTTACATGGTTCCTCCTGTCTAGCCTCGATGCGAGGCGCGCGGCGCTGTCCGTCATTCTCATCGGAACGCTCAGCGGCCTGGTCACCGTCGCAATTGTCGTCGCCTTGTTTGCGGCAGGGCCTTCGATTGGCCTGTTCTTCGGTCTCGGATGTGCGGCGGGTTACGGAGTCGTCATGGCTGCGTTGCAGGACAACGTGCCCAAGGGTCAGGAAAAGTCGTGGCGCGTTGCGCATGGGTGCGGCGGCGGTCTGGCAATGTCGATCTACGGCATCGCGTTGGTCGGCGCCTACGCGACCTTCGACCCCTCGGTCCGCACGGAGGGTATTTTGGGTCGGTTGGCGTTGCCGCTTGGCATCCTGGCTGCGGGGTTCGGCATTCATGCAGCTTGGTGCTGGCGGCTCATGGCGTCATCGGTGCGAGCCGACGTCCTGCGTTCGCGAAGCCTGTCTGCGATGGCCGGATCAGCGCTTGTAGCGCTCACGGTTCTTGTTCTTCGCAGTTGGCCATCCGACCCACCCTAAACCCCGGCCTTCTCCGCCGCCCCGCGCAGGAACCCCCCCAGCGCCGCGTGGAACTCCGGCTCCTCCAGCAGGAAGGCGTCGTGTCCCTTGTCCGACGCGATCTCCACGAAGGACACCCTCGCCCCCGCCGCGTTCAGCGCGCGCACGGTGGCCCGGCTCTCGCTGGTGGGGAACAGCCAGTCGCTGCTGAAGCTCGCCAGGAAGAAGCGCGTCGCCGTGCCGCGGAACGCCGCGGACAGGTCGCCCTCATGCTCCGCCGCGAGGTCGAAGAAATCCATCGCCCGCGTGATGGTGAGATACGAATTCGCGTCGAAGCGCTGCACGAAGGTGCTGCCCTGGTAGCGCAGGTAGCTCTCCACCTCGAACACGTCCTCGAGGAAAGTCAGCGAGTTCGCCCCCCGTAGCCGCCGACCGAACTTCCGCGTCAGCGCCTGCTCCGAAAGATAGGTGATGTGCGCCACCATCCGCGCCACCGCGAGGCCGCGCGCCGGGATCCGCCCGTCCTCCCAGTAGCACCCGCCCTTCCAGTCCGGGTCGCCGTGGATCGCCTGGCGGCCGACCTCGTGGAAGGCGATGTTCTGCGCCGAGTGATGCGCGGCGCAGGCGATCGGCGCCGCGGCGAGGACGGCATCCGGGTAGGTCGCCGCCCATTCCAGCACCTGCATCCCGCCCATCGACCCGCCGATCACCGCGAGCCAGCGCGCGATGCCGAGGTGCTCCATCAGCCGCTTCTGCGCGCGGACCATGTCGCGGATGGTCACGTTGGGGAAATCCGTCCCCCAGGGCCGGCCGAGGCCTCGGCCTTCGGCATCCGTCATCTCGCTGCGCGGCCCGGTCGAGCCCATGCAGCCGCCGAGCACGTTCGCGCAGACCAGGAAATACCGGTCGGTGTCGAGCGGCTTGCCCGGCCCGACGATGCTCTCCCACCAGCCGGGCTTGCCGGTGACGGGATGCGGTTCGGCCAGGTACTGGTCCCCGGTGAGCGCATGACAGACCAGCACGGCGTTGCTGCGGTCCGCGTTCGGCGTGCCGTAGGTCCGGTAGGCGACGGTCAGGGGCACCACCACGGCGCCGCAATCCAGCGGCAGTCCGTCGGGGAAGACGGCGTGCTGGTGCGCGACCTCCGGAAGGGGGGCGAACGTCTGGGACATGGATGGGCAGGATTAGGCCCCGCGCGCCCCCGCCGCAACGGGCCCCCGCATTGCAGGCGCTTGGCGGGCCGGGCGGCGCCGTCTATTGCATCGGTGCCCATGCCAGACACCGCTCCGACCGCCCCCGCCGAGGCCGAGATCGCCGCCCTTCGCGCCGAGATCGACGCGATCGACGACGCCATGCACGACCTGCTCATGAAGCGCGCCGCAGTGGTGGCCAACCTGGCCGGCAGCCGCGCCAAGGGCAACGGAACGCCCCTGCGCCCGGGGCGGGAGGCCGCCGTGCTGCGCCGCCTGCTGGCCCGCCACACCGGGCCGCTCGGCCGCGCGCGGGTGGTGCGCATCTGGCGCGAGATCTTCATGGCGAGCACCGCCATCCAGGGGGCCTTCTCGGTCGCCGTCTTCGCGCCGACCCCGCAATCCGGCCAGGCGCGGCTGGCGCGGGAACATTTCGGCCCGATCACCCCCACCCGCGTCCATCCCACCCCTGCCCGGGCGCTGGCGGCGATGAGCGCGGGGGAGGCCTCGGTCGCCGTGCTTCCCGTGCCCACCGAGGAGCCGGAGGGGCCCGAAGGCGCCTGGTGGACGCGGCTGGACGTGCCGCGCTTGCAGGTGGTGGCCCGGCTGCCTTTCCTCGGCGATGACGGCGGGACCGCCGCGCTGGTGGTCGCGCCGGTGGCGCCCGACCCCTCGGGGGAGGACCGCAGCCTGCTGCTGATCGAGGCGGAGGACGGCGCGGCACGCGGCCGCATCGCCCAGGCGATCGCGGATGCCGGGCTGCAGGCTGCCTCCATCCTTTTCGAGCGGGCCGAAGGCGCCACGCTGGCCCTCGCCGACATCGAAGGCTTCGTGCGCCAGGACGATGCGCGGCTCGCCGCGCTGCCCTGGGCGCGCCGCACCATCCTCGGCGCCTACGCGGTGCCGGTCGCCGGAGACGCGCCATGACCGTCATGCCCCGCCCTTCGATCCTGTCCGTCGAGCCCTATGTCGGCGGCGAGTCCAAGATCCCGGGCGTCAACCGCATCGTGAAGCTGTCCTCCAACGAGGGCGCCTTCGGCCCGCCGCCCGGCGCGATCGAGGCGATCCGCGCCATGGCGGCCGAGGCGCACCGCTATCCCGACGGCAACGGCCGCGCGATCCGCGAGGCGATCGGCGCGCGCTTCGGCCTCGATCCCGCGCGCATCGTGGTCGGCAACGGGTCGGACGAATTGCTGGCGCTGCTCATCCTCGCCTATGGCGGCGAGGGCACGGAACTCGTGATGAGCGCCCACGGCTTCCTGATGTACGAGATCACCGGCCTCTGGGCCGGCTGCCGCATCATCAAGGTGCCGGAGAAGAACCTGACGACCGACGTGGATGGCATGCTCGCCGCCGTCGGGCCGCGCACGCGGCTGGTGTTCCTGGCGAACCCGAACAACCCGACCGGCTCCATCCTGCCGCAGGGCGAGGTGGATCGCCTGCGCGCCGGGCTGCGCGAGGACATCCTGCTGGTGCTGGATTCCGCCTACGCCGAATACGTCACGCGGCCGGACTACGATGCCGGCGCGAAGCTGGTGGATGCGTCGGGCAACACCGTGATGACGCGCACCTTCTCGAAGATCTTCGGCATGGGTGGGATGCGGCTCGGCTGGGCCTATGCGCCGGCGCCGATCGTGGATGTGCTCGGCCGCGTGCGCGGGCCGTTCAATGTGAACGCGGCGGCGATGGCCGCGGGCGTCGCGGCGCTGGCCGAGAAGGGCTGGGTCGAGAAGTCGGTCGCGCACAACACCGAATGGCGCGGCAAGGTCGGCGCGGCGCTGACCGCCGCCGGCATCAAGGTCTGGCCGAGCGAGGGCAATTTCATCCTCGCCGATTTCGGCACGGCGGCGAATGCCAAGGCGGCGGATGATGCGATGAAGCAGCGCGGCCTGATCGTGCGTGCGATGGGCGGCTACGGCCTCGGTTCCTGCCTGCGCATCACCATCGGCACCGCCGAGGAATGCACCATGGTGATCGAGGCCCTGACCGCCTTCATGACGCAGCATGGCTGAGCCGATCTTCAACCGGCTGTGCCTGGTCGGCATCGGGCTGATCGGGTCGTCCATCGCGCGGGTGGCGCGGAAGCGCGGCGATCTGGCGCGGACCGTCGTCGCCACCGCGCGGCGGCCGGAGACGCTCGCCCGCGTGCGCGAACTCGGCATCGTCGATGTGGTCGAGGACGACCCGGCGAAGGCCGTCGAGGGCTGCGACGCGGTGATCCTCTGCGTGCCGGTCGGCGCCTATGCCGGGGTGATGGAGCAGATCGCGCCGCACCTCGCACCCGGCGTCGTGCTGTCGGATGTGGGCTCGACGAAGGGCAGCGTCGTGCGCGACCTCCTGCCCCTGATGCCGGGCGAGGCGCATCTCGTGCCCGCGCACCCGATGGCGGGCACGGAGTATTCCGGCCCCGATGCCGGCTTCGCGGAATTGTTCGAAGGCCGCTACTGCATCCTGACGCCGCTTCCCGGCACCGACCCGGTGGCGGTGGAGAAGGTGCGCGAATTCTGGCGCCGCTGCGGCTCGATGATCGAGACGCTGGACCCCGCGACGCACGACAAGATCGTCGCGGTGGTGTCGCACCTGCCGCACCTGATCGCCTTCACCATCTGCGGCACGGCGGACGACCTGGCGGAGGAGACGAAGGAAGCGGTGCTGAAGTTCGCCGCTTCCGGCTTCCGCGACTTCACGCGCATCGCGGCGTCCGACGTGGACATGTGGCGCGACATCTTCCTCAACAACCGCGAGGCGCTGCTCGAGATGCTGGCGCGGTTCAGCGAGGACGCGCACGCGCTGGGCCGCGCGGTGCGCTACGGGCAGGCGGAATTCATCGAGGACCGCATCCGGCGCGGCCGGAAGATCCGGCGGGAGTTGATCGAGCGGAAGCAGGCGTAGCGGGTCAGAACCGCGCCGCGACGGTGGCGCGTTCCTCCGCGCTCATGTGCAGCCCCAGCCGCGACCGCCGCCACAGCACATCCTCCGCACTGCGCGCCCATTCCTTCCCGACCATCCAGTCGATCTCGCGCCCGGTCAGCCCGGCGCCGTAGTCGCGCCCGAGGTCATCCATCCTCGCCGCCCCTGCCAGCAGCGTGTCGATCTCGCTGCCATAGGCGCGCAGCAGCCGTGTCAGCAGCGCCTGCGGCACCCAGGCGAAGCGCCGCGCCGCCTCCGCCGCGAAGGCCTCGAAGCCACCGCTGCCGACATCGCCGCCCGGCAGCGCCGCCGTCGCCGTCCAGGGCGTTCCCGCCGGCCGACCGAGCGCGCCGGCGATCTTCTCCACTGCTTCCTCGGCCAGCCGCCGGTAAGTCGTGATCTTCCCGCCCAGCACCGACAGCACCGGCGGCCGTCCCGCGCCGTCGTCCAGTTCCAAAACGTAGTCGCGCGTCACCTCCGACGCATCGGACGCGCCGTCGTCGTAGAGCGGCCGCACGCCGCTGTAGGTCCACACCACCTCGCCCGGCATCGGCGCGCGGCGGAACTGCTTCGCCACGGCAGCGCAGAGATAGGTGATCTCCTCCGCCGAGGCCTTCGCATCCCGCGCATCGCCCTCGAAGGGAATGTCGGTGGTGCCGATCAGCGAGAACCGCCCCTGGTACGGAATGACGAACACCACCCGCCGGTCGTCGTTCTGCAGCAGGTAGGCCTGGTCGCCGTCATGCAGCGCGGGGACGACGATGTGGCTGCCCTTGATCAGCCGCACCCGCCCGCGCGCGCCGGCGCCGGCAAGGCTCAGTGCGTCTAGTGCCCAGGGCCCCGCCGCGTTCACCAGCGCGCGCGCCCGCACGCGGCGCGGCGGCTCGCCCTGCCCGCCGATCTCGCAGGACCAGCCATCCGCCTCCCGCCGTGCGGAAAGCAGCGCCGTGCGGACATGCACTTCTGCCCCGCGTGCCACGGCATCGCGCGCGTTCAGCACCACCAGCCGCGAATCCTCCACCCAGCAGTCGGAATAGACGAAGGCGTGCTTCTGCTCCGGCTTCAGCGGCGCGCCATAGGGATGCGTGCGACAGTCGATCGCCTCATGCCCCGGCAGGCTGACGCGGCGGGCCAGGTGGTCGTAGAGGAACAGCCCCGCGCGGATCATCCAGCGCGGCCGCATCTCCGGCCGGTGCGGCAGCACGAAGCGCATCGGCCAGACGATGTGCGGCGCGATGCGCAGCATCACCTCGCGTTCGGCCAGCGCTTCCCGCACCAGGCGGAACTCGTAGTGCTCGAGGTAGCGCAGCCCGCCATGGATCAACTTCGTCGAAGCGGAGGAGGTCGCGCCGGCGAGGTCCCCCCGTTCCACCAGGCACACGGAAAAGCCGCGCCCCGCCGCATCCCGCGCGATGCCCGCGCCATTGATGCCACCACCCACCACGAGCAGGTCGAACACCTGCGCCTCCATCAGAGCGGTCCCCCGAATATCCAGGCAACGACGACCTTGGCCACTGCGCCGGTCGTGCCGGTCAGGTGCGCGGCGCTCATGCCGCGCCGCCTCCCTGCCTTGCCGCCAGCACGGCGCCGGCGAATTCGACGAAGCCCGCGCCGGCGGCGGCCTGCGTGACGAAGGCCGGCGGCGTCGCCATGCCGGGCAGGAAGGGCGCGACATTGGCGACGCCGACCGAGAGCGGCACATGGCCGAACATCGGCGCGTCGTTCCCGGAATCGCCGATGAAGGCGACCTCCTCGATCACTTCCTCCAGCGGCCGCCAGAGCGTCGCGAAAAGGTGCCCGATGCCCGAAAGCTTGTCCCACCGCCCGATCCAGGCGTTGACGTGGATCGAGGAGACCTTTGCCTCCGCCCCGCCGGCGCGGAAGGTGGCGGCGATGGCCTCCGCTTCGCGCAGCGGCAGCGGCCCGCAATCCTCCGCGAAATCCACCGCGACGTCGAAAAGGCGGAAGGGCTGGTCGGCGGCGATGGCGGTGCCGGGGATGCGGGCCATGGCCTCGGCCGCCAGTGTGTCGAGCCGCCCCCGCGCCGCCTCCCGCGCCGCCGCGTCCTGCACGTAGTGCCGGCGCATCCGGCGGGCGGCAGCGTCGTAGGCGTACCAGAGCGCCCCGTTCTCCCCCACCACCGCGGCCACCGGCCATTGCCGGGCGATCAGGTCGCACCAGCCGGCGGGACGGCCGGTCACCGGCACCACGGCAATGCCGGCCACCGCCAATGCTTCCAGCGCCGCATAGGCGGCGGCGGTCAGGCGGCCCTCGGTGGTCAGGGTGTCGTCGATGTCGGTCAGGACCCAGCGCAATCGCGCGAGCCGCGCCGGCGGGGCTGCGGCGAGGGGCATCGGCGCTGTGGCGGCTGTCCGCGGCTGGACTGGCGTCATGCCGGTTCCTCTTCGTGTGGAACCTATGTCATGGAATGTGCAGGGTCAAACAACTCCCGCAATGTCGACGCGCACCCCTGCCCGCCGCAACGCCGCATCGAGGTCCGGTGGCGGCGGTGTGTCCGTCACCAGGTCGGTCAGCCCATCCCAGCCGCAGATGCGCTCGATGGAGGTGCGGCCGAACTTGCCCGAATCCGCCAGCAGCACGCGCCGCGCTGCGCGGCCGATCATCGCCCGCTTCACCCAGCTTGCGCGGCTCTCGGCATCGGTGGGGCCCTCCGGGCTGAGGCCGGTGGCGCCGATCACCGCCGTGTCGGCGTTGAAGCGGCGCAGGAAGGCGTCGGTCTCGGCGCCATAGACGGCGCGTTCGGCGGCGTCGAATTCGCCGGGGCAGAAGACGACGCGCACGCCCACCTTGCCGCCGAGTTCCGCCGCGACGGCATGGCTGTTGGTCAGCACCGTGACGGGAATGGCGCGGGCGGCGAGCGCGCGGGCGAAATGCGCGGTGGTGGAGCCGGCATCGACCATCAGCACCTCCCCCGGCATGACCGTGGCCGCGGCGGCGACGCCGATGCGCGCGCGTTCCGCCACCGCCATGCGCTCGCGGGAGGACAGCTCGGGCTGCACGCCGGCATGGGTGATGCTGGCGCCGCCATAGGTGCGGCGCACCTCCCCGCGGCGGGAGAGTTCCTCGATGTCGCGCCGCACCGTCTCCCCCGACACGCCGAAGTCGGCGGCGAGGGCGGAGATGCGGACGGTCGGGTCGGTGGCGAGCGCGGCGAGGATGCGCTTGTGGCGCTGGTCCTTCGCCGGCGCGCCGCGGCTGCGGCGGGGCATGGGCGCATGCTGCCATGCCCCGCGCCGGTCAGGCGAGGGTGGCGCCTTCGGCCTTCAGCACTTCGCCCGCGAGGTAGAGGCTGCCGCAGATCAGCACGCGGCCCGGCGGCTGGTCGCGTGCGATGTGCGCCAGCGCCTCCGCCACCGTGGGGCCGGGCTGCGCGATGCCGCCGCTCGCGGCGACGATGTCCTCGACCGGCATGGCCAGGTGCTGGCCGGGCTCGGCCACCGCGTGCACCGAGGTCGCAAAGGGCAGGATCGGCCGCAGGAACTCGGCGCTCGCCTTGCCCTTCTTCATGCCGATGACGAGGTGCAGCGGCTTGTCGCGCCAGGACGGCAGGTGCGCCGCCAGCGCGAGGCCGGCACCGGCATTGTGCCCGCCGTCGAGCCACAGTTCGAAACCCGCCGGCAGTTTCGCGGCCAGTGCCCTGCGCAGCCGCTGCAGTCGCGCCGGCCATTCGGCGGCGGCGATCCCGCGAGCGATCGCGATGTCGCTGAGCCAGGACGGGTTCCAGGCGCGCAGCGCGGCGATGGCGATGCCGGCATTCTCCGCCTGGTGCGGGCCGGGCAGGGCTGGTGGCGGCAGGTCGAGCGTGCCGCGCGCATCGGCGTAGTGCAGGCCGTCGGCACCGGAATCGCAGCGCCAGTCGCGCCCGCGCATCAGCAGCGGCGCGCCGCGTTCCGCCGCGATTCGCGCGATGGCGTCCATGGCCGCGGCCGGCTGCGTGCCGGTCGCGCAGGGCACGCCGGGCTTGATGATGCCGGCCTTCTCCGCGGCGATGGCGCCGAGCGTCTCGCCGAGGAAATCCATGTGGTCCATGGAGACGCTGGTGATCGCCGTCGCCGCCGGGCGGTCCACCACGTTTGTCGCGTCCAGCCGCCCGCCGAGGCCCACTTCCAGCACCAGCAGGTCCGCCGGCACGCGGCTGAACAGCAGGAAGGCGGCGGCGGTGGTGATCTCGAAGACGGTGATGGGCTCGCCCGCGTTGCGCGCCTCGGCTTCCTCCAGCGCCGCCGTCAGGTCGGCGTCGGACACCAGCCGGCCCGCGAGCCGCACCCGTTCGTGGAAATGCACGAGATGCGGGGAGGTGAAGACATGCACGCGCAGCCCCGCCGCTTCCCCGATCGCGCGCAGGAAGGCGCAGGTGCTGCCCTTGCCGTTGGTGCCGGCGACATGCACGACCGGTGGCAGGCGGCGTTCCGGATGGCCGAGCACAGCCAGCGCACGCTCCATGCGCCCGAGGCTGAGGTCGATCAGCTTCGGATGGAGCGCGTGCAGGCGCTCGACGATCGCCTCGGCGCGGGACACCGGGTCAGGCCTTGGCCGGGGCCGTCTCGTCCTCGGCGGGCGTCTCGACCGCCATGTCGGGCGGCGGCAGCGCGGCGGCGGCGGATTCGATCAGCGGCACGCGCAGCAGGCCGATGACGCGCGCCAGCGTCGCGCGCATGTCCCGCCGGTTCACCACCATGTCGAGGATGCCGTGCTCGAGCAGGTATTCCGCGCGCTGGAAGCCTTCCGGCAGCTTCTCCCGCACGGTCTGTTCGATCACCCGCGCACCGGCGAAGCCGATCATGGCGCCCGGCTCGGCGATGTGGATGTCGCCCAGCATGGCGAAGGATGCGGTGACGCCGCCCGTCGTCGGGTCGCACATCACCACGATGAAGGGCAGGCCCGCTTCCTTGACCAGCCGCGTCGCGATGACGGTGCGCGGCATCTGCATCAGGCTGACCGCGCCTTCCTGCATGCGCGCGCCGCCCGAGGCGGTGAAGATGATCAGCGGCGCATCCTGCAGCACGGCGAGCTTGGCCGCGGTGACGATCGCCTCGCCCACGCCGGGGCCCATCGATCCGCCCATGAAGGCGAACTCGAAGGCGGCGACGACGGCGCGCTGGCCCTCGATGGTGCCGTGCGCCACCGCCACGGCGTCGTCCATCGCGGACTTCACCTGCGCTTCCTTCAGCCGGTCCGTGTAGCGGCGCTGGTCGCGGAAACGCAGCGGGTCGGCCGGTGCCTTGGGCAGTTCGATGCGCGAAAAGCCCGGGTCCAGCGTGCATTCCAGCCGGCGCACGGCAGAGATGCGCATGTGGTGGCTGCAATGCGGGCAGACATGCAGCGACGCTTCCAGGTCACGCCGGAAGATCATCTTTTCGCAGGCGGGACACTTGTGCCAGAGGTTCTCCGGCACGTCCCGCTTGAAGAGGCCCGAGATCTTCGGCAGGGCCCAGTCGGAAATCCAGTTCATGAGTCTGTTCTCTGCCCTCGGACGCCGGGCGGAGGCAATCCGGCCGCCTGGCTCTCGCGCTGCCGGCGGCAGCATGCGCCTCGGCGGGGGCCGCAATTGCGGCCCCGGCGCGCCGGGTGCGCGTCGCCTTATAGGGCCCTCCGGCGCCGAGGGCTACCGTGCCGGGCGGTTCCACCCTGGCGGGGGCCTGCGCGGCGGAAGGGCGGGGGGAGAAGGGAACTTCTCCCCCCGCACCCCCCTCAACCTTTTTTGGCACCTGGGGGATGACCGAGAGGCGGGGGGGGGCTGCACCTCCCCGCAGTCAGTCCGCGGCGGCCTTCGCCCCGGCCTTCGCGGCGATGGCGGCGCGCACGCCGGCGCCGTAGTCCGGGTGGACCTGGTCGAACAGCCTGCACTGCCGTTCCACGATGCCCGCCGGCACGCCCGCCATCGCGTCCGCGATGTTGGAGAAGAGCCGCGCCTTCTGCCCCGCATCGAACAGCAGGAACAGCGCGCGCGGCTGGACGAAGTCGTCATTGCCCTCGCGATGGTCCCATCGCGCGGCATCGCCGGACATCTTCAGCGGCGGTTCGGCCACCGACGGGTCCTGCGCCGGGCCGCCGAAGGAGTTCGGCTCGTAGTAGGCGTCCGGATTGCCCGTGTCGTTCCGGAAGAACCGCATGGCGCCGTCCTTGTGGTAGTGCGCCACGGGGCAGCGCGGCGCGTTCACCGGCAGCGCCTCGTAATGCGTGCCGAGGCGATAGCGGTGCGCGTCCGCATAGGCGAAGATGCGCCCCTGCAGCATCTTGTCCGGGCTGGCCCCGATGCCGGGCACGAAGTTGGACGGGCTGAAGGCGAGCTGCTCGATCTCCGCGAAGTAGTTGTCCGCGTTGCGGTTCAGCTCGAGCGTGCCGACGTCGATCGGCGGATAGTCCTTGTGCGGCCAGACCTTCGTCAGGTCGAAGGGGTTGTAGGCGGTCTTCTCCGCATCTGCCTCCGGCATGACCTGGACCTGCATCTTCCACTTCGGGAAGCTGCCCTTCTCGATCGTGCCGAACAGGGCCTCCTGGTAGGACTCGCGGGTCTTGCCGACGACCGACTGGGCCTCGGCATTCGTGTGGTGCCGGTGGCCCTGCATCGACTTGAAGTGGAACTTCACCCAGAACCGCTCGCCGGAATCGTTCCACAGCGAGTAGGTGTGGCTGCCATAGCCGTTCATGAACATCGGCGCGACCGGCAGGCCGCGGTCCGACATCAGGATCGTCACCTGGTGCAGGCTTTCCGGCGACAGCGACCAGAAGTCCCACATCGCCGTCGGACTGCGCAGGTTGGTCTTCGGATGGCGCTTCTGCGTGCGGATGAAGTCCGGGAACTTCAGCGGATCGCGCACGAAGAAGACCGGCGTGTTGTTGCCGACGAGGTCCCAGTTGCCCTCTTCCGTGTAGAACTTCATCGCGAAGCCGCGCACGTCGCGCTCCGCGTCCGCGGCACCGAGCTCGCCCGCCACGGTCGAGAACCGGATGATCATGTCGGTCTTCGCGCCGGGCTGCAGGACCTTGGCGCGGGTGTACTTCGAGATGTCGCCGGTGATGGTCAGCGTGCCATGGGCACCCCAGCCCTTCGCGTGAACCACGCGCTCGGGGATGCGTTCCCGGTTCTGGTGCGCGAGCTTCTCGATGAGCTGCCAGTCCTGCAGCAGGACGGGGCCGCGGGGGCCGGCGGTCAGGCTGTTCTGGTTGTCGGCGACCGGCGATCCGGCGGATGTCGTCAGGCGCGTGGCCATGCTTCTCGCTCCTTTGGGTCCGTGTCCCAGGAGGCTAGGCCATGGCGGATCAATAGTAGAAGCCAATTCTTCCGAAGCCATCAATTGATATTGTCAATCATGGTGGATCGGCCTGGAATGGCGTAGGTTGCATTCCGCTGCGGCGGTATTCCGTTACGGAGCGGCATCGTCATCGGACCCGATCGGATGAACCTGCGCGACCTGCGCTACATGCTCGCCGTCGCCGAGCACCGCCATTTCGGCAAGGCCGCGGCTGCCTGCCAGGTCAGCCAGCCCACCCTCTCCATCCAGCTTCGCAAGCTGGAGGAGGAACTCGGCACCGTGCTCTTCGAGCGCAGCAGCAGGCAGGTCGTGCCGACGCCGATGTGCGAGACGCTGCTCGGCCATGCCCGCGCCGCGGTGGCGGAGGCCGACGCGATCGCGGCCCTCGCGCGCAGCGCCATGGATCCGCTGCGGGGGCCGATGCGCCTCGGCATCATCCCGACCCTCGGGCCCTACCTCCTGCCGCTGGTGCTGGCACCATTGCGGGCGGCGCTGCCCGGCCTCGAGATCGAGCCGTGGGAAGACGTGACCGCCACGCTGCTGGAGCGGCTGCGCGCGCACGCGCTGGATGCGGCACTGATCGCCACCGAGCCGGAGGGCAACGACCTCGTGGCCATGCCGCTCTTCACCGAGCCCTTCCTCGCCGCCCTGCCGCCCGAACACCCGCTCGCGGCGCAGGAGAGCGTCATCGAGGCGGACCTCGCCCCCGACGTGCTGGTCCTGGCCGACGGCCACTGCCTGCGCGACCAGGCGCTGGCCGCCTGCGGCCTGGCCGGCCCGTCCGGTGGCGCGCTGCGCGCGGCGAGCCTGGCGACGCTGATCAACATGGTCGCCGCCGGATACGGCACGACACTCATCCCCGGCCTGGCAGCCGGCGCGGCGCAGGATGCCGGAATCGTGCTCCGGCCGCTGCGCCAGCGGGCCTCCCGCACTATCCGCATGACCTGGCGCGCCGCCTTCCCGCGCCGGGAGGCGGTGGAGGCGGTGGCGCGCGTCGTCGCCGAACGCCTTGCCCCCTTTGCCGCCGCGGCCGAACGTGACGCCGCGGCCCTGGACCACGCGTCCGCGCGGGCCCATCTGGCCCAGAGCGCATGAGCCTGACCCTCACGACCCCCGACCTGCCCCAGCCTGTGCTGCGCGACCTGCGCGGCGCCTTCGACGCGTTGGAGCACCCTTCCCTCGCTGCGCGGCTCGCCGCCATGGCCGGCATGCCGGTCGAGGCGCTGCGCGCCCGCCTGCCCGCAGCCGTGCAGGGCGGGCTGGATGGGGCGGTGCGCGGGGCGCTCTCCGCGGCGATGACCGCTGCGCTGCGCTCCGGCCCGGCGAGGACGCCGCTGCCGGTGCCGTCCGCCTGGTTCCATCGTGGGCTCGTCGTCGCGAGCGGGGCGCTGGGCGGCGCCTTCGGCCTGCCGGGCACGCTGGTGGAATTGCCGGTCTCCACCGCCATCCTGTTGCGCCAGGTCGCTGCCATCGGCGCCGAGGCCGGCGAGGACCTCAGCGCGCCCGAAGCCGCGGCGGAATGCCTGAAGGTCTTCGCGCTCGGTGGGACCTCTCCCTCGGACGACGCGGCGGAGAGCGGATATTTCGCGGTGCGCCTGGCTCTGGCCGAGGCGCTGAAGGGCGCCGTCGGGCGGACCATCGTCCCGGGCTTCGTCACGGCGGTGGCGTCGCGCTTCATCGGGCCCGTCGGGCTGAAACTGTCGGCCCAGGCGGCGCCGGTGCTGGGCGCGGCGGCGGGGGCGGCGGTGAACCTCGCATTCCTGGAGCATTTCCGATCCGTCGCGCGCGGGCACTTCACGCTGCGGCGGCTCGAGCGGACGCATGGGACGCAGAGGGTGCGGGCGGCCTGGGACGCATTGGCGGCGTCGCGGGACGCGCCGTTTCTCGAGAAGCGGTAGGTGCGAGGGGGCGTCGCCCCCTCGCGCTCCCCCACCAAAGGCCGAAAGGCCTTTGGAAACCGGAACTTGGTGCGCCCCTCCTCGATAGCGCTGGCGAAATTCAAGGGTTCCGAGGGCCTTTCGGCCCTCGGCGGGGGCTGCAGGGGGGCGGCGCCCCCCTGCATTTGATCGGCATCAACGCCGCGCCCCACGCTCCGCGCAGAGTGCGGCATTCCCACGGGAGAGGCCGTCATGCCCGCCAAGCAGGTCCTGTTCCGCTCCTCTGCGCGCGAGAAGATCCTCCGCGGCGCCACGCAGCTTGCCGACGCGGTGCGCGTCACGCTCGGGCCGCGCTCCAAATCCGTGCTCATCCAGCGCAGCTGGGGTCCGCCGCTGGTGTGCAACGACGGCGTCACCATCGCCAAGGAGTTCGAGCTGAAGGACGCCGAGGAGAATCTCGGCGCCCGGATGCTCCGCCAGGCCGCCGAGCGCACCGGCGACGTGGTGGGCGACGGCACCAGCACCTCCACCGTGCTCGCGCACGCGATCCTCGCGGAGGGCATCCGCAACGTCGTCGCCGGTGCCTCCGCGGTCGATATCAAGCGCGGGCTCGACCGCGGCACGCGCGCGGCGGTGGCGGCGCTGAAGAACCTTTCGCGCCCCGTAGCGTCCCGGAAGGAGAAAGCGCAGGTCGCCACCATTTCCGCGCACAACGACGAATCCATCGGCGAACTCGTGGCCGATGCCATGGAAAGGGTCGGCAACGAGGGCGTCATCACCGTCGAGGAAAGCAAGACCACCGAGACAGTGCTCGAAGTCGTCGAGGGCATGCAGTTCGACCGCGGCTACCTCTCCCCCTACTTCGTCACCAACGCCGAGCGGATGGAGGCGGAGCTCGAGGACGCGCTGATCCTGCTGACCGACACCAAGCTGCGCAGCCTCGCGGACCTGCTGCCGCTGCTCGACCAGGTGGTGAAGTCCCGCCGCCCGCTGCTGGTGGTGGCCGAGGACGTGGAGGCCGAGGCGCTGGCGACGCTGATCGTCAACCAGGTGCGCGGCACGCTGCGGTCCTGCGCGGTGAAGGCGCCGGGCTTCGGGGACCGGCGCAAGGCGATGCTGCAGGACATCGCGGTGCTGACCGGCGGCACGCTGATCGCCGAGGAACTGGGACTGAAGCTCGAGACCGCGCAGCTGGAGCAACTCGGCCACGCGCAGCGCGTCGTGGTGGACAAGGAGAACTGCACCATCATCGGCGGCGGCGGCGCGAAGACGGAGATCGGCGGCCGCATCGCCGCCCTGCGCAATGAGATCGAACGCAGTACCAGCGACTACGACAAGGAGAAGCTGCAGGAGCGCGTCGCCCGGCTGGCCGGCGGCGTCGCCGTCATCCGCGTCGGCGCGCCGGCGGAATCCGAGATGAAGGCGAAGAAGGAGGCGCTCGACGACGCCATCAGCTCCACCAAGGCCGCGGTCGCCGAGGGCATCGTGCCCGGCGGTGGCCTGGCGCTGCTGCGTTGCACGGCGGCCGTCGCCGCCGAGGAAACGCAATGCGAGGGTGACGAGCGCACCGGCGTGCAGATCCTCGGGCGCGCGCTGGAAGCGCCGGCACGCCAGATCGCCGAGAATTCGGCGGCCGATGGCGGCGTGGTGGTGGCGCGGATGCAGGACGCGCAGGGCGCGCTCGGCTTCGACGCGGCGCGCAAGCAGTACGTGGACCTGGTCGCGGCCGGCATCATCGACCCGACCAAGGTTGTGCGCGTGGCGCTCGAGAACGCCGTCTCGGTGGCGAGCGTGCTGCTGCTCACAGAGGCGACGATGACCGACATCCCCGAGCCGAAGCGCGAGCGTGCGGCGCCGGGAGAGGAAGGGATGGCGCTGTAGCGGCCTTCAGCCGGCGGCAGCGCCCCCGGTCGCCGCCGTCGCGCATGTTCTCCCCCGATCAGGCGACGCCGCCTGACCGGGATGGTGCCCTGGCCGCTACTCGGCCACGCGCGTCCAACCCTCGTCGGGATCGAAGGAGGTGATGGCCGCCGCTTCCCGCGCGGTGTCAGGGCCGAGGTCCTGCTCGTAGACCGCGCCGTGGTGGCTGACGATGAAGGTCTTGATGCCGGAGGCGCCGTAGCGCGCCGGCGTCGCGATCACGGCGAAGCCGCCGATCATCCGGCCGTTCACGACGTAGTCGACCGCCCCGCCAAGCGCCGCCGGGCCCTGCGATTCCAGGATGCGGAAGAAGTAGCCGTGGTAGGGCTGCGGCCGGTCGCTCGGCGTGCGCGCATAGCCGCCGGCACTCGCGGCGGCCATGAAGGGGCCGAGCGGGCTTTCCGCCTCCCCTTCGCGCGTCGGCCAGTAGAGGCCGTCCCGTTGGCCGGGGCTCGAGAAGAAGCGCCGCGCATAGGCCTGGAGGGCGCCCTGCCGGCCCGCGGTGCGCGCGTAGTCCGCCTGGGCATCGACGATGGCGCGCAGCGTCTCGATGGTGTCGAGTTCGTTGTGGCCGATGCGGCGGTTCGCGATCTCCTGCGCGCCCGCGCGGGCGTCGAAGCGCCAGGCACCGGCCGTCTGCACCATCGGGATGGGCAGCGGCCAGCCATCCTCTCCGACCTGGATGGTCGCGCGGGCCGGCGAGGGGCGCAGGATCTCGCGCTTCTCGTCATAGGCTGCGGCAAAGCGCCTGAGCGCTGCCGCATCCGCGACGCGGTCGCCAGAGCGCAGCAGCCGCACCCCGGCGTCGCCCATGACCACCGCGAGAAGGTTTGGATCGGCGCGACGTGCCGCATTGGCGAGGGCGGCGAAGCCCTCCTCGGGCGTGCGGTAGGCCCTGGGCGGCCGCGGCTGCGGTGGCTCGGGCGCCGCCTCGGCGGCCGGGGCCGCGGGCGGCGAGGTCGGTGCCTGCGCAAGGGCGAGGCCGGTGCCGAAC
>NZ_JAAEDM010000044.1 GCF_018129065.1 Neoroseomonas soli | reverse complement strand
TCACCACATCGCCTATCCAGCGAAACCCGCCTGCCTCAGCGGGCCGAAGAACTTACCGGATCAACCCGGGAAGATCAAGACCCCGCATCAGCGGCGTGGGGGGTTTCTACGGGCCTCCCCGGTGTGTGTCAAACGGGTTTCGTGCTGGGGCACCCTTCTGCACGATATGCGCAGGACGCATGGCTTAGTCTCTTGATCCCGATTTCATCGAATCGTCGTGAGCCAGCGAGAGAAGATTGACGGGCTTTAATGTGCGCCCGATGGAAGGCCGCTCGTTCCTCGCGTCCCAAGCAGATTCGGAGGCACATCGCCCTCATGCCGTTCCGCCTGGCCCTGGCCATTCTTCCCATCTCTGCGCTGTTCCTCGCGGCTGGCTCGGCGCGCTCCCAGCCCGCCCTGGAGCCGCCGGCAGCAGTGGCCGAGGACGCCGAACCGGCGGAACAGGCCCCGCGCTTCCACGAACGGGTCCTCCTGGTTCGGCGCGGGGACACCCTTGGAGGCCTGCTCGCCAGCGCCGGCGTCGATGCCGGCGAGGCTCACGCCGCCCTGACGGCCCTGGCGCCGCTATTCCCTCCCAGCGCCCTGCGCCCCGGTGACGAGGTCGGCATCCGCCTCAGCACCGACGAGACCCCCACCCTTCTTGAGATCGAACTCGAGCCCCAGCCCGGCCGGACCGTCCGGGTCCTTCCTCGGGAAGGCCGGGGCTGGCACGCAGAGGAATCCCTCACGCCGCGCCAGCGCTTCGTCGTCCGTGCGGGCGGTACCGTCGATGGTGGACTGTTTCCCGCCATGACGCGGGCGGGGCTTCCGGGGGGCCTCGCACTCTCCCTTATCCGGGTGCTCGGCCATCAGGTGGATTTCCAGCGAGACCTGCAGCCAGGCGACCGCTTCGCGATCCTGTTCGAACGCTACCGCGACGGCGATGGCGACATCCTCGGCCACGGCCAGATCCTCAGGGCCGAGTTCACCCTCTCCGGCCGCACCCTGGCCGTCTGGCGGCACAAGGACGGGCGTGGCCACACTGATTGGTATGATTCGGAAGGGCGAAGCCTGCGCCGCACCTTCCTCCGCACCCCACTCGACGGGGCGCGCGTCACCTCCCGCTTCGGCATGCGCAGCCACCCGGCACTCGGGTTCAACCGCATGCACCAGGGCATCGACTTCGGCGCCCCGACGGGCACCCCCATCTATGCGGCAGCGGATGGGGTCGTCGTCTCGGCGAAGCGGGAAGGCGGCTATGGCCTCATGGTCCGCCTCCGCCATGCCAGCGGCGTCGAGACGCGCTATGCGCACATGTCCCGCTTCGGCCGCGGCATCACCAGCGGGCGCCGCGTCCGCCAGGGCGACGTCATCGGCGCGGTCGGTTCGACCGGCCTCTCGACCGGCCCGCACCTGCACTACGAGGTCATCGCCAGTGGCCGCCCCGTGAACCCCGCGCGCCACGTGCAGCAGACCGTTCGCCTCGCCGGACAGGACCTCGCGGCCTTCCGCACGGGCCAGCGGCAACTCGACCGCCTCCTTGCGCGCCTCGGCGCGCGCGAGGAAGTGGCGATGGCCGCCGACTGAGGCGAAGCCGCGGCCGGCGGGGGGATCCCGCCGGCCGCCACACTCACGCCGCTTCGGCCAGGCTCGGCCGCACCTCGAGCCCGTCCTGCGAGGCGGTCACGCGCACCACGTCGCCGTCCTTGACGCTGCCTTCGAGCAGCAGCCCGGCCAGCCGGTCCTGCAGGTTCCGCTGGATCACCCGCTTGAGCGGCCGTGCGCCATAGATCGGATCGTATCCCGCCTCTGCCAGCCACTCCCGCGCCTTGTCGTCGAGTTCCAGCTTCACCTTGCGGTCCTCGAGCAGCTTCAGCAGCCGCTGCAACTGGATGTCCACGATCGAGGCCATGTCCCCGCGCGCGAGGCGACGGAACAGCACGATCTCGTCCAGCCGGTTCAGGAACTCCGGCCGGAAGCGCTCGCGCACCGCCCGCATCACCGCCGGCCGCGCCGCATCGATCTCCGCATTCTCCGGCAACTCCGCGATCGCCTGGCTGCCGAGGTTGGAGGTCAGCACGATGATCGTGTTGCGGAAGTCGACCGTCCGCCCCTGCCCGTCCGTCAGCCGCCCGTCGTCGAGCACCTGCAGCAGGATGTTGAACACATCCTCGTGCGCCTTCTCGACCTCGTCGAACAGGATGACCTGGTAGGGCCGGCGCCGCACCGCCTCCGTCAGCGCACCGCCCTCGTCATAGCCGACATAGCCCGGGGGCGCGCCGATCAGGCGGGAGACGGCGTGCTTCTCCATGTACTCGGACATGTCGATGCGCGTCATCGCCCGCTCGTCGTCGAACAGGTACTGCGCCAGCGCCTTCACGAGCTCGGTCTTGCCGACGCCGGTGGGACCCAGGAACAGGAACGACCCGATCGGACGGCCCGGATCCTGCAGCCCCGCCCTCGCCCGCCGCACGGCCTTGGAGACGGCTTCCAGCGCCTCCTCCTGGCCCACGACGCGCTTGCGCAGCTCGTCCTCCATGCGCAGCAGCTTGGCGCGCTCGCCCTCGAGCATCTTCTCGACCGGCACGCCGGTCCAGCGCGAGACGACCGCCGCGATGCCTTCCTCGGTCACTGCTTCGTTCACCAGCCGCGCATCGTCGTCGCCGGTCTCGGCAAGCTTCTTCTCTATCTGCGGAATGGTGGCGTAGAGCAGCTCCGACGCCTTGGTCAGGTCGCCCTTGCGCTGCGCCAGCTCCACTTCGGTCCGCGCCTTGTCGAGCTGCTCCTTCAGCTTCTGGCTCTCGACGACCTTGCCCTTCTCGGCCTCCCAGCGCTGCGTCATCTCGCGCGAGCGCTCCTCGAGGTCGGCGAGTTCCTTCTCGAGCTTCTGCAGCCGGTCCTTCGAAGCCGCGTCCTGCTCCTTCTTCAGCGCCTCACGCTCGATCTTCAGCCGCATCAGGTCGCGGTCGATCGCGTCGAGCTCCTCGGGCTTCGAATCCACCTGCATCCGCAGGCGGGAGGACGCCTCGTCGATCAGGTCGATCGCCTTGTCCGGCAGGAAACGGTCGGTGATGTAGCGGTTCGACAGCGTCGCCGCCGCCACCAGCGCGCTGTCCGTGATGCGGACGCCGTGGTGCAGCTCGTACTTCTCCTTGATGCCGCGCAGGATCGAGATGGTGTCCTCGACGCTCGGCTCGCCCACGAAGACCGGCTGGAAGCGCCGCGCCAGCGCCGCGTCCTTCTCGACATGCTTGCGGTACTCGTCGAGAGTCGTCGCGCCGATGCAGTGCAACTCGCCGCGCGCCAGCGCCGGCTTCAGCAGGTTGGAGGCGTCCATCGCCCCATCCGCCTTGCCGGCACCCACCAGCGTGTGCATCTCGTCGATGAAGAGGATGATGTCGCCCTCGGCCTGCTCCACTTCCTGGAGCACGCCCTTCAGGCGCTCCTCGAATTCGCCGCGGTATTTCGCACCCGCGACCATGGCGCCGAGGTCGAGCGCCATCACCTTCTTGTCCTTCAGTGCCTCCGGCACGTCGCCCTTCACGATGCGCAGTGCCAGGCCCTCGACGATCGCCGTCTTGCCGACGCCGGGCTCGCCGATCAGCACCGGGTTGTTCTTGGTGCGTCGGGCCAGAACCTGGATGGAGCGACGAATCTCCTCGTCGCGCCCGATCACCGGGTCGAGCTTGCCCTGCCGCGCAGCTTCGGTGATGTCGCGCGCGTACTTCTTCAGCGCGTCGAACGACTCCTCGGCGTTCTGGCTGCCGACCGTGCGGCCCTTGCGCAGGTCGGCGACGGCCTTCTCCAGCCGCTGCGGATCGGCGCCCGCGTCGCGGAAGGCGCGCCCCGTCTCGCCCTCGCTGGCGGCGAGCGCAACGAGCAGACGGTCCTGCGCGACGAACTGGTCGCCCGCCTTGGTCGCCTGCTGCTGCGCGGCATCCAGCACGCGCACGATGTCGGGGGTGAACTGCGGCTGCCCCGCCCCGCCGCCTGAAACCTTCGGCAGCTTCGCGAGGCTCGCCTCCAGCGCCTGCTTCACCTTCGCGGGATCGGACCCCGCGGCACGGATCAGCCCGCTGGCGGCCCCCTCGGCGTCGTCCAGCAGCGCCTTGGCGAGATGCGCCGGGCTCACCTGCTGGTGATATTCCCGGATGGCGATGGTCTGGGCGGCCTGCAGGAAACCGCGGGCCCGGTCGGTAAACTTCTCGATGTCCATGCGTCCCTCTCCTGAGCGGACAGGCGATCCCCGTCCCCGGATGGGCGACAGGCACGCCTTGATCGCCCAGGCATGTGGTAAGCGTCCTTGATCTGGTTCAAGGGGCCGCCATGCGCATCGAGACGATCTACCGCTACCCGGTGAAGGGCCTGACCGCGGAAGCCCTGGAGGAAGTGACTCTAAGCTCCGGCGAACCCCTGCCGCACGACCGGCGCTTCGCCCTGGCGCAGGGGGATGCGCCCTTCGACCCGGCGGCGCCCGCCTGGCTCCCCAAGCGGAACTTCGCCTGCCTGATGGTGAATGCGCGCCTGACGCTCGCCCATACGGCCTTCGATGCCCGGACCGGCGAGCTCGTCATCCGGCTGCCAGGCATGTCCCCCTTCGTCGGCAACACGCGCACACCCGAAGGCCGCGCCGCCATCGCCACCCTGCTGACCGGCTTCCTCGGCGAGGAGGCCCGCGGCGCGCCCCGCTTCGTGGAATCACCGGGGCACACCTTCTCCGACGTGTCGAAGAAGGTCGTCTCCATTATCGGGCTGTCGAGCCTGCATGCGCTGGAGCAGGCGGCCGGCGCCAGCCTCGATCCGCTGCGCTTCCGCGCCAATGTCTATGTGTCCGGGGGGGCGCCCTGGGCCGAGTTCGATCTCGTTGGGCGTGAGATCCTGCTGGGGCAGGCGCGGCTGCGCGTCGTGAAGCGCATCGTCCGCTGCCCGGCGACCGAGGTGAATCCCTTGACCGGCCAGCGCGACGCCGATCCGCCGCGCTGGCTCCGGGAACATTTCGGCCATGCCGAACTCGGCGTCTATGCGGAGGTGCTGGAGGGCGGCCGCATCTCCGTCGGCGACTCGCTCCAGGTCACCGATCCGGTCGATTGACCGGCCGCCAGCGTCAGACCGGTTCGCGCGCCTCGCCGGCGGATTCGCCGGGGACGGCCTCGCCGTCGTCGTAATCCTGGGCGGACTGACCGTTGATCTCGGCAGCCTCGGACGCCTCGCCCTCGCCGGATTCGGCCGACTGGAAGCGCCGCTGCTGCGTCTGCTGGTGCTGCGCAGCTGCCTGGTTCATGGCGTTCAGGATGCGGAAATAGTGCTCCGCATGCTGGAAGTAGGATTCCGCCATCACCCGGTCCCCGCCGCTCGTCGCGTCGCGGCCGAGCTGCAGGTACTTCTCGAACAGCTGCTGCGCGGTGCCGCGCAGGCGCATGTCGGGTCCATTCGAGTCGAAGACGTGGTTCCGGTTGAGGGGCTGCCGGTCGCCGCCGCCCCCTCCGCCGCTGCCGCCGCCTCCGTGGCGGAACTGGCCGCCGCCCCCGTGGCGATGGCCGCCGCGGCCGCGCATGCGCTTCATGTTCATAGCTATCGTGTTTCGCTGTCCCGCATCGGCTCCGCGCCGGACTGGGCCGAGCCCTTTGGGGCCCGCCGCGCGCGGCAGATCGCCGGTATCGTTCATCCAAGCGGCCCCGGGCCATGCCGGCGGGACGTACCCGCCACCTGCATCAACCAGGTCAGAGGAAGAAGCTGCCTGCCCCGGCCGCAACAGCAACCTAGCCGTCGCCAGCCGGGGCGCCAAACGGTTTTTTGCCCGGACGGGCCCACTCACGCCGCAAGGCCGAAGACCAGGGCCCGCTCGACGCCCCCCAGGTCGCGGTCGGCGGCCAGCAAGGCAAGGCCCTCCCGTCGCGCGATGGCCTCAACCCCTGGGCGCTGGCCTGCGCCGATCTCGAGGACCAGCCGGCCGCCCGGCGCGAGCAGGAAAGGCGCGCGCCGGAGGATCCGGCGATAGGCGTCGAGCCCGTCCAGACCGCCGTCGAGCGCGAGTCGCGGCTCGTGCAGCGCCACCTCCGGCATGAGGTCCGCGATCGCCCCGCTCTCGATGTAGGGCGGATTCGACAGCACCAGGTCGAAGCGGCCCGCAAGCGGCGCATCCCAGTCGCCCGCGACGAAGCCGGCGCGGGCCGCGAGCCCGTTCGCGGCGGCATTGCGCGCGGCCAACGCCGCCGCTGCCGGGGCGACATCGATCCCCAGCCCCCAGGCTCCGGGGCATTCCGCCAGCACCGCCAACAACAACGCACCCGTCCCCGTGCCGAGATCCAGCACCCGCCGGACTTGCGAGCGGTCCGGGAAGGCCGCCAGCGCTGCCTCCACCACCGCCTCGGTGTCCGGCCGCGGCACCAGGGTGGCATCCGAGACCGCGAGGTCGAGCGTCCAGAAGCCCACATGTCCGACCAGATGCGCCAGCGGTTCCCGCGCGGTGCGTCGCCGCAACAACTCCGCGAAGGCCCTGCCCTTCCCTGCCGGTACTGGCGCGCGCGGGTCGCGCAGCAGGTCCTCCTCCCGGCAGCCGAGGACATGGGCCAGCAGCCAGCGCGCTTCGAGCCGCGGTTGCTCGATCCCCGCCGCCCGCAGCACCTGCCCGGCCTGGCACAGCCATGCCCCAACCGACCCGCCAGGGTCGGCGCAGCCGGACATCAGGCCGCCTCGGCGGCCAGCCGTGCCGCCTGGTCTTCTGCGATCAGGACATCGAAGATGTCGTCGAACTCACCGAGCATGACGCGGTCGATCTTGTGCAGCGTGAGCCCGATGCGATGGTCGGTCACGCGCCCCTGCGGGAAGTTGTAGGTACGGATGCGTTCGGAGCGATCCCCGGTGCCGACCTGCGACCTCCGGTCCGCCGCCCGCGCGCTGTCCACGGCCGAACGCTGCGCGTCATAGAGCCTCGCGCGCAGCACCTTCATCGCCTTGGCGCGGTTCTTGTGCTGGCTCTTCTCCTCCTGCATCGCCACGACGATGCCGGTCGGAAGATGGGTGATGCGCACGGCGGAATCGGTCTTGTTGACGTGCTGCCCGCCGGCGCCGCTCGCGCGGTAGGTGTCGATGCGCAGCTCGCCGTCGTTGATCTGCACGTCCACCTCCTCCGCCTCCGGCAGCACGGCGACAGTGACAGTCGAGGTGTGGATGCGTCCCTGCGTCTCGGTCGCCGGCACGCGCTGCACGCGGTGCACGCCGCTCTCGTACTTCAGGCGCGCAAAGACGCCGCGCCCGGCGATCTCCGCGCTCGCGCCCTTGATGCCGCCCAGGTCGCTCTCGTCGTAGTCCAGCACCTCGAAACGCCAGCCGCGGGATTCGGCGTAGCGCTGGTACGCGCGGAAGAGCTCGGCGGCGAAGAGGCCCGCCTCGTCCCCGCCCGCCGCGGGGCGCACTTCCAGGATCGCGCTGCGCTCATCGGCCGCGTCGCGCGGCAGCAGCATGACGCGGATCTCGCGCTCCAGCGCCGGGACGCGCTGCTTCTGCTCGAGCCATTCGGCCTCGGCCAGGTCGCGCATCTCGGGGTCGGCCATCATGGCCTCGGCCTCGTCGCGCGCTTTCTCCGCCGCGCGGTATTCCGCGAACTTCTCGACCAGCGGCTCGAGCTCGGAAAGTTCCTTCGACAGCGCGCCGATCTCGGCACCCGGCGCGGTCGAGAGGATGTGACGGACCTCCTCCGCCCGCGCGAGCAAACGATCGAGCCGGGCGGGCAGGCTCATGCGAGCCGCCCCGGCACCTCCACGAGAGGCACCTTCTCCTGCGTGCCGGCATCGAGGTCGCGCAACTGCGCCATCCCGGCCGCGATCTCGTCATCCCCCAGGATGACGGCGGCGCGGGCGCCGATGCGATTGGCGCGTTCCATGCGGCGCTTGAGGTTGCCGCGATAGGCGATCTCCGCCACCACGCCCGCGCGCCGCAGCGACTGCAGCATGTCGAGCGCGGCACCCTCGGCCGCATCGCCCACCGGGATCACGGCGACGGGGCGCGGTGCGGCCGGCGCCTGCGGCAGCAGCATAGACAGCCGCTCGATGCCCGCCGCCCAGCCGACGGAGGGCGTCGCCGGGCCACCCATCTCCTCGACCAGGCCGTTGTAGCGGCCGCCAGCCATCACCGTGCCCTGCGCACCGAGCCGGTCGGTGACGAACTCGAAGGCCGTGTGGCTGTAGTAGTCGAGGCCGCGGACGATGCGCGGATTCTCGCGGAACGGCACGCCGAACCGCGTCAGGTGCGCCTTCACCGCGGCGTAGAAGGACGAAGCCGCCTCCGTCAGGTGGTCGCCGATCACCGGCGCGCCGGCGACGATGGCGCGGTCGGTCTCGTCCTTGCTGTCGAGGATGCGCAGCGGGTTCTTCTCCAGCCGCACGCGGCTGTCATGGCTCAGCGCGTCCTTGTGCGCGGAGAAATATTCCACCAGCGCAGCGCGATAGGCCGCGCGGCTCTCCGCATCGCCGAGCGTGTTGATCTCGAGGATCGTGCCATCCGAGACGCCGAGCGCGCAGAGGATGTCCCACCCGCAGGCGATCACCTCGGCATCCGCGAGCGGTTCCGCCGCGCCCAGCACTTCCAGGTCGATCTGGTGGAACTGGCGGTAGCGCCCCTTCTGCGGCCGCTCGTAACGGAACATCGGCCCCGTGGCGAAGACCTTGCGCGGCAGGTTGGTCTGCGTCAGCCCGTTGCTCACCAGCGCCCGGCACAGCCCGGCGGTATATTCCGGCCGGAGGGTCAGGCTTTCCCCGCCGCGGTCCTCGAAGGAATACATCTCCTTCGAGACGACGTCCGAGGTGTCGCCGAGGCCACGCGAGAAGACGCGCGTATCCTCGAAGATCGGCGTCGCCCATTCCTCGAAGCCATAGAGCGCGCTGATCCGCCGCGCCGTCTCCACGACGGCGTGGTGGCGACGGAAATCCTCGCCGATGAGGTCGCGCGTGCCGCGGACGGGCTGAAGGGCTGTCATGCGAAGTCTGTCCAGTGTGCCGTTGTCAGGGCCGGCGCGGGCGCTGCTGTTGTTGCTGTTGCTGTTGCTGCTGCGGCGCGCGGACCGGGCGGAGAAGATCGTCGCGCGCCTGGTTGGCGATGCGCTGCGCCGAAACGAGTGCGCGGCGGTAGGTCTCGGTGTCCCCGTCATCAAGGCACATCGAGTACTCGCCGAGTTCGACGAAACCGCGCAGCCGCCCTGCCCATTGGTCGAGCCAGGCAAGCATCTGGATCGCCTGCGGCCGCGCCTCGGGCTCGAAGCCGACCGAGAGCGCGCTGGCGTGTTGGCGGATCACCAGCGTCGCCTCCATCGCGCGGTTGTTGATCTCGGTGCAGGGGATGGACGTGGCCGCCCCGTTCCCGCCGCCGGCGACCTCGGGCGTGTCCGACTGCCCGCGCGCCGGAACCGCCCCGAGCATGCCGGCGAGCAGCACCGCCGCCGCGCCGCCCGCCCGCTTCGCCCCGGCCACCCGCCGCGTCGTCATTCCGCGGCCTGCCTCGCCGTTGCCTCGGCCGCCGCACGCGCTTCGGCAGCCATCGCGTCCGCCTTCGCGGTCACGAGCGAGACGATGTGGTCCACCATCTCCTCCGTCCGCACCGTGTGGTCGGTCCGGCCGGCGGAATAGACCATGTGCGTCCCGGCCCCGCCGCCGGTCAGGCCGATATCGGTCATCAGCGCCTCGCCCGGCCCGTTCACCACGCAGCCGATGATCGAGAGCGTGATCGGCTGCTGGATGTGGGCCAGCCGTTCCTCCAGCTTCTCGACGGTGCGGATCACGTCGAAGCCCTGCCGCGCGCAGGACGGGCAGGAGACGATCTTCACCCCGCGATGCCGCAGGTGCAGCGACTTCAGCATCTCCCAGCCGACGGAGACTTCTTCCTCCGGCTCGGCGGAGAGCGAGACGCGCAGCGTGTCGCCGACACCGGCCCAGAGCAGGGACCCGAGCCCGATCGCGCTCTTCACCGTGCCGGCCCGCTTGCTGCCAGCCTCGGTGATGCCGATGTGCAGCGGGTGGTCGCAGACCTCGGCGAGTTGCTGATACGCCGCGACAGCGAGGAAGACGTCCGACGCCTTCACGCTGATCTTGAACTCGTCGAAGCCTTCCTGGAGCAGATGGTCGGCGTGCCACAGCGCGCTTTCCACCAGGGCCTCCGGGTTCGGCTCCCCGTATTTCTCCAGCAGGTGCTTCTCCAGGCTGCCCGCATTCACCCCGATGCGGATCGAGCAGCCATGGTCGCGCGCGGCCTTCACCACCTCCTTCACCCGCTCCTTGGAGCCGATGTTGCCCGGGTTGATGCGCAGGCAGGCGGCGCCGGCCTTCGCGGCCTCGATGGCGCGGCGGTAGTGGAAGTGGATATCGGCGACGATCGGAACGTTCACCTCGCGCACGATCTCGGCGAGGGCGGCGGTGCTCTCCTCGGTCGGGCAGGAGACGCGGACGATGTCCACGCCCGCGAGTTCGCAGCGGCGGATCTGCTCGATCGTCGCCTGCGCGTCCTCGGTGGGCGTGTTGGTCATGGTCTGGACCGTGATCGGCGCATCCCCGCCGACGCGCACCTTCCCGACGCCGATCTCCCTCGATCGGCGGCGCAGGATCTGCTGGTAGGGGCGATAGGCCATGCGAAGGGTTCCCGATCTCTGGGCTCGGCGCCGACACCAATATGGCGGGCGAAGGGCCGCGCCGGAAGGCTGGGCGAGCGAAGCCGGGGCGCCCCTCGCGCGGGTCAGGGCCTCGCCGACGGAGAGTCGGCAGGGCGTTGCCCGGCGGTGGCGGGCGCCTGCACCGGTGTCGGCTGGGCCTGGACCGGCGCCGCGGGCCTGGCGGGCGCTGCCGCCGCCGCGCCCTCCGGCGCCGCTCGCAGCCGCTCGACATCCAGCGAGATTCCGCGGCGGACCCCCGTAGCGCCCACGAGGACAGGCGCGGGCTGGCCGTCCACCACGATCTCGAGGTTCTCGGCCTTGCCGGTCGTCAGCACCACCCCGTCACGGTTCGGCACCTGGAAGGTATCGCCTGTCCGCAGCACGCGGTCGATCAGGACCTGGTTGGCCCTCCCGTCGCGGACCTGGATCCAGGATTCGCCTCGCGCGCGGATCAGCACCCGGATGCCATCCGGCATGGGGATCGCGGGCGGCTGTGGCGACGCGGGTGCAGCGACCGGCGCGGGGGCCGGCGGGGCGACCGCCGCGGCGGCCTGGGTCGGCGTCGTGGCGGGCTGGGCGGGCATGCCCGCGGTTTCGCGCGGGCGCTGTTCGTCCCGCACCGCCGAGTCCAGCCGCGCCGGCACCGGCGGGACCGCATCGACCACACGATTGCCGGAGCCGCTCCAGTTGAACCAGGCGACATAGGCGCCGATGGCCAGCACCACGCCGACGGCCACCAGCGCGCCGGCCGGCATCCCGCGTGACGGGACGGGCTCCGGGAAGACCAGTTCGCCCGGCCTGGCGGCGGCTCCGCCGGTCACGTCCCGGAACCGGCGCACCGCCTCGTCCGGATCGAGCCCGAGCGCCGCCGCGTAGGACCGCACGAAGCCGACGGCATAGGCCGCCCCGGGCAGGTCCTTCACCCGCCCTTCCTCCAGCGCGTGGATGTAGCGCCGGTTGATACGCAGGCGTTCCGCCATGTCCTCGACGCTCGCCCCGAGCGTCAGGCGGGCTTCGCGCAGTTCCTCGCCCACGCGGGCGGCTTCGGCGGCGGTTATGTCGGGGCGTTGGGTGCGCTTCATGGGGGTCCAGGGTCGACGGGCGGCTTCTAGCCTTGCGGGGCAGCCCCGCAAAGGCCATTCACGCCGGCCGACAGGTCAGGCCGCGCTCTGCTGCCGCGCGGCGATGGCCGCGGCGGCCTGTCCGACCAGCTCCGCAATGATCTCGGCGGCAGGCTGCTCCCTGGTGACCATGCCGACCGACTGGCCGGCCATGAGGGATCCGTTCTCGACATCGCCGTCGATCACCGCGCGCCGCAGGGCGCCGGCCCAGAAATGCTCGATGTCGAGTTGCGCAGCCTCCTTGTCGAGTTCACCCGCCCTGAAGCGACGGATCGTCTCGGCCTGGTGCTCGAGGAACCGCTTCGTTCCCGCATTCTGCAGGGCGCGCACCGGGATGACCGGGAAGGTTTCGTCCAGTTGCACGGTCGGAATCGCGTCGCGCGCCTGGCCGCGGATGAAGGCCTTCTTGAAGGCGGGGTGAGCGATGCACTCCGTCGCGCAGACGAAGCGCGTGCCGATCTGCGCGCCCGCGGCACCCATCTCGAGATACGAGAGAATCGCCTCCCCGCGCCCGATGCCGCCGGCGACGAAGACCGGCACATCGGTGACATGGGGCAGGATCTCCTGCGCCAGGACGTTCAGTGAGACCGGACCGATATGGCCGCCTGCCTCGGAGCCCTCGATCACCAGCGCATCGGCGCCGCTGCGGATCAGCCGCTTCGCGAGGACGAGGGCCGGGGCGAAGCAGACCACCTTCGCCCCGCCGTCCTTCGCCTTCTTGATCGCCGATCCGGGCGGGATGCCCCCCGCGAAGACGATGTGCCCGACCCCGGCCGCGAGGCAGACATCCACGAGCTGATCGAGCCGCGGATGCATCGTGATCAGGTTCACGCCGAAGGGCCTGTCCGTCAGCGCCTGGGTCCCGGCAATCTCCTCGGCGAGCCGCGGCGGCTCCATCGCCCCGCAGGCGATCACGCCGAAGGCGCCGGCATTGGACAGGGCGGCGACGAGATGCCGCTCGCTCACCCAGGACATCGCCCCGCCCATGATGGCGTAGCGGGTGCCGAAGAAGGCGGCACCGCGGGCCATCAGGCGGTCGAGCTCGGCGAAGGCCCGGTCGGGCGTCGCGGCTGCTTCGCTCACGCGGGCGCGTCCAGGCCGTAGGCGGTGTGCAGCGCGCGCACCGCGAGCTCGGTGTAGTCGGCCGCGACCAGCACGCTGACCTTGATCTCGGAGGTGGAGATCACCTGGATGTTGATCCCCTTCTCGGCCAGCGCCCTGAACATGGTGTTCGCCACGCCCGCATGGCTGCGCATGCCGATGCCGACGACGCTGATCTTGGCGACCTCGGGGTCGGCGAGCAGCGCCTCGAAGCCGACCTCGGCGCGCGCCTTCTCGAGCACGTCCTTCGCGCGCACGAGTTCCGCCTTGCCGACCGTGAAGGTCATGTCGGTGGTGCCGTCGGCGCCGATGTTCTGCACGATCATGTCGACGTTGACGCTGGCCTTGGCCAGCGCGCCGAACACGTTCGCCGCCACGCCCGGCCGGTCCGGCACGCGACGCAGCGTCACCTTGGCATCGTCGCGGGAATACGCGATGCCGGAAACCACGGGCTGTTCCACGATCTCGTCCTCATCCACCACGAGCGAGCCGGGCTTGTCCTCGAAGCTCGAGACGACCTGGACGCGCACGCCGAGTTTCATTGCCAGTTCGACCGAGCGCGTCTGGAGCACCTTGGCACCCACGGACGCGAGTTCCAGCATCTCCTCGAAGGAGATGCGCTCGAGCTTGCGCGCGCGGGGCACGATGCGCGGGTCGGTCGTGTAGATGCCGTCCACGTCGGTATAGATGTCGCAGCGATCCGCCTTCACCGCCGCCGCAACGGCAACGGCCGAAAGGTCCGAGCCGCCGCGGCCGAGGGTCGTGATGCGGTGACGGTGCGTCTCGATCCCCTGGAAACCGGTGATCACGGGCACCTGGCCCGCCTCCATCCGCTCGATCAGCACGGCGCCGTCGATGCCCTCGACGCGCGCCTTGCCGTGCGCGTCATCGGTCACGATCGGCACCTGCCAGCCCTGCCAGGACCGCGCATCGACGCCGATGGTCTGCAGCGCGATCGCGGTCAGGCCGGTCGTCACCTGCTCACCGGTCGCGACGACGGTGTCGTACTCGCGCGCATCGTGCAGCGGCGAGAGGTCCTGGCACCATTTCACCAATTGGTTGGTCACGCCGGACATGGCCGAGACCACGACGGCGACCTGGTTGCCGGCGTCCACCTCCCGCTTCACGCGAGCGGCGACGTTACGGATACGATCGAGATCGGCGACGGAGGTGCCGCCGAACTTCATGACGATACGAGCCATCGGCGGGTGTCTGGTTCCTGGAGCCGGGCGGAAAAGGTCGCGCCGGCGGTTGCGCCGGACGGCGGGCCGGGACAGATAACGATCGGGCGAGGGACGTGCAACCCGCGCCGTCGACGGGCCATCCTGGCCGGGGAAAGGACCATCCATGCAGCGGGCAGGCACCAGGCTTGACGCCGAGGTCGCGAAGTTCGATTCGCTCGCGTCCCGATGGTGGGACCCGAACGGGCCGATGCGGCCGCTGCACGCGATGAACCCGCTCCGCACCGGCTGGATCGCCGAGCGCCTGGCGCGGCGCCACGGCCGGGATCCCGCGGTGGCGGAAGCGCTCGCGGGGCTTGCCGTCCTCGACGTCGGCTGCGGCGCGGGGCTGGCTTCGGAGGCGCTGGCCCGGCGCGGCGCGGCAGTCACCGGCCTCGACGCCGCGGGCGAGGCGCTGGAGGCCGCGCGCGCCCATGCGGCGGCGGCCGGCCTGCACGTCACCTATCGGGAGGGCGTGCCGGAGGATCTGCCGGAGGGCGAGACCTACGACGCCGTCATCGCCCTTGAAGTCATCGAGCACGTCGCCGACCGGGCCGCCTTCCTTGCCGCCCTGGCGCGCGCGGTGAAGCCCGGGGGGCTGGTCTTCCTCTCGACGCTGAACCGCACGCCGCGCTCCTTCCTGATGGCGAAGGTCGGGGCGGAATACCTCCTGCGGCTGCTGCCGGTGGGCACCCATGACTGGCGGATGTTCGTCACCCCGGGCGAGTTGGGCGCGGGCCTGCGCGCGGCGGGGCTGCACGTCGCCGACATCACCGGCATGCGGATGGACCCGCTCTCCGGCCGCTGGCACGCCGCACGGGATGTCGGCGTCAACTACCTGGTGATGGCCGAGGCGCCCTGACGCGCGCCGGCCCGGTGATATGGCGCCCTGGACTGGTGGGGCGGCCGCGCGCGAAACATGAACGCTGATACCGGCCGGCCGAAAGGCTGACCTGTATCAGCCGTCGGCCGGCGGCACCCAGGGGATGCGGGCAACCTCGATGCCCTCGTCGCGAAGGGATTCGGCCTCGGCGTCGCTGGTCTCGCCGAATATGCCGCGGCGGTCGGATTCGCCGCGGTGCATCCGGCGCGCCTCCTCGGCGAAATCGGCGCCGACGTAGTCGCAGCTGCGTTCGACCTCGGTGCGGAGCTTCTGCAGCATCGCGCGCAGCTGGGCCGGCATGGGCCCGGCGGTGGCCGGAACGGTCGGTACGGCGGCGGCCTCGGCCGGAACAGGGGCAGCGGCAGGCGCCGGGACCACGGCATTGCGCGCGGGGCGCCCCTTCTTCGGGATCGCCGGGGCCATCAGGGCGCGGGAGACATCAGTGCCGCCACAAAGGGGGCATTCCACCAGCCTCGCCTTCACGAGGGCATCGAAGGCGGCGCTGTCCTTGTACCAGCCGTCGAAGGCGTGTTCCTCACCCGTGCTCATGCAGCGCAAATCGTAGTGGATCATCGCTCCGCCATCCTCGGCCCGCCCAGTCCCGCGGCGAACCGCACAACAACCATTTGGCACTCCGATGACAAGAGTGCCAGGGGAAGGATCACGCGGCCAGGAGTGCGTCCAGGCGCCCTGCGCGCTCCAGGGCATGAAGTTCGTCGGACCCTCCGATGGCCTGGTCGTTGATGAAGACCTGCGGGACGGTCGTTCGCCCGCCGGAGCGCGCGATCGCCTGGCGCCGGGCCTCGGAGCCATTGGGCGCGTTGAACTCCTCGTAGGCCGCGCCCTTCCGCTCGAGCAGCGCCTTGGCGCGCGCGCAATACGGGCAGAAGTCCGTGGTATAGATCTCGATCTTTGCCATGGCGTGAAATTTGGCGCCGTTCCGCACAGGGTCAAGTCATGGCTTGGCGGCGGGCCATGCCCGAGCGGCATGGCAGCGCGCCATCGGCGGCGCGGAGCGCCCGATCAGGCGTCACGCAGCCGAGGGTCGGGCACGCGGGCGGCGGCAAGCACCTCGACCGCCGCAGCCCCCGCCCCGAGCAGGATCCTGGCGCAGGCCTCCGCCGTGGCGCCCGAGGTCATCACATCGTCCACCAGAAGGACGTGCCTCCCCACGACCGCCGCGCCGCCGCGCCGGGAGAGGGCGAAGGCGCCGTCCACGGTGACGGCGCGCTCAGCCGCCCCCTTGTCGGCGAGGGGCGGCGTGGGCCGGACGCGACGCAGCAGGTCGGGCAGCACCTGGCGGCCGGACAGGGCGCCAAGCGCCTTCGCGAGCAGCGCCGCCTGGTCGTAGCGCCGGCGCAGCAGCCGCCGCCAATGGGCGGGGACCGGCACGATCATGTCCGCCCGGGCCAGCAGCGGCGCGCCGGCCCGGGCCATGTGGCGCGCCAGCGGCAGGGCAAGGTCGGTCCGGTCGGCATGCTTGAACGGCAGGATCAGCCGCTTCGCCCCCGCGTCGTAGCGGAACGCTGCCCGAGCGGAGAGAAAGGACGGCAGGTCCCGGCTGCAGCGCGGGCAGAGGCCGGCGGCCTCGCTCGCCTGCGCCTGGCCGTCATGGGTGAAGGGCACGCCGCAGCGACCGCAGAAGGGGGCGGTGATCGGCGTCAGCCCGGCAAAGCAGGCCGGGCAGAGCGCCCCCTGGGTCTGCACCTCGCCCTCGCAGGCGAGGCAGCGCGGCGGCAACAGGACGTCCAGCAGATGCCGCGAGGCCCGACGGACCCCGCCGGTCAGCCGCCGCAGGGCCTGCTGGCCCGCCAAGCCCTCAGACCCAAAGACCGAAGGGCGCGTCGCCGTCCTTGGCGACCTCGTTCACGAGGTCGATCTCCCAGGAAAGGTATTCGTGCATCGCCGCCTCGACGCCCTCGTTCCGGTCGTAGGGGCGCAGGTAGAAGTCGACGCATTCCGCATCGGGCGGGTCACGCCTGTCGGCGGCGAGCGGGAAGCCCGCTGCCTGCCAGGCGCGCGTGCCGCCGGCGAGGATCTTCACCGGCGCCTTGGCGAAGCCCCGCAACTCCTCGGCGGCGAGGCGCGCCTGCGCCTCCTCCGGCGCCGCCACGACGATCTGCCGGTCGCCGGTCAGGCGCGGCGCCAAACGGTCGAGGCGGCTGCGGATGCCCCACATCGCGCCGGGGACATGGCCATCCCGGAAGTCGATGGAGCGCGCGAGATCGACAACCTGCACCGCGCCCTCCCCCGCCAGCGCCGCCAGTTCGGCCGGGCTGACATGCGGCACCTTCAGCGCCGCCGCCTCGGGGCATTCGGGCGCCCAGGCGCCTTCTTCCAGGCGCCCATCGAGCCCGTCCGCGAGCACATGGACATCCCAGCCCCCGAGTTGCCGCAGCCACCCGCCCGTCATGCGGGCACGGACGCCGGTGTCGTCCACCAGCACGATGCGCGCCCCGCGCACGGCCACCCATTGGTCGGTCGCCTGCACCAACTGCCCGCCGGGGGCCGAACGGCTGCCGATGAGGTGGCCCGCGGCGAATTCCGCCGGGTCGCGCACGTCGAGCAGGTAGGTCGTCCGCGACGCATCGGCCTGCATCGCAGCGAGGTCCGCCCGTGTCGCCACCTTCACCCCATGCTTGCGGGCGAAGCGGTCGGCACGGTCGAAGGCCTCGGCCGCGGTGGCGGGCGTGCCCTCGGGGTAGCGGTCGGCGCGGCCGCGGTCGCAGGAGAAGCCGGCCAGTTCCCAGCCCATCGTGCCGTTGCGCAGCGCCACCACCTTGTTCGGCACCCCCGCGCTCCGCAGCGATTCGGCGCCCAGGATGGACCGCGTCCGCCCGGCGCAGTTCACGACGATGGTGGTCTCCGGCCGCTTCACCAGTTCGCCGATGCGATAGACCAGTTCGCCGCCGGGGACGTTCACGCCGGTCGGGATCGACATGCGGCGGAACTCGTCGATCGGCCGGCTGTCGAGCACCACCATGTCCGTCCCGGCATCCATCATCGCCTTGAGCTCGGCCGGATCGACCGAGGGCGTGTGGTAATGGTGCTCCACCCATTCGCCGAAGGCCTTGGACGGCACGTTGACGCCCGAGAAGGCGACGTAGCCCGCCGCCACCCAGGCCGGCGTGCCGCCGGCGAGGACCGCGACCTTCGTGCAGCCGATGCCCTCGAGGTAGGCGGCCAGGCGGGCGGCATAGCCCTCCCCGCCATCGGTGCAGACCACCTGCACGTCGCGGCGCGGCAGCAGGGTGCGGGCGCGCATCTCCATCTTCGACAGCGGGCAAGGCACGGCCCAGAAGAGGTGGGACTTGCCGAACTCCCCTTCCTCGCGCGCGTCGAGGATGGCGAGTTCCCGCCCCTCAGCGATCCAGCCCTTGAGCGTGGCGGCGTCGATCTGCCCGGCCATGCGTTCCCCCTCCCGTTCGAACCGCCGCGATGACCCGGCGCCCGTCCTGCTCTACTCCGCCTTGCGGTGAGGCGGAACCAGGGGCATCTGGCGCCACATGAGCGATCCCGTGCAGGTCTTCGACCGCGCCCTCCTTCGCCGCCGCCGGGACCGCGCCGCCGGCACGGTGGACCGCGTCGCCCCCATCCTCGCCGAAGCGGCCGACCGTCTGATCGACCGGCTGGACGACACGACGCACCGCTTCACCCGCGCCCTCGACCTCGGCGGGCGCGGGCAGGTGGCCGAACGTCTCGCGGCGCGCGGGATTCCCTTCGTGGTCTCTGCCGACCTTTCGCACCGCATGGCGGCGCGGGCCGGCGGCATCCCGGTCGTCGCCGACGAGGAATGGCTGCCCTTCGCGGAAGGCGCCTTCGACCTGGTGGTCGCCTCCCTTTCGCTGCACTGGGTGAACGACCTGCCGGGCGCGCTGGTGCAGATCCGGCGGGCCTTGGCACCGGACGGACTGTTCCTCGCCTCCCTGCCCGGCCTGCCGACGCTGCAGGAACTCCGCACCGCCCTGGCCGAGGCCGAGACCGAGTTGCGCGGCGGCATCTCCCCCCGCGTCTCCCCCTTCCCCGAACTGCGGGACGGCGCCGCGCTGCTGCAGCGCGCGGGCTTCGCCCTGCCCGTCGCGGATGCCGAGGACATCCGCCTTCGCTACCGCAGCCCGCTGGGGCTGCTCGCCGACCTGCGCGCGGCGGGAGAAGGCAATGCGACCCTGGCGCGGGACCGGCGCACGCCGCCCCGTGCGCTCTTCCCGCTGGCCTCCTCGCGGCTGCCGCAGGAGGCCGACGGCATCCCCGCGACCTGCCGTTTGCTGATCCTGACCGGGTGGGCGCCTTCCGCGACCCAGCCACGCCCGGCGCGGCCGGGCAGCGCCACGGCGCGCCTGGCCGATGCGCTCGGCACCATCGAGCACCCCGCCGGCGAGAAACCAGCCATGTGACCCGCCCTGCTTGCAAGTGGGGGTGTCGGGGCGCATCTTTTTGTTTTGAAACCACGCCGCAATCTGGAACCCACCATGGAGCAGCACGGCGGCGAACCCCGTCGCATCACGATCCACCGCCCCGAGGACTTCGAGGGCATGCGCAAGGCTGGCCGCCTGGCCGCCGAGACGCTGGACATGATCGCGGCCCATATCCGCCCCGGCGTCACCACGGGCGAGATCGACCGGCTTTGCCACGACTTCATGGTCGAGCACGGCGCCGTGCCGGCGACGCTCGGCTATCGCGGCTACACCAAGTCCACCTGCGTATCGGTCAACCACGTCGTCTGCCACGGCATCCCGGGCGAGCGCGTCCTGGCGGAGGGCGACATCGTCAACATCGACGTGACCGTCATCCTCGATGGCTGGTACGGCGACACCAGCCGGATGTACGTGGCGGGCCAGCCCTCCACCAAGGCGCGGCTGCTCATGGACGTGACTTACGAGTCACTGATGAAGGGCATCGCCGCCGTCAAGCCGGGCGCGACCCTGGGCGACATCGGCCACGCCATCCAGACCTTCGTCGAGAAGCACCGCTTCAGCGTGGTGCGGGACTTCTGCGGCCACGGCATCGGCCGGCACTTCCATGAGCCGCCCAACGTCCTGCATTACGGCCGCCCCGGCGAGGGACCGCGGCTGAAGCCGGGGATGTTCTTCACCATCGAGCCGATGGTGAATGCCGGCCGGCCCGAGGTGAAGATCCTCGACGACGGCTGGACCGCGGTGACGCGCGACCGTTCCCTCTCGGCCCAGTTCGAGCACATGGTCGGCATCACGGAGACGGGGGTGGAGATCTTCACCATATCCCCCGCCGGTCTGCACCGCCCCTATCGCCGCGACTGAGCGAAGCGCGCTTCAACCTCGAGTGGATTCCTGATAGGATTCATCGCGCACCGGCGCCCTTCGCCGGTGGCGAGGCTCATGCGCAGGAAGACCGGCCTGGCCGAGGCGATGCCCGGCCTCCTCACCGTCATCGAAGGCCCCGCGGAGGCGGAGGCGCCGGGCCATCTCGGCCATCGCGCGCGCATGCGGACCAGGCTGCTGACGGCCGGCCCCGACGCCCTGCTCGACCACGAACTGCTCGAGATGGTGCTGTTCCTCGCCCTCCCCCGGCGCGACACCAAGCCGATCGCGCGTGCCCTGCTGGCGCGCTTCGGCTCCTTCGCCGGCGCCCTCGCGGCGCCGCTGCATGAACTGCGCGAGGTCGATGGCCTCGGCGAGGCCGGCGCGGCGGCGCTGCGCACGGTGCAGGCCGCGGCCCTCCGCCTCGCCCGCGCCGAGGTCATGGAACAGCCGGTGCTGAACAACTGGGACCGGTTGCTCGCCTATCTCTCGGCGGCGCTGACGCGCGAGAGGGTCGAGCAGTTCCGCGTCCTCTTCCTCGACACCCGCAACCGGCTGATCGCCGACGAGGCCCAGGCGCGCGGCACCGTGAACCACACGCCGGTCTACCCGCGGGAGGTGGTCAAGCGCGCGCTCGAGCTGCAGGCGACCGCGCTCATCCTCGTGCACAACCACCCCTCGGGCGATCCGACGCCGTCGCGCGCCGACCTCGAGATGACGCAGGAGGTCAAGGCGGCCGCCGGCATCCTCGGCATCGTGCTGCACGACCACCTCATCGTGGGCAATGGCCGCCACCTCTCCTTCCGCCGCGAAGGTCTGCTGTGAAGCGCTTCGCGCGATCTGCGCCGTGACGCCCCTGCGGCCGTTGACCGGCGCGGCGGCATAGCCTCACCCTTCCGTCATGCGTTTCGCTCCGACCGCCCTCGCGCTGGCCTGCGCGCTCGCCGCCGTTCCCGCGGCAGCGCAGAAGCCCGGCTCGCTCGGCAACCTGCCCCCGCCTCCGCCACAGCAGCCGAATCTCGGGCCGGGTCCGGCCCGGCCGGCGCCCGGGCCGCAGATGGCGCTGCCGCGCGACAAGCCGCCGCCCCTCGGCGCCTCGGCCCCGGGGCGGCCCGGCGCATCGCCCGGTGGCCGCCAGGCGGTCTCCTCGGGAACCGGGTTCGTCGTCGCGCCGCGCCAGATCATGACCAACCACCACGTCGCGGAGGGCTGCGCGGCAATGACCGCGCGCCTGGCCGGCGGGCAGGAGATCCCGGCGACGGTGATCGCCGCCGACCAGCAACGCGACCTCGCCCTGCTGCGGACCGAGAGCGACCCGGGCCCGGTCCTGCCCTTCCGCCGCGCAGCCGAGGTGCGGCGCGGCGAGTCGGTGGTGACCTACGGCTTCCCTCTCGCCGGATTGCTCTCCTCAGGTCCGACCCTGACGACGGGCGACGTCTCCGCCCTGGCCGGGCTCGGCGATAACGCCCGCCAGATCCAGATCAGCGCGCCGGTTCAGCAGGGAAATTCGGGCGGACCGCTGCTCGACCTGCGCGGCCATGTGGTGGGCGTCATCGTCTCGAAGCTGAACGCACAGCGGATCGCGCAGGCGACCGGCGACATCCCGCAGAACGTGAACTTCGCCGTGAAGCACACGGAAGCAGTCGACTTCATGCGGGAGCACGGCGTGCAGCCGCAGCTCGAGGAAGGCGGTGCGCCGCGCACGGCAGCCGAGGTGGGCGAGATCGCCCACGCTTCCACCGTCTTCCTGCGCTGCCTGCGCTGAACGGGCCGCCGGGCCCGTCGGCTATCAGGTGCCGCGTACCGCGCGGAGCGCCCCGGCGGCAAAGGCGATGGGATCGGCGGCGCCACGCGCCCCGGCACTGCCCATGGTGACCTGCACCTTCACGAAGCGCCCCTGGGCACCGCCGATGCAGACGTGCCGCGTCACTGGGGCACGGCCGAAGGCACCGCTCATCAGGGCACATCGCAAGCCGGGGTCGGCAACCGTGAGGCGTTCCTGCTCGGTCAGGCGCCGGCCGGTCCGGCCCGATGGCGCCTCGGTCAGCTCGGTCACTGCCGAGGTCAGCTCGCGATCGATCTCAGGCGCGGCCGGGTCGCTCGGGACGGCGCGGCCGCCGGTGCCATAGACCAGGACGGTAGCGACGGCCGCGCGGTTGGGCGTGGCGTAGTCGAGGGAAAGGACCGGGCCGGGGCGCTCGGCGACCTCACCGAGCATGAAGCCGGCGATCTCGGCCGGCATCTGCGTGGCCACGGTCCCGAGTGGCGCCCTGCCCGATTCGTCCAGGGCCGCGCAGGCGCCGAGAGCGAGCAGCAGGCCCGCCGCGAAGGCGCCGCGGGCGCGGCAGAGCCGCACGGCGCCGGCATCATCCGCGCAGCCCGCGCCGACGGACCCGCGCCGGGCCCTGGTGCCCTGGCGCGGCCGTGCCGGCACGGGGCGCGCGCCCTCAGGCACTCGCGCGCGGGCGGCTGTAGTCGCGCACCGCACCGGCGACCAGGGTGATGACGGCGGAGTAGAGAATCATCTGCATGAGCGTCGCGCCGACCCATAGCCACACCGGGAACACTCCCGCAATGGCCGGAACGAGGAAGCCGAGCGGCAGGAAGAGGTAGGCATAGGCCTCCGGCACCGCCTCGGTCACCTGGTGGGTGCCCTCGTAGATCATCTGGAAGGCGACGTAGAGGATGACGAGCAGGCCGATCCAGGCGATCCAGCGGTGCTTGTCGAGCAGCCGCGCGATCAGCGTCGCCGCGACACCCATCAGGACGACGGAGACGGCAAGGCCGACAATCAGGATGTAGGGGTGGTCCTTCGCCGCGCCGGCCACCGCCAGCACGTTGTCGAGGCTCATGGAGATGTCCGCGACCAGGATCTGCGTGATGGCTTGGCCGAGCGTCTTGCGCGGTGCGCCGGGCTCCGTGCCCTGAAGGGCCTCGACGCCTTCGCGCTGCTCCGTCACGTCCGGGTGGTCATGGCCGCCGCCGTCGCGGAGTTCCCGGTACATCTTCCAGCAGACCCAGAGCAGCAGGACGCCGCCAGCGAGGACGATGCCGACGACATTGAGGAGCTGCACGGTGATCGATGCGAAGGCGATACGCATGACCGTTGCGGCGATGATGCCCCAGAAGATGGCCTTCCGGCGCTGGTCGGCCGGCAGGCCCGCGGCCGCCATGCCGACGACGATGGCATTGTCGCCCGCGAGGACCACGTCGATGAACAGCACCATCGCCAGCGGCTGGAGCCATTCGGGCAGCATTTCCAACATCTTTGGAAGGTCCTTGGCAGATTGGGGCCGATCCGAGGCGGCGGAGATAACGTTCTGGACATCTTCCGGCAACCCCGAACGCGGTCCCGGGCCATCACGGCTTGCGCCACGCGGCGCCAGGGGCCAAACCCGCGGCGCCGCCAACCCGGAGACTTTACCGCATGGTCCCGCGCTATTCCCGCCCGCAGATGGAGGCGATCTGGTCGCCCGCCGCGCGCTACCGGATCTGGTTCGAGATCGAGGCCCTGGCCGCCGAGGCGATGGCCGGGCTCGGCACCATCCCGGCCGAGGCCGCCCGCGTCATCCGCGAGAAGGGTGAGCCCCGCGCGGCCGCGATCGGTGACGCCGAGGTCGCGCGCATCGACGAGATCGAGCGCGTCACCCGCCACGACGTCATCGCCTTCCTGACCTTCATGGCCGAGGGGATCGGGCCCGAGGCGCGGTTCATGCACCAGGGCATGACCTCCTCCGACGTGCTGGACACCTGCCTTGCGGTGCAGATGACGCGCGCCGCGGACCTCCTGATCGCCGACGTGGACGCGGTGCTGGCGGCACTGAAGTCGCGGGCGCTGGAGCACCGGCACACCCCGACCGTCGGTCGCAGCCACGGCATCCATGCCGAGCCCACCACCTTCGGCCTGACGCTCGCCGGCCATTACGCGGAATTTGCCCGCGGCCGGGAACGCCTGGTCGCGGCGCGGCGGGAGATCGCGACCTGCGCCATCTCCGGCCCGGTCGGGACCTTCGCGAGCGTCGATCCGCGGGTCGAAGCATTCGTGGCGGAAAAGCTCGGCCTCGCGGTCGAGCCGGTCTCCACCCAGGTGATCCCGCGCGACCGGCACGCCGCCTTCTTCTGCGCGCTGGCCGTGGTGGCGAGCGGCATCGAGCGGCTGGCGACCGAGGTCCGCCACCTCCAGCGCAGCGAGGTGCGCGAAGCCGAGGAGTTCTTCCATCCCGGCCAGAAGGGCTCCTCCGCGATGCCCCACAAGCGCAACCCGGTGCTGAGCGAGAACCTCACCGGGCTCGCCCGCCTGGTGCGCGGCTACGCGACGCCTGCCCTGGAGAACGTCGCCCTCTGGCACGAGCGCGACATCAGCCATTCCAGCGTGGAGCGCGTGATCGCGCCGGATGCGACGATCGCCCTCGACTTTGCCCTGATGCGGCTGGCCGGGATGATGGAGAAGTTGACCATCTATCCGGCGCGGATGCAGGCCAACCTCGACGCCCTGGGCGGCGTGGTGCACAGCCAGAAGGTGCTGCTCGCACTCACCCAGGCCGGCATGAGCCGGGAGGATGCCTACGCCGCCGTCCAGCGCGCGGCGATGGCGACCTGGCAGGCCCTCGGCACCCCGCAGGGCCGGACCTTCCGGGCCAACCTGCTGGAAGATGCCGAGGTGGCAGCCAGGCTGAGTGGCGAGGCCCTCGACGCGGCAATGGACCCGCGGCGGGACTTCGCCCATGTCGATACGATCTTCCGCCGGGTTTTCGGCGAGGCGTGACGATCCGGCCGCGGGGCCAGAGCGTGGCAAGGATTGCCGTGATTCTGCCCCAGGCCCGAGCCATCATGGCTGGAATGTAAGGAGGGCTCGAACCATGCGTACGCTTCGCATGATTGCCATGGGCGCCGCGGTTGCGATCACCGCCATGGCGGTGCCGGGCGGCGAGGCCGTTGCCGGCGACCGCCATTGGCGCGGCCATCCCGGCCGCGGCTGGGGGCCGCCGCCGCGCGCCTACTACTACGCGCCGCCGCCGCCGCGCGTGTATTACGCGCCGCCGCCCGTCTACTACGCTCCGCCGCCGCGCGTGTACTATGCGCCGCCGCCGCCGGTGTACTACGCGCCGCCGGTCTATTACGGCCCGCCCGGCGTCTCGCTGAACTTCCGCTTCTGAGCGGCTCGGGCCGGGCGCCTTGCGCCCGGCGCCGGCCGCCCGCAGCCTGACCGGCATGTGCACCGTCATCGTCCTCCGGCGACCCGGCCATGCCTGGCCTCTCGTCATGGCTGCGAATCGCGACGAACGGCTCGACCGGGCCTGGGACCCGCCCGGCGCCTGGTGGCCCGACCGCCCCGGCGTCGTAGGCGGGCGCGACCGCACTGCGGGTGGGACCTGGATGGCGTTCGGCGCCTCGGGGGTCGTCGCCGCCGCGCTGAACCGGCCCGGCAGCCTGGGGCCTGCGTCGGGGAAGCGCTCCCGCGGGGAACTCCCCCTCCTCGCCGCGACCGCGGCAAGCGCCGCCGCCGCCGCCGCCCGCATCGCTGCCCTGCCCGCCGGCGAATGGCGCCCCTTCAACCTGGTCATCGCCGATTCGGCCGGCGCCTTCTTCCTGCGCGGTCTTGGCACCGGCCAGGCGGACGTCGTGGAACTGCCGGAGGGCGTCTCCATGGTTACCGCCCACGACCCCAATGACCTCAACAGCCCGCGCACCCGGCGTCACCTGCCGCGCTTCCGCGCGGCACCCCCGCCGGAACCCGGCCTCGACGATTGGTCCGGCTGGGCCACCCTGCTCTCGGATGACGGACAGGATCCCGAGACCGGCCTCGCGAGCACGCTGAACGTCCCGCCCGTCGGCGGATTCGGGACCGTCTCGTCGAGCCTCCTTGCCCTTGGGGGTAGCGGCGCCGCGACCTGGCGCTTCTGCGCCGGCCGGCCTGGCACTTCTCCCTTCAGCCCCGTGAGGCTTCCGCTTCCGGCCGCCGCGGCACCCTGACGGCCGAGCCCCGCCGCCACGTCAGCCCTGCGTCCCGGGAGCCTCATGGTCACCCGGCACCGCAGTTGCTATACCGCGGCGGCAACCCGCTTGCCCCCCCGGCCAGGCGGCCACGAGGATTCCTGCGACATGGCGCGACGCCGACAACTCTACGAGGGCAAGGCCAAGATCCTGTTCGAGGGGCCGGAGCCCGGCACGCTCGTCCAGTATTTCAAGGACGACGCTACCGCCTTCAACGCGAAGAAGAAGGGCACCATCACCGGCAAGGGCGTGCTGAACAACCGCATCAGCGAATACCTGATGACGCGGTTGACCGAGATCGGCGTGCCCACCCACTTCATCCGCCGCCTCAACATGCGCGAGCAACTGATCCGCGAGGTCGAGATCATCCCCCTCGAGGTGGTGGTCCGCAATGTCGCGGCCGGCTCGCTCGCCACGCGCCTCGGCATCCCCGAGGGCCAGCGGCTGCCGCGCTCGATCATCGAGTACTATTACAAGAACGACCAGCTCGGTGACCCGATGGTCGCCGAGGAGCACATCACCTGCTTCGGCTGGGCCGCCACCCAGGACCTCGACGACATCGTCGCGCTGACGCTGCGGGTGAACGACTTCCTCACCGGCCTCTTCCTAGGCGTCGGCATCACCCTCGTCGACTTCAAGCTGGAATTCGGCCGGCTGTGGGAGAACGAGGAGATGCGCATCGTCCTCGCCGACGAGATCTCCCCCGACAATTGCCGCCTGTGGGACGCCAAGACCGGCGAGAAGATGGACAAGGACCGCTTCCGCCGCGACCTCGGCAAGGTCGAGGAAGGCTACCAGGAAGTCGCCCGCCGCCTCGGCATCCTGCCCGAGGCTGGCCCGCGCGACATGTCCGGCCCGGAGAGCATGCAGTGAAGGCGCGGGTTTACGTCATGCCCAAGGCCGGCGTCCTCGACCCGCAGGGCAAGGCGATCGGCCACGCGCTCGAGGGCCTCGGCTTCGCCGGCGTCAGCGACGTGCGCGCGGGCAAGGTCATCGAGCTCGACCTGGCCGAGACCGACGCCGCCAAGGCCAAGGCCGCGGCCGAGGACATGGCCCGCAAGCTGCTCGCGAACACGGTGATCGAATCCTTCCGGGTGGAGATCGCCTGACGTGGTGAAGGCCAGCCTCATTGCGATGATGGTCCTCACAGTCCTCATCGCGATGGGGCTGCGCTGGCGGGAGGATCGCCTCGCCGCCACCCAGCGAGGCCCCCGCCTCGGGCTCGTCGAACGCGGCAAGCGCACGGCGAACCGCTGGGTCACCGCCGCGGCGATCGCCGCCGCCGCGACCATGATCGTGCTCGGCGGGATCCACTGGCTCCGCCTTGCCATCGGCTGACCGCTGTCCGACGACCAACGACCCGCCGCAGGGACCACGCCATGAAATCCGCCGTTATCGTCTTCCCGGGCACCAACCGCGAACGCGACATGCGCACTGCGCTGAAGCGCGTGACCGGCCGCGACCCGCTGATGCTCTTCCACCGGGAAGAATTGCCGAAGGATCTCGACCTGGTGGTGCTCGCCGGCGGCTTCTCCTATGGCGACTACCTGCGCTGCGGCGCCATGGCCGCACAGTCCCCCATCATGCGGGACGTGAAGGATTTCGCCGCGAAGGGTGGCCACATCCTCGGCGTCTGCAACGGCTTCCAGATCCTGATCGAGGCCGGCCTGCTGCCCGGCGGCCTGCTGCGCAACGCCTCCCTCCGCTTCCTCTCGATGGACTGCCACATGCGCGTCGAGCGCGCCGGCACGGCATTCACCTCCCGCTGGCAGAAGGGCGCCATCTTCCGCGCCCCCATGGCCCACGGCGACGGCAACTATTTCGCCGACGACGCGACGCTCGACCGCCTGGAAGGCGAAGGCCTCGTCGCCTTCCGCTACACCGACGAGAACGGCACCGTCACCGAGGCCGCCAACCGCAACGGCAGCGCGCGCAACATCGCCGGCATCCTTTCGCCAAACCTGCGGATCTGCGGCCTGATGCCGCACCCGGAAGACCTGGTGGACCCGCTGATGGGCGGGACGGACGGGCTGCCCATGTTCGAGAGCCTGGCAGACGCGTTCGTCGCCGCCTGAAGCGGCGGAGCCACGGGCGCCCGCCGGCCCCCGCCCGTCAGATCACTGTCTCGAGCAGGCCAAAGCGCACGGGGATCGACTCGGTCTTCCCCGGCGCCCCGGCCTCCCGCTTCTCCAGCACGACCAGCCGCTGCTCATCCGGCGGCCCCATGGGCAGGACGATAAGCCCGCCCGGCCGGAGTTGTTCGAGCAGCGCCGGCGGCACCTTCTCCGCGCCCGCCGACATGACGATGCGGTCGAAGGGCGCATGCTCCGCCCAGCCGCGAGCGCCATCGCCGGCGCGGACCGAGACGTTCGCATAGCCAAGCTGCCCTAGCCGCAGTTCGGCCTCGGTCGCGAACTCCTCGACGATCTCGACGGACCAGACCTGCCGCGCCAACTCCGAGAGGATCGCCGCCAGATACCCGAGCCCGGTGCCGATCTCGAGCACCTCATGATCCGGCTCCAGGGCGAGCAGATGCGCCAGCAGCGCGCAGATGAAGGGCTGCGAGATCGTCTTGTCGAAGCCGATCGGCAGCGGCCCATCCTGATAGGCGTGCGGCACCAGCGGCAGCGGCACGAAGAGATGCCGCGGCACCCGCAGCATCGCCTCCATCACGCGCGGGTCGAGGGCGTCGGTGCGGAGTTCGTCGCCCAGCAGATCCACATGGATCGCGATCACCTCCACCATGTGGCGGCGAAGGATCGCGAAATGGCGCTCGTCCATCGGCTTCATGACAGAGGCCCTTCTCAGCCAGCCCCGGCACGGGAGGCGTGACCCTTCGGAGCATCGCTGCGCCCCATGTGGGGAGTGTAGCCCGGTAGGGCGATGGGGGGATGGCCCGCCGATGTTCGAACGCCCGGCGGACGCGCTCGCTTCGGCAAGGGTGCCATGGCCCGGCGAGAGTGCCGCCGGGCGCGGAGGGCGCTTCGCAGGGGCGCTGCCCCTGCACCCCGGCAGGAAACTTAGTTTCCTGCACCTTCGATCTGTCAGTTCGTCCCGCGGACGGGATCGAAGCGCCCAAGGTGGCGACTCCGCGACCATGCCAGACGTCCAGGGCGAGACATGGAACACCGAGAATACGACCGGTTGAACGCACAGCACGTCACCCGTCAGTCTGTAGGGCATAGTGCAAATTGGCACGGGCAAATCACGCCGTTGGGAAGGCAGACGAAACGGTCACCAATTGACACTACTCAGCTCTTAGTGCGGCTCCGGCCACTAATGGAACGAAATTTCATGTAGAAACTGTCGTCGATCGGAGCGGTCATGAATTCCCGCTCTCGCTCGGCGGAGGGGCGTAACTGAGCCAGCTTCTCACCGTCATTTGGACGCGTCACCAGGGACGAACGCTTCACGTACTTACCCGAATTGTTTCCAATCCTCTGCATCAATAGGAAGCCAGGAAGCTCGTGATCTCTTTTTCACTCATCGCAGAAGCGCACCCATCGCTGACGCGTCGAGGATTCCCGCCGTTCACAGATTTGTAGCATGTGGCCTCCCCATCCGCCTTCACCGTCAGCTCATAAGATGTTCCATTTTCGTTCTTGCTCCAGATCCTGGTACCATTAATTTCCGAGAGGCGCCAGTCCAATGTCGTGCCGTCGACCAGCGCCAAAGCGTTGGCACAATCTATTGCTGACTGGAATCGATCATCCGGCTTCAGGGCTAAGCACTTCTTTACAATGTTCCGCAGCTTGGACGGGACATGCGCCGCGAAAGTTTTCCGATCCGGAAATCTGCCGTTGCGAACATCAAATCGAAAGGCATCGCGATCGAAGGACGTCCGCGGACGATATTTCTGGAGTTGCTCGTAGAAAGCATCATTTCCGTTGCACATTCGGTAAAACGTAAGTCCGACTTGGTAGATATCGAAAGTCACGTCAAAATGGTCGCCCCTGGTGGCCTCGGGCGGCGTCATCGGAGTGTAAAGGCGATCTTGCCCAGCGATCCCAGAAAAATTCATCTGCTTCGCTAAACCAAAATCGGATAGAAGGCCTTCTCCCCGGTCTGAGATAAGCACGTTGTCGGGTTTTACATCGAAATGGATGAGTTTTTTCGAGTGAATGTTGTGTAGTCCGGTCAACACGTTACACCCAATAGCCACGACCTCACGCACGGTCATGTGTTTGCCCGTGATCATCTCCTTGACTGAGCCTCTGCGATAATAAGGCATCGCGAGGTATATTGATTCTGCATCCTCGCAAGCATAGTGAATTTGAACGACGTTCGGATGAGCGCTGGCATACAGCGCTTTCGATTCATCGAAGAAATTTTCTGGCGAGGCCAATTCTTTTTTAGCAATTTGCTTAATAACAATTTCAGCATCAAGCTGATGATCACGAGATATATACGTCTTTGAATTTCGTCCGCTCTGGCCAATTTCTTTAACAAGATCAAATGTTAACTGCGCCTTATTGTACGGCTTAAACATTGACTGCTCCCATCGCACAGAGAATGGCCTCGCGCTCCTCTTGGGACATGCCCTTCCAGTTCTCTACACCGTAACTGGTTTTACCCTCGACAAGAGGCTTGAATTCGTTTCTTTCGATTCCCACGCGGGCAGAAATCGAAGAAATCTGCCCGACATAGTATGCCTTCAATTCGCTACTTGCGAATGCTTCTTGAATTACACCTTCGATCTGAATTCGTTCGACGCTTGGATTCCGGGCAAAGGGTTCGGTCACGCGGACACCCGCTTTTTCGATTTTGAATTCGCGCAAGACGTCTAGAAGGTTGCTTCGCAAGTACTTCAAGCGATCTGGGATCGAGAAGGCCGCCGGTATCCTGATTTGCTCGACGTTTACCACCTCCTTCTTGGCGAAATCATAGACTGCGAACGTCACGACCGACGGAGCAGCTCTGATGCCTATCGTGATCAACTTATCCCCCCCAACAATTAACGTACATAATGAATGCGCAAACTCTTTCTCTGGCCAAACTCGCTGAAATTTATGAAAAATGACACATATGATGGTGCTATATTATCGTTAAATTTCCGCGAAGAGAGCTCTAATAAGATTTTAGTTGTGTGTTTTTTCTTACCGGTCGATTGAGGAAAAAATTCCGCCGCAACCGAGGCATCCGGCGGTACATTTGGCCGCCAGACTCGATCTTGGGGTTGAACCGGGGTGGCACTTAGTGGGTTTTGCCACACGGACGAACCGCGCAACAAGGCAAAAACGGAATTTTTTCCTATTTTATTACTACATGCTAGCCATTCGTAATGCGCTGCACCCCTCTCACCCCCACCCAGTTCCACGCCCTCCTCCCCTACATCCTCCCCCGATCCCCCGCCGGCCGCAAGATCGGTGACCTCCGCACCCGCATGAACGCCATATTCCACCTCGCCTCCACCACCCTTCCCTGGCGCTGCCTCCCGCCCGAACACGGCAAGCCCGACACCGTCTCCCGCTACTTCCGCCGCCTCACCCATGCCGGCCTGTGGGAAAAGCTTCTCGAAGCCATCAAGGACGCTGGTCCTAACCACCCGCTCCGAGAGATCGCCCCCCGCATCTTCCGCGCCTGCCGCCGCGCCATCCGGCTCCGAGGGCTGAAATTCATCGCCCTCATCCGCCGCCTCGGCTTCCTCCAGGCCCTGAATGGCCCGCCCTCGAAGGTCCCGGACCCCGATTTGTCCGAAAACCTGCGGCGCAACCTCCGCCTGCCCCCGCCCCCGCGCGCCACGGCGGCACACGGCCCCTACACCGCCCTCCTGCGCACCCTCCGCCACCTCCACCGAAGGGCCGGCGGCATCAAGCACATCCCCCGCGCCCTGCGTCTCGGCTGGTCATGATCAGACCTGCGGCGAACCCTCTGGACAGCGGCGCGCGGCGTGCCGACAAGGCACTCCATGACCGCCGCCGCCCCGCAGACCGCCCCCGTCTCGCTCGACCCCGCCCGCGCCGCCCAGCTCGCCGCCGAATTCGGCCTGAAGCCGGACGAGTACGACCGCTGCCTCGCCATCCTCGGCCGCACGCCCTCGTTGACCGAGCTCGGCGTGTTCAGCGTGATGTGGTCGGAACACTGCTCCTACAAATCCTCCCGCGTCTGGCTGAAGGAACTGCCCACCAAGGCCCCCTGGGTCATCCAGGGCCCGGGGGAGAATGCCGGCGTCATCGCCATCGGGGATGGCCTGGCCGCCGTCTTCAAGATGGAGAGCCACAACCACCCCTCCTACATCGAGCCCTACAACGGCGCGGCGACGGGCGTGGGCGGCATCCTGCGCGATGTCTTCACCATGGGCGCGCGGCCCATCGCCAACCTCAATGCGCTGCGCTTCGGCGCCCCCGACGCGCCGCGGATGAAGCAGATCATCGACGGCGTGGTCCGCGGGATCGGCGGCTACGGCAACTGCGTCGGCGTGCCCACGGTGGGTGGCGAGGTCAACTTCCACCCCGCCTACAACGGCAACCCCCTGGTCAATGCCATGACGGTCGGCATCGCGCGCGCGGACCGCATCTTCACCGCCGCCGCCACCGGCACGGGCAATCCGGTCGTCTATGTCGGCTCCAAGACCGGCCGCGACGGCATCCACGGCGCGACCATGGCGAGCACGGAGTTCAGCGCCGACAGCGAGGAAAAGCGCCCCACCGTCCAGATCGGCGACCCCTTCGCCGAGAAGCTGCTGATCGAAGCCTGCATGGAACTGATGGCCACGGACGCCATCGTCGCCATCCAGGACATGGGCGCCGCGGGCCTGACCAGTTCCAGCGTCGAGATGGCCGGCAAGGGCGGCATGGGCATCGACCTCGTGCTGGACAGCGTCCCCCAACGAGAGACGGGGATGACCGCCTACGAGATGATGCTCTCCGAAAGCCAGGAACGCATGCTGATGATCCTCAAGCCCGGCCGCGAGGCCGAGGCCGAGGCGATCTTCCGCAAGTGGGAACTGGACTTCGCGGTGATCGGCCGCCTCACCGACACCGGCCGCATCGTCATCCGCCACAGGGGCGCGGTGGAAGCCGACATCCCCCTCGCCCCGCTGGAATCGGAAGCCCCGCTCTACCGCCGTCCGACCGAGGAAACCCCGAAGCAGCCCGTCCTCGACCCTGCTTCGATCGCCAATCCCACCAGCATCGAGGATGCGCTGCTGAAGCTGGTCGCGACGCCGGACCTCTGCTCCCGTCGCTGGATCTGGGACCAGTACGACAGCCTGGTGAACGGCCAGACGGTGAAGCGCCCCGGCGCCGCAGACGCCGCCATCGTCAGGATCGAGGACCACGCCCGCGCGCTGGCCATGACCACGGACTGCACGCCCCGCTACGTCCTCGCGGACCCCGAGGAAGGCGGCAAGCAGGCAGTCGCCGAGGCCTGGCGCAACATCACCGCGACCGGCGCCCTGCCGCTCGCCATCACCGACAACATGAACTTCGGCAGCCCCGAGAAGCCGCGGATCATGGGCCAGTTCGCTGCCGCCGTGCGCGGCATGGCCGCCGCCTGCACCGCGCTCGATTTCCCGGTCGTGAGCGGCAATGTCTCCCTCTACAACGAGACGGAAGGCCGCGCGATCCTGCCCACCCCGGCGATCGGCGGCGTCGGTGTGCTGGACGATGCGGCGGACGCCATCGGCCTCGGCATGCCCCACGGCGCCGAACTGGTCCTGATCGGGAAGACGGATGGTTGGCTCGGCCAGTCCCTCTGGCTGCGGGAGATCGCCGGCCGCGAGGAAGGCGCCCCGCCCCCGGTGGACCTCGCCGCCGAGCGTCGCAACGGCGACTTCGTCCGCGCGCAGATCCTCGGCGGCGCCGTGCTGGCCTGCCACGATTGCGCCGATGGCGGCCTGCTGGTGACGGTGGCCGAGATGGCGATGGAAACCGGCGTGGGCGCCACACTTGGCGCCGCCCCCCCCGGCGTGCCCGAGCACGCCTTCTGGTTCGGTGAGGATCAGTCCCGCTACGCCGTCGCGGTGAAGGATGCCGATGGCTTCGTGGCCGCAGCACAGGCCGCGGGCGTGCCGGCGATGCGCCTCGGCCGTTCCGGCGGCGGGGACTTGGTTCTGCCCGCTGGCCGTTCCATATCGGTGCATGCGCTGCGGGACGCCAACGAGGCGACCCTTCCCGCGCTGATGGAAGGGAGGAAGGCCTAATGGCGATGCAACCCGCGGAGATCGAGGCGCTGATCAAGGCAGCGCTCCCCGATGCCGAGGTGACCATCGAGGATCTCGCCGGCGACGGCGATCACTATGCAGCCAAGGTCGTCTCCGAAAGCTTCCGCGGCATCTCCCGCGTGAAGCAGCACCAGATCGTCTACGCTGCCCTCCAGGGACGCATGGGGGGCGTGCTGCACGCCCTCGCTCTCCAGACCTCTGCTCCGGAATAGGACCCCGACCCGATGTCCAACCCGACTTTCGACCGCATCCAGGCCGACCTCACGGAAAACCCCGTGGTGCTGTTCATGAAGGGAACGCCGGTCTTCCCGCAGTGCGGCTTCTCCGCCCGCGTGGTGCAGATCCTTTCCCACATGGGCGTGCCCTTCAAGGGCGTGAACGTGCTCGAGGACATGGAGATCCGCGAGGGCATCAAGGCCTTCACCAACTGGCCGACCATCCCCCAGCTCTACGTGAAGGGCGAGTTCGTCGGCGGCTGCGACATCGTGATGGAGATGTTCCAGTCCGGTGAGCTGGCCAACCTGCTCAACGAGAAGGGCGTCCCGCACAAGGCCGAGGCCTGAGGGACAGTCGGGACCGTGCCACTCGGCGCGGTCCCGGCCCTTCGCGCGGCGGTGTCCGGAACGCGGCGCCCGCCCTTGTTCAGCGCCCGCTCAGCCGCGCGACGTTGATCGCCCGCGCATAGGCCATCTTCGCTTCCGGCGGCGCATCGCCCTGCACCTGCACCAGGATGCGGTTGTCCACCAGCATCTGGATGTTGCCGTCATTCGACTGGATGGCGCGCTGCTCGCCGATGCGCACCAGTCGTCCCATCGCCCCGGCCAGCATCGGGTTCGCCATGACCGCGGCGAGCTGGGCGATCAGCGGATTGTCGCTCATCACCTGGATCTCGACCATCTGGTCCTGCGCATTCCGGTAGGACCGGGAGGCCGTCGAGCCCCCGAAGAGCCCCGTCATCCCGGAGGTGTTGGAGGTAGCCTCCTCCGCCGTCCAGCCCGGCAGGGCATTCGGCAGCGCCGCCGCCAGCGCCGCCGCGGCGCGCTGGGCGAGCAGTTGCAGCGCCTCCTGCAGCGCCGTCTGCGCGTCCTGCACCTTGCCGCCCTGATACGCGCGCTGCGCCGCGGCGATGGCGTCGGAGACATCGTCCGCGCGGGCAGGCGCAGCAGCCATGGCGGTGATCAGCGTGGCGGCAAGCAATATCGAGCGGCGCATGTCGGCATTCCCTCAGCGTGATGATGCAGCATAGCGGCCGGTCCGCGACACCGGCGATGCAATACATCACACCGCATGGATCGCGGCACGCCGCCGCGCGGTCACGCCTCCTCGCGGAGGATCCGCAGGATGTCGGCGCCGTAGCGCTCCACGCGGGAACGGCCCATGCCGGGGACCTCCAGCAGGTCGTCCTCGGTCGCCGGCCGCCGTGACGCGATGCCGGCGAGCGTCCTGTCATCCGCCACCACATAGGCCGGCACCGACTGGGCCTGCGCGACGCCCCGGCGCCACAGGCGCAAAGCCTCGAACAGCGGATCCCCGGAACCGACAGGCGCGGCGGCGGTGGCGGCGCGGCGCGGGCCAGGCTGAACGGCATCCTGGCGCAGCATCACCGGCTCGGTGCCGCGCAATACCGGCCGTGCCGCCTCGGTCGCGACCAACTCGCCGTGGTTCTCCACCGCGACGTCGAGCGCGCCGCGCGCCACCAGTTGACGCGCCACGCCGCGCCAGACGCTGTCGGAGATGTCCTTGCCCACGCCGAAGGTCGGCAGGCGGTCATGTGCGAACTGCGCCACCTTGTCCGTCAGCCGCCCGCGCAGCACGTCGACCACGTGCCCCAGGCCGAACCGCTGCCCGGTGCGCACCACGGCCGAGAGAAGCTTCTGCGCCGCCACCGTCCCGTCGAACATCCGCGGCGGCGTGCGGCACACGTCGCAGGCGCCGCATTCGGCGGCCGCCGGCTCCTCGCCGAAGCAGCGCAACAGCAGGGCGCGGCGGCAGGAAGCGGCCTCGGCGATAGCGATCATCGCGTCCAGGCGCGACCGCTCGACGCGCTTCTGCTCGTCGGAGGCCGGGCTCTCGGCGATGCGGTGGCGGGCCAACGCCATGTCACCGGCGCCATAGAGCAGCAGCGCACGCGCGGGCAGCCCGTCGCGCCCGGCGCGGCCGATCTCCTGGTACCAGCTCTCGGGGCTGCGCGGCAGGTCGAGATGGGCGACCCAGCGCACATCGGGCCGGTCGATGCCCATGCCGAAGGCGATGGTCGCGGCCATGATGACGTTGTCGCCACGGGCGAAGCGGCGATGCGCCTCCCGCTTCGCGCCGGCATCCATGCCGGCATGGAAGGCGAGCGCGTCGTGCCCGTCGGCGCACAGCCATTGGGCGGTGCTCTCGGTCCTGGCGCGACTGCCGCAGTAGACGATGCCGCAGCCACCGGCCTCGCGGATCAGCCCGCGCAGCTGGGACCGCTCGCTTTCGCGCGGCGCGGCGGAGATGAAGATGTTCGGCCGGTCGAAGGAGGCGCGGAAGACCGGCGCCTCGGTCAGCCCGAGCTGGACGCGGATGTCCTCCACGGTGCGCGGGTCGGCGGTCGCGGTCAGCGCGAGGCGCGGCACGCCGGGGAAACGTTCGCCCAGCACACCGAGGCCGCGGTACTCCGGCCGGAAATGGTGCCCCCACTGGCTGACGCAATGTGCCTCGTCGACCGCGAAGAGGGCGATCGGAAGTTCGTCCAGCCGCGCCAGCGTCCCGTCCAGCGTCAGCCGTTCCGGGGAGACGTAGAGCAGTTTCAGCCGGCCGCCATGCAGGTCGCGCAACACGGCGCGCGCCTCCTCCGGCGGCAGGTCGGAATGCAGGGCCGCCGCGGCCACGCCCTGCTGGCGCAGCGCCGCGACCTGGTCCTCCATCAGCGCGATCAGCGGAGAGACGACGATCCCGATGCCGGGCCGGCACAGCGCCGGAACCTGGAAGCAGAGGCTCTTGCCCCCGCCCGTCGGCATGAGCACCAGGCCCGAGCCACCGTCGGTAGCGTGGCGGACGATCTCCTCCTGCCGCCCGCGGAACTCCTCATGGCCGAAGACGCGGCGAAGGACCTCCCTCGGGTCCTCCGGGGTGCGCATCAACTGCCGATTCGGATCTCGACGCGGCGGCTTTCCGTCGGCACCGCCTCGAAGGGCACTGGGCCGCGCGGGACGATGCGGACGCGCTCGCGTGCCACGCCGTTCTGCGCCAAGAGGTCCGCCACGTGCTGCGCGCGGGCTTCCGACAGCGCGCGGTTGTAGGCGGCGCCGCCCGCCGGACCGGCGAAGCCGAGGACGGTGACCGGCCCCGTGCCGCCACGGGCGACCTGGGCCGCGCGGCGCACGACATCCGTCGCTTCGCTGTCCAGCCTGGCCGAATCCTCGGTGAAGAAGACGGTGATGGACGGCGGCGCGGAGGCTGGAGTGGTGCAGGCCGCTGCCAGAACGGCAGGCAGGGCGGCGATCAGGTGGCGGCGGCGCATCTGGACGACTCCGAGGCTCACGGTTGCCCCTTGGTCGCGCGAAGCCGCTCCCTTAGTCAATCATCCCGCAGCGCCCTCAGCGCGAACAGGCCGCCCCGCCGAGGACGCAGAACGTCGCGCAATGGGGATGGTTCAGCGCGACCGGCCGCGACGCCTCGGCCAGCGTCGCACCGAGTTCGAAACGCGGATCATAGGCGAGGAGCGTGCAGGCGAGCACCGCGGGCCTTTCGGCGCCGCGCCGCTTCACCACCATGCGGGCCGACGCGCACATCAGGCTGTCGGGCGACTTGCCCAGGATGCCCCAGCAGGCCTCCGTGATCTCAGGCACGTCGGTCGCGGCGTCCATCTCCGGGAAGAGCATGAGCGCGACAGGGTCCGACGCATCGACCGGGATGCGATGGGCGGAAAAGAGCGCGGCGTAGCCCTGGCGCATCGCGGCGTCGTCGCCACCACCGAACGCTGCCCGGCCGGCGACATGAATGCGGAAATCGTGGCGGGCGAGCCAGACCAGCCCCTCCAGCGTCTTCGCGAAACTGCCCTCCCCGCGCTCGAGGTCGTGCATCGCCGCCTCATGATGGTCGAGCGAGACCCGCATCGTCAGCCGATCGCCGAATTCCTCGCGCAGTGCCAGCAGCGCCCCTGCGTGGTTCATCATCGGCTTCATCGCATTGGTCAGCACCAGTGCGGACAGGCCGCGGCCCAGCACGTCCCGCAGCATTTCCGGCAATTCGCGGTTCAGGAAGGGCTCGCCGCCGGTGAAGCCGACCTCCCGAAGCGGCGCGCCGAGCGATGCGGCCTCGTCCAGGAAGGCGCGGATTTCGGCCGCGGAAATGTAGGCGAGCGCGTCGTTCTTCGGGCTGCTCTCGATATAGCAGTTGCGGCAGGCGATGTTGCAGAGCGTTCCGGTGTTCACCCACAAGGTCTGCAACCCCCTGAGCGCCACCGTCGCACGGCGTTCCCCCTTGGCTGTGGTGACCGGGTCGCGGAACTTCGCGGGGTCGAGCGGCCTCGGTGGCGCCAGAACCTGCCGGCTCATCGGTCCGATCCCTCGCGCGCCTGCGGGATTGATCCAAGACAAGAACCGCGCCCGTCGCCTGCCCTAGATGCCTTTTGTCCGGCCTGGCCGGGTGGTGTCCCGCCGGGCCGTTTCGCAAGGAGGGAAATCGTCATGGTCTCGCGTGTTCCAATGCCGCGTCCGGAGTCTTCGTCCGATCTCTTCGGGACGTTACAGCGCGAGGTGAATCGGGTCTTCGACCAAATGTTCCGGGGCGGGCCTGCGCCCCTGGCCGGCTTCGCGCCGTCGGTCGAGATGAAGGAAACCGACGACGGCCTGACCGTCACCGTCGAACTCCCGGGGCTCGAGGAAAAGGACGTCGAGGTTTCGCTGGAAGGCGATACGCTGACGCTCTCGGGCGAGAAGCGGCAGGAGACCACCGAGGAAAAGGCGGGGATGCACATCTCCGAGCGCTCCTACGGCAGCTTCAGCCGCACCATCCCGTTGCCCTGGGCGGCCGACCCGGCACAGGCGACCGCCGCCTTCGACAAGGGCGTCCTGACGGTGACGCTGAAACGCCCGCCGGAGGCAAAGGCCAGGACCAACCGCATCCCGATCGGCGGCGCCAAGCCGGCGCCCTGACGGGCGGGCCTCAGCCGGCGGCGGGGATCGCCCGCCCGCCGGCGAGGCGGAGGATCCGGGTCGGCCGCTCCACGCCGATCAGGTGGTGCAGGATCAGGATGACGCTGCGTCCCGCGGTGGCCTCGTCGAGCGTCTGCAGGAAAGCGCGCTCGGTATCGGCATCGAGGCCGGCGGCGGGCTCGTCCAGGATCACGACGGCGGCTGGCGAGAGCAGCGTGCGCGCCAGCGCGAGGCGACGTGCCTGCCCCCCCGAGAAGCGTATTCCCGCCTCGCCGCACATCGTCTCCAGCCCCTCGGGCAGCGAGCGCACGACATCGCCGATCTGCGCCCGGTCAAGCGCCCGCCAGAGTTCGGCATCCGTCGCCCCCGGCTCGGCGAGGCGGAGATTGGCGGCGATCGTGTCGTCGAACAGCCGGGCATCCTGGGTCAGCCAGGTGACCCGCCGGCGCAGGTCCGCAGCCGACAGGGAGACGATGTCCACGCCCCCGAGCGTGATGCGCCCATCCTGCGGCGCGGCGAACTTCAGCAGCAATGCGGCGAGCGTCGATTTGCCCGTCCCGGATGGGCCGAGCAGCGCGATGCGCCCGCCCTCGGGGACCTCCAGGTCAAGACCATCGAAGACCGGCGGCCGGTCCGGCGCCCAGGCGAAGCGAAGGCCGGAAACGCGCAGGGAATGGCCAGAGGGCAGTGCCGCCGGAGCGTCCGGCTCAGGCACGGGCTCCTTCGCATCCGCGGTCTCGAAGAGCCGGCGCGCACCCGCCGCGGCGGCGGCCAGCGCGGCGCCGGCGCGCGGCATCAGCCCCAGCGCC
>NZ_JAAEDM010000043.1 GCF_018129065.1 Neoroseomonas soli | reverse complement strand
CGACCGGGCGCGGCACGGATGCCTTGCCCGGCCCCAGCCGGGCCGTCCGGCACGGGGCGCCTTGCCAAGCCGCGCCCCCCCGGCGCAAAACCCGATCCATGACGCGCCCCGCCCCCGCTCCCCTCCGCGCGCCGGACGGCCTCGCCGCCGGCGCCGCCCCCGCCGAGACCTTCTTCCATGCCTCCCTCGCCGAGGCCGACCCCGACCTTGCCGCCGCGGTGGCCGAGGAACTGGCCCGCCAGCAGGACGGCATCGAACTCATCGCCTCGGAGAACATCGTCTCCCGTGCGGTGCTCGAGGCCCAGGGCTCCGTCCTGACCAACAAGTACGCCGAGGGTTATCCCGGCCGCCGCTACTACGGCGGCTGCGAGGCGGTGGACATCGCCGAGCGCTTCGCGATCGAGCGTGCCTGCAAGCTGTTCGGCTGCGGATTCGCCAATGTGCAGCCGCATTCCGGCGCCCAGGCCAACCAGGCCGTGTTCCTGGCGCTGCTGCAGCCGGGCGACGCCTTCATGGGCCTCGACCTCGCTGCCGGCGGGCACCTGACGCACGGCTCGCCGGCCAACCTCTCCGGCAAGTGGTTCAGGCCCGTTCCCTACACGGTGCGCCGCGACGACCAGCGCATCGACATGGACGAGGTCGCGCGCATCGCCCGCGAATCGAAGCCGAAGCTGATCATCGCCGGCGGCTCGGCCTATGCCCGCCACTGGGATTTCGCCCGCTTCCGCCAGATTGCGGACGAGGTCGGCGCCTATTTCATGGTGGACATGGCGCATTTCGCGGGGCTGGTGGCCGGTGGAGCGCACCCGTCCCCGTTCCCGCACGCGCATGTCGTGACGACCACCACGCACAAGACGCTGCGTGGCCCGCGTGGCGGCATGATCCTCACCAATGACGAAGCACTGGCGAAGAAGATCAACTCCGCGGTCTTCCCCGGGCTGCAGGGCGGCCCGCTGATGCATGTCATCGCCGCCAAGGCCGTGGCCTTCGCCGAGGCGCTGCGGCCGGACTTCCGCGCCTATGCCGCGCAGATCGTCGCCAATGCCCAGGCGCTGGCCGAGGAACTGAAGTCCCAGGGCCTCGACCTCGTGACCGGTGGCACCGACAACCACCTGCTGCTGGTGGATCTGCGACCCAAGCGCCTGACCGGCAAGGTGGCGGAAGCGGCGCTGAACCGCGCTCACCTGACCTGCAACAAGAACGCCATCCCCTTCGACCCCGAGAAGCCGATGGTCACTTCCGGCGTGCGCCTCGGGACCCCGGCCGGCACCACGCGCGGCTTCGGGACGGAGGAGTTCCGCGAGGTCGGCCGCCTGATCGGGGAAGTGCTGGACGGCGCTGCCGCCTCCAACGCCGACGGCGTGAACAGCGCGGTCGAAACCGCGGTGAAGGCCAAGGTGCTCGAGCTCTGCCGCCGCTTCCCCGTCTATCCGGCCTGAGGCGCCCGCGATGAAGTGCCCCTTCTGCGGCGCCGAGGACACCCAGGTGAAGGACAGCCGCCCGGCCGAGGACGCGGCGGCGATCCGGCGCCGGCGGGCCTGCGCCGCCTGCGGGGCGCGCTTCACGACCTTCGAGCGCGTGCAGCTGCGCGAGATCACGGTCCTCAAGACCGATGGCCGCCGCGTGCCCTTCGACCGGGAGAAGCTGGCGCGGTCCATCCGCGTCGCCCTGCGCAAGCGCCCGGTTGACGAGGACCGGATCGAGCGGCTGGTGAACTCCATCCAGCGCCGGCTCGAGACGGAAGGCGAGACCGAGATCCCCTCCCGCAAGATCGGCGAGATCGTGATGGAGTCGTTGAAGGAGCTGGACCAGGTCGCCTATGTCCGCTTCGCCAGCGTCTACCGGAACTTCGGGGAGGCGAAGGACTTCCAGGCCTTCCTCGGGGAACTCGGGAAGAAGGAATAGCGGCCGGGCCGCCTCGCCCCCACATCGGCCCGGAGCATGGACGACACAGCCCATATGCGCGCCGCCCTGGCGCTCGCCCGGCGGGGTCTCGGCAACGCTTGGCCGAACCCGGCCGTCGGCTGCGTGCTGGTTCGGAACGGCCAGGTGGTCGGCCGCGGCTGGACCCAGCCCGGCGGGCGCCCGCACGCCGAGACGGAGGCGCTGCGCCGCGCCGGCTCCCGCGCCCGCGGCGCCACCGCATACGTCACGCTGGAACCGTGCTCCCACCATGGCCGCACGCCGCCCTGCTGCAACGCACTGGCCGAGGCCGGCGTCGCCCGCGTGGTCATGGCCATGCGGGACCCCGATGCGCGGGTGAACGGGCGCGGCCTCGCCATGCTGCGCGACGCCGGTATCGTGGTGGAGGAAGGACTGCTGGAACGGGAGGCGAGGGCGCTCAACGCCGGCTTCTTCCGCCGCATCCAGTCCGGCCTGCCGGTGGTCACGCTGAAACTGGCGACCACGCTGGACGGCCGCATCGCCACTGCGGCCGGCGAGAGCCGCTGGATCACCGGCCCCGAGGCGCGGCGGGAGGTGCACGCCATGCGCGCCCGCCATGACGCCGTGCTGGTCGGCTCCGGCACTGCCCTTGCCGACGACCCCGACCTGACCTGCCGCATCCCCGGCATGGAGCGTGTGCCCATGCTGCGCGTCGTCGCCGATGCGCGGCTCCGCACGCCGGTCACGGCTGGACTGGTGCGCACCGCGCGGATCGCGCCGACCTCCATCGTGACGGCGCCCGGCCATCCGCCGGCCGCGCTTGCCCCCTTCATCGCCGCGGGGGTCGAGGTAATGACCGCCCCCGCTGCCGAGGCCGGGCTCGACCTTGCCGCCCTTCTTGCCGCCCTGGCCCGCCGGGGCGTGACCCGCGTGCTGGCCGAAGGCGGCGCCGGCATGGCCGCGGCCCTGCTGCGCGCGGGGCTGGTCGATCGGCTGGCCTGGTTCCACGCCGCCGGCGTCATGGGTGCGGAGGGCCGCCCGGCGGCCGAGGGCTTGCACCTTGCCGCACTTGCCGCCATGCCCCGCTTCCGCCGCGTCGCCCTGCGTGCCCTGGGCGCGGATGTCCTGACCGAGTTCGAGCGCATCGAGGAGGTGCCCCCATGTTCACCGGGATCGTGACGGCCCTGGGCACGGTGCGGGAAGTGCAGCCGATCGGCGGCGGGCACGACCTGCGCCTGGTCATCGGCACCTCGCCCGTCTTCCTCGCCGAGCCGTCGCCGGCTGCCCTCGGCGCCTCCATCGCGTGCTCGGGCGTGTGCCTGACGGTGGTGCACCTGGCGGCGGATGCCTTCTCGGTGGATTGCTCGGCCGAAACCATCGCCAAGACCACGGTGGGCGGTTGGAAGCCCGGCACGCGCATCAACCTCGAGCGCGCGCTGCGCATGGGGGACGAGCTCGGCGGGCATCTCGTCGCCGGTCATGTGGACGGGGTGGGGGAGGTGGTCTCGGCCACGCCGGAGAACGCCTCGGTCCGCTGGCGCTTCCGGGTGCCGAAGGCGGTCGCCCCCTTCATCGCGCCCAAGGGCTCGGTCGCCATCGACGGCGTTTCCCTGACGGTCAACGAGGTTGACGGGGAGGTGTTCGGGGTCAACATCATCCCGCACACCGCCTCGGTCACCACCTTCGGCACGCTGCAGCCCGGCGACAAGGTCAACATCGAGGTGGACATGATGGCGCGTTATGTCGCGCGGCTCCGGGAGTACGATCGTTGAGCACGACCATGGCGGGCGGCACCGTCCGCACCTCCTTCGCGGAGTTCATCTCGCCTACCGAGGAACTGCTGGAGGAAGCGCGCCGCGGCCGCATGTTCATCCTGGTGGATGACGAGGACCGCGAGAACGAGGGCGACCTCGTCATCCCCGCGCAATTCGCCACGCCGGACGCGATCAACTTCATGGCCCGCTATGCGCGCGGGCTGATCTGCCTGTCCATGACGCAGCACCGGGTCGATGAACTGGCGCTGCCGCTGATGGCGCAATCCAACGGCACGCGGCACCAGACGGCCTTCACCGTCTCGATCGAGGCACGGGAGGGCGTGACCACCGGCATCAGCGCGGCGGATCGCTCGCGCACCGTCGCCGTCGCCATCAACCCGGAACTCGGGCGCGAGCACATCGTCACGCCCGGCCACGTCTTCCCGCTGGTGGCGCGCGAGGGCGGCGTGCTGGTCCGCGCCGGCCACACCGAGGCGGCGGTGGATTTCGCGCGCCTCGCCGGCCTGAACCCCTCCGGCGTGATCTGCGAGATCATGAATGATGACGGCACCATGGCCCGCATGCCGGACCTGGTGGCCTTCGCCCAGCATCACGGGCTGAAGCTCGGCACCATCGCCGACCTGATCGCCCATCGCCGCCGCACCGAGCGCCTGGTGCGCCGCGTCGAGGACACGGCGCTGGTCCAGGCGGTGGGCGGCGAATGGCGCGCAGTGATCTATGCGAGCACCGTCGCCGCCGGCGAGCACCTGGCCCTGGTCAAGGGGGAACCTTCCGGCGAGGAGCCGGTTCTGGTGCGCGTGCATGCCGCCTCATTGCTGAACGACATCGTCGCCGGGCGCGGCATCGGCGAGCTGCACGGGGCCATGCGCATGATCGCCGAGGAAGGCCGCGGCGTGGTTGTGCTGCTGCGCGACGCGCGCACGCACGACCTTTCCGAGCAACTGCACCGCGCGCGCGCCATCGCGCCCGAACTGCGCGACTACGGCATCGGTGCGCAGATCCTCGCCGACCTCGGCGTGAAGCGCATGATCCGCCTTTCCAACCACCCGCGGCCGATCGTCGGCCTCGAGGGCTACGGGATCGAGGACATCGAGACCCGGCCCATTCCCACGGACAGCACGCCTTGAGCACCCTCGATTCCCCGGAGCGCGGCGCCGCCACCCTGGCCGGCCCCGCGCCCCGCATCCTCGTCATCCAGGCGCCCTATTACCGGGAGGTGGTGGACGGCATGCTGCGCGGCGCGCAGCGCGTCTTCGCCGACGTCAACGCCACGGCCGAAGTGGTCGAGGTCGCCGGCGGCTACGAACTGCCGGCAGCCCTCGCCATGGCGCTGAAGTCGCCGCGCCGCTGGGACGGCTTCCTGCTGCTCGGCTGCGTCGTGAAGGGCGAGACCGACCACTACACCTTCATCTGCGACGCCATCTGCAACGGCGTGATGGATGTCTCGACGCGCAGCGCCGCGGCGATCGGCTTCGGGCTGCTGACGGTGGACACGATCGCCCAGGCCGAGGCCCGTGCGCGCGACGACCGCATGAACAAGGGCGCCGAGGCGGCGCATGCCGTGCTCGGCCAGGTCGCGCTGGCGCGCCGTTGGGGGTTGGCCGGATGAGCATGCGTCCGAAGCCCACGGGCCGCCCGCGCACAGGCGCCCGCGTCGCCGCCGTCCAGGCCCTGTTCCAGTCGGAGCAGACCGGCGAGAGCGCCGAGACCGTCGCCCACCAGTTCATCCGCCACCGCATCGGCGCCGGCGACGCGGCGGCGCAGGAGGCCTTCGAGGAAGGCCGCGTGCCGCTCGCGCACATCCCGCTCTTCGAGGCGATCCTGAAGGCCGCGGCGACGCGCTCCGAGCAGTGCGACGCCGAGATCCGCGCCCATCTGGCGAAGGACTGGACGCTGGAGCGGCTTGACCCCGTGCTGCGCGCGGTGTTCCGCGCCGCGGCTGCGGAACTGCTGAACGGCGCCGAGCCTCCGGCGCGCGTGGTGATCAACGAATACCTCGACATCGCGCGCGGCTTCCTCGACGAGGAGACCTGCCGTTTCGCCAACGGCGTGCTCGACTCCATGGCCCATACGCTGCGGCCCGCGGAGTTCGGGGCAGCGCGGTGAGCCTCCCCGCAGAATTCGCGCTGATCGCCCGCCACTTCCTGCCGCTGGCCGGGGAGGGGGCGCTCGATCTCGCCGACGATGCCGCGGTGCTCGACATCCCGGCCGGGCGCCGGCTGGTCATCGCGGCCGATGCGATGGTCGAGGGCGTGCACTACCTGCCCGAGGACCCGCCGGAGACGGTCGGCCGCAAGCTGCTGCGGGTGAACCTCTCGGACCTCGCGGCGATGGGGGCGGCACCGCTTGGCTACCTGATGACCACCTCCTTCGCACGGGGCATTGCCGACCATTGGATCGCCGGGTTCGTGCGCGGCCTCGCGGAGGACCAGCGCACCTTCGGCCTGAGCGTGCTGGGCGGCGACACCACCTCGACGCCCGGGCCGACCTGCCTGTCGCTCACCATCCTCGGCACCGTGGCGCCGGGGGCGGAACTGAAGCGCGCCGGCGCGCGGCCGGGGGACGATGTCTGGGTTTCCGGCACCATCGGCGATGGGCTGCTCGGGCTGCGCGTGCTGCGGGGGGAAGTGCCGGCCGATGCCGAAGGGCACCTCGCGCGCCGCTACCGCCTGCCGGAACCGCGGCTGGCGCTCGGCCAGGCGATCGCGCCGGTGGCGCGGGCGGGGCTCGATGTCTCCGACGGGCTGGTCCAGGACCTCGGGCATCTCTGCCGCGCGGCGGGGTGCAGGGCGGAGGTCTCGGCGGCGGAGGTGCCGCTCTCGGCCCCGGCGCGGGCCCTGCTGGGGCGGGATCCGGCCCTCCTGCCGGCACTGTTGACCGGCGGGGACGACTACGAACTGCTGTTCGCCGCGGCGCCCGAGGCGGCCGGGGCCGTGCGCGCGGCAGCGTCCCGCGCCGGCGTTCCGGTCACGCGCATCGGGCAGATGGTGCCGGGCGCGCCGGAGGTGGTCGCACGCGATGCGGCCGGCACGCCGCTCGACGTGTCGCGCGGCGGCTGGAGCCATTTCTGAGCGAATCGGCGCGCCGGGGCGTTTCCCGGCGACGCCTGCATTCCTCCGGGCGCGGGATCAACGCCCGCGGGTGATCGATGCCGGGTTCTGCTGCGGGCCGCGGTCCAGACCGGGGCGGCCGATGTTGCCGAACAACGCCTGGAGCAGCGTCCGTTCGGTGCCCGGCACCGGGGTTTCGCGCGAGACCGGGGTGACGCTGCGGCCATCCACCTCGGTCAGTTCCCGCACGCCGGAAACGACGCCGTCGCGGTTGAAGGAGATGGCGACCACGCGGCGGTCCTCGACGTCGAGGTAACGCCCCGGCTGCGTCCGGGTGCGGGCGCTGATGTAGTACCAGTTGTCCTCGTCGAAGGTGCCGCGGGCGGTCGGCGAGCCGAGCAGGGACTCGACGTCGTTGCGCGTCTGCACCCCCGGCGTGATCTGGCTCAGCCGCTCGGCATCGACGCGGTTGCCGCGCTCGATCGGGTCGGGACCGATCCATTCCGACAGCCAGCCGCAGCCGCCCAGCAGGGGCAGGGCGACCAGGGAAACCAGGATTGCGTTGACCGATCGGGGATGGCGGGCCATGTCGCGGCAACCGATAGACAGCATGCCGCCCCCGGGTCAACCGCGCAGGCGGCCGGAGCCATTCCAGATCATGGGTCTCCTCGCCATGTTCCGCCGCCGCCCGCACGAGCGGGCCGGCTTCGAGCTTTACGGCGCAGCCGTGGCCGCGGCGCGTGAGCCTGCCCTCTTTGCCGCGCTCGGCGTGCCCGACACGGTGGAGGGTCGCTTCGACCTCATCAGCCTGCACGTCGCATTGCTGATCCGCCGCCTGCGGAAGGACCCGGACGCGCGCGGCCCGGCGCTGGCGCAGGCGGTGTTCGACGCCATGTTCTCCGACATGGACCAGAGCCTGCGTGAGATGGGCGTGGGCGACCTTTCGGTCGGCAAGCGCGTGCGCCAGGCCTGGGAGGCCTTTCACGGCCGCGCCCTGGCCTACGAGGCCGCCCTCGACTCGGCCGACGACAATGCCCTCGCCGAAGGCCTGGCGCGCAACGTCTGGCGCGGGGACGCCCCGGGCGGCGCGCCGGAACGCCTGTCGGCGGTGGCGCGGGCCCAGGCGGCGCACCTCGGCGCGCAGGGCATCGCCGACCTGGTCGCGGGGCGGGTCGGCTATCTTCCGGCGGAGGGCCTGCTCCGTGACGCCTGAATTCCACCGTCCCATCGCCCTCGCGCGCCTCCCGGAGGAGGGGCGGGAGGAACGCCTCGTGGCCAGCCCGGCCGAATGCGCGGCGCTGGCCAGGCGCTTCGGGATCCAGGCGATCAATCGGCTCGAGGCCAAGCTGCGGCTGCGGCCGGAGCCCGGCGGTTCGGTCGCCGTCACCGGGCGGCTCGCGGCGGAGGTGGTGCAGGACTGCGTCATCACCCTCGAACCCGTTACCCAGGCGGTCGAGGAGGCGGTGTCGCTGCGCATCCTGGCCCCGGGGGAGGAGCCCTCGGAGGACCCCGAGGCGCCGGACGAGGTTCCTGTCGAGGACGACGCCGCGGACCTCGGCGAGGCGATCGCCGAGCAACTCTCGCTCGCCCTCGACCCCTATCCGCGGGCGCCGGGCGCGGTCCTGCCGGGCGGGGAGGAGGGGGAGGAGCCCCCGCCGACCGGTCCCTTCGCCGCGCTATCGGCGCTGCGCCGGCCGCGCTGAGGCATGCCGCGGCGGCGCGCGCTTGCGCCCGGCGGGGGGCGGTGCTAAGCCCCGGCCCTCCCGCTTCCCTGCTTGACTATTTGATGAAAGAGGCTCGGCGCCATGGCCGTTCCGAAGAAGAAGACTTCGCCTTCCCGCCGCGGCATGCGTCGCAGCCATGAGGCGCTCAGCGCTCCGTCCTACCAGGAGTGCTCGAACTGCGGTGAGCTGAAGCGCCCGCATCATGTCTGCTCCCACTGCGGCCACTACGACGGCCGTGAGGTGGTGGCGGCGGAGCGCGTGGGCCAGACCATCCGCGGCTGACGCGCCGTGCTGACGCGCGCGCGCGGGATTCGCTGAGGTGGCCCAGGACGCCCCGCCCTTCGCATTGGCGATAGACGCCATGGGCGGAGATTCGGCGCCTGACGTCGTGCTCGACGGGTTGGAATTGGCGGCCGAGCGGCATCCGCAGGCCCGCTTCCTGCTCGTCGGCGACGAGGCGTTGGTCGCGGGCGGCTTGGCGCGGCGCAAGCGCGCGGCGCGCGCGTGCAGCCTGCGCCATGCGCCGGAACGCATCTCGGGCGACCTGAAGCCGACTGCGGCGCTGCGCGTGCGTGGGTCCTCCATGCGCGTTGCGATCGACTCGGTGGCGGCGGGGGAGGCGGCTGGCGTCGTCTCCGCCGGCAATACCGGCGCGCTGATGGCGCTGGCCAAGATCGTCATCAAGACGCTGCCCGAGATCGACCGCCCGGCGCTCGCCGCGATCGGGCCCTCGGCGCGCGGCGACGTGGTGCTGCTCGACCTCGGCGCCAATGTGCAGTGCGACGCGCGCAACCTGGTCGAGTTCGCGGTGATGGGCGATGCCTTCGCGCGCGCCGTGCTCGGCCTGACCAACCCCACCATCGGCCTGCTCAATGTCGGCTCCGAGGAGCTGAAGGGCGACGACCGCGTGCGCAACGCCGCCGAGGTGCTGCGCGATTCGCATATCGGCGCGCAGTTCCGCGGATTCGTCGAAGGCCACGACATCACCGCCGGCACGACAGACGTGATCGTGACGGACGGCTTCACCGGCAATGTCGCGCTCAAGACCGGCGAGGGTGCGCTCAAGCTCATGCGCGACCTGTTGCGCCAGGTCTTCACCAGCAGCGTGCCGGCGCGGCTCGGCTACCTCCTGGCGCGCCCGGCGCTCGACCGGCTGCGCGAGTGGATGGATCCGCGCCGCTACAACGGTGCGATCCTGATCGGTCTGAACGGCGTCGTCGTGAAGTCGCATGGCGGTACCGACGCCTTCGGCTTCGCCCATGCCGTCGATGTCGCCATGGACATGGTGACGCACGGCTTCAACGAACGCATCCGGGACGGGCTTTCCCGCCTGTCCGCCGCCGGGCCGCGATTCGCGCCCGCATCCCGCTGAGAGTGCCCATGGTCCTGCGAGTGACGATCGACGGCTGCGGTGGCTACCTGCCCGAGCTGCGCCTGTCCAACGATGAACTCGCCGCGCTGCACGGCCTCGAGACCTCGGACGCGTGGATCCGCGAACGCACCGGGATCCGCTACCGCCACGTGGCGGCGTCGGGGGAGACGGCCTCCGACATGGGCGCGGCCGCGGCGCGCGAGGCGCTGTCGCGCGCCGGCGTCGAGCCGGCTGAGGTCGATGCGATCCTGGTCGCGACCTCGACACCCGATTCCGCCTTCCCGGCGACTGCGGTGCGCATCCAGGCGAAGCTCGGCGTCACGAAGGGCTTTGCCTTCGACATCGCCGCCGCCTGCACGGGCTTCATCTACGGGCTGGCGGTCGCGGATTCCCTGATCCGCACCGGCCAGGCGCGCTGCGTGCTGGTGATCGGCACCGAGGTCTATTCGCGCATCCTCGACTGGGCCGACCGCGGCACCTGCGTGCTGTTCGGGGATGGTGCCGGCGCGGTGCTGCTGCGGGCCGAGGAAGGCGCGGGCACGACGGCCGATCGCGGGCTGCTGTCCTGCCACATGCACTCGGACGGGCGCTTCGGCGACATCCTGCACATCGAGGGCGGCGCCGGTTCCACCGGCGGGCCCGGGCTGCTGCGCATGGCGGGCAAGGAGGTCTTCCGCCACGCCGTGACCAAGCTGGCCGCGGTGGTGGACGAGGCGCTGTCGGCCAACGGCCTCGGCCACGAGGATGTGCGCTGGCTGGTGCCGCACCAGGCAAACCTGCGCATTATCAACGCCATGGGCAAGAAGCTGCACCTGCCCGAGGATCGCGTGGTGGTGACCGTGGACCGGCACGCCAATACCTCGGCCGCCTCCATTCCCCTGGCCCTGGCCGAGGCGCACCGCGACGGGCGCATCGGCGCCGGCGACCTGGTGGTGATGGAAGCGATCGGCGGCGGCCTGACCTGGGGCGCGGCGCTCGCGCGGTTCTGACGCCCCTCGGCGCGCGGACCCGAGCCCCGCGCGCTGCCGCCCCGCAATTCGGTTGACGGCCGCTCCGCTTCCCGGTTTTCTCCCTGTATCAAAGGGTTGCGGGATCATCCACGGCATGAACACGGTGACGCGCGCGCAGTTGGCCGAAGCGGTCTACGCCAATGTCGGCCTGTCGCGGAACGAGAGCGCGGCGCTGCTGGAGACTGTCCTGGAGCGCATCTCCGCCGCGCTCGAGGCCGGGGATCCCGTGAAGATCTCGGCCTTCGGCACGTTCCTTGTACGCCAGAAGGGGCAGCGCGTCGGGCGCAACCCCAAGACCGGCGTCGAGGTGCCGATCCTGCCGCGCAAGGTGCTCTCCTTCCGTCCATCGCAGGTGCTCAAGGCCCGCATCAACAACGAGCCGGCCGAGGACGAGGCATGAGCGAGGACCTTCCGCCCGACGAAGGCCGCGCGAAGCCGCGCAAGGCGCCGACGGCCTTCCGCACCATCAGCGAAGTCGCGGACGACCTGCACATCCCGCAGCACGTGCTGCGATTCTGGGAAACGAAGTTCCCGCAGCTCAAGCCGCTCAAGCGCGGCGGCGGGCGGCGATACTACCGCCCGGAGGACATTGCGCTGCTGCGGCGCATTTCCGACCTGCTCTACACGCAGGGCTACACGATCAAGGGCGTGCAGCGGCTGCTGCGCGACGGCACCGACGAAGGGCCGCAGGCCACCGTGACCGGCGAATTGCCGCTCGGCGATCCGCCGCCGGCCGCGGAGGAGCAGGAGACCGCCGCGCTGCGCGAGGCGCTGGCGGAGCTCGAGGCGATCGCACGCGAACTGCACGCGCTCGCGCGCTGATCGCGGGGGGTGGAAACCCGTCGCGGCCGGTGCTACACGGCGCGTCCGGTCGGAGCGTAGCGCAGCCTGGTAGCGCATCAGTCTGGGGGACTGGGGGTCGTGGGTTCGAATCCCGCCGCTCCGACCATTTCGCCTCAGGGCATTCCCGCAAGACCTGTCATCATCGAAGCCACGCGCGACGCCGGTCCGTGGCCGCCGTCGCGCTGGCCGGGTCATTCGCGCCAGAACGGCTTGCTGCACTCGCGCGCGACGTCATAACGATTGAGCCCCGCATCGCGCATATCCCGCTCCGTCATCGTAGCCATGGCGGCGCGGTCTCGGATCCGGTTGAGCCACCGATCCGCGATGTTGCGCCACAGGTCGGGCCGGGCGGCCGCCCGCAGCGCATGGCCAGCGACATGCGCGCTCATGCCACCACCTCCGCGGGAGACATCTGCGCGACGCCGGCCCCGAAGGACCAGTCGATCGCCGCATTCTCCTGCAGTACGACCATGACGTCCTGCGCGCGGATGCCGGCGGCCTTGGCGCGCCGGGCGATGGCGTCGTAGAGCGCGCGCTTCTTCTCGTCGCTGCGGCCGCGACGGAAGGTGATGTGCACCACCGAGGCGCCCGGCCCCCGATCCACGCCGAAATAGGCGGGATCCATGATCAGCCGGTGCGGCGCGTGCTCGGCGATGACCTGGAAGCGGTCTTCGGGCGGCACGTCCACCGTCTCGATGAGGGCGTCGTGGATGGCGTCTCCGAAGGCGGCGATGCGCGCCTCGGGCCAGCCTTGCGGGATATGGATGCGAACCAGGGGCATGGGGAGGCCCTCCTTTCCCCATTCTTCTCGCGCATCGAGGTTCAGGCGATAATCTGCTGCGTTGACAAAAGATTGCTGAATTGGAGTCCGAAATGGGCCAGTCGGACGAGATGGCGGCCTTCCTGCGCATCGTCGAGCGTGGAGGTTTCTCCGCGGCGGCCCGCGGCTCGCCGCTGACGCCCTCGGCCCTGTCGAAGCTCGTGCAACGGCTGGAGGCGCGTCTTGGCGTGCGCCTCCTGACCCGCACGACGCGGCGCGTCGCGCTGACGCCCGAGGGCGAAACCTACGCCGCCCGCGCCCGCGATATCCTCGCCCTCATCGAGGCGGCGGAGACGGAGGTGACTGCCGGGCGCGGAAGGCCGCGCGGCCATCTGCGCGTGAACACCAGCACGGCCTATGCACGGCATCGGCTGATCCCGCTGCTTCCGGCCTTCTTCGCGGAGTATCCGGACATCACCTTGGACCTGACCATCATCGACCGGCCCGTGGACCTGGTGGCCGAGGGCGTGGACGTGGTGCTGCGCACGGGCGTGCTCGAGGACTCGTCCCTGTTGGCGCGCAGGATCGCGAACGGGCGACGGGTGATCTGCGCGGCGCCCGACTACCTGGCGCGGCGCGGCACGCCGCTGCGTCCGGCCGATCTGCTCACACATGACTGCATCGTGCTGCACGGGCTGGCGCGCATGACCGTCTGGCCCTTCCGCGACGGAGATCGCATCGCCGCGCTGAACGTGCGCGGGCCAGTCACCTCGGACAGCGCCGAGGCGCTGCGCGACATGGCGCTCGCCGGCCTCGGCATCATCCGGGTGAGCGAGTTCATGGTGCGCGACGCGATCGACGATGGGCGGCTCGTCGCGCTGCTGGGGGCCGAGCACGCGTCGGAAGACGTGCCCGTCTGGGCCATCACCGCGCCTGGACGGCACCGCATGCCGCGCATCCGGGCCTTCGTCGACTTCGTGGCGGCGCGCGCGGCGGAATGATGCGTCCGGCATCGCTGCCCGGCGTATCCGAAGTCGGGGCCGGTGGGGCGGCCGCGTGCAAGACAAAGGGGGTGCGGGCGGCAGCGACCTTCGACCACGGTTCAGCGATAGCTGCCGCCCGTACGAGCCGGCGCGCGGATCAGCCGCGCGTCACCGCCTGCGGCAGGAAGGCCCCGTTGTAGTAGGGCGTCACCGACAGGGGCTTCCGCGCCGCGTACACATAGGCGGGGTGGTAGATCATGTGGATGATCGCCTCCTCCCCGATGGCGATGTCCGCCGCGCGCGCGAGCAGAGCGTTCCGCTTCGTCTCGTCCATCTCCGTCAACGCCTCGGCCACCAGGGCATCGCCGCGCGGGCTCGAATGCCGCGTGCGGTTGGCAGTGCCGAGGCCGCGCTCGCGGTCATAGGTGTGGACCAGCGCGCGATAGGCGTAGGAGACGTTGTCCGCGCCGTACTGCGCCGCGAAGACGCTGAACTGCTGGCGCGCCGCGGCAGGGAAGAAGGCGGCGTTGGGCAGGGTCGCGACCTCCGTCCGCACGCCGATGCGCGTCCAGAACTGCGCGATCGCCTGCGCCACCTTCTCGTCGTTCGGATAGCGGTCGTTGGTGGCGTGCAGCGTGATCTGGAAGCCGTTGGGATAACCGGCCTCGGCGAGCAGGTGCCGTGCGCGCTCCGGGTCGTAGGGCGTGACACGCAGCGCGGAGGACGTGCCCGGCGTGCCGTCCGGCAACAGGTTCGACGCGACGGTGGCCGCGCCTTCCATAACCCGGTCCACGATCGCCTGGCGGTTGATGGCGTAGGACAGCGCCTGGCGCACCCGCGCATCCTTCAGCGGGTTGCGTGTCATCGGCTGGCCGTTGGCGTCGCGGATATGCGGCGAGGCGTCCCGGTCCATGTCCATCGAGATGTACATCACGCGCATGCCGGCAATCTGCGTGACGTTGACGTTGGGGTCGCGCCGCAGCCGGGGGATGTCCGGCACCGAGACCTCGTCCACCGCCTGGACGTCGCCAGCGATGAGCGCCGCCATGCGACTGGCGTCGGCGGCGATGACCTTGAAGTGGGCGCTGTCGAAGGTCGGTCGCGGCCCGGACCAGTGCGGGTTGCGCTGCATGGCGACGAACTCGCCGAAGCGATAGTCCGCGAGCATGTACGGGCCCGAGAACACCTTCACCGCCTGGCTGTTGAAATCCGCCGTACGGAGGCCGGGGCCGAGGGATTTCGCGATGATCGCCACCTCGGTCATGTCCTCGGCCATGAAGGGGTAGGGGCTCGCGGTATGCAGCAGGATGGTGCGGGCATCCTTCACCTCCGTCCGCGCAATGGCACGGACGAAGATCTGGTAGGCGCCGGCCGAGCCCTCGATGGTGGGCACGCGGGCGATGGAATAGGCGACGTCCTCCGCCGTGACCGGGCTGCCGTCGCTGAACTTCGCATCGGCGCGGATCCTGAATTCCCAGGCCTTGCCGTCGTTCACGGGGCGCCAGGATTCCGCGATGCCGGGTTCAGGCTTGCCGTCGGATGACATGCCGACCAGCCGCGCATGGACCGCCCGCAGGATGTTCTGCTCGCCGGACAGGCGGAAATGCGGGTCCATCGAGGTCGGGCTGAGCTTCAGGCCGGCGCGCAGCATGCCCGGGTCACCCTGGGCGCGGGCGGGGCGCGGCAGGCCCAGCGCCGCCGTCGTCGCGGTCGCGGCCACGGCCGCGAGGAATTCCGAGCGCTTCATGGAACTTGCCTCCCCGGATCGTTTCCGTTCGATCCTTGGGGAAGGCAGCGTCGGAAGCAAGCGGCGTGAGGTCAGCCGCGCTCGGGCATGCCGTAATAGATGGCGACCGTATGTGTGGCTTCGGCGAACATCAGCCATCGCTCGGCGAGCAGGCCGGCCAGGGCCAGGGCCGCGGCGGCGAGTGCCAGGATGCCCCCCGGCACCCCGCCGACCAGCAGCGCCAGCAGCAGCAGCACGGTCGGCGCCGCGAAGCCGGCGAGGCTCGCGATGCCGCGCAGGCGCTTCGCGTGGGCCCGGCCGATGCGGAAGGCCATCTCCCGGAGCAGGTAATTCGTTTCGGTGTGCGGCGGGTCGAGCGGCCGCACCTTGCCGATGAAGCCGAGGCCGGTGGCGCTTTCCGCCGTGGCCACCGGCGGCGTGGCATCGACGCTCGCCCAGTAGGCGCGCTTCAGCGCGAAGGCGAGGGCGCCCAGCACCGCCGCGATCGCAGCCGGCGTCGCCGCCTGGCCCCAGAAACCCGCGAGCATCGCCAGCAGCGCCGCGCCGGAGAAGGCGCCGAAGAGCAGATAGCCCGGCGTCACCAGCGGGTGGTGCCATTGCCGGATCGGCTTCAGCGAGGCGTAGATCATGCCGGTGCAATAGACCGTGACCGCCGCGCCCGCCGCCGAGAGCAGCCCCATCGGTCGCGCCAGTCCTTCATCGCCGCCGATCATGGCGATGAAGAACAGCCCGGCTGGCGCGAAGGTGGCCACCGCCGCGACGCCTTCCCGCGACAGCCAGGATGACCGCCACTGGCTCAGCGCCCGCCAGGCGCGCTCCGGCCGGCCGAGATGGGCGGTGGAGGACAGCAGCCCGAACATGATGAGCACCAGCGCCAGCCCGCACGCGGCCGCGCCGAAGCCCGCGCCCTGCGGCACCTGGCCCAGCGGCCGCAGCAGTCCGAGCCAGAAGAGCAGCCCGTAGCCTGCACCCGAGGCGACGGTGAAGAAGATGATCGAGGGCGCCGGATTCATCGCGAAAGCACCTTGTCGACCCAGCGCAGCAGCGGGTTGGTGATCTGGGAGGGGAGCGGGCTGGCTTCCTTCGCCGGGCCGGCATCCGCCTTCGGCGCGCGGCGCGGCGGCAGGTAGCGGTTGACCGGCTTGTAGCCGAGTTCGGGCATCAACTCGTAGCCGCCACGCTCGGCCACCAGCTTCGACACCGCGCTGTCCGGGTCGCCCAGGTCGCCGAAATGCCGCGCATTGGCCGGGCATGTCGAGACGCAGGCCGGGACGCGGCGGTCTTCGGGAATGGTCTCGTTGTAGATGCGGTCCACGCAGAGCGTGCACTTCTTCATCACGCCGGCATCGTCATCGAACTCGCGCGCGCCGTAGGGGCAGGCCCAGGCGCAGAGCTGGCAGCCGATGCACATGTCGGTGTTGACCAGCACGATACCGTCCTCGGCGCGCTTGTAGGAGGCACCGGTCGGGCAGACGGTGACGCAGGCGGGCGTCTCGCAATGCAGGCAGGACCGGGGGAAGTGGACGGTTCGGCCTTCCTCGCCCTCGCCGGCCTCGTAGGAATGGACGCGATTGAACCACACGCCCTCCTGCCCGGCGGAATAGGGATGCCGATCGGGCAGCGGCGCCATGTGGCCGCTGGTGTTCCATTCCTTGCAGTTGGTCGCGCAGGCGTGGCAGCCGACGCAGGTATCGAGGTCGATGACGAGGCCGAGCTTCTTCGCGCCGGCCTTCGGCTCGGGAAGGGATGTCACGGCTTCTGCCCCCCGGCATTGTAGCGGAGCATGTCGGGCGGTTCCGGCATGTGCGGCGGCGGATCGAGCATGGTGGGGAAGGGATCGGTCACGCCCGCTTCCTCCGGCGCGCATTTCGTCACCTTCACGCGCAGGTCGTACCAGGCGGCTTGCCCCGTCACCGGGTCGGCGTTGGCGAGCCGCGGCCCGGTCTGCGCCGGGAGCCATTCGCTGATGACGTGGTTGAGCAGGAAGCCGCGCTGCGCCTCCGCCGCGCCGGGCGAAAGCATCCAGGCGCCAGCCCGCTTGCCGATGGCGTTCCAGGTCCAGACCGTGTCGCGGTTCACGCCTTCCATCAGCGAGAGCTGCGCCTTCACGCGGCCGTTGCGGCTTTCGACCCAGACCCAGTCGTCCTGAGCCAGACCTTCGGTCTCGGCGCGTGCGCGGGACATGTAGAGCTTGTTCGACCCGTGGATCTGCCGCAGCCAGGCGTTCATCGACCCCCAGGAATGGTACATCGCCATCGGTCGCTGCGTGACGGCCGAGAGCGGGTAAGGCTCCGTGTCGTGCGCCTGCTGCTCGAGCGGCGCGTACCAGAAGGGCAGCGGGTCGCAGTAGGAGCGGACGCGCTCGCGCAGGTGTTCCGGCGGCTGCTTCGCGCCATGGCCCTCGGCAGCGAGGCGGAACTTCTGCAGCGGCTCGGACCAGATCTGCAGCACGACCTGATTGGCATTGCCCATCATCCCCATCGCCTTGGCATTGGCGAGATAGGTCGCGTTGGCGTGCTTGAAGTAGGACTCCTCCGGCGAGAGGTGGTGGCGCCAGAAGCAGCCATTCTCGATGTAGCGGCGGAGCTGGTCGGGGTTCGGTTCGCCGACGCCCTTCTTCGTGCCGTCCGCGCCGCGCCAGCCGGCCAGCGGGCCGACGCCGGGCGTGCGCTCATGGTTCACGATGTAGTCGGGGTAGTCCTTGAAGCGCGGGCTGCCGTCCTCCTTCACGAAGGCGGGCAGGCCGAGACGCGCGCCGAGTTCGATCAGCACGTCCTGGAAGGGGCGCACGTCGCGGTCGGGCTTCACCACCGGCTGGCGGATGGCGTCGCCCGGACCGTGCGAGGAGCCGATCGGGCGATCCAGGATGGAGATCGCGTCCCAGCGTTCGAGGTAGGTCGTATCGGGCAGGATCAGGTCGGCGTAGGGGACGGTCTCGCTGAAGTAGGCGTCGGAGTAGATGACATGCGGGATGACGTAGTCGCCGTCCTCGTCCTGCGCCGTCAGGCAGCGGATCGTCTCCAGCGGGTTCATGGCGCTGTTCCAGGCCATGTTGGCCATGAACATGAACAGCGTGTCGATGCGATACGGGTCTTCCTTCTCGGCATGGCCGATGACGCTGTGCATCATCCCATGCAGGCCGAGCGGCGCTTCCCAGGAGAAGGAATGGTCGATGCGTAGCGGATTGCCCGCATCGTCCACCAGCAGGTCGTCCGGCCCATGCGGGAAGGCGAGCAGGTTCCCCGCGATCGGCGTGTTCGGCGCGCAGGTCTTGCCGGCAGGGCCGGGCCCGGGCGGGATCGGCCGCGGGAAGGGCGACTTGTAGCGCCAGGAACCCGGCGTATCGACCGCGCCGAGCAGCATCTGCAGGATGTGCAGCGCGCGGCAGGTGTGGAAGCCGTTGGAATGCGCGCTGATGCCGCGCATGGCATGGAAGGCCACGGGGCGACCGACCATCGTCTCGTGCTTCCGGCCCCAGACGTCCGTCCAGGGGATGTCCAACGTCAGCGGCTGGTTGAAGGCGACATCGGCGACCTCGGCGGCGAGCCGCCGGATGCGGTCGGCGGCAAGTCCGCAGCGTTCGGCGACGGCCTCGGGTGCGTATTCAGCGCCGAGGTAGCGTTCCGCCATCAGGTGGAAGGCCGGCTGCACGCGCCGGCCGTCGGGCAGGGTGAACTCGCCGACCAGGACCGGCGACAGGTCCACGGTCTCGGCCGGAATTGCCCCGCGTGCGCGGTCCCACGCCAGCGGCTTGCCGTCCGCGTCGCGCGCGAACAGCCCGTCATCCGCTCCGCCCGGGTTCCGAACCACCAGCCAGGGCGCATTGGTGTAGCGGACCAGGAACTCGCCATCCACGCGATCGGTGCGAATCAGTTCATGGATCAGCGCCATCACGAACAGCCCGTCCGTGCCCGGACGGATGCCCACCCATTCGTCGGCCACCGCGGAATACCCGGTGCGGACCGGGTTCACGGAGACCACCTTCGCCCCGCGCTTTTTCAGCGCCGCGAGGCCGGTCTTGATCGGGTTTGAATCATGGTCCTCGGCGACGCCGAAGATCATGAGGTACTTCGCGTGCTCCCAGTCGGGCTCGCCGAATTCCCAGAAGGACCCACCGATGGTGTAGAGCCCGCCGGCCGCCATGTTCACCGAGCAGAAGCCGCCATGCGCGGCGAAGTTCGGTGTGCCGAACTGCGCGGCCCAGAAGCCGGTGAGCGACTGGGACTGGTCGCGGCCGGTGAAGAAGGCGAGGCGCTTCGGGTCCGTCTCTCGCACATGCTTCAGCCAGCCGGTGGCGATCTCCATCGCCTCGTCCCAGGAAATCTCGGCGTATTCGCCCGACCCGCGCGGCCCGACGCGCTTCAGCGGCGCCTGCAGCCTGGCCGGGGAATACTGCGTCATGATCCCGGCGCTGCCCTTGCCGCAGAGCACGCCCTTGTTCACCGGATGGTCCGGGTTGCCCTCGATGTAGCGGACGCGGCCGTCCTTGAGGTGCACGCGGATGCCGCACCGGCAGGCGCACATGTAGCAGGTGGTGGTCTTCACCTCGTCGCCGATCGGCGCCGAGTAGATGATCCTGTCCGTCGCCGCGCCGTCGTCCGGCATCGTCTTCCCCCGAAATCCCGGTCCGGAGTAGTGCATGCTCCGGCCCCGGCGCAAAGGGGGCGGGGTGCGAGCCGCGCCCCCGCCCGCCGTCAGCGCGCGCGGCCCGCCGAGAAGGCCAGCGTCATCTCGTCCGTCCGCGCCTCGTAGGTCACGCCGCGCCGCATCGCCCAGGTGTTCACCTGGAAATAGAGAGGGATCAGCGCGGTCTCGTCGCGGATGGCGCGGCGTGTAGCCTCCTGCGTCAGGCGCGCGCGCGCGGCGTCGTCCATGGTGGTGCGGGCGCGCTGGATCAGCGCGTCGATCTCCGGATTGCTGAACCGGCCGCGATTGGCAGTGCCGAGGCCGAGCACCGTGTCCCACGAATGGATCTGCGTCTCGAGCATCCCGAGCACTTCAGGATTGGGCGAGAAGCCGGCGAGGTTCACGGAATAGCGGAGCTGCGCCGCCTCGGTCAGCCAGACGCCGCGCGGCTTGACCTCGACGCTCGCCTGCAGGCCGGCGCGGGTCCACATCTGCGCGATGGCCTGCACCACCTGCTCGTCATTCACGTAGCGGTCGTTCGGGCCGTTGACCTGCACGGCGAAGCCGCGCGGGAAGCCGGCCTCGGCCAGCAGCCGCCGTGCGCCCTCGAGGTCGAAGGCCGGCGGCGTCAGGTCGGGCGAGGTGCCGAAATAGCCCGCCGGGCCAAGGTCGCCCGCCGCCACCGCCTGGCCCTGGAGCGTGCGGGCCACCAGCGCCTCGCGGTTGATGGCTATGGACAGCGCGCGGCGCACGCGGGCATCGCGGAGCGGGTTGCGCAGCGGCGCGCCTTCGGGGGCGCGGACATGCGGGCTGTCCTCGCGCCCCGAATCGAGCGTCAGGAAGATCAGCCGATTGGAGGGGCTTTCGGCGGTCGCGAAGCGCTGGTCCGCCTTGAAGCGCGTGAACTGGTCGGGCGGGACGATCTCGATCAGGTCCGCGTCGCCGGCCTGCAATGCCGCGACGCGCGCGCCGGCATTGGCGATGGGACGGAATTCGACCGTCGCGTAGGCCGGGGCGGCGCCGGCGAAGGCGTCATTGCGCGCATAGCGCGCCGGCTGGCCCGGCTGCCAGGACACCAGCCGATACGGCCCGCTGCCGATCATCGCCGAGCCGTCATTGAAGGCGGCGGTCGTCACGCCTTCCTGCTTCGGCACGATCATCACCAGCGCCAACTGGTTCAGGAGCAGCGGGAAGGGACCATGCGTGCGGATGCGGATGGTGCGCGGCCCGACGGACTCGACCGCCACGACAGGCCGCGTCGCGTAGCGGAAGGAGGACGGGCTGTTCGGCACATCCCCCGCGCGCTGGATGGTGAAGGCGATGTCCTCCGCCGTGACCGGCCGCCCGTCCGAGAATCGTGCGTTGGGATCGAGCTCGAGTTCCCAGGTGGTGTCATCCACCACGCGCCAGGACCGCGCGATGGCGGGTCGCAGCACCTGGCGGTGGTCCTGCTCGGCCAGCGGCTGGAAGACGTGACGGGCGAAGGCGATGTTGGTGATCAGGCTGGCGTAGTGCGGGTCGAGGCTGGTCGGTCCGGTCTCGACCCCGATGCGCAGTTCCGCACGTTCCTGCGCGACGGCGGGGAGGGCGAGGGCAGCCGCGGCAGCGGCAACGAGCAGGCGCTTCATGCGGCGTCCCTCCGATGGATCAGCGGGCAGAGGTCGAGCGGCGCCGTCCCCGGCCGCGGTACCCAGCCGGCCGGCGTCCGCGCGAAGAGCGGCGTCGCGAAGGCCGCGCGCACGGGGATGTCGGCGGGCCAGGCGGCACGCCAGCGGTCGCCCTGCGCCATCGCGACCAGCAAGCCGGCGGGCCGCACGCCTGCGCGTTCCAGCAGCGCGACCCCGGCCAGCGCCGAGGACCCCGTGGAGATCACGTCGTCCACCAGCAGCGCGCGCTTGCCGGCGAGGCGCGCCAGGATGCGCGGGTCGAGCCACAGGCGCCGCTCGCCGGGCGCGGTGGAGGAGGAGGCGGGAACCGACAGCGTCTCGTCATACCAGCGCTTGCGCGACCAGCCTGGCGCCACCCAGTTCTCCTGGCCGAGCGCCTCGGCGACGATCGGCGCAAAGACCTGGCCGAGCGTCGGCATTCCGACCACCACCTCGGCGCCGAGGGGCCGTGCCGCCTCGGCCATCCAGATGCCGATCCGCTTCGCCACCGCTATGGCCGCCTGGTTGGCGATGAAGCCGGCGACCCCGACATCGCCGTAGTCGCGCAGCGGCAGGATCAGGTGGGAACCGTCCGGCATCGCGGCGGGGTAACGGTCGACGAGGGGGCCCTCAGCGCCGGCATCGGGCTCGAAGGATTGCCAGAATTCCATGGGAGGCCTGTGGTCGGACAGTCTCCAAAGTGCCATTTTCGCCGCACCGCAGCAACGGAGGCCGACATGCCATCGCCGGACGATCTCTCCCCGCTGGCGGAGGGAATGACCGCCTGGCGGCGTGACTTCCACCGCCACCCGGAACTTGGCTTCGAGGAGACGCGCACCGCCGGCATCGTCGCCAGCCTGCTGCGCGCCTGGGGCATCGCGGTCGAGGAAGGCATCGGCGTCACCGGCGTGGTCGGCACGCTGACGGGCACGCGGGCGCAGGGCGGCAATCGCGCCGTGGCGCTGCGCGCGGACATGGATGCGCTGGCCATGCCCGAGGCGACCGGCGCGGACTATGCCAGCGCCACGCCCGGCAAGATGCATGCCTGCGGGCATGACGGGCACACGGCGATGCTGCTCGGCGCCGCGCGCTGGCTGGCCGCCAACCGCGACCGCTTCGGCGGCACCGTGCGCTTCGTCTTCCAGCCCGCCGAGGAAGGCCGCGGTGGCGCCCGCCGCATGGTCAGGGACGGGTTGTTCGAACGCTTCCCCGCCGATGCCGTGTACGGGATGCACAACCTGCCGGGCCTGCCGCTTGGCACCGTCGCCGTGCCGAAGGGCCCGGTGCTGGCGAGTTCCGACACCTGGGAAGTGACCTTCCGCGGCGCCGGGATCCATGGCGCGCGGCCGCACCTCGGCACCGATGCGCCGCTCGCCGCCGCGCAGTTCATCGCCGCCCTGCCCATGATCGTGGCGCGCGAGATCGACCCGCTGCAGGCGGCCGTGCTGTCCGTCGGCCACATGGCCGCCGGCGCGCGCGATGCGCCGAACGTGATCCCGGCAGAGGTCTTCCTCTGCGGCACCGCGCGCGCCTTCACGCCCGAGGTCCGCGATCACCTGGAAGCGCGCCTCGCCGCCGTGGCGCATGGCGTCGCCGCCACCTGCCGCGTGACCGCGGAGCCGCGCTACATCCGGCGCATCTCGCCCACCATCAACCGCGCCGAACAGGCCGCCATCGCCGTGCAGGCCGCGCGTGCCGCGCTCGGCGACGCGCACACCATGGACGACCATCCCCCGCTGACCCCAGGCGAGGATTTCTCGGAGTTCCTCGCCGAGCGCCCCGGCGCCTTCGTCTGGCTCGGCACCGGCGATCCCGCGCATCCCGAGGGCTTCCACCACAACCCGCATTTCGACTTCAACGACGCCGCTCTCGCGCCCGGCGCGGCCTTCTGGTGCAGCCTGGTCGAGACCGAACTCGGATGATGCGCCGCGTCTGCCTGATCGATACCGATCCCGGCACGGATGATGCCATCGCGTTGTGGCTGGCGCTCGCCTCGCCGGAACTGGACCTGCGACTGGTGACGGTGGCAGGCGGCAATGTCGGGCTCGAGCGGACGCTGCCCAATGCGCGCGCGATCCTCGGTCTTGCGCGCAGCGGCGTGCCGGTGGTGGCGGGGGCGGACCGGCCGTTGCTCGGCGCCTTCACGCCGGAGACGCGGGTGCACGGAGCGGATGGCCTCGGCGGCGTGATCCTGCCCGAAGGCCCGCCCTCCGCGCCCGGCATCGCGGCCGATGCGATCCGCGACCTGCTGCGGCGGGAGGAGAGTGTCACCCTCATCGGTATCGGCCCGGCGACCAACTTCGCCCTCGCGCTGGCCACCGAGCCGGCGCTCGCGGACCGCGTCGAGGAGATCGTGCTGATGACCGGCGCCTGGGCGGAGGGAAACATCACGCCCTCGGCCGAGTTCAATGCCTGGTCCGATCCGGAATCGCTCGGCGTGCTGCTGGCGAGCGGCCGCCCGGTGACGCTCGCGACGCTGGAACTCACCGCGCAGGCGCTGGTGACGCCCGCGCGCATCGCGACGCTGCGCGCGCGCGGCGGCGGGGTCTGCCTCGATGCTGCGGCGCGCATCATGGAAGGTGTGCCGACTTCTCGCCGCTTCGACCATCGCGGCCATCCGCTGCACGATCCCTGCGCGGTGGCGTGGCTGCTCGCGCCGGGACTGTTCACGTCCCGCCCGGTGCATGTGCATGTCGATTGCGGCCACGGTCCCTCTCGTGGACGGACGGTGGTGGACCGCTGGGAACGCACGGGCCAGGCACCGAATGCGCGGCTGCTCGAGACCCTCGATGCGGAAGGCTTCTTCGCGCTGCTGGGCGAACGTCTCGCGGCGCTGCCCTGAAACCCGCGGGCTTCACGTCTTCTTAGCCGGGACGGCCGATCATGCGCCTCGGACAGGGATGAGAGAGGCGCGCTGCCCTTCGGTCCCGCGGTCCATGGATCCGGAGGCCTGACATGGTCGACAGTCTTGCCAGGACGCTTTCGTTTCTGAGCGGCGACAAGGCGGGCAGCGTAACGGTTGAATCCTGTCTTCTCATCGCCCTTGTCAGCGCGGCATTGATGGGCGTGACCTCGATCCTGAACAGGGAGGTCGACGCGATGTTCCTGGACCTCGCATCGAGGCTGGCGGCGCTGAGGTAGCGCCGACGGGTCGCTGCGTGCCGCTCAAGGCGGCCGCCCCTCCCTGTTTCCCGCCCTTCCGGCCACGCGCCGCACCGAGCCCGAAACCCGAGGCGGCGCGCCGGCCCGGCCTATGGCCATGCGCCTTGCGGGCTGTTGGCCGCCGCGCTACGGCAATCAGCCAAACCGGGTCCGGGAGAAGAATGTCCATGAATCGCAGGCAGGTCTTGGCGTTGGCGGCCGCCTCAATGGTCGCGCCCGCTGTGGCGCGCGCGCAGGACCAATGGCCGGGCCGGCCGGTCACGCTGCTGGTGCCCTTCGCCGCGGGCGGCTCGAACGACGTCGTGGCGCGGCTGATCGCCCCGGCGCTCGAGCAGAAGTTCGGCCAGCCCTTCGTGGTGGAGAACAGGCCGGGCGGGGGCGGCTCCCTCGGCATGGGCATGGTCGCGCGGGCGCGGCCGGATGGGCTGACGCTGCTGATCTCCTCCGCCTCCAACCACGTCTTCCATCCGCTGGTCTCGGGCGACCTCGGCTACGACACGCGGGAGGCGCTGCCCGCGGCCTGCATGCTGGTGGACGTGCCGAACGTCCTCGCGGTCCATCCCGGCTTCGGCGTGACGAACGTGCAGGAACTGATCGCCAAGGTGCGGGCGACGAGGGGCGGGGTGTCCTTCGCCTCCTCGGGCGTCGGCACGTCCAACCACCTGGCGGGGGAGCTGTTCAGGCTGCGCACCGGCATCGACCTGACTCACGTGCCCTATCGCGGCGGCGGGCCGGCGATCAACGACCTGATCTCGGGCACCGTGCCGATGGCCTTCATGAACCTGCCGACCGTTGCGCCGCCGGCGTCCGACGGGCGCGTGCGCATCATCGCCGTCTGCACGGCCGAACGCGTGTCCATCCGCCGCGACCTGCCGACGGTGACGGAGCAGGGCGTGCCGGATTACGCAGTGCGCTCCTGGACCGGCCTCTTCGCCCCGCGCGGCACGCCGGCTCCGGTCATCGACCGCCTCTCCGCTGCGGTGCGGGAGGCGCTGGCCTCGCCGCAGATCGGCGGCCGCCTGGTGGCGATCGGCAGCGAGCCGCTGTGGATGTCACCCTCCGACACCGATGCCTTCGTGCGCCAGGAATATGACCGCTGGGCGCCGGTGGTGCGCGCCGCCGGCATCACGACGCAGGGCTGAGACGGCATGACGCCCGAGGAACGCACGGCATTGGCCTCGCTGCTGGCGACGGCACGGCGGGAAGATCGGCAGGTGATCCCGCCCGCCGCCCTGCCGCATGACGCGGCGGAAGGCTACGAGGCGGGCGAGGAGGTCGCCGCGATGCTCGGCTGGCCGCGCCGCGGCTGGAAGGTCGCGGCGACCACGCCCGAGATGCAGCGCCGCCTGCGCGCGACGGAGCCGACGCGCGGGCCGATCTACCGGCATCTCGTGCAGGCATCGCCGGCCGCCATGCCCTTCGCGCCGCTGGTCGATCCGATCATCGAATGCGAGATCGTGCTGCGCCTCGGTGCGCCCCTGCCGCCGCGCATCGAACCCTGGACCGCGCCTGAGGTCGAGGCCGCGGTCGGCGCCGCGCTCGGCGGCATCGAGGTGGCGCAGTGTCGCTTCCCGATGGCGTCCCTGCCGACGATGCCGGCGATCCTCGCCGATGGCGCGGGCAATGGCCGCTACGTGATCGGGCCGGAGATCCCGGGCTGGCGGGAGGGCGACCTCGCCGCGCTGCCCGTCTCGCTCGAAGTCGATGGCGTCGTGCGCCGCACCGGCACGGGGGCGGAGGCGATGGGGCATCCCTTCCACGTCCTGCTCTGGCTGGCGGAGGCGCTGCGCCGGCGCGGGCAGGGGCTCGCCGCGGGCGACCTGGTCAGCACCGGAACCTGCACCGGCATGCTGCGGCCCGTCGCGGGGCAGCGCCTGCGCGCGCGCTTCGGCGAGGGTTGCGAGGTCGTGCTTGACCTCGACTGAGGCGCGTTGACGCCTGCGGCCCCTTGCCGCAGCGTCCGCGCGATGAACGGAGGATCGCACCATGAAGCTCCCTGGCCATGGGCGCTACGCCCATAGCGCCATCCCGCAACGGCCGACCTATGAATGGCCGAACGGAACGCGGCTCGCGCTGGTGGTGTGCAACAACATCGAGGCCTTCGCCTTCCGCGCGGGCCTCGGTTCGGACAGCACCGGCGCCGCGGCGCCGCAGGGCCAGCGCAACTACGCCTGGCGCGACTACGGCAACCGCGTCGGGCTGTGGAACATGCTCGACATGCTGGACGAGCTCGAGATCCCCTGCGCGCACAACGTCAACGGCGCGGTGCTCGATGCGTGTCCGGAGATCGCCCCGGCCCTGAAGGCGCGCGGCGACGAGTTCATCGGCCATGGCCGTACCAATGCCGAACGCCAGGACGGCATGTGGGAGGAGGACGAACGCCGGCTGATCGCCGAAAGCCGCGACGCCATCACCCGCCATGCGGGTGTCGCGCCGCAGGGCTGGCTCGGGCCCTACATCGCGCAGTCGGCGGTGACGCTCGACCTGCTGAAGGAGGAGGGATTCTCCTACGTCATGGACTGGCCCGCGGACGACCAGCCCTTCTGGATGAAGACACGATCAGGGCCGATCCTGTCCGTGCCGTATTCGATCGAGTTGAACGACAGCCCGGCGCAGGTCTTCCGCCAGCATACGGGGCGGCAATTCGCCGAGATGGTCGTGGACCAGTTCGACGAGATGCTGGAGCAGTCGAAGAAGCGTCCGCTGGTCTGTTCGGTGGTGCTGCACCCCTTCATCGTCGGCCAGCCATTCCGGCTGCGCGCGCTGCGCGATGCGCTGCGGCACATCCTGTCCCATCGCGACCGCCTGTGGCTCGCGCGGCCCGGCGAGGTCGCCCGCTACGCCGCGTCGCTGCCCAAGGGCATCGTTCCCGGTTCGGAGGCTTTGCCATGACGGACGAGGAAGCCGGCCGCGCCCGCGACTTCATCGGCTACGGCCGCAATCCGCCGGATCCGCGCTGGCCGGGCGGGGCGCATGTCGTCTGCAACTTCGTCATCAACTACGAGGAAGGCGGCGAATACGCCGTCCCCGATGGCGATGCGAACAGCGAGAACGCGCTGACCGAGGGCAGCACCGCACCCTTCAAGGGCCGCGACATGGGCGCGGAGTCCATGTTCACCTACGGCAGCCGCGCCGGGTTCTGGCGGCTGCACCGCATCTTCACGAAGCGGAACCTGCCCTGCACGGTCTTTGCCGTGGCGCGCGCGCTGGAACGCAACCCCGAAGCCTGCGCCGCGATGCGCGAGGCCGGCTGGGACGTTGCCGGCCATGGCATGCGCTGGGAGATGCACAATGCCTTCGACGAGGCGACCGAACGCGCCCGCATCGCGGAAGCGACGGACCTCATCACCCGCTGCATCGGCGAACGCCCGGCGGGCTGGTACACGCGCTACGCGCCGTCGATGCACACGCGCCGCCTGTTGCTGGAGGCGGGTTACGAATACGACAGCGACGCCTATGACGACGAGATCCCATATTGGGTGAAGTGTGGCGGTCGCGACGTGCTGGTGGTGCCGTACTCTCTCACGCACAATGACGTGCGCTTCCCGCGCATGGGCATGACCTCCGGCACCGAGTATTTCGACTACATGCGCGACGCGATCGAGTGCGTGCTGCGGGAGGACCCGCCACGCATGCTCTCCTTCGGGCTGCACAACCGCATCATCGCGCATCCGGGCCGGGCGATGGGCCTGGCGAAACTGCTCGACTGGATCGCCAACCATCCACGCGTCGCGGTGATGCGCCGCGTGGACATCGCCCGCCACTGGCGCAAGGAACATCCGCCGAAATGACGCGTGACCTCCCGACCTGGCGTTCGCTGCTCTATGTGCCGGCGAGCGCCGAGAAGTTCGTCGCCAAGGCCCATGAGCGCGGCGCGGATGCGGTGATCCTCGACCTTGAGGACGGTGTCGCGCCCGATGCCAAGGCGGCGGCGCGCGCGGGCCTGCCGGGCTCGGTTGCCAGCGTGCGGCGGAACGGCGCGGAGGTGCTGGTGCGCATCAACCGCCCGCTGCGCATGGCGGTGCAGGACATCGCCGCGGCTGTCGCTGCCGGGGCGGACGCGCTGGTCTGCACCAAGATGATGGGCGCGGACCATGTGCGCCTCCTGTCCGAACTGACGGCGGAATCGGAAGCCGAGGCAGGACGCCCGATCGGGTCCGTCCGCTTCGTCGTGCTGGTGGAGGACGCGCCCGCGCTCGCCCACGCGCAATCCATCGCCGCGGCTGATCCGCGGGTGGTGGCGCTCGGCGTGGGCGGGGAGGATTTGGCGACGGACCTCGGCGCCGAACCGACGCCGGATGCGCTCGACCTGCCCAAGCGCATGGGGCTGGTGGCGGCGCGGGCGGCGGGCGTGTTGCCGCTCGGCTTCATCGGCACGGTGGCGGGGCTGAAGGATCTCGACGGCTATCGCGCCATGCTGCGGCGGTCGCGCGCCATCGGCTTTGCCTGTGCGTCGTGTGTTCATCCTTCCCAGGTGCCGATCATCAATGAGGAGTACGGCGCGCGACCGGAAGAAGTGGAACGCGCCAAGCGGCTGGTCGCGGCCTTCGAGGCGGCGCTGGCGGAAGGGAAGGGGGCGGTCGCCTTCGAAGGGGACATGATCGACAAGCCGATCGTCGATCGGGCTCGGAAGCTGATCAGCAGGGCGGGCGTATGAATCGAAGCGCGCCCGGACGGTTCGAGGCGCGCGAGGCACGCTGGAAATTCGTCCTGGGGCTCGTCTTCTTTCTCGGGTGCCTTCTCGTTGGCGCTGCAACGACTGCCGTTGCGACGGGGCTGAAGCTGATCGTCGCCTGGGCCGTCGTCGGTTGCTCGCTCATCTTCTGCATTATCGGGATCGCCCGCATTCTGGGGCAGCCCCGCCGCGTCATCATCGACCGTAGCGGGATGCTCGATGAACGCCTCACGGGGCAGGTCGTTCCCTGGAATGCGATCGAGGCGGCACGACTGATGAACATTCGCGGCAACCGGTTCATCACGATGCGGATCAGGTCGCCCGAACGCTTCCGCGTACACGGTGGCTTGGATTGGCCGCGGGGCCTGAAGCGCGCGATGGGTGAACTCGACTTCACGCTCAACCCGACCAACCTGAACCAGCCGTCGCGCAAGGTCATCGCTGCGTTCGAACAGCATTATGCGGCTGCCCTCGGCTTCCCGCCTTGGTGAGGTTTTTCCTCACACCACCGCCGTCATCCCTCCGTCCACGTACAGTAGATGCCCGTGGACGAAATCGGAGGCCGGCGCTGCCAGGAACACCGTCGCGCCGGTCAACTCCTCCACCTTCCCCCAGCGCCCGGCCGGCACTCGCTTGCCCAGCCAGTCCGTGAAGGCCGGGTCCTGCACCAGTGCGCTCGTCAGCTCCGTGTCGTAGTAGCCGGGCGCGACGCCGTTCACGTTCACCCCATGCTTTGCCCATTCGGCGCAGAGCGTGCGCGTCAGCATCCGCAGCGCGCCCTTGCTCGACGCATAGGGCGCGATGGTCGGGCGGCCCAGTTCGCTCTGCACCGAGCAGATGGTGATGATCTTGCCGGCCCCGCGCGCGACCATCCGCTTGCCCGCCGCCTGGCAGCAGAACCACACGCCGTCGAGGTTCACCCCCAGCACCTTCCGCCAGGTTTCGGGCGGCATCTCGACCGAGGGCGCACGCAGGTTGATCCCCGCATTCGCCACCAGGATGTGCAGCGGGCCGTGCACCGCCTCGATCGCGGCGATGCCGGCCTCGACCGCATCCGGGTCGGTCACGTCGAAGGCCGCGGTCTCGGTGGCGATGCCGAGGCCGGCCAGTTTCGCGCAGGCCGCCGCGAGTTTCGCCGGGTCGCGCCCGTTCAGCACCACCTTGGCGCCGGCCTCCGCGAGCCCCTTCGCCAGGGCGTAGCCGATCCCCTGACTCGATCCCGTGACCAGCGCCAGGCGCCCGGTCAGGTCGAACAGCGCACGCGACATCGGCATTTCCCCCTGTAAGATCCTTGCCAAAGGCTAGGGGGGAGACGCTCACATGGACAAGCCGGGCCTGCTGGTGGTGGGCGTATTGCCGGATTGGGACCTCGAGGCGCTGTCGCGCCGCTTCACGCTGCACCTGCTCTACGAGGCACCGGACCGCGCCCGCTTCCTCGCGCAGCACGGGCCGTCCGTCCGCGCCATCGCCACCAAGGGCGAGCTCGGCGCCGACGCTGCGATGATGGATGCTTGCCCGAAAGCGAAGATCGTCTCCTGCTACGGCGTCGGCGTGGACGCGATCGACCTCGGCGCGGCCCGCGCGCGTGGAGTGGCCGTCACCAATACGCCGGACGTGCTCACCGAGGACGTGGCCGACATGGCCTTCGCGCTACTGCTGGCGACCGCGCGTGCCATCCCGGAAGGCGATGCCTATGTCCGCTCGGGCACCTGGGCGAAGCAGGGGCCGATGCGGCTTGCGACGCGTGTCTGGGGCAAGCGGCTCGGCATCGTCGGCCTCGGGCGGATCGGCCGGGCCATCGCGCGGCGGGCGGAAGGCTTCGGCATGGCCATCGCCTACAGCGGGCGGACGCGGAAGGAGGTGCCCTACACCTTCCACCCCAGCCCCGCCGCGCTGGCCCCGCATGTGGACATCCTGGTCGTCTCCGCCGCAGGCGGCGCGGGCACGGTCGGCCTGGTGGACCGCGCGGTCATCGCGGCGCTTCAGCCCGGCGCCATCTTCGTCAATGTCTCGCGTGGGTCCGTCGTGGAGGAGGCCGCGCTCATCGCCGCGCTGAAATCCGGCCGCATCGCCGCGGCGGGGCTCGACGTCTTCCACAACGAGCCGGGCATCGACCCGGTCTTCGCGACCTTCCCGAATGTCGTGCTCTCCCCGCACCAGTCATCGGGCACGGTCGAGACGCGCAAGGCCATGGGGGCGCTGATGCGAGAGAACCTTGAAGCCCATTTCGACGGCCGCCCGCTGCCGACACCGGTGGCGTGATGCGCGCGGTCGTCATCCATCCGCCACACGATTTGCGCGTCGAGGAACGCGCGGTCGCGGATCCCGGCCCCGGCCAGGTGCGCGTGCGCATCCGCGCGGGCGGCATCTGCGGGTCCGACCTGCACTACTACCAGCATGGCGGCTTCGGCACGGTGCGGGTGCGCCACCCGATGGTGCTCGGGCATGAGGTCGCCGGGTTGGTGGAGGCCGTCGGCGCGGGGGTCAGGTCTGTGGCGTCGGGCCAGGCGGTGGCGGTGAATCCGTCCTTGCCCTGCGGCCATTGCCGGTTCTGCCAGGCGGGGGATCAGCAGCACTGCCTCGACATGCGCTTCTATGGCAGCGCGATGCGCGACCCGCATGTGGATGGCGGTTTCCGCGAGGCGCTGGTCTGCGAGGCCGCGCAGGCGGTGCCGTTGCCGGATGGCCTCGATGTCACGACCGCCGCCTTCGCCGAACCGCTCTCGGTCTGCCTCCATGCCGTGCGGCAGGCGGGGCCTTTGCTTGGCCGCCGCGTTCTGGTGACCGGCGCCGGCCCGATCGGCGCGCTGGCCGTCGCCGCGGCGCGGCTCGCTGGCGCGCGGGAGATCGTGGCGACCGACCTGACCACGGCGCCGGAGAAGGTCGCGCGCGCCATGGGCGCGGACCGTTTCGTCGCGGTGGGCGGAGTGCCGGATGCCTTGGCGCCCTTCGCGGCTGAGAAGGGCTGGTTCGATGTCGCCTTCGAGGCCTCCGGCAGTCCGGCGGCGGTGCTGGCCATCCTGCCGGTGCTGCGGCCGCGCGGCACGCTGGTGCAGATCGGCGTCGGCGGCGATGCGACGATGCCGCTCTCGGTGCTGGCCGCGAAGGAGATCACCTGGCGCGGCACCTTCCGCTTCCACGAGGAATTCGTCCTGGCTGTGGAGACGCTCGCCCGCCGCGCCGTCGATGTCGCCCCCCTGCTGACCGCGCAATTCCCTGTCGAGCGCGCCCGCGAGGCCTTCGACCTGGCAGCTGACCGTTCCCGCGCCATGAAGGTCCAATTGTCCTTCTGAAGTTCCCGCAGGGGCCCGGGGAGGCCGTCGCCTCCCCGGCGGGGGTCCGGGGGCGGCGCCCCCGGCCTTACTTCGCCTTCTCGCGCACGACCCCGTCCGCTCGCAGCCGCGCCACTTCCCCGGCCCCGAGCACCGGCGCCAGGATCTCGTCATTGTGCTCGCCGATGCGCGGCGCCGGCCGCGCGAGGATCCCGGGCGTGCCGGACAGTCGCGGCACCAGCCCGTGCATCGGCAGCCATCCGCCGGGCATGTCCTCGTCCGGCACCTCGATCAGCGCCTCGCGCTCGATCGCGTAGCGGTCCCGTTCGAGCATAGCGGTATCCATGATCGGCCCGATGGTCACGCCGGCCTTGTCGAAATGCGCGAGGTTCTCCTCGAGCGTGCGCTCGGCGATCCAGCCGCCGATGATGGCGTCGAGTTCCCGCCAGTGCTGCAGCCGGGCCGGATTGTTCACGAAGCGCGGGTCCGTGATCATGTCCTCGCGCCCGATGGAGCGGAACAGCTTCTCCGTCATGCCCTGGGTCGATGCCGACAGGCACACCCAGCCGCCATCGCTGGTGCGATAGGCGTTGCGCGGGGAAGTGTTGGTGGACCGGCTGCCCGTGCGCGGCTTGCGTTTCTGCGTGATGCGCCAGTTCGCGATCTGCGGCTCCATCACGCTGAACAGCGGCTCGAACAGCGAGACGTCCAGCACCTGCCCGCCGCCGCCGGCCTCCGCGTGGCGCAGCGCGATCATCGCGACCGAGGCGCCATAGAGACCGGCATAGGCGTCGCCCATGAACATCGGCGGCAGGACCGGCTCGCGATCGTCGAAGCCGTTGACGGCGGCGAAGCCGGAATAGCCCTCGACCAGCGTGCCGAAGCCCGGCTTGTGCTGGAAGGGACCGTCCTGGCCCCAGCCGGAGATGCGCACGATCACCAGGCGCGGGTTGATCTCCAGCAGTGCCGCAGGTGGCAGGCCCATCGCCTCCAGCACGCCGGGGCGGAAGGATTCCACGAACATCGCGGCGTCCTTCACCAGCGCCTTCACCGTGGCGATGCCTTCCGGCCGCTTGAGGTCGAGGCAGACCGACTTCTTGTTGCGGCAGATCGTCTTCCACGAGGTCTCGACGCCGCCGACGCGCCAGGCGCGCAGCGTGTCGCCCTCGGGCGGCTCCACCTTTACCACCTCGGCCCCGTGGTCGGAGAAGACCTTGGTCAGGACGTTGCCCGCGACCAGGCGCGAGAGGTCCACGACGCGCACGCCGTCCATGGCGCCGCGTGCGGCGGGGTCGAACTGCTTTCGGTGGATGCCGCCCATGGTCTTCCTCAATCGAGCCGGATGTTCGACATCTCGCCCACCTGTCGCCAGCGGGCGATGTCGGTGCGCAGCAACTCGGTGAACTGGCCGGGCGTGATGGGGGAGGGGCGGGCGCCCTCGCCCTGGTACAGCCGGGCCATGTCGGGGTCGCGCAGCGCGGTGTTGGCCTCGGCGTTCAGGCGCTCGAGGATCGGCGCCGGCAGACCGCGCGGCGCGAAGAGGCCCCACCAGATGTCGACGTCGTAGTCGAGGCCGCTCGCCTTCACGAGCGGCGCCGGCGGCGCCCCTTCCGGCGCACCCTCTGCGCTGTAGGCGAGCAGCCGGACGCGCCCGTCGCGCACCACGCCGGCCGCGCTCGGCATGGTGGTGATCATCAGCTGGATATGGCCGGCGACGAGGTCGGTCACCGCCGGACCCGTGCCGCGATACGGCACGTGGTTCATCCGGATATTGGCGCGCTGCGAGAAGTACTCGGTAACGAAGTGGTTGATCCCGCCCGGCCCGGAGGTGCCGTAGTCGATCGAGCCCGGCCGCTCGCGCGCGATGCGCACCAGGTCCTGCACGCTGCGCACCGGAAGGTCGTTGTTCACGATCACGATGAAGGGCGATCGCGCCAGCAGCGCGACCGGCGTGAAGTTCTCCAGCACCCCCCACGGCACGCGCTGCGCGATCGAGGTCGTGGCGAAGGAGGAGGAGGAGACCATCAGCGTGTAGCCATCGGCCGCCGACTGCGCGACGGATGTCGCGCCGATGGCGCCACCGGCGCCGGCGCGGTTCTCGATCACCACCGGCTGGCCGAGCCGCTGCTGGAGCCGCTCCGCGAGCGGCCGCGCCACGACGTCGTTGGACCCGCCCGGGGGGAAGGGCACGACGATGCGGACGGGCCGGTTCGGCCAGGGCGCCGCCTGGGCGCGGGCAGCCGGCGCGGCCAGCACAGTCGCCGCAGCGGCCAGCAGCGGCCGCCGTCGCAGCGTGATCGGATTCGTCATGGATTTCCTCCCGGATGGTCGTCGCGCGCAGTCTTGCGCATTGGCAGCCGGGCAGAAAGCCGGCGCCGTCAGCAGCGAATTAACCCGGCCATGCGAGAGGACGGGGAAGCACCGGAAGGGGCCGATGGAGACCGACAGGCCGTTCCGCGAATGGCCGCTGGAACAGCTGGCCGAGCAGGCGGCGCTGCATGCGGCTGACCGCAAGGTGCTGGCGGCGCTGTTGGCGGAAGCCGCGCTGCGCCCTGGCCAGCGCGCCATCGCCCTGCGGGCTCGGCTGAGCCGCATGCAGGAGGGCCTCGCGCCCGACGCACCTGCCGGCGAACTTCGCCTGCTGCTGGCCGCCGCGGCCACCGAGATCGAGGATCTCCGGGCGCGCCTGCGGGCCGCCGAGGCCGCCCTCGCGGCACGGCCACCCGCCTGCGAGGCGGTCGGAGAGCCCGGCCCACACCGCCGGGTCTACCTGACCCCGAATGCCCCGGCCTGGCTCGTCGCGGAGGTGCGCCGCGCCTTTCGCCGCCGCTACCATCCCGACGCCCATAACGATTCGGCACGGCGACGCCGGGCGGAGGACGTCTTCAAGCGGGCGGAAGCCGTCTTCGCCGAGATCGAAAAGCTGTCCTGAGGCGAATTTCCCGACGCCTCGCGAATGGACCGCAACCCGAAGCTGCAACGGACCAACCAGGAGTTTCTGGAATCGCGAAGCCGTGAGTGTTACCGATTAAAAATTAGATCAGGGGATCCAAAGTGGCCGTGATGTCTGCATCCGCGCTGCTTTCCAACCGGAAGGCGATGAGCAACTGGCCTTCATCGCGCCTCCTCGAGGTCGCTGAAGCGCATCCCGAGGAATGCGAATTGCTCGAATTCATCCAGGGCGAACTGGACCGGCGCGACGTTGCTGTTGCCGTTTCCGCCGCCCGCCGGGTCGCGCAGTTGCTGGCCTTCGCCCGCACCGGCCCAGGCATCGGCGCCGGGCCGGCGCCGGAGGTGGCGGCGAGCGAGCGCGAATTGAAGATCGTCGCACTGCAGAGCCGGCTCGAGGCCATGGAGCGGCGCGTGCGCGAGGCGGAGGCGCGCGCCTCCGCCGCCGAGCGCGCCTTGGCGACGGAGGCCCTGCCGTCACGCGGAAACGGGCTGTTGCGCCGCGTCCACCTGGCCGAGACGGCGCCGGTCTGGCTGGTGGACGCCGCCCGCCGCGCCTTCCGCCTGCGCTTCCACCCGGACCGCTTCGCCGACCCGGTGATGAAGACCCGCGCCGAGGAGACCTTCAAGGAGGCGGAAGATGTCTTCCGCCAGATCGCCACGGCCCAGGGCCTCAACTGACGACGAGGCCGCCCTACAGGGCGGCCGCGGCTTCCAGCACCTGCGCGGCGTGCGCGTCGGGCTTCACCTTGCGCCAGATCCTCGCGATCTTCCCGTCGGCGCCGACGAGGAAGGAACTACGCTCCATCCCCATGTAGGTCCTGCCGTACATGGATTTCTCGACCCAGACGCCATAGGCCTCGGCGACCGTGTGGTCCTCGTCCGAGGCGAGCGGGAATTCGAGGCCGTACTTCCGTGCGAACTTCTCGATGGGCGGGATCGGATCGGGGCTGACGCCGATCACCTCAAGGCCCAGTTTCCCCAGTTGGGGCAGCGCTTCCTGCACGCCACAGGCCTGCTTCGTGCAGCCCGGCGTATCCGCCTTCGGGTAGAAATAGAGCAGGTAGGGCCTGCCCTTGAGCGCGGTGGAAGACACCTCCCGCCCGCCGCTCGCCTTCATCTTGAACGCGGGCGCCTTGCTGCCCTCGGCCAGTTCACTCATTCGCGGTCCCCTGGATCTCGGGGCGGCCGAGGCGCCGTTCGAACACCGCGCGGACCTCGTTCGCCCGCTCGGCCATCTGTGCCTGGAGCCCGGGGAGGTCAACCGGCGCATCCTCCGGATGCGCGCGCCGGCACGTGTGCAGCAGGGCGGCGGCGACGCTTTCGGGCAGGTTCTCCTCCTTCCAGCGGCCGACGGTCAGGCGCAGCAGACCGCTGACAGTGCGCCAGAGATGCTCGGCGCGGATCAGCGCGGCCGCTTCCTCGGCCGGCAGCACGCCGGCGTCCGCGAGGCGGGAGAGAGCGAGGCGAGTCGTCGTCGCCAACGCCGATGGATGCTTGCGCGCATGGGCCAACTGGAGTGCCTGGGCGACGAATTCCACCTCGACCAACCCGCCGCGGCCGAGCTTCACGTCCCATGGGCCGTCGGGCGGCAGGTCCCGCAGCATGCGGGCGCGCATGGCAACCGCATCGGGGATGGCCTTGTCCACCGTGTCGGCGCGCAGCAGGGCGGCGCGGATCGCTGCCTCCACCTTGCGCCGCAGGCCGGGCGGGGCGGCGACGACGCGGGCGCGGGTCAGCGCCATGCGCTCCCAGGTCCAGGCCTCTTCCGCGTGGTAGCGCGTGAAGGAGGACAGTGAGACGGCCACCGGCCCCTTCGAGCCGGATGGCCGCAGCCGCATGTCCACCTCGTAGAGCTTGCCCTCGGCGCCGGGCGAGGTGATCGCCCCGATCACCTGGTGGGCGAGGCGGGTGAAGTACTGGCTGACCGGCAGCGGCCGGGGCGGCGCCATGCCGCGCTTGGCCTTGCCTTCGCTCATCTCCGCCTCGGCGGCGTGGTCGTAGATCAGCAGCAGGTCGAGGTCGGAACCCGGCAGCATCTCCCGCCCGCCGAGCTTGCCGAGGGCGACCACCGCGAGCGCGCCGCCCTTCACCTTGCCGTGGCGCTCGGCGAAGGCGGCGGTGACGTGCGGCAGCAGCCCGGCGATCGCGGCATCGGCCAGCGCGCTGCGCGCCTCCCCGGCGGCATCGACGTCGATCGAGCCTTCCAATGCTGCGGCGTCGATCTCGAACTTGCCCTCGTGCACCAGGCGTCGGGCGGCCTCGAAGGCTTCCTCGAGGTGGCGGGCATCCTTCAGCAGCGCGGGCAGGGTCGTCGCGGCATTGCCGACCGTGCCGCCGGCGCCGACCAGCAGGCCTTCCAGAGCCGCCGTGTGGTTCGCCAGATGGTCCGCCAGTTGCGGCGCCGCGCCGAGGATCCCCGCCAACCGGTCGAGCAGCGCCGGGTTGCGCGCGATCAGGCTGAGCACCTGCACCCCGGCCGCCAGCCGCATGAAGACGCCGTCGAGTCGCGCCAGCGCTGAATCCGGATCCCGCTGCCTCGCGAAGGCGCCAAGCAGGGAGGGCATCAGCGCCGTCAGCAATTCCCGCGCCCGCTCGCTGCGGGTGGCGCGGGTGTGGCCGTGGTGCCAGCCGCGTACCATGGCGGCGACGCCGGAGGGATTGCCGTAGCCCATGGCGCGCAGGGTCGCGATGGTGGCGGGATCGTCCTCGACGCCGGTGAAGACGAGGCTGCCCTTCACGTCCTCCGAGGCGAGGGTGGGCTCCTCCTCGAACATCCTCCCGTAGTGGCGCTCCACCTCCTCCATGTGGGCGGTGAAGGCGGCGCGGAAGGCCTCGACATCGGGGAAGCCGAGGAAGGAGGCGATGCGCGCCACGCCCTCGGCGTCCTCCGGCATCCGGTGCGTCTGGCGGTCGGCCACCATCTGCAGCCGGTGCTCGAGATTGCGCAGGAAGACATAGGCCTTGGAGAGGTCCTTCACCGCCTGCCGGTCGATCTTGCCGGCGGCGGCGAGCGCCGTAAGGGCACCGATCGTCGTCGGGTTCCGCAGCCCTGGGTCCCGCCCGCCCCAGATCAGTTGCAGCACCTGGGCGGTGAACTCGATCTCGCGGATCCCGCCGCGACCGAGCTTCACGTCATGGCCCTCGACCTGCACGGTTGCGTGAGCACCCTTGGCGCCCTTGTGCGCGTGGATCTGCCGCTTGATGGAATGAATGTCGGCCACCGCGGCGAAATCGAGGTGCCGCCGCCAGACGAAGGGCCTGATCTCGCGCAGGAATGCTTCGCCGGCAGCACGGTCGGCGCCCACCGGTCGCGCCTTGATCATGGCGGCGCGTTCCCAGTTCTGCCCCATGCTCTCGTAGTAGGTGATCGCCCCGGGTATGGAGACGGCGAGCGGCGTCGCCGCGGGGTCCGGTCGCAGCCTGAGATCGGTACGGAAGACGTAACCGTCGGCCGTCCGTTCCTCGAGCAGCTTCACCAGATCCCGGGCGATGCGGACATAGACCGCCCCCGCCCGGTCGGCATGGTAGGCTGCCGCGGCAGGGTCATAGAGCACCATGAGGTCCACATCGGACGAGTAGTTCAGTTCGCGCCCGCCGAGCTTGCCCATGCCAAGCACGACGAGGCCGGAATTCCGCCCGACGATGCGCGGCTCGGCCCGCGACGCGCCGGTGAGGCGGAGTTCGCCTCGCGCCGCCGCGTCGCGGAGCAGGTGCGCGCAGGCGGTGTCGATCGCCGCCTCCGCGAGGTCCGAGAGCGCGCCCGTCACCTGTTCCAGCGTCCAGAGGCCGGCGATGTCCGCGACCGCCGCCGCCAGCGCGCCCTGGCGCTTGGCCTGCCGCAGGGCTGCGGCGATGGCGGGGCGGGGCGTATCCGCCTCGATGCGGGAAAGCGGGTCGAGCGCGCGGGCGAAGGCCTCGTCCGGCCCGCCTTCCGCGAGCGCGAGCAGCGCCTCCGATTCGCGTACCGCGAGTTCCGCCAGGTAGGGGCTGTGCCCGCCCAGCGCGTCGAGCAACGCGGCGCCCGCCGCCGAAGCCGCAAATCCGCGCTCCGCCGGGCCGCGATCCGCGAAATGTTCCCGCGCCACGACAGCGGCTGCGGGGTCGAAGGGGCGCGGCAGGCGCGCGGGGTCGAAACAGGCTGGCATGGCCGGGCAGGGAACAGGTGAGGCGCGCCGCCGGTCAAGCCGGGCGCTGGTTGAGCCGTGTCATGCGTCTGGTCCTCGCCGCCGTGGTGATCGGCGGCCTCGGCCTCGGTGCCCTGGCCTGGCGGCTGGAGCAGGAGCCGCTCTCGATGCCCTGGCTTGCCCGGCAGGTGGAACAGACCCTCAACCGGGGGGCGACGCGACTCGAGATCGGCGATGCCGCCATCGCCTGGGCGGGCTGGCGGCAGGGGCACGCCTCGCCGATCGAGATCACCTTGCGCCAGGTGCGCGCGGTGGACGGGGACGGCTTGGTGCGGGCGGAACTGCCGGACGCCATGCTGTCGCTTTCGCTGCCCTGGCTGCTGCGCGGCGTGGTGGCGCCGCGCATGCTGGAACTGAGCGGCCTCAGCCTCACTGCGGTGCGCGGGGCGGACGGCAGCTTCGCCCTGGACCTCGGCTCGTTGGGCGAGGGGCAGCCGGCAGCGCCGGCCGCGGATGACGGCGGGGCGGTGCTGCTCGCGACCTTTGCCGAGCTGATGCAGCCGCCCTCCGACGACACGCCGCTCGCTGCCCTGCGCCGCGTGCGCCTGCGGGAGACGCGGCTGGTCGTCGCCGATGCGGCGCTGGGCCGCAATTGGACGGCCGATGTGGTCTCGCTCGCCCTGACGCGGCGGGAGGGCGGAGGGCTTGACCTGGCCGGGGTGGGGGCAGTCTCGCTGGCGCAGGAGCGGGTGCCGCTGCGCATCGACGGGATGCTGGATGGGCGGACGCGGCGCGGGCAAGTGACCTTCTCCCTGCCGGCGATCCGCCCGGCGGCACTCGCCCGGGCCGCGCCGCCGCTCGGCCCGCTCGCGGCACTCGATGCGCCGGCCTCGCTGGCGCTGGATGTCAGGCTCGAAGGGCTGCGAATCCCCTCGATGGCGCTGGCGCGGCTGCGCGTCGGCGCGGGGGTCATCGACCTTGGCGATCGGGGGCGCATCCCGCTCGCGGCCCTGGAGGCCGACGCGACGTTCGACGAGGGCACGCTGCGCCTCGAGCGCGCGGTGCTGCGCCCGGCGCCGCCCCGTG
>NZ_JAAEDM010000042.1 GCF_018129065.1 Neoroseomonas soli | reverse complement strand
GGGTGCCGCCGGGCGTGGCGGTGCCGCTGCGGCGGGGGGCGGCGGCGCGGCCTCGGGAAGCCGGCCGACCACGGCGCCGGTGTCGACTTCTTCCCCTTCGGCGAATTCCACCAGCGGCGCACCGACCGCGATCCGCGTGCCGGCTTCCGCCAGCAGCCGCAGCACGCGGCCGGATCGTGGGGACGGGATTTCCACCACCGCCTTGTCCGTTTCCACCGAGACCAGCGGCTGTTCCGCCGCGACATGATCCCCGGCGGCGACGTGCCAGGCGACGATCTCGGCATCCTGGAGGCCCTCGCCGAGATCGGGGAGCGGAAAGATGGCGCCAGTCATGCGAAGGCCATGGCGTCGCGCACCGCCGCGGCGATGCGGGCTGCGCTGGGAATGTAGCGCTGTTCCAGCCGCAGCAGCGGCATCACCGTGTCCCAGCCGGTGACGCGGCGCACCGGGGCGCGCAGGGACATCAGGCCGCGTTCGGCGACGCGGGCGGCGACCTCGGCGCCGAAGCCGGCGGTCAGCGGCGCTTCCTGCACCACGACGAGACGGCCGGTGCGCGCGACGGAAGCAAGGATCGTCTCCTCGTCCAGAGGCTTCAGCGTGGCGAGGTCGATCACCTCGCAGGACACGTCTTCCTTCTCCAGCGCCTCGGCGGCGGCGAGCGCCTCCGGCACCATGCCGCCCCAGGCGACGAGGGTGGCGTCCGTGCCCTCCCGCAGCACGAAGGCGCGGTCGAGCGGCAGGGGCGGCGCGTCGTCCGGCACTTCCTCCCGCACCGCGCGATAGAGGCGCGTCGGTTCGAGGAACAGCACCGGGTCAGGGTCGCGGATCGCCGCCAGCAGCAGCCCGAAGGCGCGCGCGGGGGAGGACGCCACGACCACCCGCAGCCCAGGAATGTGTGCGAACATCGCCTCCGGGCTTTCCGAATGGTGTTCCGGCGCGCGCACCCCGCCGCCCGTCGGCGCGCGGATCACCAGCGGGCAGGTCAATCGCCCGCGCGTGCGGGTGCGCAGCCGCGCGGCGTGGTTCACCACCTGGTCGAGCGCGGCGTAGATGAAGCCGGTGAACTGGATCTCGGCGACGGGCCGAAAGCCCTGCGCGGCGAGCCCGACCGCCAGCCCGGCGATGCCGGCTTCCGCCAGTGGCGTGTCGATCACGCGCTGCGGGCCGAAGCGGCCGAGCAGCCCTTCCGTCGCGCGGAACACGCCGCCATCGGTGCCGACATCCTCCCCGACCACGAGCACGGCGGGATCCTCGGCCATGGCGCGCGCCATCGCCGCGTTGACGGCCTGGACGAGAGTCCGCTCCGTCATGGCTCATCCCCCGTCGCTTCCGCCTTCTGGCGCGCCAGCTCGGCGGGCAGCACGGCGAAGGTGTGGTCGAAGATCGAGGCCAGGTCCTGCGGCGGCGTGGCGAGGTAGTCGGCCTCGGCCTGGTCCACCTCGGCGCGGCACTGGGCGAGCAGCGCGTCCTCCTGCGCCTTGGTCCAGGCGCCGAGCGAGGTGAGGTAGGTGCGCAGCCGCGGGAGCGGTTCCTCGCGCCAGTGCGGGCTGACCTCGGCATCGTCGCGGTAGCGGCGGGCATCGTCGGCGGTGGTGTGGTCGCCGAGGCGATAGGTCACCGCCTCCACCACCGTCGCGCCGCCGCCGGAACGCGCGCGGGCCAATGCCTCCGCCACCGCGTCGCGCACCGCGATCACGTCGTTGCCGTCCACCTGCATGCCGGGAATGCCGGCGGCGATGGCCTTCTGCGCCAGGGTCTCCGCCGCCGTCTGCGCGCGCCGCGGAACGGAGATGGCCCATTGGTTGTTGTTCACCACGAAGACCACGGGAAGGGACCAGACGCCGGCGAAGACCAGCGCCTCCGCCACGTCGCCCTTGGAAGTCGCGCCGTCGCCGAAGGCGCAGACCACGGCCCGGTCCTCCCCGTGCAGCCGCATGGCGAGCGCCACGCCGGCCGCATGCGGCGCCTGGCTGCCGACCGGCACGTTGACGGGGAAGTCCTGCCGCGGACCGGCGAAGTTGCTGCCGCGCTCGTCGCCACCCCAGTAGAGCAGCAATTCCCGCATCGTCACGCCGCGCCAGAGCTGCGCGCCGTGCTCGCGGAAGGCGGGGACGAAGACATCATCCGGCCGCATCGCCGCGGCGAGACCCACGGCCACGGCCTCCTGCCCCAGGGAGGAGGCATAGGTGCCGAGCCGCCCCGTGCGCTGCAGCGCCACCGCCTTCTGGTCGAAGGCGCGGGTGCGGACCATGCCGCGGTAGAGCGCCACCAGTTCCGCCGGGTCCCGCGCGAAGGCGGGCAGGTCGCCGGCCGGCACGCCATCGGGGCCGAGGTGGCGCCGATGGCGGATCTCGAAGCGGGCGACGACCGTCTCCATCAGCGGCCTCCGTTCGGCGGGGCGTCAGTGCGAGAGCAGCACCGGCACCGTCATCTGCCCGAGCAGCGTGCGCGTCACGCCGCCGAGGATGAGCTCCCGCAGGCGCGAATGCCCGTAGGCGCCGACCACGAGCAGGTCCGATGACAGTTCCGCCGCGCGGTTCAGCAGGAGTTCGCCGGCCTCGATCTCGGGCGCGACGGTGTGCTCGACCTCCACCTTCAGCCCGTGCCGCGCCAGGTGCAGGGCGATGTCGGCGCCGGGCTCGTCGCCATGGCCGTCCAGGCCAAGGCGGGGGTTGACGGCGGTGACGACGACGCTCGAAGCGCCGGAGAGAAGTGGCAGCGCGTCGTTGACCGCGCGCGCTGCCTCGCGGCTGGCGTTCCAGCCGACGAGGACGCGCCGGCCGAGGGTCTCGAAGCGCCCGGCGTAGGGGACGACGAGGACGGGGCGGCCCGAACTGAACAGCGTCGCTTCGAGGATCGCCGTCGCCGAAGGCTGCCCGTCATCGGGGCTCGCCTGGCCGAGCACGGCGAGGTCGGCGTAGCGCGCATGCAGCGACACCAGTTCGGGGGCCGCGCCCTCGACGCAGCGCCATTCGCCGGAGAGGCCCTCCCGCCGCAGCGTCTCGCGGAAGAGGGGCTCGACGGTCGCGGCCTCGGCCAGGGAGTCGGCGCGCATGCGCTCGAGCAGGTCGGCGAGCACGGCGCCGCTGGCCGCATCGGCCGCCGTCACCACCGGCAGGTTGATGTCCACGACGAAAAGGCCCGTCAGATGGGCCTCGTGCCGCCGCGCGAGTTCGGCGGCGAGCCGCAGGCGGGCCTGCGCCTGCTGGCTCGCGTCGAGATGCACCAGGATGTCCTTGAGCGCCATGCTGTCCTCCTGCGGCGCGGCGAGGCCGCCGCGGCATGTCTTTCTGGAAGTCTAGGCCTCTTCGGACCCTTCGGCTTGAGCGTCATCAACTCTGCCCCACTCCGGCCCGGTGTGGGAGGGGCCCCGGTCACCATGCCCCATTCATTGCGGAAAGGCTGCCGCAGCGAGCGCCGCCACATGGTCGTGCCCCATGCGGGCGTAGGTCAGCGGATGCGCGCGGGCGGGATCCTGCTCGGCTTCCACCACGAGCCAGCCATCGTAGCCCGCGGCGGCAAGCGTGGCGAAGACGGGCGCGAAATCGACCCCGCCGTCGCCCGGCACGGTGAAGACGCCGTCGAGCACCGCCGCGAGGAAGGGCTGGTCCTGCCGCTTCGCCGCCGCCATGGCCGCGGGGCGCACATCCTTGCAATGCACATGGGCGATGCGCGCGGCGTGGCGACGCGCGGCCGCCAGCGGGTCCCCGCCGGCGAAGGTGAGATGGCCGGTGTCGAGCAGCAGCCCGACCTCCGGCCCGGTGCTCGCCATCAGCCGGTCGATCTCGGCCTCCGTCTCGATCACCGTGCCCATGTGGTGATGGTAGGCGAGGCGCAGGCCGCGCGCGGCGAGGCGGCGCCCCATCTCCGCCAGCCGCGGCGCGAGGAGGGTCCAGTCGGCGTCGCCCAGCACCGGGCGGCGGGAGAGCGGCGTCGCGCGCTCGCCATGCACCGCGCGGCTGACCTCGGCGAAGACGATGGCGGTGCACCCCATGGCGCGGAGCAGCGCGATGTGTGGTTCCGCCGCCGCCATCTCGGCCTCGACGTCGCGTTCGAGCAGGCGCGAGCCATGCCAGCCCGAGGCCAGCGCCAGCCCGTGCCGCGCCAGGACCGGCCGCAGGGTGGCGGCGTCGCGCGGGAACTTGTTGCCGAGTTCCACGCCCTCGAAGCCGGCGAGCCGCGCCTCGGCAAGACAGGTCTCGAGCGGCGTCTCCGCGCCGAGCTCGGGCATGTCGTCATTGGTCCAGGTCAGCGGATTGATGGCGAGGCGGACGGGCATCTCAGGCTCCGGGGCGCTGGCGGGCGCGCTGCGTCTCGTAGTCGGCGCGGGCGCGCTTCTGCGCGGCGTCGCGCGGCAGGGCAGTGACCGGCACGTCCCACCAGGCGCCTCCTTCCCGCGTCGCGGCGGCAGGATCGGTGGCGATGACGAGGACGGTCGTGCGCTTCGCGCGGAAGGCGCGAGGCAGGGCATCCTCCAGCGCGGCGATGCCGTCCAGGGCCAGCGCCGCGGCGCCGAGGCTCGCCGCATGGGCCGCGAAATCCACAGGCGGCGCGGCCTCGGGAAGCAGGTTGTTGAAGGGTGCGCCGCCGGTGCCGCGCTGCAGCCGGTCGATGCAGCCGAAGCCGCGGTTGTCGAGCACGACGATCGTCAGCCTGGTACGCATCGCCACCGAGGTCGCGATCTCGCTGTTCATCATCATGTAGGAGCCGTCGCCGACGAGCACGACGACCTCGCGGTCCGGCATCGCCAGCTTGGCGCCGAGACCGCCGGCGATCTCGTAGCCCATGCAGGAATAGCCGTATTCGAGGTGGTACGACGCACTGTCCGTCGCGCGCCACAGCTTGTGCAGTTCCCCCGGCAATCCGCCGGCGGCGCAGACCACGATGCCGTCCTTCGGCATGGCGCGGTTGACGGCACCGAGCACCTGCGCGTCGGTCGGCAGCGCGCCGGGCTTCGGCGCGGCGGTGACGCGCGCCACGGTGGCGTGCCAGCGGGCGGCGCCCTTCGCCGCCCGCGCCGACCAGGATGCCGGGGCGGACCAGCCCGCCAGGGCCGCATCCAGTGCTGCCAGCCCGCGCGCCGCGTCGGCCACCAGGGGCAGCGCGCCGTGCTTCGCAGCGTCGAAGGCGGCGGCGTTGAGCGCCACCAGCCGCGCCTGGGCGAACAGCGCGCGCGACCCCGTGGTGAAGTCCTGCAGCCGCGTGCCGATGGCGAGCACGAGATCGGCGCGCGCCGCGAGCGCATTGGCCGCCTCGGATCCCGTCACGCCGATGGCGCCCGCATTGCGCGGATGGTCCCAGGCCAGGCTTCCCTTACCGGCCTGGGTTTCCGCCACCGGCACGCCATGCGCCTCGGCGAAGCGGGCGAGCGCGTCCTCCGCGCCCGCGTACTTGACGCCGCCGCCGGCGACGATAAGCGGCCGCTTCGCGGCCCGCAGCGCGGCCGCGGCCTCCGCGAGGCCGCGCGCATCGGGCTCCGGCGCGCGCGGCCGATGGAGGCGGCGGCGGAAGAAGTCGTCCGGGTAGTCGCAGACCTCGGTCTGCACGTCCTGCGGGAAGGCGATCGTGGCCGGGCCGCACTCGGCCGGGTCGGTCAGCACGCGCAGGGCGGCGGGAAGGCTGGTCAGCACTTGCTCCGGCCGCGTGATGCGGTCGAAGAAGCGCGAGACCGGGCGGAAGCAGTCATTCGCGGAGATGGTCGGGTCGCCGAACTGCTCGATCTGCTGCAGCACCGGATCGGGGCGGCGGCTGGCGAATACGTCGCCGGGCAGGAACAGCACGGGCAGGCGGTTCACATGCGCGACCGCGGCGGCCGTCACCATGTTGGTCGCGCCCGGCCCGATGGAACTCGTGCAGGCCATCATCCTGCGCCGCGCATGGGTCTTGGCGAAGGCGACGGCGGCATGGGCCATGGCCTGTTCGTTGTGCGCGCGGAAGGTGGGCAGGCGCTTGCCAGCCGCGTGCAGCGCCGGACCCAGGCCCGCGACATTGCCATGCCCGAAGATCGCGAAGACCCCGCCGAAGAGCGGCACGCGCCTGCCGCCAATCTCGGTCTCCTGCGCTGCAAGGAAGCGGATCGTCGCCTCGGCCGCGGTCAGGCGGATGCCGGTCATGACGTTTCCCCCGCGTGTTGACGCCCGGGAAGTGTTACGGATGGAGGGCGGGGCGACAAGCGCGGCCCATCCGGGGAGAAGGATATGCTGGTCTTCGCGCAGTTCGGCGCCGGGCGCATCGGCGCCATCCACGCGGCGAACCTGGCCGCGAACTGGGGCGCGCGGCTCGCGCATGTGGTGGACGTCCACGAAGCGGCGGCCGCCTCCCTCGCCGCACGCCACGGCGCGCTCGCCTCCGACGCGCTGACCGCGTTGCGGGACCCGGCGGTGGGCGCGGTCATCATCGCATCCTCCACCGACACCCATGCGAACCTGGTGATCGCCGCGGCGAAGGCGGGCAAGGCGATCTTCTGCGAGAAGCCGATCGACCTCTCGCTGCCCCGCGTGGACCAGGCGCTGGCCGCAGTCCGCGCCGCCGGCGTGCCGATGCTGGTCGGCTTCAACCGGCGCTTCGACCCGTCCTTCGCGGAGTTGCACCGCCGCATCGGGGCCGGCGTGATCGGCGCCGTGGAGCAGGTCATAATCACCAGCCGCGATCCGGGCCTGCCGCCGCTGGACTACCTCACGGTGTCCGGGGGCCAGTTCCGCGACATGACGATCCACGACTTCGACATGGCGCGCTGGATGCTTGCCGCAGGCCACGAGGACGGGGAGCCGACGGAGGTCTTCGCCTGGGGCGCCGCGCTGGTGGACCCCGCGGTGGCGGAGGCAGGCGACATCGATTCCTGCATGGTGCTGCTGCGCACCGCCTCCGGCCGGATGGCGCACATCAACAATTCCCGGCGCGCCGCCTATGGATACGACCAGCGGGTGGAGGTGCATGGCAGCCTCGGCCGCCTGATCGCCGGCAACCGCACGCCGACGACGGTCGAACAGGCCGATGCCTGGGCCGTCGCCGCCGAGAAGCCGATGCATTTCTTCCTGGACCGCTACGCGGAGGCCTATCGCCTCGAACTCGCGGCCTTCATCGCGGCGGTGCGCGACGGCACGCCCATGCCGGTCGGCGCCGAGGACGGCCGCCAGGCCCTGGTGCTCGCCGAGGCGGCGCTGCGTTCACTCCGGGAGGGTCGCCCCGTGAAGGTCAGCGAGATCGCATGAGCGCCCTGCCCGCGGTGTCGCTGCAGGGCCGCGTGGTGCTCGTCACCGGCGGTACGCAGGGCATCGGGGAGGGCATTGCGCGCGCCGCGGCGGAAGCCGGCGCGGCCGGCATCTGCATCACCGGGCGCAATGCGGAGCGCGGGGCGAAGGTCGCGGCGAGCCTAGGTGCGAAGGCGCATTTCGTGGCGGCGGACCTGGCGGATGCGGCGGCGACGGCGCGCATCGTCGAACAGGCGGAAGCCGCCCTCGGCCCTGTGGACGCGCTGGTGAACGCCGCCGGCCTGACCGACCGCGGCGGCATCACCGACACGAGCGTCGAGCTCTGGGACCGGCTCTTCGCGGTGAACGCGCGCGCGCCCTTCATCCTGACCCAGGCCGTGGCGCGGCGGCTGAAGGCGCTCGGCCGGCCCGGCGCGATCGTCAACGTCATCACCATGTCGAGCCACGGCGGCCAGCCCTTCCTCACCGCCTATGCGGCATCCAAGGGCGCGCTGGCGACGCTGACGAAGAACACCGCGCATGCGCTGCGCGCCGACCGCATCCGGGTGAACGGCATCAATCTCGGCTGGGCGGACACGCCCGGCGAGCACGCGATCCAGGCGCGCGACGGCAACCCCCCCGACTGGCTCGCGCACGCCGCGCCGGCCCAGCCCTTCGGCCGGCTGATCGAGCCGCGCGACGTCGCCGGGCTCGCGATCTATCTGCTGTCGGATGCCGCGGCGATGATGACCGGCGCGCTGATCGACTTCGACCAGAACGTGATGGGAGCTTATGGATGAGTGACCTCGCCCGCCGCCGCGATGCGGCTGTCGCCATCGCCGTGGAGGCGGCGTCGCTTGCCGCGCGGCTGCGCGCCGAGGGCGGCGGCGTCGCCAGCCTCAAGGGCGCGCAGGACTTCGTCACGGAGGCCGATGGCGCCACCGAACGCTTCATCCGCGACCGCCTGGCGCGGGACTTCCCGGGCGAGGCGATCCTGGGCGAGGAGATGGGCGGCGCCGTCGACGGGGATGGCCCGCTCTGGGTGCTCGACCCGATCGACGGCACCTCCAACTTCGCGCGGGGCGGCGACCGCTGGTGCGTCTCGATCGGGCTGGTGATGGGCGGGCGCGCCGTGGCCGGCGCCATCGCCCGCCACGCCCCGGCCGAGGTCTTCGCCGCCGCCGAGGGCCACGGCGCGACGCTGAACGGCCGGCCGATCCGCGCGGCGCCTACGGCCGAGATCGGCCGCGCCATCATCGAGGCTGGCTGGTCGCTACGCCTGCCCATCGCGCGCTTCCACCGCATGGCGCAGGCCATCACCGCCACCGGGGCGGGGCTGCGCTGCGGCGGCTCCGGCGCGCTCGGCCTGGCGGAAGCGGCGGCGGGGCGGATCGACGGCTACCTGGAACTGCACATCAATGCCTGGGACGCGGCGGCGGCGATGGCGATCGCGCGCGAGGCCGGCGGCTGGACCAATGGCTTCGACAGCGGCGACTGGCTGGCGCAGGGCAACCCCGTCGGCGTCGGAGCGCCGGCGCTCGGGCCCGCGCTCGCGCTGCTGCTGGAGGCTTGAACGCGGCGCGCGGACGCGCGTAACTGGTCCGACATAATTGCGCCCGGGCACGAATCCGGGCCTGGAGGATCAGCGTCATGGCGTCACGTCGCCCCTTCGCGCTTGCCTTCCTTGCGGGCCTGCTCGGCGTGCTGCTGCCCGGCGGCGCGCGGGCGCAGGGCAGCCTGACGGTCTATTGCTCGGTGCAGGAGGAATGGTGCCGCCCGATGGTGGCGGGCTTCGAGCGCGCCACCGGCATCCGCGTGGCGATGACGCGCAAGTCCTCCGGCGAGACGCTGACGCAGGTCCGCGCCGAGGCATCCAACCCGCGCGGCGACGTCTGGTGGGGCGGAACGGGCGACCCCCACATGCAGGCCGGCCAGGAGAACCTGACCGAGGAATACCGGTCCCCCCGCCTCGCCGAGTTGCACCCTTGGGCGGTGCGCCAGGCGGAACAGGCGAATTTCCGCACCGTCGGCATCTATGCCGGCGCGCTCGGCTATTCCTACAACGCGACCGAGTTGAACCGTCGCCGCATTGCCGCGCCGCGCTGCTGGAGCGACCTGGCCAAGCCCGAGTTCCGCGGCGAGGTGCAGGTGGCGGACCCGAACACCTCCGGCACCGCCTACACCATGCTCGCGACGCTGGTGCAGTTGATGGGGGAGGAACCGGCCTTCACCTACCTGCGCGCGCTGCATCGCAACGTGAACCAGTACACGCGGTCCGGCGCGGCGCCCGCGCGCGCGGCGGCGACGGGCGAGACGCTGGTCGGCATCACCTTCCTGCATGACGCGGTGACGCAGAAGATCGCCGGCGCGCCGGTGGAGATCGTCGCCCCCTGCGAGGGCACGGGCTACGAGATCGGCTCCATGTCCATCATCCGCGGCGCGCGGAACATGGAGAATGCCCGCCGCTTCTACGACTGGGCGCTCAGCCCCGAGGCGCAGGCCATCGCGGCGCAGGCCAATTCCTTCCAGCTGCCGTCCAACCGCGCCTCGCCCATCCCGCCGCAGGCGCCCCGCTTCGAGGATGTACGCCTGATCGACTACGACTTCGCCCGCTGGGGCAGCGTGGCCGAACGCACCCGCCTGTTGCAGCGCTGGGAACGCGAGGTCCGCGCCGGCGCTCGCTGAGGCGCCGTGGGCGCGCTGACGCTCGGGCGGCTGGCGCTCCTCGCAGGGCTGGCCGGGGTGTTGCTGGCACCCTGGCACGGCATGGAGGATGCGGCCGCGCTCGCCGCCTGGCCACGGGCGGAAGCGGCACCGCTCGCCGCGCTGCTGGCCGATGGGGAACGCTGGTGGATGTGGCCCGCCGTGGGGCTGCTCGCGCTGGCCGCGCTGCCGCTGGTCAGAGGGCGGATGGCGGGCGGGCTGGTCGCCGCCTGCGGCGCGGCGATCCTCGCCATCGTCTTCCTGCAAGGCCAGGCGATCGGGCTGCGCGGCCTGGCCTGGCCGGCATTGGCGCCGCTGCTCGGCACGCCGGCGCCGCAGCCCGCGCTCGGCTGGGGCGGGGCACTGGTGCTGGCGGCGGCGGCTGGGCTGATTGCGTCAGGGCTGGCGCAGCGCGGGCGCTTCGGGGGGGACGCCTTCATCGCCTTCCTCGTGGTCGGCAGCGCGGGGCTGTTGCTGCTCTTTGTCTTCGTGCCGCTGCTGACCATCCTGTCCGCGGCGGCGATCGAGGACGGGCGCCTCGCCCCCGGCGCGCTGGCCGCGCGGCTGGCCGCACATGAGGCGTGGAGCCTCGCCTGCGTCACGACGCACCAGGGCTGCGGCGTGGTGTGGAACACGCTGCTGCTGGCCTGCCTGGCGGCGGCGGCCTCGACGCTGATCGGGCTGGCCTTCGCGCTGCTCTCGGCCCGCGGCGGCGTGCGCGCGCAGCCGGCCTTCCGCGCCATGACCATCCTGCCACTGATCACGCCGCCCTTCGTGGTCTCGCTGGCGCTGATCGTGCTGTTCGGCCGCACCGGGCTGGTGACCACGGCGATGTGGGACTGGTTCGGGATTCCGCGCAGCCGCTGGATCTACGGCCTGCCGGGCGTACTGCTGGCGCAGGTGCTGGCGCAGGCGCCCATCGCCTTCGTGCTGCTGGAAGGCGCGGTGCGCGCGATCGGACCGAGCCTCGAGGAAGCGGCAGCCACCATGGGCGCGCGGCACTTCGTGGTGTTCCGCACCGTGACCTGGCCGCTGCTGCGGCCGGCGCTCGCCGCCTGCCTGCTGCTCGGCTTCGTCGAGAGCCTGTCGGACTTCGGCAATCCGCTGGTGCTCGGCGGGGATTTCGACGTGCTCTCGACGCGCATCTTCTTCGCCATCGCCGGCGCGCGGCACGAGCCGGGGCGGGCGGCGGCGCTTGCGCTGCTGCTGCTGGCGCTGACCTTCGGCGCCTTCGCGCTGCAGGCGCTGTGGCTCGGGCGGCGGCGCTACACGACGGTCACGGGCAAGGGGGATTCCGGCGTGCCGGCGCCATTGCCGCGCGGACTCAGGATCAGCTGCGGTGCCGTCGCCTGGCCCTGGATGGGCTTCACCGCGACGGTCTATGGCATCATCCTGGTCGGCGGGTTCGTGCACGACATCGGCCGCGGTGACATGGCGTTCACCTGGCGCCACATCCTCACCGGCTTCGAGGTCGAATGGCGCGATGGCATCGCCTTCCGCGGCTCGGCCTGGGACAGCCTGTTCACCACCCTCGAGGTCGCGGCGATCTCCGCGCCGCTGACAGCGGGGCTCGGCATCCTGCTGGCCTGGCTGCTGGCGCGCCAGTCCTTCCCCGGGCGCGGGGCGCTGGAGTTCATGGCCATGCTCTCCTTCGCCATTCCCGGCACGGTGGTCGGCGTCTCCTACATCATGGCGTTCAACGAGCCGCCGGTGGAACTGACCGGCACGGCGCTGATCCTGGTGGTCTGCTTCGTCTTCCGGAACCTGCCGGTCGGCGTGCGTGGCGGCATCGCGGCGCTGGCGCAGATCGACAAGTCGCTCGACGAGGCTTCCGCCACCATGGGCGGCGGCGCGGTGCAGACGCTGCGGCGCGTGGTGCTGCCGCTGCTGCGGCCGGCGATCGTCGCGGCACTCGCCTTTTCCTTCGTGCACGCGATGACGGCGGTCTCGGCGGTGATCTTCCTCGTCTCGGCGCGGCACAACCTCGCCACCGTCTATATCGTCGGACGAGTGGAGGCGGGGGAGATGGCGCTCGCCATCGCCTATTGCACCGTGCTGATCCTGGTGATGCTCGCGGTGGTGCTCGGCATCGAGCGGATCGTCGGGCGGGCGCAACTCGGCCGGCGCCCGGCGCCGCTCAGGGCGGGGGCGTGACGCGCATGACCGATGCCGCGATCCGCTTCGAGCGCGTGACCAAGGCCTTCGGGGTCGTCCGCGCGGTGGACGACCTTACTTTCGACCTGCCGCGCGGCGCGCTGGTGACGCTGCTCGGACCCTCCGGCTGCGGCAAGACGACGACGCTGCGCCTGGTCGCGGGACTCGAACTGCCGACCGAAGGGCGCATCGAGATCGAGGGCGGCGACGTCACGCGCCTCGCCGCCGCCGAGCGGCGCATCGCCATGGTGTTCCAGTCCTACGCGCTGTTCCCGCACATGACGGTGCTGGAGAATGTTTCCTATGGCCTCGTCGTCGGCGGCGCGCGGCGCCAGTCGGCGGAGGGTGAGGCGCAGGCGATGCTCAAGACGCTGGGGCTTGAAGGCCTCGGCGCGCGCCTGCCGGCGGAACTGTCGGGCGGGCAGCAGCAGCGCGTGGCGGTGGCGCGCGCGCTCGTGCTGCGGCCCAAGGTGCTGCTGTTCGACGAGCCGTTGTCCAACCTCGACGCGCGACTGCGCCGCCGGGTGCGGGAGGACATCCGCGACCTGCAGAAGAGGCTCGGCCTCTCGGTCGTCTATGTGACGCACGACCAGCAGGAGGCGCTGGCCGTCTCCGACCTGCTGGTGGTGATGCGCGATGGCCGCATCGCCCAGAAGGGCACGCCGACGGAACTGTACGACGACCCGGCCGACGCCTTCGTCGCCGACTTCATGGGCGAGGCGAACGTGCTGGAGGGCGAGGTGCTGGCGTCGGACGGCGGCATGGGCCGCATCGCCGTCGGCGGTGCGGTGCTGGAAGCACCGATGCGCGCCCACCCTGCCGGCCGCGCGTCGCTCGCCGTGCGGCCGGAGGCGATCCGCCTGGTATCGGCGGAGCAAGGCGCCGGCCTGCCCGGCCGCGTGCAGCGCGCCGCCTTCCTCGGCCAGACGCGCGAATACGAGGTGGCGACCGAGGCCGGGATGCTCTTCGTCGTGACCCCCGCCGCCGCCCCGGCCTGGGAGGAAGGTGCTGAGGTTCTCTGCCGGATGGAGCGCGTGATCCCGCTGCGCACGTGAAGGAATGGGAAAGGCGGAACAGCGAAACTGCGGCGACCGCTGCAGGAGGCAGCCGCCGATGCCCCATCCCGCCGACCGTTCCTTTCGCAGCCTGGCCGGCGGCGTCGCGCCGCGGGTGAAGGTGGTGGACATCGGCGCCAATCCGATCGACGCCGACCCACCCTACGCCGCCATGCTGCGCGCCGGCGACGCCGAGGTGGTCGGCTTCGAGCCGAACCGGCAGGCGCTGGCGGAACTGGAGCGCCGCAAGGGCCCGCTCGAGCGCTACTTCCCCCACGCCGTGGGCGACGGCGCGCGCCACCGGCTGCACATCTGCCAGGCGCCGGGGATGACCTCGCTGCTCGAACCCGATCCTGCGGTGCTCGGCCTGTTCCACGGCTTCCCCGACTGGGGCCGGGTCCTGACGACCGAGGAGGTGGAGACCGTCCGCCTCGACGACGTGGCCGAGACGTCGGGTGCCGACCTGCTGAAGCTCGACATCCAGGGCGCCGAGCTGATGGTCCTGCGGCACGCCGAGGCGCGACTGCGCGACGCCGTGGTGATCCAGGCGGAGGTCGAGTTCCTGCCGCTCTACAAGGATCAGCCGCTGTTCAGCGAGATGGAGATGTTCCTGCGGGCGCGCGGCTTCGCCCTGCACCGCTTCTTCCCCGAGGTCAGCCGCGCGGTGCGGCCGATGATGGTGAACAACGATCCCTATGCCGGGCTCGGGCAGCTCGTCTGGGCGGATGCGGTGTTCATCCGAGACCTGACGCGGCTCGATGCGCTGTCCGACCGGCAGGTGCTGGCGATGGCGGCGATCCTGCACGATGCCTATGCCGCCTACGACATCGCCTTCCGCCTGGTGGCGGAACACGACCGCCGCATCGGCGCGGACCGGGCTGGCGCCTATCTCGCCGGCCTGCAGGCGCCGCTGCCGAGCGCGGCCTGATAACCCTTTCCGGAGAGACGCCATGGTCCTTCTCGCCGAGGCGCCCGCCGCGCTGCGCACCGTCCTGCATGTCGGCTGCGGCGCCGCCGATCCGGGCAAGCTGCCCTCCAACTTCTTCCCTGCGGGCGAATGGCGGGAGGTGCGGCTCGACATCGATCCTGCGGTGGCACCGGACATCGAGGCCTCCATCACCGACATGGCGGTGGTGGACAGCGCCTCCGTCGATGCGGTCTGGTCGGCACACAACCTCGAACACCTGTTCGCGCACGAGGTACCGATCGCGCTCGCCGAGTTCCGCCGCGTGCTGCGGCACGGTGGCTTCGCCCTGGTGACGGTGCCCGACTTGCAGCAGGTGGCGGAACTGGTGGCGCAGGATCGGCTGGCGGAAGCGGCCTATGTCTCGCCCGCCGGACCGATCGCGCCGTTGGACATGCTCTATGGCCACGGCGCGGCGATCGCCGGCGGCAACGTGTTCATGGCGCACCGCACGGGGTTCACGGCGCGGACGCTGGAGGCGGCGCTGGTCGCGGCGGGGTTCGGGCTTGTGCGGGTGGTGCGGGACCGGCACTTCGCGTTGTGGGCCACCGCTTACGTTACGGGTGTGTGAGGGGGCGTCGCCCCCTCACGCTCCCCCACCGAGGGCCGAAAGGCCCTCGGAACCCGGTTTCCAAAGGCCTTTCGGCCTTTGGCGGGAAGAGTTTGAGAGGGGCAGAGCCCCTCTCAAGGCGCCAGCCGGATCCGTTCGAATGCCGCTTCCATGCGCACCGCAAAACCGGCCGTATCGCCGATGCTGCGCGCCCAGGCACCGTCCGCCAGCGAGGCCCGTGCGCGCGCGTGGCGTGCCGGATCGGTGGCATGGGCCGCCGCGATCTCAATGTAGTCATCGAGCGTCGTGGCGATACCGTCGGGCAGCCCGACCGCCGTCAGCAGGCTGGCCGCCATGCGGGAGGCGAAGGCCCGCCCGGCAAGCGTCACGATCGGCAGCCCCTTGCGCAACGCGTCGGAGGCCACCGTGCCCGCATTGTAGGGGAATGTGTCCACGAACAGATCCGCCAGGCCCAGCCGCGCCAGGTAGCGCGACGGGTCGGAGCGCGTGGCGAAGACGATGCGTCCCGCCGCCACGCCCGCCGCTTCGGCCTGGGCACGGAGATTGGCGATGCCCGTCGCGTTGTCCTCGGTCAGCCAGAGCACGGCCTGAGGCGCGCGCCGCAGGATCGCCATCCAGGCGCCGAAGACCTCGGGCGTGATCTTATAGAAGTTGTTGAAGCAGCAGAGGACGAAGGCATCGGCCGGCAGGCCCTCCTCCGCGCGCGTGATGGCGGGCAGCGACGGCGCGCGGCTGTCATTCGCCTGATACAGCCCGCCGAGCGGCAGGGGCCGCGGCGCATAGTGTTCCGCCTGCCCGGGAGGGATCACGACCTCGTCGCAGATCAGCCAGTCCAGTTCCGGGATCGGCACCGGGCCGACATAGCCGAGATAGGTCGCCTGCACCGGCGCCGGCTTCCAGCGCAGCGCGCCGAGCCGCGCCCCGCGCGTCAGGCCGTTGAGGTCCACCAGGATGTCGATCTCGTCGGCGCGGATGCGGCGTGCGGCCTCCTCCTCCGAGAGGAGGCCGATCGGGACATGGTGGTCCAGCGCGGCGATGATGCGGCGGCGCAGGTCGCTGCCATCCTCCTCGGTCGAGCAATAACCGAAGACTTCGAAGCGGCCGCGATCGTGGCGTTCCAGCAGTTCCACGATCAGGAAGCCCATGGCGTGCCGGCAGAAGTCGGAGGAGAGGTAGCCGACGCGGATGCGGTCATGCGCATAGCCGCGCGCGGGTGCGAGGCGCTCCGGCGCCGGCGGTACCTTGCGGGCGATCCAGGCTTCCCCGATGCGCCGCTGCAACGCCGGATCATCGGTCAGCGCAAGGGCGCCGAGCGGGCCACCCTGCAGCGCCATCGCGTCTTCCGACAGGCCCGGAATGCCGTCGCCGCGCAATGGCCACATGCAGCCCTTCTGGCGCAGATGCGCCCAGTGCTGGATGACGTCCGGCTGCTGCGGGTCGATCAGCAGGCTGGCGCGCAATGTGCGTTCAGCCTCGGCATACTGCTTGCGGCTTTCCAGCAGCCTGCCGCGATGGTTGAGCAGCGGGATGCGCGCCTCGTCCGGCTGCAATGCGCCCTGCCATAGTGCGAGCGCATCCTCCGCCCGGCCCTCGGCCTCGAGCGCGAGGCCCAGGTTCACCGCCGCCTGATGCAGATCCGGCTTGAGCGCCAACGCCTGCCGATAGGCGACCATGGCCCCCTGCCGATCCCCCCCGGCGCCGAGCAGCACGCCGAGGTTGAACCACGCCGCGAAGCGCTGCGGCGACACCGGATTGCCGCCGAGCCAGGTGCGGTAGGCCGCGATCCCGTCCTCCGGCGCTGCGCCGTCCAGGCGCGCCATCAGGGCTTCCAGCGGCAAGCCGGCGAGCGTTCCCGGCGCGGCGGCGTCGAGCGGCGCCACGGCTCAGCCTTCCGCCGCCGGGTGAAAGCGCGCATCGGGCGGCAACGGCGCGAAGGCATGACGGCGCGCCATCGCGTCGCGCCAGCGATCCTCCTGACCCGGATCGAACGCGGCCTCGATCGCGTCGTGGTCCATGGCTGCGCCGAGTTCGAGATAGGTTTCGAGATTCGTCATGTCCGGCCGGGGCAGGCGGTTCGCGGCGAAGTCGTCCCACATGCCGCGGAACAGCGCCTCGAGGTCGCGCACCAGACGCGGCGTGTCGAAGAGCAGCGCCGTCCCGCGCCCGGCGACGAGCCTCTCGCGGAAGGGCGCCAGCGCCGCGCGGTCGCGGCCGAAGGCGATGGCGCGCGCGACATATTCCTCGACGCCCGAGCAGACGAATTCCGGCAGCCCTGCCGCATGCACCAGGCTCGCGCAGACGCGCGCGGCGAAACCGCGCCCGGGCACGGTCAGCACCGGCACGCCCATCCACAGCGCGTCGGAGGCCGTGGTGTGCGCCCCGTAGGGCAGCGTATCGAGGAACAGGTCCGCCAGCGCATAACGCGCCAGATGGTCGCGGTTGCCGGTGATCGGCGCGAAGACGATTCGTTCCGGCGCGACGCCGGCCGCGGCGGCGCGGGCGCGCAGGCGGGCCTCGACCTCCTCGCAGGATTTGAGCAGCCACAGCACGCTGCCGGGCACCTGGCGAAGGATCTCCATCCAGCGCGCGAAGACGAAGGGCGTGATCTTCTGCGTGCCGTTGAAGGAACAGAAGACCGCAGCGTCCTCGGGCAGGCCTTGTTCCGCGCGGGTCGGCGCGCGCTCCGCCCCCGTGGGTCGCTGCCGGTCATTGGGCTGGTAGCAGGCGAGGCGCACCACCTTCTCGGAACAGAAGCGCTCGCTGCCCGGCGGGACGATATGCGGGTCGCCGATGATGTAGTGGTGGTACGGGCTGCCCATGCTGCCCGGATAGCCGAGCCAGTTGACGATGATCGGCGCCGGCCGCCGCGCGAGCAGCCGCGTGCGGGCGCTGCGCGTGTGTCCGTTCACGTCCACCAGGATGTCGATGCCGTCGGCGAAGATCATCGCTTCCGCCGCCGCATCGTCGAGGTCGGTGATGACGCGCCAGTGCTCGACCGATTCCCGGATGCGGGCCTTGGTCGCGTCCTCCTGCGGCACGCCGCAATAATAGGCGAAGACCTCCAGCGCGCTGCGGTCGTGCAGGCCGAACATTTCCGCCATCAGGGACCCGATGGCATGTTCCCGGAGGTCGGAGGAGAGATAGCCGATCCGCAGCCGCCGCCCCCGCACCTCGGCGATGCGATGGGTGAAGTCCTCGGTGGTGCGGAAGCTCCCGGGCCAGCCATGGTCCTCGCGGCAATGCGCGTGGGCCACGGCGAGCTGCAGCATCGGGTCATCCGCATAGCAGGCCATGCTGAGCGGCGCGATGCGGCGCAGCAGCGCCGCGCGGTCGTGGCCCGCGAGTGGCATCAGCAGCGGCCACTGGCACTGGCGCTGGCGCAGGCTGATCCAGTGCTGAACCACGTCGCGCTGCCAGGGCGTGAGTTCCGCGACCAGGCGGAGCGTGTCCTCCGCCTCCGACAGGCGGCGCGCACCTTCCTGCACCTGCGCCATCTGCTTCAGCGCCGTGGCCTTGTAGGCGACCGTGTCGCCCGTCAGCGCGGCCAGGCTGGTGGAGACATGCGCCCAGTGGTTGTAGGCCTGCGCCGCCGCGCCCAGCCGTTCATAGGCGGCGCCGAGGTTGATGTAGGGCGGCAGGAAATCCGGCCGGCGCCGGATGGCGGCGGTGAAGGCCTCCACCGCGCCGTGCAGGTCGTTCAGCCCGGCCAGCAGCACGCCACGGTTGAAGTGCACGGCGTGCAGCAGCGGATCGTCCGGGTTCAGCGCGACCCAGTCGCGGTAGAGTTCCGCCGCCAGTGCCGCCTGGCCCGAGGCCGCGAGCGCCTGCGCGCCCCCGACCAGCTCGGCGATGCCCATTTTGTGCATGCCCGATGCTCCCGTCTGGTGGTCGCGGCCGCACCCGGCCGCGCCATGTCATGCGAACAGCGCGTTGGCCTGCGCCGTGGTCATCGCGCCGATCTGCGTCGTGGTGAAGCCGGCCACCTGCGCATTCGTCAGCGCAGCGATGTCGCTGGTCTCCAGCGCGCCGATCTGCGTCGTGGTGAAGGCGGCGATCTGCGTCGTGGTCAGCCCCGCCACCTGCGTCGTGGTCAGCGCCGCGATGCCCGTGGTGCTCAGTACGGCAACCTGCGTGCTGGTCAGCGCCCCCAGTTGCGCGGAGGAGAGGCCCACCTGCTGGGTCGTTGTCAGCGCGCCAATCGCCGTGGTGGTGAGCGCCGTGACCTGCGCGTTGGTCAGCGCTGCCATCTGCGTGGAGGTAAGCGCCCCCAGTTGCGTCGTGCTCAGCACTCCAAGGTCGGTGGTTTCCAGACCCTTGATCTGGCTGACGGTCAAGGCACCGATCTGGGTCGTGCTCAACACGCCCACCTGGGTGGTGGTCAGCGCCGCCACCTGCGCGGTGCTGAGTCCCCGGACCTGGGTGGTGCCCAGGGCCCCGACCTGCGTCGTGGTCAGCACGCCCACCTGGCTGGTGCTGAGACCGGCCATCTGGGTCGAGGTGAGGGCCGCAAGCTGCGTCGTCGTCAGCGCGCCGACCTGCGTCGTGGTCAGCGCCTGCACCTGGGAGGAAGCGAGCCCACCGATCTGCGCCGTCGTCAGCACCGCGAGGTCGGTGGTTTCCAGCGCGCGGACCTGCGAGGTGCCAAGTGCGGCGATCAGCGTACGGCTGAGCGCCCCGACCTGCGTCGTGGTCAGCGCCACAAGGTCGGTGGTTTCCATGCCGACGATCTGCTGGCTCGTCAGGGCAGCGATCTGTGTCGTGGTCAGCGCACCGACCTGGGTGGTGCTCAGCGACGCCACCTGGCTCGAGGCCAGCCCGCGCAGCTGCGTGGTGCCGAGACCCGCGACCTGGGTGGTGGTTAGCGCCCCCACCTGCGTCGTGCTGAGCGCCGTCACCTGGGAGGAGGCGAAGGCGCCGAGCTGCGTCGTGGTCAGCGCACCGACCTGGGTGGTGCTCAGCGCCCTCATCTGCGTGGTGTTCAGACCGCGGATCTGGGTGGCGGACAGTGTGGCGAGGTCGGTGGTCTCGAACGCCGCCAGTTGCGTCGTTGTCAGCGCACCGAGCTGGAGGGCGCTGAGACCGGCGACCTGGGTGGTGGTCAGCCCCGCGATGTCGGTGGTGTCCAGGGCGCGCACCTGCACCGTGGTCAGTGCGCCGAGCTGCGTGGCGGCCAGGGCCCCCATCTGCGTCGTGGACAGCGCCCCCACCTGGACCGTGGTCATGCCGCGGATCTGCGTCGTGGTCAGCGCCCCCAATTGGGCGGTGGTGACGGCGCCGATCTGGGTGGAGGTCAGGGAGGCGACCTGCGTCGCCGCCAGCCCCCGGATCTGCGTGGTGGTGAGCACCGCGATATCGGTGGTCTGGAACCCCTTCATCTGTATGCCGCTCAGCGCGGCGAGCTGCGTCGTGCTCAGCGCGCCGATCTGCGTTGTCGTCAGCGCGGCGATGTCGGAGGCTTCGAGCCCGGTGATCTGCGTCGCGGCCAGCGCGCCGACCTGCGTCGTGGTCAGCGCCGCGACCTGCGTCGTGGTCAGCGCCGCGACCTGGGACGAGACCAAGCCCCGTAGCGCGCTGGTGCCGATGGCGCCGAGCTGGGTGGTGGTCAGCGCCGCGACGTCGGTCGTCTCGAGGCCCGCGACCTGCGTGGCGCTCAGCGCGCCGACCTGGGTCGTGGTCAGCGCCCCGACCTGCGTGGTGGAGAGCGCGGCGACCTGGGTCGCGGCGAGACCACGCACCTGCGTGGTGTTCAGCGCCGCCAGATCAGTCGTCTCGAGCGCCGCCACCTGCGTCGTGGTCAGGGCCGCGAGCTGCGTCGGCTTCAGCCCACCGACCTGGGTCGTGGTCAGGGCTGCGATGTCGGTGGTGTCCAGCCCGCGGAGCTGGGCTGTCGTCATGGCCCCGATCTGCGTGGAGGTGAGCGCCGCGAGCTGCGTCGTGCTCAGCGCCGAAACCTGGGTCGAGCTGAGCCCCGCGACCTGCGTCGCGTTCAGCCCGCCGACCTGCGTCGTGGTCAGCGCGCCGATCTGCGTCGTGGTCAGCGAGGCGAGCTGCGACGCCGCGAGACCGCGCATCTGCGTCGTGGTCAGGACCGCGAGGTCCGTCGTCTCCAGCCCCAGCAACTGCGTCGTGCTCAGCGCCGCAAGCTGCGTGCTGGCAAGCGCGGCGACCTGCGTGGTGGAAAGCGCCGCGAGGTCGGTGGTCTGAAGCCCCGCGACCTGGCGGGTGAAGAGGCCGGCGATCTGGGTCGTGCTCAACGCCGCGACCTGGGTGGTGCTCAGCGCGCCGACCTGCGTGCTTGTCAGGCCGGTCAACTGCGTCGTGGTCAGGGTGGCGAGGTCGGTGGTCTCGATCGCGCCGATCTGGGTCGTGGTCAGGCCGGCAAGCTGGCTGGAGCGCAGCCCGGCGACCTGGGTGGTGGTCAGGGCGGCGATGTCGGTGGTGTCGAGCGCCCTCAACTGGGCCGTGGTCAGCCCTGCGACCTGGGTCGAGGTCAGCGCGCCGAGCTGCGTCGTGGTCAGCGCCGCCACCTGGGTCGTGGTCAGCCCGGCCACCTGGGTGGTGGTCAGCCCCGCGATCTGCGTCGTGGCCAGCGCGCCGAGCTGCGTCGTGGTCAGCGCCGCGACCTGGGACGAGGCGAGCCCGCGCATCTGCGTCGTGGTCAGCACCCCGATGTCGGTGCTCTCCAGCGCCCGCACCTGGGCCGTGCCGAGGGCGGCCATCTGGCTGCTGCCCAGCGCCACGATCTGGGTGGTGGACAGCGCCGCGACGTCGGTCGTCTCGAGGCCCGCGACCTGCGTGGCGCTCAGCGCGCCGACCTGGGTCGTGGTCAGCGCCCCGACCTGCGTGGTGGAGAGCGCGGCGACCTGGGTCGCGGCGAGACCACGCACCTGCGTGGTGTTCAGCGCCGCCAGATCAGTCGTCTCGAGCGCCGCCACCTGCGTCGTGGTCAGGGCCGCGAGTTGCGTCGGCTTCAGCCCGCCGACCTGGGTCGTGGTCAGGGCTGCGATGTCGGTGGTGTCCAGCCCGCGGAGCTGGACTGTCGTCATGGCGCCGATCTGCGTGGAGGTGAGCGCCGCGAGCTGCGTCGTGCTCAGCGCCGAAACCTGGGTCGAGCTGAGCCCCGCCACCTGCGTCGCATTCAGCCCGCCGACCTGCGTCGTCGTCAGCGCGCCGATCTGCGTCGTGGTCAGCGAGGCGAGCTGCGACGCCGCGAGACCGCGCATCTGCGTCGTGGTCAGGACCGCGAGGTCCGTCGTCTCCAGCCCCAGCAACTGCGTCGTGCTCAGCGCCGCAAGCTGCGTGCTGGCAAGCGCGGCGACCTGCGTGGTGGAAAGCGCCGCGAGGTCGGTGGTCTGAAGCCCCGCGACCTGGCGGGTGAAGAGGCCGGCGATCTGGGTCGTGCTCAACGCCGCGACCTGGGTGGTGCTCAGCGCGCCGACCTGCGTGCTTGTCAGGCCGGTCAACTGCGTCGTGGTCAGGGTGGCGAGGTCGGTGGTCTCGATCGCGCCGATCTGGGTCGTGGTCAGGCCGGCAAGCTGGCTGGAGCGCAGCCCGGCGACCTGGGTGGTGGTCAGGGAGGCGATGTCGGTGGTGTCGAGCGCCCTCAACTGGGCCGTGGTCAGCCCTGCGACCTGGGTCGAGGTCAGCGCGCCGAGCTGCGTCGTGGTTAGCGCCGCCACCTGGGTCGTGGTCAGCCCGGCCACCTGGGTGGTGGTCAGCCCCGCGATCTGCGTCGTGGCCAGCGCGCCGACCTGCGTCGTGGTCAGCGCCGCGACCTGGGACGAGGCGAGCCCGCGCATCTGCGTCGTGGTCAGCACCCCGATGTCGGTGCTCTCCAGCGCCCGCACCTGGGCCGTGCCGAGGGCGGCCATCTGGCTGCTGCCCAGCGCCACGATCTGGGTGGTGGACAGCGCCGCGACGTCGGTCGTCTCGAGGCCCGCGACCTGCGTGGCGCTCAGCGCGCCGATCTGGGTCGTGGTCAGCGCCCCGACCTGCGTGGTGGAGAGCGCGGCGACCTGGGTCGCGGCGAGGCCACGCACCTGCGTGGTGTTCAGCGCCGCCAGATCGGTCGTCTCGAGCGCCGCCACCTGCGTCGTGGTCAGGGCCGCGAGTTGCGTCGGCTTCAGCCCGCCGACCTGGGTCGTGGTCAGGGCCTGGATCTGTGTCGTCGCCATGCTGCGGATATCGGCAGTGGTCAGCCCCGCGATGGCCGTCGTCGTGAGGCCCTGGATCTGCGTCGTGGTCAGGGCAGAAATGACAGTCATCGCGGACTCCAGGCCGGGCCTTGTCCGTATCGGGCAAGGCGCCACCCGGAAGCCCGGATGGCAAGTGTGGACACACGGCTTCGACGTCCTGTCGGCACGGTGCCGTGACGGACCTTGGAGCCGTCCCACTTTCCCAACGGTAAACCCGCGACCAAGAATCGCGCGGGGTGTCGGCTCATTGCTCGCGGCGGCGATCGCTGTGTCGTGGTCGAAGGCCGCTGCCGCTCCACCGGCCCCACATGCGGATATGCCCGGCAATGTTGCCGGGGGCGGTCAGGGTTCGCGCAGGCTTTCCTGCACGCCCCGGATGAGCGGGTAGAGGAAGTAAGAGAGCAGGCTGCGGGAGCCGACCCGGATCTCCGCCGTCACGCTCATGCCCGCGATCGGGCGCGCGCCTTCTGGCAGGGCGTGCAGGCCCGGCCCGTCCAGCACCACCTGGGCACGATGCAGCGGGCCGCCGGCGGCCTGGCCCGGCTCGCCTTCCGCGCCCGGCCGTGCGGCCTGGGATTCCTGCGCCACCGCGCGCAGCCAGCCTGGAAGCGTGCCGTGACGCTGGAAGGGAAAGGCATCCACCTTCACCACCGCCGGATCGCCCGCGCGCACCTGACCGATATCGGCCGAGCGCAGCACCACCTCGGCGATCAGCGGCGCGCCGGCCGGCACCAGGCTGACCAGGGGCTCGGCCTCCCGCAGCACGGACCCGGCCGAGCGGCGCGCGACGTCCAGAACCGTGCCGTCCTCCGGCGCCGTCACCAGCGTGAGTTCGGCCAGCCGCGTCGCCTTGGCGAGGGATTCCTCGACCCGCGAGACTTCCCCGCGCACGCGTGCGACCTCCTCGATCACCTGGCGGCGCCAGTCGTCGAGGAAGCCCTGCCGTTCCGCGCGCTTCTGTTCCAGCGCGTGGCGCAGTTCCCGCAGGCGGCCACGGTCCTGGCCGCGCTGCTGTTCGGTCGCTATGCGCCGTGCGCGCGCTTCCAGCCAGTGCAGGCGGGATCCGATCTGGCCCTCCAGCAGGTGGGCGCGAAGCGCCTCCACATCGCGGGCGATGGCGATCTGTTCCTCTGTCGCGGCCTCGGCATCCTCCAGCGTGCGGATGGCGGCTTCCTGGGCGCGCATCTCCTCGTCCAGGGCACGCAGGCGCGCGGCGAGGAAGGCCTGGCGCTGGGCGTGCAGCACGGCCTGCAGCAGGGTGTCGCGGTCCTCTCCGGTCGGTGCCGGCTGACCGGCGAGTTCCGCCTCCAGCCGCATCAGCAGCGCCGCGAGCGCCTGCCGCTGCGCCGACAGCGCGGCCCGGTCGGCCTCGGCGAAGGACGGGTCGAGCACCGCCAGCACATCCCCGCGGCGCACGGCCTCGCCGGGGCGGACGCGGATCTCGCGGATCACCGCGCGCTCCATGGGTTGCAGCACGATGGGCGGCGCATCGGGCGCAAGCCGCCCGGCCCCCGTCACCACCACGTCCACCTGCGCGAAGGCGGCCATCGCGATCAGCGCGACGAAGAGCGCCGCCACCACCCAGTGCAGCCCGCGCAGGAAGGGCGGGGGCGGCTCGGCGATCAGCGCCTCCAGCGGGTCCTGGAAGGCCACCGCCTCCGGCGCCAGCCGCGCGGCCGGCGGGCGCCACCGGCGGCGCGCGAGGTTCCGGTGCCGGCTCATCGCAGGTGCCGGGTCTGCTGGTGCCACAGGTGCCGGTACACCTCGCAGCGGCCGAGCAGGGTCTCGTGCGGGGCGAAATCCACGGCCCGCCCCTGTTCCAGCACCAGGATCGCATCCGCCTTCGCGAGCGAGGACAGGCGGTGCGAGACGATGATCATGGTCCGACCCCGGGCGATCTCATTCAGGTTGGCCTGGATTATCGCCTCGCTGTCGGGGTCGAGCGCGCTGGTCGCCTCGTCCAGGATCAGCAGCGGCGGGCGGGTCAGCAGGGCGCGGGCGATGGCGATGCGCTGGCGCTGGCCGCCGGAGAAGTTGCTCGCCCCTTCCTCGACCATGGTGTCGTAGGCCATCGGCAGGCGCTCGATGAATTCCTGCGCGCCGGCAAGGCGGGCGGCTTCCAGCACCTCGGCGATCGACGCATCGGGCCGCGCCGCGGCGATATTGTCGCGCAGCGTGCCGCGAAACAGCAGGTTTTCCTGCAGCACCACGCCGACATGGCGGCGCAGATGCTCGAGGTCGATGGTGCGGATGTCGGCATCCCCGAAGCGGATCAGTCCCGATTGCGGCGCGTGGATGCCCTGGATCAGCCGCGTGACCGTGGTCTTGCCCGACCCCGACCGCCCGACCACTCCGATCACCTGGCCTTCCTCCGCGCTGAAGGAGACGCCGTCGAGCGCGGGCATCGCGGCGCCGGGGTAGCGGAAGGTCACGTCCTCGAAGCGCAGCGCGCCGGTCACCGGCGGGCGCGCAAGGCGCTGGCGCGCCGGCGCCTCGGCCCGCGCGTTCATCACCGTGCCGAGCATGCGGACCGACAGCGCCGCTTCCTGGTATTCGTTGATGAGCGTGACGATCTGCACTAGCGGCCCGGTGACACGGCCCGACAGCATGGTGAAGGCGACCAGCGCGCCGATGGTCAGGGACCCGTCGAAGACCAGCGTGGCGCCGATGCCGAGCACGGCGATCTGCATCAGCCGTTCCAGCACGGATGTCGCCACGCTGCCCACGGCCGAGATCCGGCCGACCTCGGCATGCGCCCGCACGGCGGTTGCCACCTGCCCGTCCCAGGCGCGGCGGCGCGCGGGCTCCAGCACCAGGGACTTCACCGCGCGCATGTTGTGCAGCGTCTCGACCAGATGCGCCTGGCGCGCGCCTTCCGCCGCATAGAGCACGTTCAACCGCCGCCGGAAGGCCGGCACCATGGCCCCGATCACCAGCGCGATCGCCGCCGAAAATCCGAGCACCACCAGCGTCAGCACGCCACTGTAGATGGCCAGCAATGCCAGCAGCACCGGCAGCAGCGCGGCATCGAGCAGCGTCTGGAACAGCCGCCCGGTCAGGAAGTGCCGCAGCTTCTCCGTCTGCTGCATGTGGCGGACCAGCACGCCGGCGGCATGGCTCTCGAAGAAGGAGAGCGGCAGGGACAGCAGATGCCCGAAGGTCCGCGCCCCCAACCTCGCATCCACCTTGTTCGACGCCAGCAGCATCAGCCGCTGCCGGGCATAGGAGAAGAAGCCGTCGAAGACCGCGAGCAGCACGAAGACCAGCACGACCACCGTCAGGGTCTGCCAGGCCTGGTGCGCCATCACCTTATCGATCAGCACCTGGAACAGCAGCGGTATGGTGAAGCCGATCAGGTTGGACAGCACCGCCGCCACCGCGACGCCGGCGAAGAAGCGGCGATGGCGGGCGATCTCGGGCAGGAACCAGGACAGGCCGAAGGGGCGGTCATCCCCGGCCGCCGGTGTCGCGCGCCGGCACAGCACCAGCGTGCCCGACCAGGCCGAAACGAAATCGGCCTGCTGTACAAGCTGCACGCCCGCCGCTTCCTGCGCCGGGTCCAGCACCGCGGCCATGGGCGCGCCATCCGGCCCGGGCACGACATGCACCAGGACCACCCAGGACCCGTCCCGCCGCACGGCCAGCGCGGGATAGGCGGTGCCGAGCTGCGCCGCCTTATCCCACCCGCAGCGGTTAAGCGCGCGCGCCTTCAGCCCCAGCCGCCGCATGGCGCCGAGCACGGCCGGCAGCATGTCCGGCCCCTGGGCGGGGGGCAGTTCCTCGGGCGCCATGTGCATCCCGTGGTGCATGGCGACGAGGAAGAGGCACCGCAGGGCTGTGAGTTCTGGCGCCAACATCCTGTCCGGCCCCGATCCAGGCCGGACATTAGCGAAGCACCCTTGCGAGGCGGTTAAGCCGGCGCGGCCCGGCCGAAGGTCACTCCGCCGTCCAGCCCCCGTCCACCACCACCGAGGACCCGGTCATCAGCGAAGCGGCGTCGGAACAGAGGAAGACGATCGCCCCCATCAGGTCCTCGACCTGTCCCAGCCGGCCGAGCTTGATCTTCTGCAGCACGCTCGCCTTGAAGGCTTCGTCCTCGAAGAAGGGCTTCGTCAGCGGCGTCTCGATGAAGGTGGGGCAGAGCGTGTTCACGCGGATGCCATGTGGCGCGAGGTCGATCGCCATGGCGCGCGCCATGCCTTCCATCGCCCATTTCGAGGCGCAGTAGACGCTGCGCCGCGCCCCGCCGACATGGCCCATCTGCGAGGAGACATGCACGATGGCGCCGGGAATGCCGGCCGCGATCATCCCGCGCGCCGCGGCCTGCGCGGCGAAGAAGGCGGCGCGGACGTTCAGCGCCATGATCGCGTCGTAATCCGCGACCGTCACATCCTGGAACGCCGCGGGCCGATTGGTGCCGGCATTGTTCACCAGCGCGTGGAACGGCCCGGCATCTCCGATGGCGCGCATCGCCGCATCGACGTCGTTCACATCCAGGGGCAGCGCGGAAGCCTTGCCGCCCTCCGTGCAGATGGCGGCGGCGGCCTGCTCGATCTCGCCTGCGCTGCGCGCGGCGAGCACCACCTCGGCACCGGCCTGCGCCAGTGCCGCCGCAGCGGCCAGCCCGATGCCGCGCCCCGCGCCGGTCACCAGCGCGCGGCGCCCGTCGAGCCGGAAGGATGGCGTGCGGGGCAGGTGCATGTGCGGGGGCGGCGGATTCACGCCTCCGGTGCTCGGCTCCGCCTCCGCCCTCCGGCGATCCGGCGCCATCACTCCGCCGCCTGTCCGTAGGGAACATTGCGCCCGCCATAGCGCCGCAGGCGGATATTCGCCTGCTCGGCATGGCCGACGAAGCCCTCCAGCATGCAGAGGCGCGAGCAATAGGCGCCGACCATGGCGCTCGCCTCGTCCGTCAGCACGCGCTGGTAGGTGACGGTCTTGAGGAACTTGCCTACCCACAGCCCGCCCGTGTAGCGCGCCGCACCCAGCGTCGGCAGCGTGTGGTTGGTGCCGATCACCTTGTCGCCATAGGAGACATTGGTGCGCGGCCCCAGGAACAGCGCCCCGTAGTTCGTCATGTTCTTCAGGAAGAAATCATCGTCCGAGGTCATCACCTGCACATGCTCGGAGGCGATGCGATCGGCCTCGCGCAGCATCTCGGCCTTGTCGTCGCAGACGATGACCTCGCCGTAGTCGGCCCAGGCCTTGCGCGCGATCTCGGCCGTCGGCAGCACGCCGAGCAGGCGCTCGATCTCGGCCATGGTGTCGCGCGCGAGCTTCTCGGAATCCGTCAGCAGGATGGCGGGGCTGGTCGGCCCGTGTTCCGCCTGGCCGAGCAGGTCGGTGGCGCAGATCTCGCCGTCCACCGTCTCGTCGGCGATGACGAGCGTCTCGGTCGGTCCGGCGAACAGGTCGATGCCGACGCGGCCGAACAATTGCCGCTTCGCTTCCGCGACGAAGGCATTGCCGGGGCCGACCAGCATGTCCACGGGCTTGATGCTCTCGGTGCCGAGCGCCATCGCGCCCACCGCCTGCACGCCGCCGAGGCAATGGATCTCATCCGCCCCCGCGAGATGCTGCGCGGCGACGATCGCCGGCGCCGGGCGTCCGTTGTAGGGCGGCGCGCAGGTGGCGATGCGCGGCACGCCCGCCACCTTCGCCGTCACCACCGACATATGCGCGGAAGCCAGCAGCGGATACTTGCCCCCCGGCACGTAGCAGCCGACGGAATTCACCGGGATGTTCTTGTGACCCAGGACAACGCCCGGCAGCGTCTCGACCTCGATGTCGCGCATCGATTCCCGCTGATGCTGCGCGAAGTTGCGCACCTGTTCCTGCGCGAAGCGGATGTCGTCCAGCGCGCGGGCGGGCAGTTCGGACAGGCAGGCGCGGATCTCAGCATCCGTCAGGCGGAAATCCTCGCGATCCCATTTGTCGAAGCGGCGGGACATCTCCCGCACCGCGGCATCGCCGCGTGCCGCGATGTCCTCGAGCAGCGTCTCGACCGTCGCGCGCACCTCGGCCTGCGCCGCCGCCTTGTCCGATGCGCCGATCGAGCGCTTCAGCCACCGTGCCATGACCGGTTTCCTCCGGGTGTATTGCCGGGCGCACTCTGCGGGCGCAGGCGCGGCCCCGGCAAGCCCGGCTACTTCGCGCCACCCCAGCGCATGATCGCAACGGGCACCAGCGCCGCCAGGCAGGTGATGACGACCAGCAGGAAGGTGTCGCGAAAGGCCAGCATGCTCGCCTGGGAGAAGATCATCTGCCCCAGGTAATCCTGCGCCATCGCCTGGCGCGTCACCTCGTCGATGCCGTTGCCGGCGAGCAGCCTTTCCACCTCGCGCAGCAATTCGCGCGTCGCCGCACCGCCTTCCTGCGTCGCCGTCAGCGCCTGCCCGTGGAACTGCGTTCGCCGTTCAAGGTGGATCGACAGCAGGTTCACCCCCATCGCGCCGCCGAACTGCCGCGCGAAGTTGATCGCGCCGGATCCCTGCCCGACCCATTTGGCCGGCAGGGCGCGCAGCCCGCCCGCGTTCATGCTCGGCATCGCCAGCCCGAAGCCGACGCGCCCTATCAGGATCCAGATGGCGAAGGTCCAGAAGGGCGTGTCGGTTCCCACGCCCGACATCAGCCACATCGACACGCCGAACAGCAGCAGCCCGGCCGTGATCGGCGCCGGCGGCGTGAACCTGTCCGCCAGCCGCCCGGCGATCGGGAAGACCACCACCATGGCGAGCCCCGCCGGCATCAGCAGCAGCCCCGCCCGCGTCGGCGAGAACCCCTGGATGGTCTGCACGAACAACGGGATCAGGTAGGTCGATCCGAACAGCCCCGCGCCATAGACCAGCCCCACGGCCGCCGAGCAGGCGAACCCCCGCACGGCAAAGAGCCGCGGGTTGAGCATCGGCGCATCGGTCCGCAGTTCCCACAGGACGAAGCCCACCCCCGCGACCGCCGCGAGACCGAGTTCCATCACCACGCGGTCTGACTCCCAGCCCTCCCGCTGGCCGCTCGCGAGCCCCGTCAGCAGCGCGAGCAGCGCCGTCACCAGCAGCGCGAAGCCCGGCCCGTCGAAGCGTCTTCGCACCCCGTCCCGCGCCGGCCCCGGCATGAAGACCAGCCCGAGCGCCAGGCCGAGCAGCGCGAAGGGCACCCCCATGAAGAACACCGCGCGCCAGCCGAAGCCGTCCACGATCACGCCGCCGAGCGTCGGCCCCAGCGCCGGCGCCAGCACCACGCCCACCGCGAAGAGCCCCATGGCCGACCCGCGCTTCTCCGCCGGAAACACCTGGAAGATGATCTGCATGCCGAGCGGCTGCACCATCCCCGCCGCCGCCCCCTGCAGCACACGGCCGGCGATCAGCACGCCCTCGTTCGGCGCCGAGCCGGAGATCACGGACCCCACCACGAACATCAGGATGGCCGCGGCATAGGTCAGCCGGCAGCCGAAAGTATCCACCAGCCAGCCGTTCAGCAGCATCGTCCCCGTCACCGCCGCGAGGAAGGCGGTGGAGATGAGTTGCGCATGGTCCTGCCCGATGCCGAAGGCGCCCATCACCTGCGGCAGCGCGACATTGACGATGGTGGCGGACAGGATGGTCGCGATGGTCCCGATCATCGCCGCCAGCGTCACCAGCCAGCGATAGGGCGCGCCCCAGCGTTCCGCGAGTTCCGCCAGCGTCGGCCCCGCCCAGCCGCCCGCGGGGCCGAGGGCTGCCTCACTCACGCGCCAGCGCCTCCACTTCCACCATCATCCCCGGCCGCAGCAGCCCGTCCGCCGTGCCGGCCGGCAGCGCGATGCGGACCGGCAGGCGCTGGGTGATCTTGGTGAAGTTGCCGGACGGGTTGGGGCTCGGCAGCAGGGCGAATTCGCTGGTGGCGGCAGCGCCCACGCGCTCCACCGATCCGTCGAAGCGCCGGCCGGGATAGGCATCGACGCGCAGCCGCACCGGGGTGCCGGGGCGGAAGTAGCGGATCTCGGTTTCCTTGACGTTGGCCTCGATGCGCACGCGCGCGGGGTCGTGCACCATCATCAGGCGCTGGCCCGGCGTCACGTATTCCCCGGCATCGACGAAGACGCGGTCCACCACGCCGTCGAAGGGCATCAGCAAGGTGCGGTCCCGGATGTCCAGCGCCACGCGGTCGCGCTGCGCGGCGAGCTCGCGCTGCACCGGCTCGATGGCGTCGAGTTGCCGGCGCAGCACCGTCAACTCCTCCCGCGCCGCGCCGGCATTGGCGAGCTGCGCTTCCACGTTGCGGATCTCCGCGGCGACGGCGAGCACGCGCTGCGTCGCGGTTTCCAGTTGCGCGCGCGTCTGCTCGTGGCGCTGCCGCGTGCCGCTGCCGGTGCCGAGCAACTGCACGGCGCGGGCGAATTCGCCCTCGGCGAAGATGCGCTCGGCCTCGGCGGCCGGGAGTTGCGCCCGGGCGGCTTCGAGCCGGGCGCGCTGGGCGTCCTCCTGGCTGCCGGTCTGGCGGTCCACCATGGACAGGCGCGCTTCCAGTTCCGCCCGCCGGGCAGAGAGGCCGGCGAGCCGCGCCTCGATCTCGCGCAGGGTCAGTTCGGCTTCCCGGCTGTCGATGCGCAGCAGCACCTGGCCCGCGCCCGGCGTGTCGCCGGCGATGACGTTCAGTTCGGTGATCCAGCCGGGCAGGCGGCTGGACAGCGTCACCATGTCGGCGGCGATGCGGGCGTCGTCCACGAAGACGGTGGTGAATTGCCGCCAGGCCCAGCCGGAGGCGGCGGCCAGCAGGCTCAGCCCGGCGGTGATCGCGGCGGCGATGCGCAGACGCCGGCGCGCCGCGGCCCGCCGCGGCGCGGTGGAGATCGTAGCCTGCGCGCCGCTACCCGGGCCGATGTCCATCGGCGGGGTCCTCCTCCATCCGCGCCAGCCCTTCCGCGACCCGGTGCAGCACGCCGAGGCAGAGGGCGAGTTCCTCCTCCGCGATGCCGGCGAGGATCTCGCCGCGCACCGCGGCGGCCTCGGCCTCGATGCGCCGGACCAGCGGGCGGGCGGCCTCGGTCAGGTGGATGGTCTTGGCGCGGCGGTCGCGCGGCGCGGCGCGGCGCTCGACGAAGCCCTGGGCTTCCAGCCAGTCGAGCGTGCGGACCAGGGTCGGCGCCTCGATCCGCAGCCGGGCGGCGAGGTCCTTCTGCGTGATGCCGTCCCCGCGGCGCGCAAGGGAAAGCAGGACCAGCCAGCGCGCCTCGGTCAGGCCGAAGGGGGCGATGCGCTGGTCCAGGCGGGCGCGCCAGCGGCGGGCGATCTGCGCGATCGCGACGCCAAGTTGCCAGCGCGTCTCGGCGAGGCTGCTGCCGTCAGGCATGACCTCACGCTAGGCCCAGAACGGTTAGGCTGCAAATCGATAGCCGCCCAACCACTCGGGCGGTCAGGTCTCCGCGCCGCCGTTCACCTGCAGCATCTGCCCGTTCACATAGGCCCCGCCGGGCGAGACGAGCATGCGGGCCACCGTCGCCACTTCCTCCGGCGTGCCCTGGCGGCCGACCGGCACGCGCTGGACGATGGCCTGGCGGTACTTCGCCGCCGCCGCGTCCGCATCTTCCTCGTCCGCGGCGATGGGGCCGGGGGAGATGGCGTTGACCGTGATGCCCTTGGGGCCGAATTCCTTGGCCAGCGCCTTGGTCAGCCCCCAGACGCCGTGCTTCGCCACGCTGACCGGCGCGCGGCCGGCATAGCCGTGGATGGCGTTCATGCCGGTGAAGTTGACGATGCGACCCCAGCCGCGCCCGACCATGCCCGGCAGGCACGCGCGCGCCAGCCAGACCGCGGCGTCGAGGTCCACCGACATGACCTGGCGCCATTCCTCCTCGGTCATCTCCAGGAACGGCTTGGCCGGGCGCAGCGCGGCGTTGTTCACCAGCACGTCCACGGCGCCGAAGCGGCCGATCGCCTCCTGCGCGATGCGCGCGCATTCCTCCGGCCGGCCGACATCCCCCATGGCGACCATGGCCTGCACGCCGAGGCCGCGCGCGGCTTCCGCCACCGCCTCCGCGGCGGCGCGGTCGGAGGATCCATTGACCACCACGTCGAAGCCGTCCTGCGCGAGGCCGAGCGCCACCGCGCGGCCGATGTTGCGCCCCGCGCCGGTCACCAGCGCCGTCCTGCCTTGCCTTGTCATGCGTTTCCCCTTTGCAATGTGGTCGATCCCTACCGCGCCCCCGCGCGGCTGGCGAGGCGCCGCCCCCTGGCCAAGCCGGGCGCTTCCCGCCTATCCATCGGCAATCCCAGACCTGCGAGACCGGCCCACGCCATGACCAATCCCGGCCCCGTCCATCTCCGCTGGCGCGCTTCCGGCGCCGCCCCCGAGACGGAGGAATTCCCCGACCTCGACGCCGCGCTCGACGCGGTGGAGGAGCGTTGGGAAACGCTGCGCCACCAGGCGCCGCAGATCCTCGACGCCCGCCGCATCCTGCTGATCACGACGGAGCAGTTGGAGGCGGCGATGGTCGAGGATGAGGACGAGGTCGAGGACTGACCTCCCGGCTCCGAAGTCCTTCGGATATCGTTCGCAGGCCACTGGCCCTTGTGTTCAGTGGCCTGCTTGTCCGCTCCGCTCGCCGGAATTCCAGCGAACGTCGCGGACAGGACACGAGAACCGCCTCGGCCCCGGCCTTCCGGCGCCTTTGCCCGGTCGGGCGGGTTTGCCCGACCGAGACCTGGCTCAGCCGCCGAACATCCGGGCGATCGCCGCCGGATCGATATCCTCGATCCGCGCCGGCTGCCATTTCGGCGCGCCGTCCTTGTCCACCAGCACCGAGCGCACGCCCTCGACGAAATCCGGGTGCTCGTTGACCACGATGCGGGTCAGGCCGAGTTCGATGGCGAGGCAGCCGGCGAGATCCTCCTTCGCCCCGCGCCGCAGCAGTTCCAGCGAGACGCAGAGCGACGTCGGCGACATCCGCCGCAGGGTCTTGGCCTGCGCGGCGGCCCATTCGGTGCCCTCGGCATCCAGCGCCGCCAGGATGTCCGCCACGCTGTCCTTGCCGAAGCAGCGGTCGATCGTCGCGCGGTGCGGGGCGAAGGATGCCTCGGGCGGGGTTTGCGCGAAGCGGGCGACGGCGTCGGCGCCCTCGCTCACCAGCGCGGCGCGCAGGGCGGGCAGGGATTCGCGCGGCACGAAATGCGTGGCGAGGCCGGCATGGACGGAATCCGCCCCCGTCAGCCGCGCCCCGGTCAGCGCCAGCCAGGTGCCGATCGCCCCCGGCAGCCGCGGCAGGACGTAGGAGGTGCCGACATCCGGGAACAGCGCGATGGCGGTTTCCGGCATGGCGACCAGCGCGTGCTCCGTCACCACCACCGGGCCGTTATGGACCGCGACGCCGATGCCGCCGCCCATGCAGACGCCGTCGATGAGGCTGACCCAAGGCTTGGGGAAGGCGGCGATGCCGGCGTTGACGACGTATTCCTCGGAGAAGAAGGCCTCGACCGTCGCGCGGTCCCCGGCGATCGAGGCCTCGCGCATGGCGCGCACGTCCCCGCCGGCGCAGAAGGCGCGGCCGCCGGCGCCTTCCAGCACCACCAGCTTCACCGAGGCGTCGTCCTTCCACTCGGTGATGGTGGCGTTGAAGGCGCGGATCATCGCCTGGTCCAGCGCGTTCAGCGCCTTGGGGCGGTTCATCAGCAGGGTGCCGGCGATGCCCTCGCGGCGGGCGATCAGGGTGGGTTCGGCGGTGTCGCTCATGTCCGGATGTTCCTTCCTCGTGCCGCCGCGTTACCGATGGAGGGGCGGCGCGACAAGCCGTTGACAAGAACGGTCCGGCGCCGGATGCAGCGCCATGGCCGACCCGCTGGTGCGTTTCGAGGGCGTGCGGAAGACCTACGGCGCGGGCGGGCCCGCCGCCGTGCAGTCGCTTGACCTCGACATCGCCAGGGGGGAGTTGCTGACGCTGCTCGGCCCCTCCGGCTCGGGCAAGACCACCACGCTGATGATGCTGGCCGGCTTCGAGATGCCGACCCAAGGGCGCATCCTGCTCGAAGGGCGGGACATCGCCCATACAGCGCCGCACAAGCGCGGCATCGGCGTGGTGTTCCAGTCCTATGCCCTGTTCCCGCACATGAGCGTGGCGGAGAACGTGGCCTTCCCCCTGTCCGTCCGCGGCATCCCCCGCGCCGAGCGGGAGGAGCGCGTGCGCAAGGCGCTCGCCATGGTGCGGCTGGAAGGCTTCGCGGACCGCCGGCCGCAGCAGCTCTCGGGCGGGCAGCAGCAGCGCGTCGCGCTGGCCCGCGCCATGGTCTTCGAACCCCCCATCGTGCTGCTCGACGAACCGCTCGGCGCCCTGGACAAGGCGCTGCGGGAGGAGATGCAGCTGGAGATCCGCCACCTGCACCAGCGCCTCGGCATCACGATGATGTACGTGACGCATGACCAGGCGGAGGCGCTGACCCTCTCCGACCGCATCGCCGTCTTCGAAGGCGGACGCATCCGGCAATGCGCCGATCCGCGCCGGCTCTACGACCGCCCGGCGGATGCCTTCGTCGCCGGCTTCGTGGGCGAGAACAACCTGCTCCCCGGGACCATCGAGGCGCGCGACAGCGAGGACTGCACCATCCGCCTCGCCTGCGGCCCGGTGGTGACGGCCCAGGCGGTGGATTGCGGCGCGCGCGGGGAATCCTGCCTGGTCGCGATCCGGCCGGAGCGCGTCGCGGTGTCGGGCGTGACGGCCTCCGACCTCGGGGAGGGCGCGCTGCCCGCGATCCTGCAGGAAGCGATCTTCCTCGGCGACCACGTCCGCCTGCGGCTGTCGGTCGGCGATGGCGGGGAAATCCTGGCGAAGCGTCCGGCCGGCGTGGGCACCTTGCCGGAACCCGGCGGCCCGGCGGCCATCGCCTGGCCCGGAGGCGCCGCCTTCGCCTTCCGCCCACCCCCGGCGCGGGTCTAGGGTTCCGCCCGCCAGAGAGGGAGAGTCCACGATGTTCCGACGCGATGTCCTGAAGGGTGCGGTGGCCGCCGCCGCAGCCCTTCCCGCTGCCGCGCAGGCCCAGGGCCGCGACCTGACCGTCGTTTCCTGGGGCGGCGCATACCAGGACGCGCAGCGGGAGGTCTTCTTCCGCCCCTTCCAGCAGCAGACCCGCTCCCGCCTGCTCGAGGAGACCTGGGACGGCGGCATCGGCGTCCTGCGCTCCCGCCTCGCCTCGGGCGCCAACACCTGGGACGTGGTGCAGGTCGAGAGCGAGGAACTCCTCATCGGCGCCGACGAGGGCCTGTTCGAGCCGATGGACTGGGCCGCGATCGGCGGGCGCGATGCCTACATCCCGCAGGCCTACAACGAGCACGGCGTCGGCGCGATCCTGTACTCGTTCGTCATCGCCTATGATCGCGCACGCATGGCGCAGGGGCCGGCGAACTGGACGGAATTCTTCGACACCGCCCGCTTCCCCGGCAAGCGCGGGCTGCGCAAGGGGCCGAAGACCACGCTCGAGATCGCGCTGATGGCCGACGGCGTGGCGCCGGACCAGGTCTATGCGGTGCTCGGCACCGCGGCGGGCGTGGACCGCGCCTTCCGAAGGCTCGAAACCGTCAAGGGCGACCTCGCCTGGTGGGAGCGCGGCGCCCAGCCACCGCAATGGCTGGCCGCCGGCGAGGTCGCCCTGACCAACGCCTACAACGGCCGCATCTCGGCGGCGAATGCGACGGACGGGCGCAACTTCGCGATCGTCTGGGCGAACAACCTCTACACCCTGGATTCCTGGGTGATCATGAAGGGCAGCCCGAACAAGGCCCGCGCGCTCGAATTCCTGAAATTCGCCGGCCAGCCCGAGATCCAGGCCGGGCTGCCGCCGCGCATTCCCTACGGCGTCACCGCGAAGGGCGCGAACGACCGGCTGCCGGCGGAACTGCTGCCGAACCTGCCGACCGCGCCACAGAACCTGGCGAACGCGCTGCAGATCAGCGACCGCTTCTGGCTGGACAACCTCGACCGGCTGACCCAGCGGTTCAATACCTGGGTGTCGCGATGACCTTGAAGGGCTGGAGGCGCGCTGCCCCTCCAGGCCACCCCGCCAAAGGCCGAAAGGCCTTTGGGAACCATTACCTTGAGTCGCGGGTTCCAAAGGCCTTTCGGCCTTTGGCGGGGAGAGGTCCGGAGAGGGGCGGCGCCCCTCTCCGCCCCGCCTGCCCATGAGGCGACGCGCCGGCGCAGCACTGCTCATCGCCCCGCTGCTCCTGTTCCTGCTGCTCACCTTCGTCGCGCCGATCGGCGCCTTCCTCTGGCGTGCCGCCTCGGACCACGAGGTCGGCCCGGTGCTGCCGCGCACGGTGGCGGCGCTCGCGACCTGGGACGGCACCACCGTGCCGGGCGAGGACACCTTCGCCGCCCTCGTCGCCGACCTGCGCGAGGCCCGCGCGAGGGACCGCGAGACCGGCGCGGGCCTCATTCCCCGCGCGGCCGCGCGCCTCAATTCCGACCGGCCCGGCTTCCGCGGCCTGCTGCCGGCCACCGCCCGCCGCGCCGAGGCACCCTTCGAGGGCAGCGCGCGCGACGCGCTGCTCGCCATCAGCGAGGAATGGAGTCAGGTCGAGACCTGGGGCGCCATCCGCCGTGCCGGTGGCCCGCTTTCCTCCTTCCACCTGCTGACGGCGCTGGACCTGCGGCAGGATGCAGCCGGGGGCATCAGCGCCGCGCCGCCGGACGAGGCCGTCTTCCGCGCCGTGCTGCTGCGCAGCCTGTGGATCTCGCTGCTGGTCACGGCTGTCTGCCTGGCCCTGGGCTGGCCGCTCGCCTGGCTGATCGCGACAGCCGGGGGGCGGGCCTCGACGCTGCTGCTCGGGGCGGTGATGCTGCCGTTCTGGATCTCGCTGGTGGTGCGCACCGCGGCCTGGATGGTGCTGCTGCAGCGGGAGGGCGTGGTGAACGCCGCGCTGAAGGGCGCCGGGCTGATCGAGACGCCGCTGCCGCTGATGTTGAACCGCTTCGCCGTGGTGCTGGCGATGGTCCACATCCTGCTGCCCTTCATGGTGCTGCCGCTGGTCGCGACCTTCCGGGCGCTCGATCCGCGGCTGCCGCGGGCGGCGGCCTCGCTGGGCGCGGCGCCGTGGCGGGCCTTCCTGCGGGTGACGCTGCCGCTCTGCCTGCCGGGGGTCGGGGCGGGGTGCCTGCTGGTCTTCATCCAGGCGCTGGGCTTCTACGTGACGCCGGCGCTGCTGGGTGGGCCGAACGACCAGATGCTGGCCTGGTTCGTGGGCTTCTACGCGACGCGGTCGGTGAACTGGGGGCTGGCGGCGGCGCTTTCGCTGGTGCTGCTGGTCGCGGTGGGGCTCTGCGTCGCGGTCTATGGCAGGCTGGCCGGGTTCCGCCGGCCGGGGGCGGCGTGATGGGGCGCGCGATCCTCTGGGCCGCCGGCGTGCTGGTGGCGATCTTCCTGCTGGCGCCGATCGTGGCGATCGTGCCGCTGTCCTTCTCGGCCGGGTCGTTCCTGTTCTACCCGCTGCCGGGGCTGTCGCTGCGCTGGTACCAGGACTTCTTCTCCTCCGACTTCTGGCTGCCGGCCTTGTGGAACTCGCTCGGCATCGGGGCGGCGGCGGCGGTGGTGGCGACGGCGCTGGGCACCCCGGCCGCCTTCGGGCTCTGGCGGGCGGGCGGTGCGCTGCGCTCCGTGGCCATGGGCATCGTGCTGGCGCCGATGGTGGTGCCGGTCATCGTGGTGGCGGTCGCGCTGCTGCTGGCCTTCGGGCCGATCGGGCTGGTGGCGACGCATGCGGGGCTGGTGATCGCGCATGCCGCGCTCGGCGCGCCTTTCGTGGTGGTGACGGTGCTCGCCTCGCTCGAGGGTTTCGACCCGGTGCAGCTGCGTGCCGCGGCCGCCTGCGGGGCAGGGCCATTGCGCGCCTTCTTCCGGGTCTGCCTGCCGCAGATCGCGCCGGGCGTGGCGGCCGGGGCGGTCTTCGCCTTCGCGACCTCGCTCGACGAGGTGGTGGTGGCGCTGTTCATCTCGGGTCCCGCACAGCGGACCCTGCCGCGGCAGATGTTCTCCGGCCTCAACGACCAGATCAGCCTGACCACGGCGGCGGCGGCGGGGATGCTGGTGGCCTTCTCCGTGCTGCTGCTGCTCGCCGTCACCTGGCTGCAGGCGCGCGGCCGGCGCCGCGCCGGCGGCTGACCGCGCCGGGGGCTGGCGCCGTCCTGTAACGCGCCTTGCGAAGCGGCCCCCCCATCCCGACAATGGGGATATGGCTGCCCCACTTGCCCTGACCGACGCCGCAGACCCCTCCTTCGCGGAGCTGCTCGCCCTTCGTCCCCATCTCTCCCTCCATGCCATGGACGGCCTGGTGATGGAGGAGGTGCCCCTCGCCCGCATCGCGAGAGAGGTCGGCACCCCCGCCTGGGTCTATTCCGCCGGTGCGCTGCGCCGCCGCGCCCGCGCGCTGAAATCCGCGCTGTCCGCCGCCGGCCTGAACGCCACCGTCCACTTCGCCATGAAGTGCAACGACAACCTCTCGGTGCTGAAGGTGCTGGCGGCCGAGGGCCTCGGCGCCGACGTGGTCAGCGAGGGCGAGCTGCGCATCGCCCGCGCCGCCGGCATCCCGGGCTCGGGCATCGTCTTCTCCGGCGTCGGCAAGACGGCCGACGAGATCCGCCACGCCCTCGCCGAGGACATCTTCCAGATCAACGCCGAGAGCGCGGAGGAGATCGCGATGATCTCCGCCATCGCCTCGGCCATGGGCCGCACCGCGCGCGTCTCGCTCCGCGTGAACCCGGACGTGGACGCCAAGACCCACGCCAAGATCACCACGGGCAGGAGCGAGAACAAGTTCGGCGTCGCCTTCGAGGACGCGCCGGCAATCTACGCCCGCATGGCCTCGCTTCCCGGCATCGCGCCGATGGGCATCGCGACGCATATCGGCAGCCAGATCACCGCCGGCATGGCGGCCTACCGCGCCGCCTATGCGCGACTGGCGGAGATGGTGAAGGCGCTGCGCGCCCAGGGCCTGCCGGTGGAACGCGTCGATTGCGGCGGCGGCCTCGGCATCCCCTACCGCGACGAACCCGCCCCGACGCCGGAGGCGCTGGCCGGCGCGATCAAGGCGACGCTGGGCGATCTCGGCCTGCCGGTGATGCTGGAGCCGGGCCGCTGGATCGCCGGGCCGGCGGGCGTGCTGCTCGCCTCCGTCGTGCTGCAGAAGCAGGGGGCGGCGCATCGCTTCGTGGTGGTGGACGCGGCGATGAACGACCTGGTGCGCCCGGCGATGTACGAGGCCTGGCACGGCATCGTCCCGCTCTCCTCCGCCCGCGCCACCGCGCCGCTCTCGCCGGCCGAGGTGGTCGGCCCGGTCTGCGAGACCGGCGACACCTTCGCCCGCGGCCGCCTGCTCCCGGACCTCGCGCCCGGCGATGCGGTCGCCTTCCTCGATGCCGGCGCCTATGGCGCGGTGATGTCCTCCACCTACAACGCCCGGCCGCTGGCGGCCGAGGTGCTGGTGGACGGCACCCGCTACGCCGTGGTGCGTGAACGCCAGACCTACGACGAACTGCTCCATGGGCAGCGCCTGCCGGAGTGGCTGGCGACATGAGCGGGCGCGGGTCCGATGACCGAAGGGCGCAGGTGCCGCAGGCACCGTGCACCGCAGGTCTGAATCGGACCCGCCGCGCAACGGGCTCCGATGACCGAAGGGCGCAGGTGCCGCAGGCACCGTGCACCGCAGGTCTGAATCGGACCCGCCGCGCCGGAGGCGCGACATGACGCCGCCGAACCGGCTTGCGACCCGCCTCGCGCGGCGCACCCGGCTCGCGCGCCTCGCCCTTTGGTGGGAAGCGGCCTGGCCGGCGCTCTGGCCGCCGCTCGGCGTCATCGGGCTGTTCGTCGTCGCCGCGCTCTCCGGCCTGCCGCTGCTGCTGCCGCCCTGGCTGCACCTGGCATTGCTGGCCGGCTTCGCGGCCGCTCTCGCCCGGACGGGCCAGCGCGCCCTGCGCCACCTGCACCTGCCCGCCCTGCCCGCCGCCGAGCGCCGGTTGGAGCGTGACTCCGGCCTCCCGCACCGACCCATCGCCACGCTCGGCGACCGCCCCACCGGCAACGACCCCGTGGCGCTGGCGCTGTGGCAGGCGCATCGCCGCCGGGCCGAGGAGCGCCTTTCCGCCCTGCGCGTCGCCCCGCCGCGACCCGGCCTCGCCGCGCGCGACCCACGGGCGCTGCGCGGCGGA
>NZ_JAAEDM010000041.1 GCF_018129065.1 Neoroseomonas soli | reverse complement strand
GCGGGCCGGACAATCGCGACCTCTTCATCACCGAGAGCGAGTCAGGCAGCGTCCTGCGCACGCGCTGGGAACATCCCGGCCAGCCGCTGTTCTGCCACGCCTAAGTGACAACGCTAGACCTTGAGGGCCTGGCAGTGGATGGACTGGATGCCCGCGATGAGGATCTGCGTATGGATGCGACAGGCCATGCGCGAACTTGGCGTGTCGGAGCGGAAGGCCTGCGCGGTGCTGGGGCAGCACAGATCGACGCAGCGGAGGGCGCCTCAAGGATCCGGCGACGAAGCCGCGCTGACCGCCGACATCGCCGAGTTGGCGAAGCGGTATGGGCGATACGGCTGCCAGCGGATCACGGCACTGCTGCGGGACGCCGGCCGGAAGATCGCCGCCGTCACGGTGCGCATGAACTCCTGCGAGATCGGCAACGCCGGCATGGACAGCAATGGGCCGTTCAGCACGGTGTCCGGCACACTGATGTCCATCCCCTTCTGCATCGCGGCCACGCTGCTGCGCGGCACGCCGAGGCCTTTGACCACATGGAAGGCTTCGTCATGGGCCTGCCGGGCGGCTCGGTGAAGGATGTCGTCGGCTGCTTCGCATTGCCGCCGCGCCCCCTGGAGGGCGCGACGGAGGCATCCTAGGCTGCACCGTCGCGGCCGACGCTCCGGTCGCGCGGAGCGACCGGACAATGCCCATGACCAGGCCCGACTGGACCGCCGCCCTCGCCGAGGCCGAACGCATCGTAGGCGAATGGACGGGGGCGCAGCCGGGCGGCGCCATTCTCCTCTTCGATCGCGACGGCCTGCGCGGCGCGGCCTGCGGCGGCCTCGCCAGCCTGGTCCACGGCACGCCCTTCACCTCGACGACGCCGAGCCGCTTCGCCTCCATCACCAAGCACCTGCTTTGCGCCTTCGCGCTGCATCGCGGCTTCGACCTGGCGGCGCCGCTCGGGACCGCGCTGCCGGAACTGCCGGCATCGATCGCCGCCGTGCCGGGCTTCCGTGCCCTGTCCATGACCGGCGGCATACCGGACCTGCTGCCCAGCTACACGATCTGCGGCGTACCGCATTCCGCCACGGTGGATGCCGCGGCGCTCGACGCCTTCACCCTGACGCTGCCGGGGCTCGACTTCACGCCGGGCAGCGAGATGTCCTACAGCAACACCGGCTATCGCCTGGTGGAACACGCGCTGGCGCGGCAGGGCGGGCAATTCGGCGCCTGGGTGGAAGGCGCGCTGAACGACGCGCTCGGCACCGGATTCCGGTTTCCCGGAGCTTGGGACCGGCCGGTTGCGGGCCTCGCGGACGGGCATTGGCGCGACGCGCCGGAGGCGCACTGGCGCATCGGCGGCTATGGCATGGCGCTCTCGGCATCGGGCGCGCTGGCGGGCAGCGCGCAGGACCTCGCGACCTGGCTGCGCGCGCTGCTGCGCGGCGACGGCCCGGCGGGGGACGTGCTGGAACGCCTCGCCACGCCGGCGATCCTGCAGGACGGGCGGCGATCGCATTACGGACTGGGCCTGCATGTCGTCGAGACAAACGGGCGGCGGCTTGTCGGCCATGGCGGGCACCTGCCGGGGTTCAAGAACCACTTCCTGCTCGATGCGGAGAGCGGCACCGGCGTCGTGCTGCTGTCCAACCGGGAGGAGACGGAGCCCTACCTTCCCGCGCTGCGCATCATGGCGCGGCTACTGGATCTGCCCGTGCCGCGCGCCGCGGCGCCGGTGCTGCCGGAGGGACTTTTCGCCGAGGCCGACGGCCCCGCCTGGCTGGAGGTCCGCGCCGGCACCGCGACCTTCATGGGGGTGCGCGATATGCTGATGGCCGGCGATTCCGAGGACGAAGCCGTCGCGCTCTCCCCCTACCTGCCGATGCGCCTGCGGCCTGACGGCGGCGGCATCGCCGGCGAGGTCGGCCATGCGCCGCGCCGCTTCATCCCGGTGCCGGCCGATGCGCGGCTGCCGGCGGAGATGTCCGGCACCTGGCGCGCTCAGGCGCAACACGCGGAGATCACCATCGCGGTGGCCTGCGACGGCAGCGGCACCGCTTGCCACGGCGCCGGGCCGCTGCACCGTTGGGCGCCGCTGGCGCCGCTCGGCGGCGGCCGCGCGCTGATGCCGGTCGGCGCCATGCCCTGGCCCGGCCGCGCTTGCCTCTGGCTGCGTGCGCCGGGCACCTTGCGCGTTGCGGCCAACCGCAGCCGGGTCATCGATTTCCTGCGCGACTGACCGCCCCCTTGCCAGCCTGCCGCACCGCCGCCACGCTCCCGATGCCGGTCGGGAACGGCGAACCGCGAGACGCAACCAGCGCGGGCACACGGGACGACAACCGAGAAGGAGACTTCCGATGCACAGACGCGCCTTCCTGCAGTCATCCGCGATCACGACCGCCGGCCTGCTTGCCGCACCGCGCCTCGCTTCCGCCCAGGGCCAGCGCGTGCTGCGCTTCGTGCCACAGGCCGACATCGCCATCCTCGACCCGATCGCGACCACCGGCTTCGTCACGCGCAACCACGGCTTCCTCGTCTTCGACACGCTCTATGGCTGGGACGAGCAGTACCGCGCCCATCCGCAGATGGTCGAAGGCCACACGGTCGAGGATGACGGCCGCACCTGGACCATGACGCTGCGCGAAGGCCTGCGCTTCCACGACGGCGAGCCGGTGCGCGCGCGCGACGTCGTCGCCAGCATCCGCCGCTGGGGCGTGCGCGACCAGTTCGGCATCGCCGCCATGGCGGTGGTGGATGAGATCGCCGCGCCGTCAGACCGCGTGGTGCGCTGGCGCCTGAAGCGACCCTTCCCGCTGCTGCCCGACGCGCTCGGCAAGATCGGCGCCAATGTCGCCTTCATCATGCCGGAACGCCTGGCGAATTCCGACCCGGCCCTGCCGATCAGCGAGATGGTGGGCAGCGGCCCCTTCCGCTTCGTCGCGAATGAGCGCGTGCCGGGCTCGCGCGCCGTCTATGCGAAGTTCGACGGCTACATGCCGCGCCCCAACGGCACCACCAGCCTGCTCGCCGGCCCCAAGGTCGTGCATTTCGACCGTGTCGAGTGGCTGACTATCCCCGATGCCAGCACCGCCTCCGCCGCGCTGCAGCGCAACGAGGTGGACTGGTGGGAACAGCCGACCTCCGACCTGCTGCCGCTGTTGCGGCGTCAACGCGGGTTGAAGGTGGATGTGCTCGACCCCACCGGCGCCATCGCCATGCTGCGCTTCAACCACCTGCACCCGCCCTTCGACAATCCGGCGATCCGCCGCGCGGTGCTCGGCGCGATCAACCAGGAGGACGTGATGACTGCGGTGGCGGGCACCGACCGTTCGCTGTGGCGCGCCGGCGTCGGCTTCTTCGCGCCGGGTTCGATCATGGCGAGCGACGTGGGGATGGAGGCGCTGAATGGCCCGCGCGACCTCGCCGCCGCGCGCCGTGCGCTCGAGCAGGCGGGCTACAAGGGCGAGAAGGTCCTGATGATGGGCCCGACCGACTTCCCCGCCATCACGGCGATGAGCGAGGTGGTCGCCGACACCTTCCGCAAGATCGGCATCAACCTCGACTACGCGGCGATGGACTGGGCCTCCGCGCTGCGCCGGCAGGCGAACCGGGAAGTGCAGGATCGCGGCGGCTACAACGCCTACTGCACCTACACGGCCGGCGTGAACCAGTTCAACCCTGCGGCGCACAACTTCATCCGAGGCAGCGGGTTGAGCGCGACCTTCGGCTGGTCCACCAGCCCGAAGCTCGAGGAGTTGCGCGACGAGTGGCTGCAATCGAGCAGCGACGAGGTCCGCGCGCGCATCGGCCGCGACATGCAGCGCCAGGCCTTCATCGACGTGCCCTATGTGCCGCTCGGGCAGTTCTACCAGCCGACCGCGTATCGCGACGACCTCAACGGCATGCTCAAGGGGCTGCCGTTGTTCTGGAACATCCGGCGCGGTTGAACGGCATGCTGCCCGTCACCGGCTATGCCGAGCACTGGAGCGTCCGCCAGGGCGGCACGCTCCGCTTCATGATCGGCGTGAAGGGCGGCGGGCCATACCGCGCACGCGTCGCCCGCATCCATTGCGGGGACCCGAATCCGGCGGGGCCAGGCTACCGCGAGGTTCCGATGCCCTGCGCCATCGAGGGCGAGCACCCGGGCATCGAGCAACCGATGCGCCTCGGCTCCTGGGTAGAGGTGCCGGCGGTGGATCTCGGCGCGGGCGATACGCCGCTCGCGCTGGTGGCGACGATCTGGCCGACCCTGCCGGGGCGCGGCGAGCAGGCGGTGCTGTCCTGCCGCGGCGGCGACGCGAAGCTGACGCTCGGCCTTGGTCCACGGGGCGCCTTCGCGCGCCTGGTGGCGCCGGCGGGCACCGTCATGGCTGAAGCGGGCGTGCCGCTGACCGAGCGCGCCTGGCACGACATCGCCTGTCGCTTCGATCCGGCGGAGGGCAGGCTTGAGATCGCGCAGGCGCCGCAGCGACCGCGGCTGGACCTGGAGGAGGCGGCCGCCGCCGCCGCAATGTCGCCCGGCGCTGCGGCACCGCAGGGCATCGGCAGCGCGGCCATTGCAGCGGAGGAGGCGGGCGGCCTTGCGCGCCAGCACTTCAACGGCAAGATCGCGCGCCCACGCATCCTGCGCGGCGTGGCCGCGCTGGCCGACCGGCTCCGCGCCCAGGCGAGCGGCGCCGCGCCCGCGGATGTCGTTGCCGACTGGGACTTCGCCATCGGCATCCCGACTGACGAGGCCGCCGACACCGGCCCCGGCCGCTGGCACGGCCGTTGTCGCAACCTGCCGACGCGGGCGATGACCGGCCCGTCCTGGACGGGCGCCGTGCATCGCTGGACCGAGGCGCCGCACCACTACGACGCCATCCATTTCCACGAGGACGACATCGGCGACGCCGGCTGGTCGCCCTCCCTCACGCTCGCGGTGCCGGAGGGCTGGCCGAGCGGCGTCTATGCCCTGCACCTCGAAACCGAGGGCGGGCGCGACAACATCGTCTTCCACGTCCGGGCGAAGGAACCGGGGAGGCGCGCGCGCGTCGCCTTCCTCGCGCCGACCTTCACCTACACGGTCTACAGCCAGTTCGTGCGCCCGGGGCGCCAGGCGCGGATCGCCGATCGCGCCGCCGCCTGGGGCGCGTTGCCGCAGGCGCCGGATGGGCATCCGGAATACGGCCTGTCGCCCTACAACCATCATGCCGACGGCAGTGGCGTGGTGATGTCCACCATGCGGCGGCCGATGATCGACAAGCGGGTGAACCAGTTCCACCTGATGGACCCGGACCCCGCAGGCTCCGGCACCTACTGGATCGCCGCGGACACCTACGTGACGGACCTGCTCGAACGCCGCGGCATCGACTATGAGGTCATCACCGACCACGATGTGCATGCCGAAGGCGCAGAACTGCTGTCGCGCTACGCCGTCGTGCTGACGGGCCAGCACCCCGAATACCACACCTACGAGACGCTCGATGCCATCGACGGCTACCTGAAGGGTGGCGGACGCTTCGTCTATCTCGGCGGCAACGGTTTCTACTGGCGCATCGCGCCGCATCACGACGGGCTCTGGGCCTTCGAACTGCGCCGCGCCGAGGGCGGCATCCGCCTGTGGGAGACGATGCCCGGCGAAGGCTACCACGCCTTCGACGGCGGCTATGGCGGGCTGTGGCGGCGCCTGGGCCGACCGCCGCAGGCACTGGTCGGCGTCGGCTTCAGCAGCCAGGGCGACTACAACGGCCACCCCTACACCTTCACCGACGCCATCCTTGACCCGCGCGTCGCCTTCCTGCGGGAAGGACTGGATAGCATCGCGCAGCCAGGCGGGATCTTCGGCGATCGCGGGCTGATGGGCGGCGGCGCGGCGGGGCATGAACTCGACCGCGCCGATGTCTCTCTCGGCACGCCGCGCCATGCGCTCGTCGTCGCGCGCGCCGTGGTGCAGGAACCGAGCTACCAGCCGGTCAACGAGGAGCGCCGCGACCACACCTGGCCGGGATCGCGGGAGGACCTGATCCGTTCCGACATCACCTTCTTCGAGACGCCGAACGGCGGCGCGGTCTTCTCGGTTGGCTCGATGAACTTCATCGGTGCGCTGCCGGTGGATGGCTACGCCAATGCCACGGCGCGGCTGGTCGAGAATGTCGTGCGGCGCTTCGCCGACTCGGCACCGTTCAGCGTGACGCGCGGCGCGGGCTGACGCGGGCACGCGCCGCCCCGGTCACCGCGCCGGCGGCGCCGCGCTGCTCATCCTCGCGGGCGGCATGGTCTGCGCCACCGAGGGCCGCGCCTCCGCCGCGTCGAAGCACTCCGACAGCGCCGGCCGCCCCTGCCGCCATGCAAAGACCGTTTGGCAGCGCTCGCAGTGGCCGAACAGCGCAAGCAGCGCGATGGGGATCGACTGCGTCTCGCCGGCGGCGCACGGCACGTTCTCAACCCCTGTCGGGCTGATGCGGTTCATTGCGGAACTGCGCGAACTCTCCGGCGGGAAGCCGGTCGGCTTCAAGCTGTGCATCGGCCACCGCCGCGAATTCATGAGCATGGTAAAGGCCATGCTGAAGACCGGCATCGTACCGGATTTCATCGTCGTGGACGGCGCGGAAGGAGGAACCGAGACTGCTCCCATCGAATTCGTCAACCGCGTCGGCATGCCGATGCTGGAGGGCCTTACGTTCCTTCACAACACGCTGCGTGGAGCGGGTCTCCGCGATCAGGTCAGAATCGCTGTCGCCGGCAAGATCGTATCCGCATTCGACATCGCGCGCGCCATCGCGCTGGGTGCCGACTGGTGCAATGCCGCACCAGGCTTCATGTTCGCCATTGGCTGCATCCAGGCTCAGGCCTGTCACACCAACCGCTGCCCGGTCGGCATTGCGACGCTGGATCCGGTGCGCCAGCGCGCAATCGATATCGGCGGCGAGAGCGACCGCGTCGCTCGCTTTCACCGCAACGCCATGAAGGCGCTCGCCGAGATTGCCGGCGCCGCCGGTCTCAATCATCCAAGCAACTTCATGCCCTATCACTTCATGTTCCGGCAGAAGGACAACGCGTTTTTCGACGGCAACGAGGTCTCCGCTATCTGCCGGACGGATTCCTCGTCTCGGGCGAGGAGATCCCTGAGCTGGCCCACTGGTACAGCCGCTGGGACCGCGCCAATGCGGAGAGCTTTGCTCCGCCGGAGATCCCGCACGGGCCGTTTCCGAAGCGCAAAGCCGCCTGATCTCAGTCACCCGAACCGATCGTGACAAGACAACGTTTCCGCCGGCAGTCCGGGGGCGAGCGGGGCGCAGGCTGAACTACGCGCGAAGGCGGCCCGCCTCGCGCACATAGCCGACGAACTCCTGATCTTGGGCGATCGTGAGAATGTCGGCCTCGTCACGCTGTGCACCACGAATTCTCGGTCTGAGGGGAGCGTCGCAACGCCCCCAGCATCCGTGCCCAACCCGGTCAGCACGGAGGCGATCGCCGAGTTCACCGGGTCTGACAGTCGCCGTGAGCAATTGACGCCCGCGAGAGGCTTGTCAGAATCGACCGAAACGTCCGCTGAACGTATAGCACGCCGTAGCTGTTGCGCGGCGGGTTGGGTTTGACTTGGATGGAGCGCGGGATGTTGGATGGGATTAGTTGGCCAAGCGTCCTGGCGCAGGCCCTGCAAACCGGCGGGGCGCTGGTGATGGTGCTTCTCGCGTGGTCACTGCCGCGCGTGATGTGGCGGGGCGCGTTATGGTGGTTTAACTCAGGCAGCGACCGTGGCGAGGCTGAACGGGCGGCATTGGCGAAGTTGCTGAACGAGGCAGAGGAGCGCGGTTATCGCCGGGGTTGGTGTGCGGCGGAGGAAGCGCTGAACGACAAAGTGGCACGGGTATCCGCCACCACCTCCGCTCCCGCCTGTATGGCCGCCGGGCCCCGGTCGCCAATCACCTCCACCGCCCAGATCGCCGCCGAACACGACTCGCGCTCCTCGTGACCCATCGGAGTGATGCCGGCCGTCGCCTGCTCAGGCCATCCGCTTGGCCGGATCGGTCTCAGCCTCGCGACAGGCCGGGGCGTACAACAACCACGACCGGCACATCTTCGACGGGCCGAATTTCTCGTTGCGCCTGCTCGACCCGAACGTGGTGATCCCCTTCGTCAACGAGACCAGCGGCACAGCGATCATCGCCCCTGCCATGCGCATGGAGGCCTGCTCGCCCGTCGCGGCGCAACACACCGGCGCGGCCATCGACTGCGAATACGAGATAGCGGATCGTACTTTCGATCTTGGTGAGGCCAAGCAGGATCTGGACGGCTCGCAGGTTGCCCGCCGCTTTGTAGATGATCGAGGCCTTCGTTCGCCTCAGCGAGCGGGTGCCGTAGTCCTCCGAGCGAAGTCCGATCCCCGTGACCCACTCATTCGTGGCACCGCCTCAAAGACTGCGGTGCCACTGACCTCGCCGCGGCCTCCGATGCATCCGCGATCGTCTTCGACGAGCCGATATGCGCCATCGCCCTGTCGGGCCCGGCGCACACTCCGGGTCCGTCAGTTCTCGTGCTGGGTAGAGGTCTGTGCCAGCACGCGTCGCGCAGCACGACGCAGGAACCACCCGTAAGGCCCGCGCACCTCCACGATCGCCCTCTCGAGGGCGCGCAATTGACCCTCTGCCCGGTTTCGGGCGAGCGACGCGTCGAAGGCCTGTCCGCGCGCGATCTGCGCCGCCTCCAGCAGGGATTCAATCTTCCGTGCCGTGTAGACCTCGGTGCCTCTCTCTTCGATCTCCCGCAGCCTCGCTTGCGTTTCGGCCAGGTCCCGAGCCAAGCGTGCAATCTCGGCGTCCTTCGCCTCCGTCAGCGCAGCGGACATGCCCGTTGACTTCAGCTTGCGTTGACTACCGACACCGTGCGGAGGACGCGATCGCCGCTTTCGGCCCGCCTTGCATGTGGCTCTGCTCACCAGCGCCTCCCGATTCGAGAACCTACGCCAACGCTGAATCCCTGAGCACGGAGAGGCCAGTACCTTCTTCGTGAGCCGCACACCCGGCAGCCGTTGGAATGGAGGGAAGGCTTTTGCTCCGGCTAACGGAAATCCCGTGTCGTCGGCATCCGCGGCGGTGGAAGCGGTTCTCGGGGTCGACGAGGTGCGTGCGGACGTGGTCCTCGACCACCTCGGCCATCAGCCCGCCCATGGCAGCACGGGTGCCGGCGAGGAGGTGCATCACCCGCTCGCAGCCAGCCTCAGCCTCGAGCGCGCGCTCGATCGCCTCGCCCTGCCCGCGGATCCGACGCACCCGGGCCAGGAGCTTCTGCTTCTCGCGGATGGTGTGGGTCATGGGCGACACTTGGTATAGGGGGGTAGGCTATTGCAATCCGGCTGGAGGGGCTGCCGTGGAGGCCCGGCTCCGGAACCGTTCGGTCGGCGTTATCAGCAAGCCCGACGATGCGGAGCGCCACCAACACGATCCGCGTGCTCAAGGCGCAAGCGTTGCGACTCCGAGACCTGAACTCTGATAATTAAATACGATATCGGAATTAGAAATAATTGCCGAAGAATCCTTGTCGGCATAATGCAGTCTCTGAAGAAGATTTGCGATCAAATTCAGTCTAGCAGACCGCTTCTCATCGGCCTTCACGATAGTCCATGGTGTTGTTGGATTGTGGGTGCGCGCCAGCATCTCGTTTCTGGCGTCACTGTAGGCATCCCAATGCTTCAGGGCCGTTTCGTCGATCGGGCTGATCTTCCATTGCTTCAACGGGTCGCGTCGCCGATCCGCCAGACGCCTCTTCTGCTCGTCACGGCTTATATCGAGATAGTATTTGATCAATTTAATTCCCGCTTTCACGAGCATACGCTCAAATTCGATGACGGTATCCATGAATTCTTCGTGCTGCTCTTCCGTGGCGAAGCCCATCACCTTCTCCACCCCGGCACGATTGTACCAGCTCCTATTGAACAGAACGAACTCCCTCGCAGTTGGAAGATGTCCCGTGAAGCGCTGGAAGTACCAACTCGATTGATCTCGCTCCGAGGGTTTGCCAAGGGCGACTACGCGCGTCTCTCGTGGGCTCAGATGCTGCACTATGCGTTTGATGACACCGTCCTTTCCCGCCGCATCGCGCCCCTCGATCAGGACAAGTATCTTATCGTCGCATGTAATGAAGTGCCTCTGCAGCTTCACAAGTTCGATCTGCATCTTGTGCAGCCGCATCTCGTATTCTTTCTTTGCCATGCGGTCTGCAGACGGCGTTAGTTTACTTTCGGGCACCCGCCGTTTCATGGGCCACCTCCTCTCCTCGCTTCGAAGCGATGTGTTCTTGTGACGATGGCGTCCGCCGAACCGACCCACCGTCCCTCACACTGGGACATCAACTCCTGATCCTCCCCGCTTCCGTCGCCCGCACCGGCCAGATGCCGCCCGTCAGCCTGCCGACCAGGCGCATCGCTTCCAGGCATCCATGCCGTAGGCCCTGGCATCGCCAAGCCCTGGGAACGCTTGCGGCTCCGAGGCACGCCGCGTCGGCTCCACTGCCGAAGCATGCATCGACCATTGTCCCTGTTGGAGGGAAGCGGCTGGCGGCGGGGCATGCGCCCGCCGCCAGCGGCGCGTCTCAGCGGGCAGGGCCACCCATCCCCCGCGCCATGGGCCCGGGGCCACCACCGGGCAGGATCAGCCAGGACAGCGCCTCGACGGTGCGGCGCTGGCCGTCGTCCAGAGCCGGCAGCAGGGTACTGGCCGCTTCGCGACAGGCGCGGGCGCGTTCAAGCTCGGCCGACAGACGCGCCTCCTGGACCGCGAGCCGCTGGTCGAGCCCGGCACCGGCGGCGGGGACCGGTATGCGCTCCCGCGCAGTGCGGAACTTGGTCGCCGCCTCCCGGATGCGGGTGGCGAAGGCATTCCACGCCGCCTCCTGGTCGGGCCTGATGCGCAGCTCCGTGCGCAGGAAGGCCAACCCGCCCTCGAAGCGCTCGGCGAGCAGGTCGTGCAGTTGCTCGGCCATCGGTCCGCCCGGCCCCATGCCGGCGCCCGGCCCATCGGGCATCTCCCGCATGGGGATGCCGCCGCCCATCACGCCAGGCATCCCGTCGCGCATCATGCCGGGCATTCCGTCGCGCATCATGCCACGCCGGCCCATGCCACGGCGGCCGTCGTCATCCTCGACGTCGACCTGGATGCCAGGGCCGACATTGATGATGACGTTCATCGGCGAGCCGTAGCCGCGGTGATGGCGCATCATGTCCATGCCGGGCCGCCCCTCGCCGCCCCCCATCATCATCATCGGCATGCCGCCCTGGCCGCCACCCATCATGCCCATCATGCCCATGCCGCCACCGGGGCGCGGTGCGGCAGGCGCCGCGGCCGATGGGGCGGGCGTCGCCGGTGCTCCAGGGGCAGCCGCGGCGTCCGCAGGATGGTGCGGGTCCGACGCGGGCGCCTGCTGCGCCATTGCCGGCCAGGCAAGCAGCAGTGCCGCCACCGCGGCACCACCTCGGATCATGCGTGCGGACATGGAACTCCTCCTTCGATCCGGCCGCGCTGGCTTACCCCGGCATGGGGCAGGCAGAGCCGGCCAAGCAAATGATCAGAGTCGTCGAGCATCCCGGCCGCCGATCGCAGCCACCGCGTCACGCAGCAGCGGGTCATGGCCTGCAACCGCGCTCGTGACACCGTCCGGTTATCTCGTGCGTCCCGCCTCATGCGGCCGCCTCGGCGTGTCGCCGCGCGATATCCTGCCGCAGGGCGGCGAGCTGATGCTCGCCCTGCCGACCGAGAAGCCGCGCATTCAGCGCGACGACCACAGTGGAAAGCGACATCAATGCCGCCCCCGCCGCCGGGGTTAGCAGCACACCCCAGGGGATGCCCACGCCGGCGGCGAGCGGAATGGCAATGACGTTGTAGCCCGTCGCCCAGACCAGATTCTGCGCCATCTTCGCGTAGGTCGCCCGGGCGAGCGCCAGGATGGCCACCACGTCCCGCGGGTCATTCCTGACCAGGACAATGTCGGCCGCCTCCGCCGCGACATCCGTGCCGGCCCCGATGGCGATGCCCAAGTCCGATTGCGCGAGGGCCGGCGCGTCGTTCACGCCGTCGCCGACCATGGCGACCGTCAGGCCCTTCGCCTGGATGGCCTGCACCGCCTCAGCCTTCTGGTGCGGCAGCACTTCGGCGCGCACCTCATCAAGGCCGAGTTCTCGGCCGACCTGCTCGGCGACGGGCTTGGCATCGCCGGTCAGCATCATGCAGCGCAGGCCGAGCGCCTGGAGCTGGCGAACCGCCTCGCGGCTCTCCGGCCGCACCACGTCCGCCAGCGCCACGGCACCGACGACAGTGCCGTCGACCACCACGAAGACCACGGTGCGCCCGGCCAGGTGCTCGGCCGCAACACGGCCGTCCGTGACATCGATGCCACGCCGGCGCAGCGTGCCGGGGCTGACCACCTCGACCGTGCGCCCATCGATCGTGGCGCGGGCGCCCTCGCCGGGGAGATTGCGGAAGTCAGTGGCCGCCGGCAGGGCGATGCCGCGTTCGTCCGCGCCACGCAGGATGCCCTGGGCGATCGGATGCTCGGAGAACGCCTCGAGCCCTGCAGCGAGGCGCAGCACCTCCACCTCGTCCATCCCGGCGCCGAGCGGCACGACCGAGGCGACGCCGAAGCGGCCTTCGGTCAGCGTGCCCGTCTTATCGAAGACCACGGCCTGCAGGCTGCGCGCGCGCTCGAAGGCAGCGCGATCGCGGATCAGCAGCCCGTTCCGCGCAGTCAGTTCGGTGCTGACGGCAACGACCAGCGGCACGGCAAGCCCCAGCGCATGCGGACAGGAGATGACCATCACGGTGACCATCCGCTCCAACGCAAAGGCGAGCGGTGCGTCGAGCAGCAGCCAAACCGCGAAGGTGCCGCCGCCCACGCCGATCGCCACCCAGGTCAGGATGCCGGCGGCCCGGTTGGCGAGATCCTGGGTACGGGACCGCGTCGCCTGCGCCTGCTCGACAAGGCGGATGACCTGCGCCAGGTAGGTCTCGCCGCCGGTGCGGTCGATCCGCACCGTCAACGCGCCTTCACCATTTACCGCGCCGCCGACGACACGGTCACCGGCGGCCTTCTCGACCGGTCGGGACTCACCCGTGAGCATGCTTTCGTCCACGGACGAGCTGCCTTCCGTGACGGTGCCGTCGGTCGGGATCTTCGCGCCGGGACGCACCAGGACAAGGTCGTCGGCCTTCAGCGCGGCGATGGGCACTTCCTCCTGCGCGCCATTGGCGCCCAGGCGCGTCGCCGTTGACGGCATCAGCCGCACCAGAGCCTGCAACGCGCCGGAGGCGCCCAGCACGGACTTCGCTTCCAACCAGTGGCCGAGCAGCATGACCAGGATGAGCGTCGCGGTCTCCCAGAAGAAGACTTCCCCGGCGAGGCCGGCGAGCACCGCGAGCGAGTAGATATAGGCCGAGACGATCGCGAGGCTGACCAGTGTCATCATCCCCGGCTTGCCGCGGCGCACTTCGTCCGCGAGGCCGGTGATGAAGGGCCAGCCGCCATAGAAGAACACGACGCTGGCGAGACCGGCCTCGACGAACGCGCCGCCCGGGAAGTTGAGCCACTCCGGCAGGCCAAGCAGCATCTGAATGTGCCGCGACAGCAGCACGACCCCAATGGTCAGCGGCAGGCAGATCCAGAAGCGTCGGCGAAATTCGGCCACCATGGCGCCGTGGTCATGGCCCGCATGACCATGGCCTGCATCACCGTGCCCGGCCTGCGCACCCTCCGACGGGGTGGACATCGCCGTTGCGCCCGGGGCGTGGTCAGGATGGTGGTGATGGCCATGATGGTGCTCGACGGTCATGCGTTCATGCCCTTGTCTGTGGGCTCTCGGGTCGCCGTCGGTGCTCATGACGGCCGCGCGGCACCGGAGGCCCCTCCGCCGAGGTGCGGGAACCAGCCCGGAACCCGTGCCTGCCACGCCGCGTATTCCGGGCCGAACCGTTCTGCGGCCTCGCGCTCCTCGCGGCGGGCGAGGCGCACGTACATCGCGACCAGCACCGGATACATCACGAGGGTCACCAGGGTCGGCCACTGGAACAGGAAGCCGGTCATGATGAGGATGAAGCCCGCATATTGCGGGTGCCGCAGCCACGCATAAGGCCCGGTCGTCGCAAGTCGCCCGGCGCGCACCGCGCGGAACAGCACCGGCCAGGCCGCCGCCACCAGCCAGAAGCCGCCGATGATGAAGACCGTGCTCAGCAGGTGGAAGGGCCCGAAGTGCGGGTTGACGCCAAGCCCGAGCATCATCTCCGGCAGGTGGCCCGCGTCGTGGCTGAACCAATTCACGCCCGGCCAGCGCGTCTGCAGCCAGCCGGAGAGCAGATAGATGGTCAGCGGGAAGCCGTACATCTCGGCGAAGAGCGCGACGATGAAGGCCGAGAACGCCCCGAAGCTGCGCCAGTCACGCGCGTTCAGGGGGCGCGCGAAGCTGTAGGCGAAGGCGATGAAGAGCGCGGCGTTCGCTGCGGCGAACACCCAGAAGCCGTAGCCCTGCATGCCGCTCATGTCTGGCCTCCGATCCGCGCGCCGCCACTTCCACCGCCGTGCCCGCCGTGTCCACCGTGCATGAACATGTGCATCAGCGGACAGAGCAGCACGATGCCGAACGGCAGGTATTGGACGACGTGCGCGGTGTGCTCGAACAGCAGGTAGACCGCCGCGACGACAGCAAAGGCGATGAAGACGAGGCCGCTGCGGCTCCGCCAGAAGCTCTGTTCCGGCGAAGGGCCAGCCTGATGATGGGCATGGCCAGACATGTTGTCTGCTCCTTTGAGGGTTACCGGCTCTTTGGGTCCCAGGCGGCGTGGCCGGCGCGCTACGTCACCTCGGACGTGGGCGGAGCGGCAGCCCGGGTCCTGGCTCGCGTGGCCGGGCTCTCTGCCTCTGCCTCGCTTGACGGAGGAGAGTTGTCGGGAGATTCGCTCGCCATGGTCATGCAGCAGGCGTGCAGCCTGGAAATCATCTCCAGCCAGGCTCGCGTGGGCGCCGCGGCGAACTCCGCCAGTGCCAGGCCGATGACGGCCTGGGCAACCGCGGCATCCATCGGATTGCGCGCAGTGGCGAGGCGCGAGGCCGCCTGCGTCGCGTGCTCCATTGCGCTGCGCGTCATCGCGAGTTGGGCTGTGATCGCGCCTTGCCGATCGTCCTGAAGCCGGCGCAACGCGATGGCTCCCACGGCCTGGCGGTTGGCCGGATCGCCCGCCTCAATGGCGGCGAACCAGGGCATGAGTTCAGTCAACCGCCACATCGTATCGGCCAGAGGGCCGTGTTCGGTGCTGCTCATCGTCATCGTCCTCTCTCAGCCGTACCGAGAAGGCGAGCCCGATCCCGGGCTCGCTGAACATGAGCGTCAGTGCGCCGGCAGGCGTGCGAGGATGCTGCGAAGTTGCGTGATCTCGGCTTCCTGCGCGGTGATGACGGCCTGCGCCAGCGCCCGCACTTCCGGGTCCTGGCCATACTCAAGGGCGATGCGTGCCATGTCGATCGCACCCCGGTGGTGCGGGATCATGCCGGCAGCGAAGTCGCGGTCCGCATTGCCGCTGTAGGTGATGGCCATGTCGCGATGCATCTTCGCGTTGGCCTCCATGAAGGCCGTGGTCGAGGCGGCGCGCTGGGCGCCAGGCGCCGCCACGCCATGGCTGCCATGCATCTGCCCAGGCCCGCCCCGGCCCATCGGCATGGTCGCACCGCCTTGCATCAACTGCCGATGGGAGTCTTGCATCTGCTGCGGCGACATCATCATGCCTGCGCCAAGCTGCGCCTGCCGTTCGGAACTGGGCGCCGCCTGCGCGGGCGCCTGGGGCTGCTGGCCGTGCCCATGCGGATCGGCGTCCTGCGCCCGGGCGCCGGCGCCGAGGCCCGCGGTCAGTGCGGCGGCGAGGACGAGAGTGGATTTCAAGCGAGACATCGAAGGCTTTCCCTTGTTCGGATCGTCCTGCGTTGCGTAATGGCAGGCTACGTCGTCCGTGTTGTTGCTTCGTGACAAAGCATTGCTGTGGGGCCGGATCAGCCCTGCACGCGTTCGGACTTCCAGCCGGCAGACCGCAGCTCGCGGTCAAACCGATCGGCGTCCGCGGCACAGCCCTGGATGCTGACCTCACGCGTCTGGAGGTCGAACGTCACCTGGGCGTCCGGATCGACGATCCGGACAACCCTCGTGACGCCCTTCGCGCACCCGCCACAGCCCATATTCGCGATCCGGAAGCGAAGCACGTGATCCTCCTTGAGGTCCGTTGTTCCGATGAGCAGAAGCGTCCGGCTTCCCATGATGGGAAGGTCAAAGGCTGTTTCACGACAAAGCATTGCGGCGCGCCGCACTCCTTCGGGACATGCTTTGTCATGAAGCGATCATCGCAGGGACATGCAGCGGCGGAACGCCGCACATCGGCCACCAGAGGAGAGCCGATCCATGTCCGTCCTGCATCGCCGTGACTTGCCGCTTCTGCTCGCCGGCGCGAGCCTGTTCCTCGCAGCGCCGGCCGCGCGCGCCGCTGAGGGCTGCGCCGGAACGATCTTCACCGCCGACGAAGGCGGCGCCAGCATCAGCGCGGTGGACCTGGCCTCAGGCCGTGTCTCCACCGTCGTCGTGCCAATCACGCCCCACAACGTCCAGGCCGTGGCGGACGGCCGCCGGCTCTTCGCGGTCGGCACCGCCGCCGGGGCGCACGGGTCGGACCACGCAGGAGCCAATGGTCGCCTCGTGGTGCTCGAACCGGTGGGGGGAGCAGCCCCGCGCATCATCGCCGAGATGCCGGCCGGCCGGCATCCCGGTCATGTCGTGGCGGACGCAGCCGGCGAACGCGCCTTCGTCACCGATTCCGAGGCCGACGCGCTGATCATCGTCGACGTCGCGCAGCGCCGCGTCGCTGCAAGCATTCCTGTCGGCGACTACCCGCACGGGCTGCGCCTCAGCCCCGATGGTCGCGAGGCCTGGCTCGCCAATGTGAAGGATGGCACCGTCTCCGTGGTGGATCTGGCCGAGGGCCGCCAGGTCGCGCGGATCGAGGTCGGTCCCTCGCCGGTGCAGGTTGGTTTCCTACCGGACGGTTCGCGGGCCTACGTCTCGCTCCGTGGCGCCAATGCGGTCGCCGAGATCGACGCACGCAGCCGGCGGGTCCTGCGCCGCATCCCCGTCGGGCGCGGACCCGTGCAGGTCTACGCCACGCCGGATGGCCGGCTGCTCTACGTTGCGAACGAGGGAACACGAAGCGCGCCGGGCACGACTGCGTCGGTGATCGATGTCGCGGCCGGAGCGGTCGTCGCCACGATCGAGACCGGCCGCGGTGCGCACGGCGTCGTGGTCTGCGGGACCGGAAGCCGCGCCTTCGTGACCAACCTCTATGACAACACGCTAGCCGAGATCGACGTGGCGACCCAGGCGGTGCTGCTACGCATCCGTGTCGGCCGCACGCCGAATGGCGTGACCTGGTCCCAGGCCTGATCGCTCGCCCCAGGGCGGCCGGCTCAGATCGGCCGCCCGCCCCTGAAGCGCATGAACGGCGCGTGCCGGCCGGCAGTGTCGAAGGCCATAACGTCGTAGACGTCGTCCGGCTGGCCCGGGACCTCCATTCCCGGCGCCCCTACGGGCATCGCGGGCACGGCCAGGCCGAGCAGGCCCGCCGGCCGATCGGCGAGCACCCGGCGCACCGCCAGCGCCGGGACATGGCCCTCCAGCACGACGCCCTGTACGCGGGCCGCATGGCATGACAGCAGGTCCGCCGGGGTGCCGAGCATGCGGCGCACCGGTCCGAGCGCGGGAAGCACAGTCTCCCGGACGGAGAAGCCCTCATCCCGCATGTGAGCAGTCCACCCGCTGCAGCATCCGCAATTCGGGTCGCGCCAGACCTCGACGAGCGGGCCGCCCTGTGCCGCGGCTGGCGAGGCGGCCAACATGCCGAAGCCAACCAGCAGGCTGCGCCGTCGGATCGTCATCATCGTCATTCCCTACTGTCTAGCACGCGGGATGGTCAGCGTCGCGACCAGTCCACCGCCTGGACGGTTGCCCAGGGAGACCGTCCCGCCATGCCGTTCCGCGACCTGTCGCGCGATCGTCAAACCCAGGCCGGAGCCTCCGGATTCCGGGTTCCGGGCGGGATCGAGCCTGCGGAAGGGCTCGAAGGCTGCCTCCATTTCCTGGTCCGGAATGCCCGGACCGTCGTCCTCGATCGAGATCTCCACCATGGTCCCGCTGTCTCGCAAGGTCACGCGCGCGACGCCGCCGTACTTCAACGCATTGTCAATCAGGTTGGCGAGAGCGCGCTTCATCGCGATCGGCCGGCACGCCAGGCGTGCCTGCGACGGACCTTCATACGACGCCCGGTGCCCAGCATCCGCCGCATCGTCGCACAGGGTCTCGAGGATCGCCGCCAGGTCGGCGACGCGCAGCTGCTCCTGCTCGGCCTCGCCCCGCAGATAGGCGAGGGTGGAGGCAATCATGCCCTCCATCTCGTCAAGGTCGAGGTCGATCTGGCGCTGCGTCTCGGAATCCTCGATGAAGCCGGCGCGCAGCCGGAGCCGGGCGATCGGTGTGCGCAGGTCGTGGCTGACGGCGGCCAGTGCCTGGGTGCGGTCCGCGATCAGGCGGTCGATCCGCGCCTGCATGCGGTTGAAGGCCTGCGCGGCCTGGCGGACCTCCCTTGGTCCGTCCTCCGACACCGGCGCGCTCTCCCCTGGCCGGCCGATGCGATCCGCTGCGATCGAGAGCGCACGCAGTGGCCGGCCGATCAGGCGCACGACGAGGAAGCCGAGGATCAGGATTCCCGCGGCCATCGCCGTGGTGGACAGGGTGGTGGGCAAGAAGGCGCCGTGCTCGGCCACCATGGGGCGGAACAGTGCCGCGGCGAAGTTCAGCCAGGATCCGTCCGGCAGCTGCAGCGCGCCCACCAGCAGATGGCGGCCCTGTTCGCCCGCCGGCGTGCCGCTGCCGGCCTCATCCAGGTAGCCAAGCCGCATCCCCGCATCGGCGGGGTTCGGCTCGAGTTCGAGGAGGCGCGCGCGGATGGTCTCGATGCGGGCGCTGGTTTCCTCGGTCAGGCGAACCGTGGGAATCGGCGTCCAATGCATGTCCAGGCCGACGGATGACAGCGCGTGCGCGGTGCGTTCACGGTCGGCTGCTGGGAGCTCGGCCACTGCCCGCTTCGCGGCGATCAGGCGCTCGGCCAGTTGATGATCGCGCGTCGTGCCGAGCACCGCCTCCGTGCCGCTCTGGTGCAGCCACAAGCTGCCCAGGTGGAAGGCAAGCAAGCCGACCAGCAGGACCAGGACGATCCGCCCACCCAGCGTGTCGGGCAGCAGCCTGCGCATCAGCCGCGGGTCACGGCGGGGATGAACATGTAGCCGGCGCCGCGAATGGTCTTGATGAGCGCCGGGCTCTGCTCCGTCGGCTCGAGCTTTCGCCGCAGCCGGCTCACCATCACGTCCACCGAACGGTCGATACTGTCCGAGACGCGGTTGCGCGCGAGGTCCAGCAGCTGGTCCCGCGACAGCACCCGCTGCGGGTGCTCGCAGAAGGCGAGCAGCATGTCGTACTCGCCGCCGGAGAGGTCCACGGAGGTGCCGTCCGGCGCCGCCAGTTCGCGCCGGCGCGTGTCCAGCGCCCAGCCGGCGAAGAGGATACGGTCGCCGACCAGCCCGGCGACCGGCGCCTCCTCGGCCGGCTGCACACGCCGCAGCACCGCCCGGATGCGGGCCAGGAGTTCGGGCCGGCTGAACGGCTTTGGAATGTAGTCATCCGCGCCGAGTTCGAGGCCGACAATGCGATCCGTCTCGTCGCCGCGGGCGGTGACCATGATGATCGGAACCCGGGTCTTCGCCCGCAGCGCGCGGGTCAGGTCGAGGCCGGACTGCCCGGGCAGCATCACGTCGAGCAGGATGAGATCCACCGGGGCATTGCCCAGCGTCTCCCACATCTCACGCCCGTCTCGCGCGCCGGTCACGCGATAGCCGTTCTGGCGCAGGAATTTCGCGATCAGCGTTCGCATCTCGCCGTCATCCTCGACGACGAGGATATGGGCCTCGGGCGGAAGGGTGTCGGGCATCATCGGCTTGGATGCGGCCTCCGGGTCAGTTCTGGTCCATGGGCGTGAAGCGGGCCTGCGCCGGCCGCTGTCCGGGCAGGGTGAGGCTCACCACCACGCGCATGCCCGGTGCCGCAGTGAAGTCGCCCTGTCCCCGCAGCATCTCGGCGCCGGCCGGCGCCAGTGCAACCGTCGTCTGCTTCCCGGCTGCCAGCACGACCGCCTGGGCGGAGGCGCCCTCGGCCGAGCGGGCACGGTAAGCGTTGTCAGACAGGTAGAGGCGCAGCTCGCCGCCCTCGGCGACCAACTCGCCATGGCCGCCTGCGATGTCGGTGCGGTGGCCGCCATGCGGTCCGCGCGTATTGCTGGCCCGCACTGTCACCGGCAGGAGCGGCAGGGCGGCGAGAGAGAGCACGAGCATGCGACGGTTCATGTGGCGGTATCCTTTCGTTGTCATCAATAGGCCTCCGCGACTTTCAATTCCTGTTGGCGTTCGCGCAGCCGGCCGAGGGCCGGTCGGCCGAAGCGGTGGAAGAGCAGCGGCGTCAGGAAGGTGTCGAGCAGGGTCGCCGTGATCAGCCCGCCGAAGATCGTCACCGCGACGGGGTGGAGGATCTCCTTGCCAGGTTCCCCGGCGCCGATCATCAGCGGGATGAGGGCGAAGCCGGCGGAGAGCGCCGTCATGAGGACAGGCGTCAGGCGCTCGAGGCTGCCGCGGATGACGAGACCGAGGCCCCATGGCTCGCCCTCGAGCAGCGCCAGATTCAGGTAGTGACTGACCTTGAGGATACCGTTGCGCGTGGCGATGCCCGCGAGCGTGATGAAGCCGATCATGGACGCAACCGAAAGTGGCTGGCCTGCGATCCACAGCGCCGCGATGGCGCCGACGAGCGCCAGGGGCACGTTGCCCATGATGATCAGCGCCAGAACCGCGGATTTGTAGCGGCTGTAGAGCACCATGAAGATCAGCGCCAAGGACACCAGGGACAACCCGGCGATCAACTGCGCCGCTTCCTCCTGCGCCTGGAAGGTTCCCTCCAGCGCAAAGAAGTAGCCGGGCGGCAGCGCCGCAGCCTCCATCTCGGCACGGATGCGCGCCACGATGGCGGCCATGTCGCTGCCATCGGTGTTGGCAAGGACGACGATGCGACGCCGGCCGTTCTCCCGCAGGATCTGGTTCGGGCCATCGGTGTCGCGCAGCTCCGCCAGCAGCGACAGCGGCACCCGTCCGCCTGGCGTTTCGATCATCACGGCGGCCAGCCCGGCGCCAGTGCGGTCGGCCTCGCCGAGGCGCAGCACCACGTCGAAGCGCCGCGCGCCGTCCACCACCTGGCTGACGACCTGGCCGCCTGACAGGGCTTGCAGCGCCTCGGCCACTGATGCGGCTGAGACGCCATACAGCGCGGCGCGTTCATGGTTTACCGTCACCTGAAGCTGCGGCACGCGCATCTGGCGCTCCACCTGCAGATCCGTCAGGCCGGGGATGGTGGCCAGGCGCTGCCGCATGCCCTCGGCCAGGGTGCGAAGGGTGTCCAGGTCATCGCCGGTGATCTTGAGCGCGATCTCGGCGCGCACGCCGGAGAGCATATGGTCCAGCCTGTGCCCGATAGGCTGGCCGACGTTGGCGCTGCCGGGCAGTACAGCGAGACGCGCGCGGATATCGGCCGAGATCTCCTGCTTGCCGCGTGCCGAGGCATGGAGGGAGACGTCGATCTCTGAGGAATGCACGCCTTCCGCATGTTCATCCAGCTCGGCGCGGCCGGTGCGGCGCCCGACGGTGTGCACCTCTGGCACCTGCATGATCAGCAGTTCCGCCTGCCGGCCGAGCCGGTTGGCTTCGGCCAGGCTGATTCCGGGCTGGAATTGCAGGCTTATCGTCAGCGTTCCTTCGTTGAAGGGCGGCAAGAAGGAGTGCGGCAGGAAGGGCACGGTCGCCAGCGCGCCCGCCACGCCCAGTCCCGCCAGCAGATACACGAAGCGGGCGCGGGGAAAGGCCCAAAACAGCGCGCGCTCGTTCCAGCGTTTGAGCACGCGCACCAGAGCGCTGTCCTCATGCTCCATCTGCTTCATGCGGGGCAGCAGGTAGTAGCAGAGCACCGGCGTAACGGTGATGGAGACGATGAGGCTCGCCAGGATCGAGACGATGTAGGCGATGCCGAGCGGCGCGAACAACCGGCTCTCGATGCCGGTCAGCGCGAACAACGGCACGAAGACGAGAATGACGATCATCGTCGCGTAGACGATGCCGGAGCGGACCTCCTGGCTTGCCTTGGCGACCACGATGATGACGGGCTGCGGGTCCGGCCGCCCGCGGTTCTCGCGCAGCCGGCGAAACACGTTTTCCACATCCACCACCGCGTCATCCACCAGCTCGCCGATCGCGATGGCGAGACCGCCCAGCGTCATGGTGTTGATGGACAGGCCGAGCAGCTGAAACACCACCACCGTGATCAGCACGGACAGCGGGATCGCGGTGAGTGAGATGAAGGTGGTGCGCCCGTTCAGCAGGAACAGGAACAGCACGACGGCCACCACCGCGACCGCCTCCAGCAGCACCTTCTCGACATTGCCGATCGAGGCCGCGATGAAATCGGCCTGGCGGAACTGCACGTTGTTCGCGGTTACACCCGGTGGCATGACGCGCTGCAACTCCGCCAGCGCCGCTTCCACTTGCGTCGTCAGGGTCACGGTGTCGGAGAATGGCTGCTTCTGGATCGAGAGAATCACGGCAGGCTGGCCCATACTGCCAGCTTCGCCACGCTTGAACCGCGCGGCGTAATCGACCGTTGCGACCTGGCGCAGCGGGATTGGCTGGCCAGCCCGCACGGCCACCGGCGTATTCGCGAGATCCTCGAGGCGCGTGGTGCGGCCGATGTTGCGGATCAGGTATTCCCGCCCCGCCTGATCCACGTAGCCGCCGCCGGTGTTCCCGCCGAAATGCCGAAGGGCAGCGACCACCTGCGCCTCGGTCACGTCCAGCGCATGCATCCGCGCGACATCGGGTGTCACGCGATACTGCCGGACCTCGCCGCCGATGGGGATCACCTGGGATATGCCGGGGATGGTGAGCAGTCGAGGCCGCACCACCCAATCGGCCAACTCGCGCAGCTCCATCGGGCTGGCGCGGCCATCGGTGGACATCGCCACCAGCATGATCTCGCCCATGATGGAGGAGATCGGCGCCATCTGCGGCGCGGCATTCGCCGGCAGCTGTGCCCGCACCAGCGAGAGGCGCTCCGCGACCTGCTGGCGGTTCACCCAGATGTCGGTGCCCCAGTCGAACTCCACGAACACAATCGACAGCCCGACACCCGAGACGGAGCGCACGCGGGTGACGCCCGGCATGCCGTTCATCGCCGTCTCGATGGGGTAGGAGACGAGAAGTTCGACCTCCTCCGGCGCGAGGCCCTCGGCCTCGGTCATCAGGGTGATGACAGGCTTGTTGAGGTCGGGGAAGACGTCCACCGACAGGCGTTGCAGCGCCAGCGCGCCGTAGACCACCAGGATCGCTGCCGCGACGAGGACGAACAGGCGGTTCCGCAGGCTGGCTGTAACGAGGATGTTGAACACGGCTAGCGGACCTGGGCGATCAGCCCGGCGCCGCTGGTCACCACCCGTGCCCCGCGGTCCAACCCGGCCGTTACCAGGACACGCTGGCCGTCGAGGGGTTGGACCCGCACGGGCCGCGGCAGGAAGCGCTCTGCGCTCGGCATCTCATAGACCACCTGGCCGCCCTCGGGGTTTCGCACCACGGCTTCGGCCGGCAGCACGATCCCGGCTGTGCGGCGCGGCGTCTCCACCAGGACCGTCACCGGTTGCCCCACGGCAAGTCCGGGGGCGCCGGCATCGATGCGGAAATGCAGGGGCAGCCCCTGTTGGCGCAAGGTCATGCCACGCCCGACAAAGCCGAGCCGCAGCGCCTGGCCGCTGGCCGTGACGGCGGAGGCCGCCGAAACCTCCGCCACCGCGGCGGGGTCAAAGGCGATGGCCTCGACCCAGAGCCGGCCGGGATCGACGATGTCGAACAGCGGCTCTTGCGCCTGGATCACTTGGCCGGCGGCGACGCGGATCACGCTGATCAGCCCGGCGGAGGGCGCCACGATCGGCTCCCGCCCCGTCACCGCCGGCAGGTTCGCCGCGCGCCGCTGGCGTAGGCCTTCGAGCTCCGCACGGGCATCGCTGATCTCCCGCGCCGCGACGGTTCCGGTCAGCGCGGTCAGGCGGCGAACCCGCGCCTCGCCGATGACGATGAGCGCATCGAGCTCGGCGATGCTGGCGCGTACGCCGACGCGATCCTGCGCCGCCATGATCGGCACGACGAAGCCGAGCACCTCGCCGCGTGCCACGCGCTGGCCAAGCGCCGGGAAACCGCCTTCGGCTGGCTCGATGCGCCCCGCCTCGGACGCCTGGACGCGGCCGGAGGCGTTGGGGTCCGCCACAACCTGTCCGGTCAGGCGGATTGTGACCGAGGCCTCGCCCAACTCGGCCGGGCCGGTTCGCAAGCCGAGCAGACGCTGTGAGGGCTTGGGCATGAAGATGCTGCCGTCAGGTTGTCGCCGAGGTGCGTCCAACGGCTGCGCCCGGGAAATCACCGGCACGAGCAGAATCGCCGCTAGCGCCAGCACCGCCGGCGCAGCAGCCACACGTTCCGCAATCGGCGCGCCGGATGGCAAAGCATGGGGGCGCGTGCCGGCTGCTGGCGGTTCGACGACGACAAGCGGCGGCAATGGTCGTGGCGCGGCAGCGCGGCCAATCGCCATGCCGAGCAGCAGCAGGAGCAGGCCCGCCGCCCACATGTAGGGCTCACGTAACGCCGTCGAGAGCAGGTCCTGCGCAGCTGGTGCTGCGGTCAGAGCGGCGGCCGCAGCAGGGATTTCAAGCGTCGCTGGCAGCAGGTCCATGTCCTCGCCGGCAGTGATGGTGAAGACCAGGTTCCGTTGGCCTGACCGATCCAGAGCCGGATTGGTAAGGACATAGACCGCCTCACTCGCGCGGGTGGCCGTTCCGATGTCCTCACCATCGACGGTGACCTGCACCGTGGCGCCGTCGATGGGCTCCGATGTTGCGTGCCGGTCGAGGTAGAGCCAAAGCCGTCGGTCTGGTCCCACGACCGCCACGATCTCGAACAGATCGGAATGCGCCTCGGCGCGCGGTGCCGCCGCCGCCGGCGGCGCGAGCGCGTCACCATCGGAATGGCCCTCGTGGCTAAAGGCAGGGCGGACGCCGGGTGCGGCCAGCAGCATGACAAGCAGCAAAATACGAATCAGCACGCGCGCCCCCCCTGAGTCCCGATCAGGACCATCTCAATCTGACGGCGCAGCACGTCTTGGGCGTTGCTCGATCATGACAAAACATTGCAACGGGCGGCTAGGCCTTGGCGGAAGGTGACGCAGCCAGCGAAAAGTGTCTCACGGCGCCCAGAGGAGGTTGGACCCCGGTTCCCACCACTGCTCCATTCTTCTCTCTCACAACCTGTCTCTCTTGGTCAGGGCGCCGCGCTGAGGCGATAGACATCCCCAGCGCGCTCCGCCCGCGTCGTCAGGCTCGCGAGATCGGCTCCCGTATTGGGTTCCGTGAAGACCGCGGTTGGCAGTACCTCGCCGGAGGCGATGCGCGGCAGCCAGCGCTGCTTCTGCTCCGGCGTGCCAGCAAGCCGGATCAGCTCACTCGCGATCTCCGATCGCGTGCCGAGGAAGCCCACGCCGATGTACCCCCGGGACAGTTCCTCCGTGACGACGCACATCGCCTCCGCGCCCATCGCGGAGCCGCCGAACTCGGCCGGCGTGGTCATGCCGAAGACGCCGAGCTCGGCGAGCTCCGCGATAATCTCCGACGGAATCAGCTCGTCCGCGTCGTGCCAACGGGGCGCGAAGGGCACGATCGTTTCGTCGGTGAAGGCCCCGAACTGGTGCCGGATGAACGCGCCGATGGTAATGAAAGACGGCAGGCCTTTGCTGGTCTTCGGCACGCCGGGCGCGGACAACCAAGTCCAGGTGAACTTCCAGGTGCTAGTGGCCTGACTCGTCTTCGACATGGACCCGCAGCAGGCGCTCGAGGCGCCGCGCTGGACCTCCTCGCAGCCCGGCCAGGAATCGAACTACCCTCATGGCGGCGGCGACGTGCTGACCATCGAGCGCGGCGTGGGCGAGGCCGCCATCGCCGGCCTGCGGAACCGCGGGCACGAGGCGAAGGTCGCAGGCGACCTCGAGGGCGCCTGCAGCGTCGAAGCCATCCGCATCCTGGAGAATGGCGCCCGCATGGCGGGGTCCGACCCGCGGCGGGATGGCTGGGCGGCGGCCTGGTAAGGCAGCCCTTGCCGACGCGAGCACCGCCCGCCTAGGCTTCCAACCGGGATGCTTCGTTTCTTTGTCCGGCGGTTCGCGGTTGCCGTGCTCGTCGCGCTGACGGTGCTGACGCTCGCCTTCATGCTGACGCGGCTGTCAGGGGATCTCGCGATCTCCATCGCCGGTCCCAATGCAACGGCTGCCGACGTCGAGCAGATCCGGCAGGTCTATGGGCTGAACCGGCCGCTCTACGTACAGTACCTCGACTGGCTCGGCCGCGCGCTGCAGGGCGATTTCGGGGAATCCTACTTCTTCCGCGACCGGGTGGCGAAGCTGATCGCCGGCCGCATGCCGGTGACGGTCACGCTCGGCCTGGTCGGGCTATCGATTGCGCTGGTGGTCTCGCTGCCGCTCGGCATCCTCGCCGCGGTGAAGGAAGGGACCTGGGTGGACCGGCTGGTCGGCGTCTTCGCCATGATCGGCCAGGCCATGCCCTCCTTCTGGCTCGGCCTGCTGCTGATGATCGTCTTCGGGCTGCAGCTTGCCTGGCTGCCGATCTCGGGGGTCGAGAGCTGGGATGGGTTCATCCTGCCCGGCGTGGTGCTGGCGTTCTCGGCCATTCCGTCCCTGACGCGGCTGACGCGCAGCGGCATGATCGAGGCGCTGGCGTCCGACTACATCCGCACAGCCCGGGCCAAGGGGCTGACGCGCCTCTCGATCCTGGTGAAGCACGGCTTCCGCAACGCGGCGATCCCGGTGGTCTCCATCGCGGCGGTGCAACTCGGCTTCATGCTCGGTGGCTCAATCGTCATCGAGACGGTCTTCGCCCTGCATGGCGTCGGCTATCTCGCCTGGGAGAGCATCAGCAAGAACGACTTCCCGGTGGTGCAGGCGGTCGTGCTGGTGCTGGCGCTGATCTACATCGGGCTGACGCTGCTGGCGGACTTGCTGAACGCCGTGCTCGACCCGCGGCTGCGCACCGGATGAGCGGCGTAGCGATGCCCGCCGGGCGCGGTGCCCGGCTGCTGCGCAGCCCCGGCTTCGCGGTCGGCGCTGCCATCGTCGGCTTCGCCGCGATTGTTGCCCTACTGGCGCCGTGGATCGTTCCCTACGATCCTTTCGCGATCGACCTCGACCGGCGCCTCGTCCCGCCTTCCTTCATGGAGGGGGGCGATCCGCGGAACTTCCTCGGCACCGACCAACTCGGCCGCGACTACTTCTCCCGCCTGATCTACGGAACGCGGATCTCCATGGTGATCGGCGTGCTGACCGTGATCACCTCGGGGCTGATCGGCATCACGCTCGGCATCCTCGGTGGCTTCTACGGCGGCAAAGTGGATGACGCAGTGGTCTTCGCCATCACCACGCGCCTGTCCATTCCCGCTGTCCTGGTGGCGCTGGCGGTCGCAGCACTGCGCGGCAGTTCTTTCATGCTGGTGGTGCTCGTGCTCGGCCTGCTGCTGTGGGACCGTTTCGCGGTGGTGGCGCGATCCACCACCATGCAGATCCGCAACCTCGATTACGTTGCAGCCGCTTGGTGCGCCGGCGTCTCCCGATGGTGGGTGCTGACGCGGGAGGTGTTACCCAACATCGCGACGCATCTCGCCGTGGTCGCGACGCTGGAAATGGCGCTCGCGATCCTGCTGGAGGCGGCGCTGTCCTTCCTCGGCCTCGGCGTGCCGCCGCCGCTGCCCTCCTGGGGGCTGATGATCAGCGAGGCGAAGGAATACATGTTCTTCAGCCCCTGGGTGATCATCGTCCCCGGCGCGGCGCTGTTCGTGCTGGTGATGGGCGTGAACCTGCTGGGTGACGCGCTGCGCGACATGATGGGCACGGACCTGTCGCGATGATCGAGTTGCTCGAGATCCGAGACCTGCGCGTCACCATCGGCAGCACCGCGGCGGTGCGCGGCGCCTCGCTCGCCGTGACCAAGGGCGAGACGCATTGCCTGGTGGGCGAGAGCGGATGCGGCAAATCCATCACCGCGCTGTCCGTCATGGGCCTGCTGCCGCGGGGCGCGCGACGGGAGACGACGGCCCTGCGCTTCGCCGGAGAGGAGATCGGCCGCTACGGCGAACGCGAGATGGAACGCCTGCGCGGCGACCGCATGGCGATGATCTTCCAGGAGCCGATGACGAGCCTGAACCCCGCCTACACCGTGGGATCCCAGATGACCGAGGTGCTGCGCCGGCACCGCGGCACGTCGCGCGCGCAGGCGGTGGACCGCGCGGCGGAACTGCTCGCGCGCGTCGGCATCACCGCACCGGGGCTGCGCCTGGGGCAGTATCCGCATCAGTTGTCCGGCGGACTGCGCCAGCGCGTCATGATCGCCATGGCGCTGATGTGCGACCCCGAGCTGCTGATCGCCGACGAGCCGACCACGGCGCTCGACGTGACGGTGCAGGCGCAGATCCTGCGGCTGCTGGCGGGGCTGCAGAAGGATCTCGGCCTCGGCATCCTGCTGATCACCCACGATCTCGGCGTCGTCGCGCGCGTCGCCGACCGCGTCTCGGTGATGTATGCGGGGGAGGTGGTCGAGAGCGCGCCGACCGCGGCTCTCTTCGCCGCGCCCAAGCATCCCTATACCCGCGGCCTGCTCTCCTGCGTGCCGGTGCCGGGCAAGGTGAAGCGGGACGAACCGCTCGGCAGCATTCCTGGCGTGGTGCCGCGCATCCAGCCGGGCTTCACCGGCTGCGGTTTCCGCGACCGTTGCGCCTGGGCCAACGCTGCCTGCGCCGGCAGCATCCCGCGGCGCGGCGCCGGCGAGGGGCACGAGGTCCTCTGCACGCTGCCGCCGGACTGGAGCAGGGAGGCGGCGGCTTGAGCGAGGCGGCCGCCATCGAGGTCCGCGGCCTGCGCCGAGAGTTCCGCGTGCGGCAGGGCATGTTCGCGGCACCGAGGCACGTCGTGGCGGTGGACGACGTGTCCTTCTCCGTCCCGGCCGGCAGCGTACTCGGCGTGGTGGGGGAAAGCGGCTGCGGCAAGTCCACCCTGGCGCGGCTGATTCTCGGGCTGCTGGAGCCTACGGCCGGCGAGGTGCTGGTGGACGGCCGGCGCCTGGGCGGCATGGACCGCCGGGCACGGGCGCGGCTGATCCAGCCGGTATTCCAGGATCCCTTCGCCTCGTTGAACCCGAAGCGGCGTATCCGCGACATCGTCGCCATGCCGCTGATCGCGCAGGGCGCGATTGGGCGGGAGGAGATCGGCCGCCGCGTCGCCGAGGCGCTCGATCGTGTCGGCCTGTCGCAGGACCAGGGGGCGCGCTTCCCGGCGCAGCTTTCGGGCGGGCAGCGGCAGCGGGTCGCGATCGCGCGCGCGCTGGTGCTGCGCCCGCGCATCGTGGTCTGCGACGAGCCGACCTCGGCGCTCGATGTCAGCGTGCAGGCGCAGATCCTGAACCTTCTGGCGGAACTGCGGCGGGAGCTCGGCCTGACCTACCTGTTCATCAGCCACAACCTCGCGGTGGTCGAGCACATCGCCAGCGAGGTGGCGGTGATGTATCTCGGCCGCATCGTGGAGCGGGGGGAGTCGGCACGGCTATTCGCTGCGCCGCGGCATCCTTATACGCGCGCGCTGCTCGCCTCGGTGCTGACGCCGGAACCGGGGCTCGGCGTTCCCGATGTGGGGCTCGGCGACACCATGCCGGACCCGGCGAACATCCCGCCGGGTTGCCGCTTTCATCCGCGTTGCCCGGTGGCGGTGCCGCGCTGTGCCGCCGAGACGCCGAGGCCCGCGACGGATGAAGCGGGCCTCGTGGAATGCCACCTGGCCTGACGCGCTACTTCCACTTCGCCAGGTAGAAGCGCGGCAGCTCGTCCGGGAAGGTCGGGAATTCGAGCTGCTTCTGAAAGCCGAAGGCGCTGACATAGGTGTGGAGCGGCAGCCAATAGGCCTGCTCGGTCGCCCGGCGGATGGCAGCGTCATAGGCGCGCTTGCGCACCTCCTCGTCGGCCGTGCTGCCGCCTTCCTCGATGAGGCGGATCATCTCCGGGTCGCGCGCGTAGTCATTGGCGCCGCCCGCGAAGTAGTTGGGCATGATCGCCGAGACGTCGTTGATCGAATAGGAGCCCCAGGACCCCATCTCCATCGCGAGTTCCCCGCGCATGGACCGCTGGATCTGCGCGGCCACCTGCATGAGGTTGAGGTTGGCACGGATGCCGACGGCGCGCAGGTAGTTCTGCACCGCTTCCGACCACTGCCGCGGCTGGACGTAGGAGGTGAGTTCGATGTCGAAGCCGTTGGCGAAGCCGGCCTCTGCCAGCAGGGCGCGCGCCTTGGCCGGGTCGTAGTCGTAGCGCACGGCGGCTTCGGTGTTGCAGCCGAACTGGGAGGGGAAGCACGGCGCATCCGGCACGCGGGACCCGCCGCCGACCAGGCGCTCGGCGATCGCCTTGCGGTCGATCGCGTGCCAGACGGCCTGGCGCACCTTCAGGTTCGTCATCGGGTTGCCGGCGCCGCTGCGCCCCGCGGCATCGAGGTTGAGGAACCCGACCCGCATCGATTCCTGCCGTGTCGCCTGCAGGTAGGGCATGCGGTTCACGTTGGCGATCTGGTCAGGATTCATGTTCCAGATCCAGTCCACACGCTGGCCGAGCAACTCGGTCAGTTCCGTCGCCGCATCGCCGATGTAGCGTGCGGTCAGCTTCTGGATCGCGGGGCGCCCTTTCGGTCCGCTCTGGTAGTAGTCGTCGAAGCGCTCGTATTCGACGCCGGTGGCGACATCGACCTTGGTGAAGCGGTACGGCCCGGTGCCGATCGGGGCGCGCGAGAAGCCCTCGGGTCCGACGCGCTCGCGATACGCCTTCGGCCAGATCGGCATGACGAGTGCGAGGTACTCGAGTGCGGCCGGTGTCGGCCGCTTCATGTGCAGGCGCACGCTGTTCGCGCCGGTCTTTTCCGCGCCCTGGATCCAGGCATAGTTCGACGGCGTGGCGACCCGCGTGTTCGGGTCGGCGACGGTGTTGATCGTATAGACGACGTCGTCCGGCCCGAAGACGCTGCCGTCGTGGAACTTCACCCCCTGGCGCAGCGTGAAGTCGAGCGTCTTGCTGTCCGCCCAGCGCCATTCGGTGGCGAGCGCGGGGACGATGCGGAATGTCTCCGGGTCGCGGTGCACCAGCCCGTCCCATGCCTGGTGGCCGATGATCAGCCCGGTACGCTGGCTGTTGAAGTAGGGATCGACATTCGGCACCGCGTCGCGGAAGGCGATGCGGAGCGTGTTGGCGCTGCGTTGGGCCTGTGCCGGTCGAACGAAGATCCCAGGGGCTGCCAGCCCGCCTGCCGCCGCCGCGACGCCCTGGCCGAGTGCGCGTCGTCCAATGGTCATTTCCCTGCCCCTCCCTTGTTATGAGGAAAGCCTAGGGACCGAGATGCCCCGCCGGCAAGCTTGTGTTGCGCCGACCCGCTTGCCGGCGCTCATGTAATAGGAATCTGAGCCTCGGGGTCGGGATCGCAGGGGCCAGGCCGGCAGGGCCCGTGCCGGTGCCCATGCTGCACCTGCACGGGATCGACAGCGGGATGCGGAAGCGAAGTCCCTGGGGCTAGGTGTTTAGTCCGGTGCAGAGCTATGCCTAACCGACATGAGGTGTCGGCCACGCCCTGCGATGCGCGACATGTGCCATCATGCGTGTGCGAGACTCAAGCGGCCCGCATTTCGCGGGCGATGGTGATGGCGGCGAAGGCCATCAGCGCGCCGACACTTGTGACGTTGAGCGATTCGAGCAGCGATTGCGAGGTGACGGCAAGACCGGCCAGCGGGACGACCGGCATGTGAAGCACGGCCTGCTGCGCCACCAACCCGGCGCCGAGCAGCATAAGCATCAGCCATGGTTCCCGCCAGCATAGCAGCGCCAGCGCGAGGCAGGGATAGGCGAAGGCACCGACGCCCGTTGCGGGCCCGAGCAGCGCAGCGGCCCAGACCGTGTTGAGCAGCCCCGCGATCGGCAGTGCCGCGCGCGCCGCTGTCACGCGGCGCCGCGACAGCCACGGGATCGCCAGGAAGGCCGGGCTCATGGCCATGGTCGCGAGCGCGTACGGGCCGGCCTCCGGCACCAGGAACCAGACATAGGCCGGGTAGAAGGGACCATTCAGTCCCACCAGCAGCGCGATTGTGTTCGCGATGCGCGTCGACGGATCGGCATGCGCGCCATAGGCGCGCAGCGCCGCAAGGGCCCTCACAGCGGTCGCAGCCGGTAATGACTGACGCCCCATTCCCGCCCGCCATTCGCGCCGAACAGCCCAGCGGTGGCGAGGAAGAAGAGCCTCCAGCGACGCCGCCACAACTGCCAGTCGGCGCCGTAGGTGGCGCGCAGCAAGGGTTCGATTGCCTCGGCATGCGCGTCGAAGCGCTCGATCCAGTGCAGTGCGGTGCGCTTGTAATGCGTGCCGGACCAGCGCCAGTCGGCCTCGAGAGCGAAGGACCCGGCGACGTGGCGGATCAGATTGTGGCTCGGCATGATGCCGCCGGTGAAGAAGTGCTGCGCGATCCAGTCCGCCTTGTCGGTATGGTCAAAGCGGTACGGCGTCGCCTGGTGACTGAAGACGTGCAGGAAGAGCCGCCCGTCCGGGCGCAGCCAGCGTTGGATGTTGGCCAGAAGCTGCGGCCAGTTCGACATATGCTCGAACATCTCCACCGAGACGATCCGATCGAAGCATCGGCCGGTGGCGAACCGGTTCATGTCGGCAGTGATGACCTCGACGTTGAGCAAGCCGCGGCGCGCGGCCTGCACCTCGATGTGCTCGCGTTGCGGGTGGGAATTGGAGACGGCGGTGATGCGCGCCGCCGGGAAACGTTCCGCCATCCACAGCGTGAACGACCCCCAGCCGCAACCGAGTTCGAGGATGTCCTGCCCGTCGGCGAGGTCGGCATGACCCGCCGTCTCTTCGAGCGCGAACTCCTCCGCCTGCGCCAGTGTCGTGCCCGGTTCGGGGTAGAGGCCGCAGGAATACTTGAGGCGGGGCCCCAGCACCTTCTCGAAGAAGCCTGGCGGGACCTCGTAGTGCTGCGCATTCGCATCGACCGGGAACAGCGCGATCGGGTGGCTGCGCATGGCCTCGGCAAAGGCGCGCTCGGTGCCCTCGGGCATGCTGCGCAGGCGGCGCGCGGTGCGCCCGACCAGCGCAGCGATGCCCGCGCGCATCACACTGTCGGGCAGCGGCATGCGTTCGGCAGCGCTGACGGCGGCGGCGACGAGGCTCATCGGGTCGATCCCTTCGGCAATGGCAGGAACGCGTCCACTCGCTGCTGGTAGGCGCGATAGGCGTCGCCGCGGCTGCGCAGCATCTGCGCCTCGAGCGGCGGGATGCCGGAGACATGGACCAGCAGCCAGTACATGAAGGCGGGACCGATCAGCGCCAGCGCAGCCCACGGCGTGCCGATGGCGAGGATCGGATATGCCCACCAATGCAGCCACTCGAACACGTAGTTCGGATGGCGCGACACGGCCCAGAGCCCGCTGTCGCAGACGCGGCCGTGGTTGCGCGGATCGGAGCGGAAGGCCTGCAACTGGCGGTCTGCGACGCCTTCGCCGAAGAAGGCAACGACCGCGACGGTGACCGCCACCGCATCAATCCAGCCAAGCGCGCGCGGCGCGGCGGCTGCGATCAGCACCGGCACCAGCAGCAGCGCCGCAGCGGCGGACTGGATCTGCAGGAAGCCGAACATGCGCCGCTCGAAGGCGTCGCCCCATTCCTGCCGAAAATGGGCGTAGCGGGAATCCTCAGGTGCGCCGCAGCTGCGCCCGGCGATGTGGGTGCCGAGACGGATCGCCCAGATCGCGATCAGCGCCGCCACCAGGAAGCGCCGCGGCCCCGCGCCGCCCAGCAGCGCGACACCGATGCCGGCCGTGCCCAACCCGAAGGTCCAGAATGCATCCACCCAGCCCGCATTGCGCAGCCGGCGCTGCACCACCCAGGCGGCGGTCATGACAGCGCAAAGGAAGAGCGTCGCGGGGAGCAGGATCATGCCGTCGCGTCCTCGACGAAGCGCAGCACGTCCTGCCGCACGGGCGCGAGGAAGCGCAACGCAGGGGCGAAGGCGCCGAGGATCTCGCGATGCCCGATGCCGGCATAGGTCACGGCGCGCACGTCGTTGCCGGATGCACGCAACCGCGCCGCCAGCCGCGCCGTGTTGCGCGGCAGCACCGTGGAGTCCTGGTCGCCCGTCGCGAGCAGCATGGGCGGCGCGCCGGGACGGACATGGTTGATCGGCTGGGAAGCAGGCCATGCGCTCTCCTCCCCGAAGATCGCGCGCAGCGTCGGATCCCGGAGCGGCAGAAAATCGTATGGCCCGGCCAGGCCGACCACGCCGCGCAGCGCACGGACCGGACGCAGTCCCTCGTCGGCCAGATACTCGCCGTCGAGCGCGAGCAGCGTCGCCATCTGAGCACCGGCCGAATGGCCCATCAGCACGACGCGGCCGGCATCGCCGCCATGCGCCGCGGCATTGCGGCGCGCCCAGGCGAGCGCCCGCGCGGCGTCCTGCATGAAGGCAGGGAAGCGCACCTCCGGCCAGACCCGGTAGTCCGGCACCATGCAGACCACGCCGGCCGAGGCGAGCGAGGCACCGAGGAAGCGGTACATGCCGCGCTCCCCGCTCTCCCACGAGCCACCGTAGAGGAACAGTACCACCGGTGCGCCTTCCGCACCCTCGGGCGCATAGACGTCAATGCCGTGCCGGGCACCGTCGGCATAGGGGAGGCCGGTGGTCTCGCGCACGCCCTCGCGCGGCGCGAGCGCGTTCAGCAACGCGACGGGCGAACATGCCGCGAGAGCGAGCGCACCGAGTGCGGCAAGCATCGGCCGGCGCTCCACTCTCAGATGCCGAACATGGGCTGCACCAGCCGCGCCAGCCAGGAATGGCCGCGCAGCCGGCCCGTGGTCGCGATCAGGCAGATGCATTCGCGCCCGGTGTCGAGCGCCACCGGCTGGTGGTCGAGATCCTCGTCGCCCTCGGCCACGTCGCCGGCATGGTATTCGCCGGTCTCGTCGCCGAAGGCGCCCTGCAGCACGCAGGTGATTTCTGATCCCGTGTGCCCATGGCCAGGGAGGGCGACGCCGGGCGCGACGCGGATCAGGTCGAGCCGCGCATCGTCCCGGTCGCGCCGGATCAGCGGCATCAGGCGGATGCCGGGGCCGAGGCACCACCAGCGGCCGGTAGCGAAGTCCTGGACCGTGGTGGGGATGCGTGCGGGGGCGGGGCTGCGCTCGGGCTCGCCGAGGTGCGCGAGGGTCCGCTCCAGCGCGTCGCCAGCCATGGCCGCAGGTGGCGCATGCTCGAGCAGCGCACCGCCGAGGGCGGTGGCGAGGCGGATCGTCTCGCGGCATTCGCCGCAGACTGCGAGATGCGTTCGAATGACGATGCTGTGCGGCACAGGCAGCGTGCCGGCGACATAGGCCAGCAGGGTCGCCTCGGACGGGTGGCGGCGGTTCATCGGATGTCGTCCAGCAGGGTCCGCAGGCGCGTCATGGCAAGGCGCAGGCGGGATTTCACGGTCCCGAGAGGGATGCCGAGCGCGCGCTCGATCTCCGCATGGGGACGGTCGTCGTAGAAGGAGAGGCGGACCACCTCCGCCTGCTCGGCCGGCAGGCGAGCCAGGGCCGCGCGCACCCGCTCAGTGTGTTGGGCAGACTGGATCACTGCGTCGGCAGGGGGTGGCGGCGTGCGCTCCTCCGCCGTCAATTCGAGCCGCGGGGCCAGGCGATCGCGGCGCACCGCGTCAATGCGAAGGTTGCGCGCGATCGTGAAGATCCATGCGGCGGCCGCGCCGCTCGCCGGGTCGAACTGCTCGGCCCGGCGCCAGACGGTCAGCATCGTCTCCTGCGCGAGTTCCTCGGCCTGCGCGTTCGGAAGGCCGAGACGCAGGAGGTATCCTTTCACGCGCGGCGCGAAATGGCCGAACAGCGCCGCGAAGGCCTCGCGGTCGCCGCGCGTGGCAATCGCGGCGAGCAACGCGCCGCCATCGACGGGTGGCGGGCCGTCGGTCATGGTCCCCTCGCGTGCTGTGACGCGGCGGGCCCCGCGCGGCCGACGGCCATGATCCAGGAGCAGGTCAAACATCACCCCCATAACGAACCGTGGCGCGGATCGGATCACTTCCGCCGGCGAGTGATCCAGCCGGGCGCCGCCTTCGTTTCCAGCACGAATTCCAGAGGCGCGGGAACCGGGACTTTCAATGACGAGCCATCATCGCAAACGGGTCGCCGTGATCGGCACCGGGATCTCCGGGCTTTCGGCGGCCTGGCTGCTCTCCCGTGCCCACGACGTCACGGTCTATGAGCGGTCGAGCCGCCTCGGCGGCCACAGCCGCACGGTGGAGGCCGGCATCTTCCGCACTCCCGTGGACATGGGTTTCATCGTCTACAACGAGGCCACCTATCCCAATCTGGTCGCGCTGCTCCGACATCTCGGCGTTGAGACGCGGGCCTCCGACATGTCCTTCGCCGTCTCCATCGACGACGGGCGACTGGAATATGCCGGAACCGACCTGCGCGGGCTGCTGGCGCAGCCGGGCAACGTCCTGCGCCCGCGCTTCTGGTCCATGATGCGGGATCTGTTTCGCTTCTATCGCCAGGCGCCGCGCGATGCGGCGGCGCTGGAGCGCGACCTCGTCAGCCTCGATGCCTATCTGGAGGGGGAAGGCTATGGGCCGGGCTTCGTGCAGGACCACCTGCTGCCGATGGCCGCGGCGATCTGGTCCACGCCGGCGGCCGAGGTCGGCGCCTATCCCGCCACCGCCTTCATCCGCTTCTGCGAGAACCACGGGCTGCTGAAGCTCCGCGATCGCCCGATCTGGCGCACGGTGGCGGGCGGCAGCCGCGCCTATGTGAACCGCATCTCCGAGCCTTTCGCCCATGCCGTGCGCCTCGGTTGCGGCGTCGCGGCGATCCGGCGGGAGGACGATTTCGTCCTGCTGCGCGACACCCGGGGCAGCGCGGAGCGTTACGACGAGGTGGTGGTCGCCACCCACGCCCCGCAGGCGCTGGCGATGCTGGAGGACCCATCCGATAGCGAGCGCGCGCTGCTCGGCGCCATGCGCACGGCGCAGAACCGCGTGGTGCTGCACAGCGACCCGCGCTTCATGCCGCGGCGGCGTGCGGCCTGGGCGAGTTGGAACTACATCGGCCGCGCCGACGGCGCGCTCTGCGTCACCTATTGGATGGACAGGCTGCAATCGCTGCCGGAACGGGCCGGGCCGCATTTCGTCACCCTCAACCCGACGCAGGAGCCCACGCATATCCTGCACGAGGAATCCTTCGCCCATCCCCAGTTCGACGCCACGGCGATCCGCGCGCAGCGCGCATTGTGGACGCTGCAGGGCACGCGACGCACCTGGTATTGCGGCGCTTGGTTCGGCGCCGGCTTCCACGAGGACGGGTTGCAGGCCGGCCTCGCCGTCGCCGAGCAGCTCGGCGGTGTGCGGCGCCCCTGGCAGGTGCCGCCCGGCACGTCCCGGATCCATGCAGCGCCAGTGGCGGCGGCGCTCCCGGCATGACGGAATCGGCGCTCTACCTCGGCGCGGTGGTGCATGCGCGCGTGCGGCCGGTGCGGCACCGGCTCCGCTACCGCATGCTGAACATGCTGCTCGACCTCGACGAACTGCCGGAGCTTGGCCGCCGGCTGGCGCTGTTCGGGCACAACAGGCGGGCTCTGTTCTCCTTCCGCGACGCCGACCATGGCGATGGCAGCGGCGCGCCGCTGCGCGGCCAGGTCGAGGCCCTGTTGCGCCGCGCCGGCCTCGATCCCGCCAGCGGGCGCATCCGCGTTCTGTGCATGCCGCGCGTGCTCGGCATGGTGTTCAACCCGCTCACCGTCTACTTCTGTCACCGCGCCGACGGCGCGCTGCAGGCGATGCTCTACGAAGTGAACAACACCTTCGGGCAACGCCATTCCTATCTGATTCCCGTAACCGGCGAGGTGCGCGGCGTGCTGCGGCAGCGCTGCGAGAAGCGCTTCTATGTCTCGCCCTTCATGGACATGGGCCTGACCTACGCTTTCCGCGTCACGCTGCCGGAGGAATCGCTCACCCTCGGCGTCGATGCACATGACGCTGCGGGCCCGCTGCTCTTTGCCGCCTTCACGGGGCGTCGCCGGCCGCTGACCGATGCGTGGCTGATCGCCGCCTTCCTCGCCCATCCGCTGCTCGCCGGCCGCGTGCTCGGCGGCATCCACTGGGAAGCGCTGAAGCTGTGGCGGAAGGGCCTGTGCCTGCGCCCGCGGCCAGCACCGCCGGCCGAGGCGGTAACCATTTCCAGCCAGGGACACGGCACATGAGTCAGGCCTTGCGCCTCCCGCGCACCGCACTGCCCATCGCGAGCCTCGCCGGACTGCGCGCAGCGCCGCTCCGGCGCGTCATGGCTGGCCTCACGCGCGGCGGCCTCGATGTGACGACGCCGGACGGGCTGCATGTGCTTCATCGCGCTCCGCTGCCTGGCCCGGAGGCGAGCATCGTGCTGCACCGCTGGCGCGCGCTGCGGCGGCTCGCCTTCGGCGGCGACATCGCTTTCGCCGAGGCCTATGGCGACGGCGACTGGTCGAGCCCCGACCTGGCCTCGGTGATCGAGCTCGCCGCCGTGAACGGCCCGGCCCTCGACCGCCGGATCGGTGGCACGATGCTGTCGCGCATCGCCAACCGCATCGCGCATCTGCGCCGCGCCAACACGCGGTACGGAAGCTCGCGCAACATCGTGGCGCATTACGACCTGGGCAACGACTTCTTCGGCGCCTGGCTCGATCCGGGCATGTCCTACTCCTCCGGCATCTACCGGACGGCCGGCGTGACGCTCGACGAAGCCCAGGCCGCCAAGCAGGACCGCGCGATCGAATTGCTCGACCTGCGTGGGGGCGAGAGCGTGCTCGAGATCGGCATCGGCTGGGGTGGGCTCGCCCAGCGCATCCTCGCCGCGCATGACGGGCGGCTGACCGGCATCACGCTCTCGCCCTCGCAACTCGCCTGGGCGCAGGACCGGATGGCGCAGGCGGGCCTCGCATCGTGCGCGGAACTCCGCTTGCAGGACTACCGCGACGTCGCCGGGACCTTCGACCGCATCGTCTCCATCGAGATGTTGGAAGCGGTGGGCGAGGCCTATTGGCCGACCTATTTTCGCACCCTGCGCGAACGTCTCGCGCCCGGCGGCGTCGCCGTGCTGCAGGTCATCACCATCGCCGAGGAGCGGTACGCCGCCTATCGCCGGGGCGCGGACTTCATCCAGCGCCACATCTTCCCCGGCGGCATGCTGCCGACGCCGCGCATCGTGCGGGAAATGGCGGCCTCCGCCGGCCTTCGGCTCGACCACGAGGAGACCTTCGGCGCGAGCTACGCGCGCACGCTCGCCGACTGGCACCGCCGCTTCGTCCAGGCGCTGCCCGAGGTGGCACGCTGCGGCCTTGACGAGCGGTTCCAGCGCCTATGGCGCTACTACCTCGCCTATTGCGAGGGCGGCTTTCGCGCCGGCGCCATCGATGTCGGCTTCTACCGGTTGCGGCGAGAGGAGGACGGGCGATGATCGGCCGGCGGCTCCTGCTCGCGGGCATGGCGGCGCTGCCCGCGTCCGGCGCCCTCGCGGCACTGCCTTTCCCGCCCGCCCGCCGGCTCGGCTTCCGCGTCGTGCGCAACGGCAGCGGCATCGGCCAGCATGTCCTCACCTTCGAGCCCGACGGGTCGCGCCTGACGGTGCGCATCTCTGTCGATCTCGCTGTCGGCTTCGGGCCGATCACGCTCTACCGCTACCGCCATCGCGCGGTCGAACGGTGGGACGATGGCAGCGTCGTCTCCTTCGAGGCCGAAACCAACGACGACGGCAGCCGCAGCACCATCACGATGCGGCGCCAGGGCGATGCTCTGGCGGTCGATAGCAGCCGCGCCGGGCGCTACGTCGCACCGCCCGGCGCCTTGCCCGCGACGCACTGGAACCGACAGATGCTCGACGGCCCCTTCATCAACACGCAGACCGGCGAGGTGCTGCGCCCCGCCGTGCGTCGCGAGGGCCCCGAGCCGCTGCCCTGGGCGCCGCAGCGGCTCGGCGATCGCTTCGTGCTAAGCGGCGCTGTCGACCTCGAGACCTGGTACGATGCTTCCCGCGCCTGGCTCGGGCTGCGCTTCCGCGGCAGCGACGGCTCGGCCATCCACTACGAGGTCGCCTGATGCCGCGGCTGCTGCGCACCTACCTGCTGAGCGGCCTGGTCATGCTGGCGATCGACGCCGTCTGGCTGACGCTGACGGCCGAGGCGCTCTACCGGCCTCGGATCGGCCACCTGATGCGCGAGGACGGGTTCCTGCTGGCGCCGGCCATCGCCTTCTACCTGCTCTACCTGCTCGGCATCCTGGTACTGGCACAATGGCCTGCGCGGTGCTGGCAGGGCGCTCTATGGCGCGGCGCGGTGTTCGGGCTGTGTGCCTACGGCACCTACGACCTCACCAACCAGGCGACGCTGCGGGACTGGCCGGTCATGGTGACGCTCGTCGACCTCGCCTGGGGCACGATGCTGACGGCAACGGTCGCGGCTGTGGGCTTTGCAATTGGGCGCATGCGCGGCGACGGCTGAAGGATTAGCGCCGCTGATGATGGTCGGCCCGCTATGCCGATCGAAGAACGCGACGAGGCCTTGGCCCGCCACCGTCACTTCCGCCGCGCCGAAGGAAGCGGCTCACTCCTTCGGCGCGGAAAGCGTCAATCGATGCGGATGTTGCCGGCACGGATCACCCGGCCCCAGGCCTCGATCTCGCGATCGAGGAAGGCTGTGAACTGCGCGGGCGTCAGGTCCAGCGCCAGGCCGCCCTGGCCGCTGACGCGTTCCCGCTCGGCCGGCGTGGCGGCGAGGCGCCGGATCTCCGCGTTCAGCCGTTCGACGACCGGCCCCGGCGTGCCGACCGGCGCGATGACGGCGGACCAGGTGCTCGTCTCATAGCCCGCGGCCCCCTGCTCGGCGATGGTCGCCACATCCGGGAAGCTCGGCAGCCGCTGCGCCGAACTCACGCCGAGCGCCCGCAGCGCGCCCTGACGGACCAGGGGCGAGGAAGAGGTGCTGCTGTCAAACAGCACATGGCAGTTCCCCGCGATGGTGTCGGTCAGCGCCGGCGCGCTGCCGCGATGGGGGATGTGCTCCATCTCGATGTTGAAGGCGCGCAGGAAGATTTCCGCCGAAAGATGCGACGGCGAGGCGACACCGATCGAGCAGTAGTTCACCCCTCCCCGGTTCTGCCGCGCCCAGGTGACGAAATCCTGCAGGCTGCGCGCCTGCGAGGCGGGCGGCACCACCATGAAGAGCGGCGTGACATAGGGCAGCGCCACATGCGCGAAGGAGCGCACGGGATGATAGGGCGGGCTCGCCATCATCTGCGGCAGGATCGTCATCGGCCCGCTCGCGGTCATCCCCAGCGTGTAGCCATCGGGCGCCGCGCGCGCGACGACCTCGGTGCCGATCACGCCCGACCCGCCGCTGCGGTTCTCCACCGCCACGGGTTGCCCGAGCACCGTCTGCAGATGCGCGGCCACGATGCGCGCCAAGGTGTCCGTGCCGCCGCCCGGCGGGAAAGGCACGATCATGCGGATCGGCCGGTCCGGCCAGGCGCCCTGCGCAGCGGCACCGGGCGCCGCGCCGATGCCGGCGGCCAGGGCCATGACGGCGGCGAGCGCCCCCTTCGTGATGCGGTTCATCCTGCGTTCTCTCCTTGTCCGTGCAGCGCCCGTGACTTGGCCGCGATCCCTTCCGCCCGGTTGCCCCGGGGTCAGCGCCGTTCGACGGCCTTCATGTCCGCCTCGGTCTTCCGCAGCGCGGCGAACTCGCCGAGCGTGATCGGTTTGGCCGGCGTGCGGAGGCGCATGTAGCCCACCTCGCGCGGATGCACGCCGCGCTCCTGCGCGATGGTCTCGGTGATGGTCGGCCCGCACATCCGCCCCTGGCACGGCCCCATGCCGCAGCGGAGGAAGGCCTTGAGCTGGTTCGGCCCGGTCGCGCCCATGCGGGCGGCCTCGCGCACGGCGGCGCCGGTCGCCTCCTCGCAGCGGCAGGCGATGGCGTCGGGCGGGGCGGCGCGGAACTGCGGCGCCGGGCGGTAGAGCGCATCGAGGAA
>NZ_JAAEDM010000040.1 GCF_018129065.1 Neoroseomonas soli | reverse complement strand
CGCGCCACGGCAGCGGGCAGGGCGGCCGGCTGTTTCGCCGCGCCGCCGGAAAGCTCGATCAGGGCCGCGCCACGCGGGGCGGCCAGCACCGCGTCGATCGCCCGCGTCGCGGCTTCCCCCGCCGCCATCTGGCCAACCGAGAGCTGCGCCTTCGTCACCGGCGCGAGCATCGCCGCGTGGTCGAAATACTGGTGCGTCGCGAAGGCGCGCTCGGCGGGGCCGAACCCGTCGGCCAGCAGGACCACCGGGGCTCGGTCCAGCGCCGCATGCGCCATGCCGTTCGCGGCATTGCCCACGCCCGGGCCACGGGTGCACAGCGCCACGCCTGGCGCACCCGAGAGCTCGGCATCCGTCGCCGCCATGATCACCGCCGAGGTCTCATGCCGCGCCAGCACGAAGTCGAGCCCGCGCGCCTTGGCCGCCGCGATCAGGTCCAGGCTCGAACCGCCGCCCGGCACGCCGAAGATCCGTTTCGTGCCGGCGGCTGCGAAGGCGGCGGCCAGGGCATCGGCGGCGGTGGTCGGGGCAGCGGCGTCGTTCATGCGGTTCGCTCCGGTGTTTCCGGGCCGAGGATAGGCGGGCCTCGTCGCGCTGCCCATCCGGCCCATATCCTGGGCAGCGATCGCCCGCTTTCTGGGCACGGAACGCACGGAACGGGCAACTCGGCGCCATCGCGCCCTTGCGCACCCCCCCTGCGCCCGGCGAGGCTCGGTCACGGAGGATATCTCGCCGGTGACCCAGACCACCCCCGCCTTCGACGAGATGACGACCGACGGCCTGGTCCGCGGCCCCTATGCCGAGATCGCCCGCTGGCTCGCCGCCACGCCGCGGGAGGCGCTGGAGCGCCGCCGCCATGAGGCCGAGCTGCTGTTCCGGCGCGTCGGCATCACCTTCGCCGTCTACGGCGAGGGCGGCGACCCCGAGCGGCTGATCCCCTTCGACATCATCCCGCGCATCCTCGCCCATGCGGAGTGGGAGGAACTCTCCCGCGGCCTGGCGCAGCGGGTGAAGGCGCTGAACCTCTTCCTCCTCGACGTCTATGGTGCTCAGGAGATCCTGCGCGCGGGCCGCATCCCCGCCGCGCTGGTGCGCGGGAACGAGGCCTTCCGGCCCGAGATGAAGGGCTTCGTCCCCCCCGGCGGGGTCTATACCCACATCGCCGGCATCGACGTGGTGCGCACCGCGCCGCACGAATTCTGGGTGCTCGAGGACAATTGCCGCACGCCCTCCGGCGTCTCCTACATGCTGGAGGGGCGGGAGGCGATGCTGCGCCTCTTCCCGGACCTCTGCGCACGCCACCGCATCGCGCCGGTCGGGCATTATCCGGAGGAGCTGCTTGAGGCGCTGAAATCCGTCGCGCCGCCCAACTGCCGCGGCCTGCCGCGCGTCGCGATCCTCACGCCGGGTTCCTACAACAGCGCCTATTACGAGCACTGCTTCCTCGCCGACGAGATGGGCGTCGAGGTGGTGGAGGGGCCGGACCTCTTCGTCGAGAACGATGTCGTCCATATGCGCACGACGACGGGGCCGCAGCGGGTGGATGTGATCTACCGCCGGATCGACGACGACTACCTCGACCCGCGGGTGTTCAAGCCCGAGAGCGTGCTTGGCGTGGCGGGGCTGATGGCCGCCTACAAGGCCGGCAACGTCACGCTCGCCAATGCGCCGGGCGCGGGCATCGCGGACGACAAGGCGATCTATCCCTACGTACCGGAGATGGTGCGCTTCTACCTCGGCGAGGAACCACTGCTCGCCAACGTGCCGACCTGGCTTTGCGAGCGGGACGAGGACCGCGCCCATGTCCTCGGCCATCTCGACGAGCTGGTGGTGAAGCTCACCAAAGGCTCGGGCGGCTACGGGATGCTGGTCGGGCCGCACAGCACGGCCGAGCAGCGCGCCGAGTTCGCCGCCCGCATCAGGGCGAAGCCGGCGGACTACATCGCGCAGCCGACGCTCGCGCTCTCCACCGTGCCGACGCTGGTCGAGAAGGGTATCGCGCCGCGGCACGTGGACCTGCGGCCCTTCGTGCTCTTCGGCAAGGAGGTGCGCATCGTGCCCGGCGGCCTCACGCGCGTGGCCCTGCGGGAGGGCTCGCTGGTGGTGAATTCCTCCCAGGGCGGCGGCACCAAGGATACCTGGGTGCTGGAGGACGATCCTGCCGACATCGCGAAGCCGACCGGGGGTGCAGGCTGATGCTGAGCCGCACCGCCGACAGCCTCTACTGGCTCGGCCGCTACATCGAGCGCGCCGGCAACAACGCGCGCGGCCTGCAGGTGGCGCTGCGCATGGCGAGCCTGACCCGCGGCGTGGACCAGCGCGACGGCGCCTGGCGCGCGCTGCTCGTCGCATCCGGCTGCGAGCCGGGCTTCCGCGCCACTGGCGCGGCGCCGACGCAGGAGGCGGTGGTGCGCCACCTCGCCGCGGATCCGGCCAACCCGTCTTCCATCCTTGCCTGCATCGAGGCCGCGCGGCGCAACGCCCGCGCCGTGCGCACCGCGCTGACCGTGGACATGTGGGAGGCGGTGAACGAGACCTGGGGCGAGGCCCGCCGCACCACCGAGGCAACCTTCGCCCCCGACAACCTGCCGGCCTTCCTCGACTGGGTGAAGAGCCGCACCATCCTGTTCAACGGCGCCTATGCCGACACCATGCTCCGCGACGAGGCTTGGCGCTTCGTGCGCCTGGGCACGATGATCGAGCGCGCCGACAACACCGCGCGCGTGCTGGACGTGCACCATCACGCCCTGGCCGGTGCCGAGGGACAGGGCGCGGTCGCCTATGTGCAGTGGCAGGCGATCCTGCGGTCCGTCTCGGCGCTGCGGGCCTATCACTGGGTCTATCATGCGCGGCTGGAGCCGCAGCGGATCGCGGAACTGTTGCTGCTGCGCCCGGAACTGCCGCGCTCGGTGATCGCCTGCTACGCCCGCATCGAGGAGACGCTGGAGGACATCGCCGTCGCCCATGGCGGGCGGCGCGGCGAATGCCACCGCCTGGCGGGCGAGATGCACGCCCGCCTGCGCTTCGGCCGGATCGAGGACATCATGGCGGGCGGGCTGCACGCCTTCCTGACGGTGACAATCGACCGTAACATAGAGCTCGGCCGGCAGATCCAGGACTTCTACCTCCAGGCCTGATCCGCCCGCGCCGGCACGACACGCTGCGCGGAGGCATCAGGCATGACTTATTGCGTCGGGCTCTACCTCAACGAGGGGCTCGTGCTGCTGTCCGACACCCGCACCAATGCGGGCGTCGATCACATCTCCACCTTCTGCAAGATGTGCGTGGAGGAAGTGCCGGGCGAGCGCATGATCGCCATGCTCTCCGCCGGGAACCTCGCCATCAGCCAGGCGGTGTGGAACCGGCTGCAGGAAGGCATGTGGCTGGACGGCCAGGTGCACACCCTGCGCGACGTGCCGACCATGTTCCGTGCCGCGCAGTTGACCGGCGCCGCGGTGCGCGCCGTGTTCGAGACGGACGGCCCGGCGCTGCGCGCGCAGAACATCGCCTTCGACGTCGCATTGCTGCTGGGCGGGCAGATCGGCGGGCAGCCGCAGCGGCTCTTCATGATCTACGCCGCCGGCAACTTCATCGAGGCGACCGCCGACACGCCCTTCCTGCAGATCGGCGAGCACAAGTACGGCAAGCCGATCCTCGATCGCGTCGTCACGCCCGAGACCAGCCTGGTGGACGGGGTGAAGCTCGCCCTCATCAGCATGGACAGCACGCTGAGGTCGAACCTGACGGTCGGCATGCCGCTGGACCTGCTGGTCTATCGCGAAGGCACGCAGCGGGTGACGCTGAGGAAACGCATCACCGACGACGATCCCTATTTCCGCGCCGTCCGCGACGGCTGGTCGGACAGCCTGCGGGACGCATACCGCGCGCTGCCCGTGCCGGATTGGGTGCCGGCCTGACCCTTGCGCGGCCGCGCCCCGGAGCCGCTAATGGGGCGAGGGAACGGGAGGCAAAGGGGCCATGGTCGGACGCAGGGCGGTGCTGGCGCTGAGTGCGCTGTCGGCGGGGCTCGCGGCACGGGGGGCCTCGGCGCAGGCTTGGCCGTCGCGGCCCATCCGCATCATCGTGCCCTTCGGGCTGGGGGGCTCGGCCGACGTCGCCGGGCGCTTCCTGGCCGAACCGCTGCAGCAGGCCCTCGGGCAGCCGGTGGTGATCGAGAACCGCCCCGGCGCCGGCGGCACCATCGGCGCCGAGGCGGTGGCCAAGGCGGCGCCGGACGGCCACACCTTCCTGCTGATGTCCAATACCCACACGGCGAACGAGACGCTGCTGCCGAACCGGCCCTATGTGCTGATGCGGGACCTCTCGGCGGTGGCCTTCATCAACGTCGCCCATCACGTGCTGGCGGTGCATCCGTCGCTCGGCGTGGCCTCGGTGCAGGAACTGATCGCCTACGCCAAGGCGAACCCGGGGAAGGTCGACTATGCCTCCTCCGGCCCCGGCACGCCGTACCATGTGGCGGGCGAGGTATTCCGCGCCATGGCCGGCATCGAGATCACCCACATTCCCTTCCGCGGATCCAATGAGGCGCGCACCGCGCTGATCGCCGGCCAGGTGCCGATGATGTTCGACGCCATCCCGACCATGGCCGAGCAGGCGCGCGGCGGGCGGGTGAGGGCGCTCGCCACCACCGGCCCGCAGCGCAGCCCGCTGCTGCCGGATGTGCCCACGGTGGCGGAGGTCCTGCCGGGCTACGAGGCGAGCATCTGGCTCGGCCTCATGGCGCCCGCCGCGACGCCGCTGCCGATCCGCGAGCGCCTCAACGCCGAGATCAACCGCATCATGGGCCTGCCCGCGACGCGGGAGGCGCAGCAGCGTGTCGGTGCCCTGGTCAACCCGATGAGTGTCGAGGCCTTCGACCGCTTCCTGCGCGAGGATATCACCCGCCAGGCGGAGGGCATCCGCCTCGCCGGCATCCAGGCGAACTGAACGCGCCGTGCTCGCCTTCACCCTCAACGGCGCGGCGGCGATCGTGGATATGCCCGAAACCACGCCCCTGCTGCACGCGCTGCGCGGGCCGCTCGGGCTGTCCGGTCCGCGCTTCGGCTGCGGCGCAGAGCAATGCGGCGCCTGCGTCGTGCTGCTGGACGGGCGCGTGGCCTATGCCTGCACGCTCCCCGTCTCCGCCGTCGCCGGGTGCAGCGTGACGACGGTGGAAGGGCTCGGCACGCCGGAGACGCCGCATCCCCTGCAGCGCGCCTTCCTGGGGGAGCAGGCCGGGCAGTGCGGCTTCTGCCTTTCCGGCATCCTGGTCGCCGCGGCCGCGCTGCTGGCCCGCGACCCGGACCCGGAGGACGCGGCGATCCGCGCGGCGCTCGACCCGCATCTCTGCCGTTGCGGCAGCCACAACCGGATCATCCGCGCCGTGCGGCGCGCGGCGGCGGAGATGAGGGGCGCGGCATGACCTCCGACCTCGACCGACGCGCGGCGCCGCCGGGGCGACTGCCCGGCAGCCTTGCGGCCAATCCGCGCCTCGACCGCTGGCTCGCCTTCGATGCCGCAGGGGGCGTGACGGTCACGCCCGGCAAGGTGGAACTCGGCCAGGGCATCCTGACCGCCCTGGCGCAGATCGCGGCCGATGAGTTGGATGTCTCGCTGGCGCGTGTCCGCGTGCAGGCGGCCTCGACGCCGGCGAGCCCGAACGAGGGTGTCACGTCGGGCAGCCTCTCGGTGCAGGACAGCGGCATGGCGCTGCGCCACGCCGCGGCGGCCGCGCGCGCGATCCACCTGCAGGTGGCGGCGCAGCGCAGCGGCGTGCCGGTCGAGGCGCTGCGGGTCGAGGATGGCGCCTTCCTCGCGCCCGACGGGCTTTCGGTCGGGTCCTACTGGTCGCAGGCCGAGGCCGGGCTGCTTGCCTGCGATGCCCCCGCCGAGGTGCAACCCAAGCCCCCCTCCGCACGGCAAGTCGCGGGGCATTCGGTGCCGCGGCTCGACCTGCCGGACAAGGTGTTCGGCGCGCCGCGCTTCGTCCACGACCTGCGCCTGCCGGGCATGCTCCATGCGCGGGTGGTGCGGCCGCCGGCGCGGCGCGCGCGGCTGGTGGCGCTCGCGGAGGGACCGTTGCCCGGCGACGCCACGGTCGCGCGCGATGGGTCGTTCCTCGCCGTGCTGGCAGCGTCCGAGCACGATGCCGAACGCGCCGCGGAGCGCCTCGCCGCGCGCGCCACCTGGGAAGCGGAGGACACGCTGCCGCCGTGTCATGCGCTGGCGGATTGGCTTCATGCCGCGCCGGGCGAGCGCGAGGCGATCGCCGCACGCGAAGACCCTGCCGGCGATCCCGTGCGCACGCTGCGTGCCCACTTCTTCCGCCCTTATGTCGCGCATGCCTCCGTCGGCACGTGCTGCGCGGTGGCGCGCTGGCTGGACGGGACGCTGGAAGTCTGGACGCACTCGCAGGGCGTCTACAACCTTCGCGCCGATCTCGCGAAGGCGCTGGCGATGGCCGAGGAGGACATCCTCGTCCGCCACATGGAAGGCGCCGGCTGCTACGGCCACAACGGCGCGGACGACGTCGCACTGGATGCCGCGCTGGCGGCGCGTGCCGTGCCGGGCCGGCCGGTGCGCCTGCTGTGGTCGCGGGCGGAGGAACTCGGCTGGGCGCCGGTTTCCTCGACGATGCTGGTGGAGGTCGAGGCCGCTATCGACGCCGACGGCAGCATCGTTTCCTGGCAGGAGGAGGTGACCAGCCACGGCCATTCCTCCCGTCCCGGCCGCAACCCCGCGCCGACGCTGCTGGCGGTGGAATACATGAACCCGCCGCGGCGCATTCCCAACGCGATCAATCCGCCGCTCGCGTCCGGCGGCGGGGCGCAGCGCAATGCCATCCCGGCGTATCGCATCCCGCGGCTGCATGTCGGCGTGAAGCGGGTCGCGGAGATGCCGCTGCGCGTCTCGGCGCTGCGCGGTCTTGGTGCGCCGGCCAATGTCTTCGCCATCGAATCCGTCATGGACGAACTGGCGCGGATGGCAGGGCAGGATGCGCTCGACTTCCGCCTGCGCCATCTCGACGATCCACGTGGGCGCGACGTCTTGCTGCTGGCCGCGGAGATGTGCGGGTGGCGCGGCCGCGCGCGGCGCGAAGGATTCGGCCTGGGCCTGGCCTATGCCCGCTACAAGAACTCAGGCGCCTATTGCGCCGTGGCGGCGGAGATCGAGGCGCTGGAGCAGGTCCATTGCCGCCGCCTCTGGATCGCGGCGGATGTCGGGGAGGCCATAAATCCCGACGGCGTGCTCAACCAGTACGAAGGCGGCGCCATCCATGGCACCTCCATGGCGTTGAAGGAACAGGTCCTGTTCGATGCCCGGACCGTCACCAGCGACGACTGGGAGACCTACCCGATCCTGCGCTTCTCCGAGGTGCCGGCGGTGGAGGCGCGGTTGATCCCCCGTCCGGAAATGCCGCCGCTCGGGGCAGGGGAAGCTTCGCTCGCGCCCACCGTCGCCGCCATCGCCAATGCCATCCACGACGCGCTCGGCATCCGGCCGCGCGCCATGCCCTTCACGCCCGAGACCCTCGCTTCCGCATGATCCCGCTGACCCTCGCCTGCACCTCCTCCGACCGCACGCGTCCGCTGATGGACGGGCGCTTCCGCGTGCCCGGCTGCGACATCACCTTCCTGCCCGGCGAGCCGGAGGACATCTTCCGCCGCGCCCTCCGCGACCGCGCCTTCGAGGTGACGGAGCTCTCGATGGGCAGCCACATCGTGACCACGGCGCGGGGTGACAGCCCCTATGTCGGGGTGCCGGTGTTCCTCTCGCGCGCCTTCCGCCATTCCGCGGTCTATGTCCGCACCGACCGCGGCATAGGCAGCGCGGCGGACCTCGCCGGGCGCACCATCGGCCTTCCCGAATACCAGCAGACCGCGGCGCTCTGGGTGCGCGGCTTCCTGCGCGAGCACTACGGCGTGGACACCCGGGGCATCGCCTGGCGCACCGGGGGCGAGCGCGTGGCGATCACCCTGCCGGAGGGCTTCAACGTGAAGCCGCTGGGCGAGGACCTGGAGGCGGCGCTCGCCGCCGGGCGGATCGATGCGCTGATCGCCCCGCGACCGCCGCGTTGCTTCATCGATCGCTCCGCGCCGGTCGATCGGCTCTGGCCGGACTATCGTAGCGAGGAACAGGCGTGGTTCAGGGCCACCGGCTTCTTCCCGATCATGCATTGCCTCGCCGTGCGCAAGGATGTGGCGGAACGCCACCCCTGGCTGCCGGTGGAACTCTTCCGCGCCTTCGCGGCGGCGAAGGCGGCCTCGCTCGCGGAATTGCGGCTGGTCAACGTGCTGCGTGTCTCGCTGCCCTGGATCGCGGCGGAAGCGGAGGCGCAGATCGCCGCGATGGGCGGCAATCCCTGGCCCTACGGCTTCGCGCGCAACCGGGAGGAGATCGCGGCGATGACGCGCTTTGCGGCAGCCGACGGCCTCGCCGCGACGGAGATCGCGCCGGAGGCGCTGTTCCACTCCTCCGTGCTCGACCTCCTGGATGCGCTCTGAGGGGTTGCCTGCGGGCGGCACCGGCCGCATCACTGGCGCAATACAACCGGGAGAACGCCCATGCCCTTCGTCACCCGCCGCGCCGTGCTGGGCGCCGCCGCCGCCACCACGCTTGCCGCGCCTGCCGTTCGCGCGCAGGGGGCGGCGATCCGTATCGTCGTGCCCTTCGCACCGGGTGGTTCGACCGACGCGGTGGCGCGGCTCGTCGCGCCTGGCCTGACGCAGCGGCTCGGCGCGCCCGTGGTGGTGGACAACCGGGCCGGCGCCGCGGGCTCCATCGGCACGGATGCGGTCGCGAAGGCGCGGCCCGACGGCCAGACCTGGCTGCTGACCTTCGACAGCCACGCGACGCTCGCCGCACTGATCCCGCAACTGCCCTTCAACCCGGACCGCGACCTCGATCCGGTCATGCTGATCGGCGGCGCGCCCTATGTGCTGGCCTGCAAGCCGGACAAGCCGTTCCGCAGCATTACCGACGTCGTGAACGCGGCGAAGGCGCGGCCGGACACGGTGTCCTTCGGCTCCACGGGCAACGGCACGATCGGGCACCTGACCATGGTGCTGCTGCAGGGGCGGACGCAGACGCGCATGACGCACCTGCCGTACCGCAGCGGCGGCCTCGCGGTGAACGACACGGTCGCGGGGCATGTCGACATGATGATCGGTTCCGCCGCCGTGGTGCATCCGCATGTCCGCGGCGGCACGCTGCGCACCTTCGCCCAGTTCGGGCCGCAGCGCCTGCCGGCGCTCGCCGACCTGCCGACCGTTGCCGAGGCCGGCATCCAGGGCCTGGAGGCAGAGGCCTGGTGGGGCGTCTTCGCCCCGCACGGCACGCCGGAACCGGCCGTCGCCCGCATGAACGCGGCACTGAAGGAGGCGCTGAGCGACCCGCAGGTCCGCCGCACGATGGAGGAGACGCAGCAGGCGCGCCTGATCATGTCGGACCCCGCCGGCCTCGGCACCTTCCTGCAACGCGAAGTGGCGAAGTGGGGCGCGGTGGTGCGGGAGAACAGCATCCGCGCAGACTGATCTGGGCGGCCGGTCGTCCCTCGCGGGCGGCGGCCAAGTGCGGGGGCTGGGATGCGCCGTCAGGCGGCGGCGCGGCCGGGCATGCGGTGGCGGAAGGCTAGCGCCTCCGCCACATGGGCCCGGCGGATGCCGGCACTGCCGGCGAGGTCCGCGATGCTGCGCGCCACGCGCAGGGTGCGCACATGGGCGCGGGAGGACAGGCGCAGCCGGGTCGCCGCGGTCGTGAGCAGCATCTCGGCCTCGGCGTCGAGCAGCGGCTGGAGGTGGCGGATCTCCGCCTCGGCGTTGTTGGATGGGCCGCCGGCACCCCAGCGCGTGCGCTGCGCATCGCGCGCCGCGTGCACGCGCGCGGCGACGGTGGCGCTGGTCTCGCCGGCCGGCGCGCGGGTGAGTTCCGCGGCCGGGATGGGCATGACCTCGATCGTCAGGTCCATGCGGTCGAGCAGCGGGCCGGATAGGCGCATCTGGTAGTCCTCACCGCAGCGCGGCGCGCGCCCGCATTCGCGCCCGGCATCCCCGAGATAGCCGCAGCGGCAGGGATTCATCGCCGCGATGCACTGGAAGCGCGCAGGGTAGGTGACGTGCGCCTGCACCCGGCTGATGGTCGTGCGCCCGGTCTCCATCGGCTGGCGCAGCGCCTCCAGCGCCGGGCGCGGGAATTCGGGCCATTCGTCGAGGAACAGCACGCCGCGATGCGCGAGGCTGATCTCACCCGGCCGCGCACGGTTCCCGCCGCCGACCAGCGCCGGCATCGACGCGGAATGGTGCGGGTCACGGAAGGGCGGGCGCATCACCAGCCGCCCACCTTCCAGCAATCCGGCGATGGAGTGGACGAGCGAGACCTCCAGCGCCTCGCTCGGCGAGAGGTCTGGCAGAAGGCCGGGCAGGCGGGACGCCAGCATCGACTTGCCCGCGCCCGGCGGGCCGACCATCAGGAGATTGTGGGATCCCGCCGCGGCGATCTCGAGCGCGCGCTTGGCACTTTCCTGCCCCTTGACCTCGGACAGGCACGCGACGGCGCGCGGCGCGGTGTCCAGGACGGGCGGCTGCGGCGGCGACAGCAGTTGCACGCCCTTGAAGTGGTTCAGCAGGGAGAGGATGTCCGGTGCGGCCAGCACCTCGATGCGCCCGGCCCAGGCGGCCTCGCCGCCCTGCGCGGCGGGACAGATCAGCCCGAGGTCGCGCTCCGAGGCGCCGAGCGCCGCCGGCAGCACGCCGGCCACGGGCATGATCGACCCGTCGAGCGAGAGTTCCCCGAGCGCCGCATAGCCCGCCGCATCCTCCTTCGGGACGATCTCCATCGCCGCGAGCAGAGCGAGCGCGATCGGCAGGTCGAAATGCGAGCCTTCCTTGAGGATGTCGGCCGGCGCCAGGTTCACCAGCACGCGCTTGGGCGGCAGCGAGAGGCCGAGCCCCGTGAGCGCCGCGCGCACCCTTTCGCGACTTTCCGCCACCGCCTTGTCCGGCAGGCCGACAAGCAGGAAGGCGGGCAGGCCGGGGGCGATCTGGACCTGGACCTCCACCGGCACGGGATCGATGCCGGCGAAGGCGAAGGTGGCGATGCGGGCGATGGTCATGGCGGTGCGCCAGGGTGGCGCATCGCCATGCAATTATCAACTCAAGGTTACTGTGCTGCCTTTCGCGCCAAGCGCATGAGGCGACGGAAATTGCCCGACCAGAGCAGGTCCAGCTCCCGCGCCCCATAGCCGCGGTGATGCAATTCCGTGGTCAGGTTCAGCGTCTCCGAGGCATCCTTCCAGCCGGGAATGCCGCCGCCGCCGTCGAAATCCGACGACAGGCCGACATGGTCGATGCCGATCCGCTTCACCGCGTAGTCCACGTGGTCCGCCATGTCCTTCACCGTCGCGGGCGACTTGCCGCCCTGCGGCGCCGGACGGAGGAAGGCATCGAGCGCGGTGATCTGCACCAGCCCGCCGACGGCGCGCAGCATGTCGAGCTGCTCGTCATCCAGGTTGCGCGGATGGTCGCAGAGGGCGCGGCAGCAGGAATGGGTCGCGACGATCGGCACCCGCGAGAGCTCCGCCGCCTGCATCATCGACGACTTCGCGCTGTGCGAGACATCGACCAGCAGCCCGACGCGGTTCATCTCCCGGATCGCCGCCCGGCCGAGCGCGGAGAGCCCGCCGTGTTCCGCCTCCGCGTCGCCGAGGTCCGGCTTGGGGCGTGCGGCGTCGGCCAGGTCGTTGTGGCCGTCATGCGTGATCGTCACGTAGATCGCGCCGAGGTCGCGCCAGAGCGTCAGCTTCGAGAGATCGCGCGCCATGGCGTTGGCGTTCTCGACCGCCGAGAGCACGGCGAGCGCACCGGCCTGGTGGGCGGCCTCGAGTTCTCCGGCGGTCGCGCAGAAGCGGCGCGCGGCATCGTCGGCGCGGCCGCGGATATGGCGCAGCATGGCCTCCGCGCGTGTCGAGGCGGTGATGAGGCCTTCCTCGTCGCGCCGGCCCTGGGGCGTATAGGCGATGAATACGGCGGCCTTCAGCCCGCCGCGCAGCATCTTCGGGAAGTCCACGCGGCGGTCGGTCTCGCCTGTCGCATCCGGCGGGTCGGGCCAGCGGATGTCGATATGCGTATCGAGCGTCAGCGTCGCGGCGTGGATGGCGGCGGCGGTGGTGGTCATGCGCGGCTCCAGCCGGTCAGGAAGCGTTCGAGCAGAGTGCCGATGACATCGACGTTGTAGCCGCCCTCCTGGGTGATCGCGGCGGGCAGGCCGAGGCCGCCGATCATCGCCGCGGCCTTCGCGAATCCGTCCTCCGTGACGGCGAGCGATGCCAGCGGCTCATCCTTCGACGCGTCGAAGCCGAGGGCGACGACCAGCGCATCCGCCTTGAAGTCGCGGATGGCGGCGAGCCCGTGCCGGATGGCGTCGAGCCAGCCCTCGTCGGCCGTGCCGAAGGCGAGGGGCATGTTCATGTTGCGCCCGTCGCCGGCGCCCGCGCCGCGTTCGGCGGTGCGACCGACATACCAGGGATAGTAGCGGTCCGGGTCGCCGTGGATGGAGATGGTCAGCACGTCCCCGCGTTCCCAGAAGATCCCCTGAGTGCCGTTGCCGTGGTGGCTGTCGATGTCGAGCACGGCGACGCGCGACGCGCCGGCATCGCGCAGCGCCTGTGCGGCAAGGGCGGCGTTGTTCACGTAGCAGTGCCCGCCGGCGCGCGCGGCATAGGCATGGTGGCCCGGCGGGCGGCAGAGCGCATAGGCGGTGCCGCCCTTCGCGGCCTCCGCCGCCGCGGCCAGGGCGCAGGCCGCCGCGCCCTGGACGGCTTCCCAGCTGCCGCGACTGATGGGGCAGGAGGTGTCGGCCGTGTACCAGCCGGTGCGGGCGATGATGGACGGCCCGCTGAAGCCGCCTTGAGCCAGCATCTCGGGCGTGGGGTGGATGTTGGCGACGGCTTCGGGGCCGGCATCCGGGAGCGCGGCCCAGTCCTGCGCGGCACTGGCGAGGAAGGCGATGTAGTCCGGGGCATGCACGGATTCCATCGCGCGCGGCGCGAGCGCGGGGGGCCGGGCGGGCGCGAGTCCCAGGCGGTGCAACGCCGCCTCGAGCGCGGCGGCGCGCGCCGGAACCTCATAGAGGCGGCGGACCTGGCCGCGCTGGAGAAAGAAGCTGGGCGCGTGCCCTGCCTGATCGGGATGCGCGAAGGTCTTCATGGTGCGCGAAGGCTAGGCATCGGCGGACGGCTTGTCCACGCGGCGGACCAGAGGGCGCCTTGTCCACTGCCTCCGCGGGGGGATAGCCTCCGGCAACGACCCAGGGAGACACGAACATGAACCTCTCGCGCCGTGGCCTGATGGCTGCTGCCGCCGCCGCCCCCGTCCTGATGCGCGCGTCCGAGGCGATGGCGCAGGGCGTCGCTCCCCGCCGCGGCGGCACGCTGCAGATGATGCTGACGCCGGAACCCCCGGTGCTGCAGATCGGCGTGAACCAGCAGGGACCGACGCTCGCCGCCGCGCCGAAGATGTTCCAGGGGCTGCTGAGCTTCTCGTCGACGCTGGAGCCGCTTCCGCTGCTGGCGAAGTCCTGGACGATCAGCCCGGACGGCAAGGAGTACGTCTTCCGCCTCCAGGAGAATGTGAAGTGGCATGACGGCCAGCCCTTCACGGCCGAGGACGTCGTCTTCTCCATCACGAAGTTCCACATGGAACTGGCGCCACGCGCCCGCGCCATCTTCCAGTTGATCGAAACCTGCGCGGCGACCGACCCGCACACGGTCCGCATCGTGCTGAAGCAGCCCTTCCAGCCCTTCCTGCTGATGTTCGACGCGACGGCCGCGGCGATCGTGCCGAAGCACCTCTTCGACGGGCGGGACTACCGCACGGCGCCGGCGGTGCAGCGGCCGGTGGGCACAGGACCGTTCAGGTTCGTGGAGTGGCAGCGCGGCAACTTCATCCGCATGGATCGCTTCGACGACTACTGGAAGCCGGGCCAGCCGTATCTCGACAGCATCATCTACCGCATCATCCCGGACAGCCAGAGCCGGCGCCTCGCGCTGGAATCCGGCCAGGTGCTGCTGAGCCAGGCGAGCGACATCGAGCCCTTCGACATCCCGGCGCTGCGCCAGCGTCCGAACCTCGAGGTGAATACGGCGGGGTGGGAATACTTCTCCCCGCTGTCCTGGATGGAGATCAACCACCGCGTCGCGCCGCTGAACGACCCGCGCGTGCGGCGTGCCATGTCCATGGCGATCGACCGCAATTTCATCGTCAACCGGCTGTGGTTCGGCGTCGGCAAGCCGGCGACCAACCCGGTCGCCTCGACCACGCGCTTCCACGACGCCAACGCGAAGATCGCCGCCTTCAATGTCCGTGCGGCGAATGAATTGCTGGACGCGGCCGGCTTCGCGCGCAATGCGCAGGGCGTGCGCTTCACGGTGAAGCATATCCCGCTGCCCTATGGCGAGATCTGGACGCGCCTGTCGGAATACTTGCGCCAGGCGATGCGCAATGTCGGCATCGCGCTGGAACTGGAAAGCACCGATGCCGGGTCCTGGGCGCGGCGGGTCGGCAACTGGGAATACGAGACGACGATCAACTTCGTGTACCAGTTCGGCGACCCGACGCTTGGGGTCGAGCGCACCTATGTCTCGACCAACATCCAGCGCGTGACCTTCACCAATACCGGCGGCTACGCCAACCCGCAGGTCGATGCGCTGTTCCAGCAGGCGCGCAATGCCGCCGTGGCGGCGGAGCGCCAGCGCGCCTTCAGCGAGGTGCAGAAGATCCTGGTCGAGGAAGTGCCGCAGATCTGGCTGATGGAACTCGCCTTCCCGACCATCCACGACAAGAAGGTGCGCAACGTCATCACGACGGGACTTGGCGTGCATACCTCCTTCGACGACGTCTTTCTCGCCGGCTGACGGATGGAGCTGTCGCGGCTGCCAGGCTTCCTCCTGCGGAGAGGCGTCAAGGCGGCGATCGTCATCCTGGCGATCGTCGTCTGCAACTTCCTGCTGATCCACGCCGCGCCGGGCGACCCGGCGAGCGTGATCGCGGGGCAGTCCGGGGCGGCGGATGAACGCTTCCTCGCGCAGCTTCGCGAACAGTTCGGCCTGGACAAGCCGCTGCATGTGCAACTGTGGATCTACCTGAAGGGCGTGCTGACGCTGGATCTCGGCTTCAGCCACCGGCAGCAGCAGCCGGTCTGGACCCTGATCAGCGAAAGGCTGCCCGCGACGCTGCTGCTGACCGGGGCGGCCTTCGCCTTCGCGATCACGGCGGGGGTCACGCTCGGCACGCTCGCGGCGCGGCGCGTCGGGACCTGGGCGGATTCCGTGATCACGGTGATCGCGCTGACCTTCTACGCCACGCCACTTTTCTGGGTTGGGCTGATGTTGGTGCTGTTCTTCTCGGTATGGCTCGAGTGGCTGCCATCCTTCGGCATGGCGACGGTTGGCGTCGAACTGCACGGCATCGACGCGGCGCTGGACCTGGGCAAGCATCTGCTGCTGCCGGCGCTGACGCTCGGGCTGTTTTACCTCGCGGTCTATGCGCGGCTGACGCGCGCGACGATGCTGGAGGTCGCGGACCAGGACTTCGTGAAGACCGCGCGCGCCAAGGGCGTGCCGGAAGGCCAGGTGGTGCGGCGGCACGTGCTGCGCAACGCGCTGCTGCCGGTGATCACCTTCGCCGGCATCCAGGCGGGGCAGCTCATCGGCGGGTCGATCCTCGTCGAGACGGTCTTCGCCTGGCCGGGGATCGGGCGGCTCGCCTTCGACGCGTTGCTGGCGCGCGACTACGCGGTGCTGCTCGGCGTCTTCTTCTGCACGAGCGTGATGGTGGTGGCCTTCAACCTGGCCACGGACCTGCTCTACGCCGTGGTCGATCCCCGGGTGGAGGTGCAGGGATGAGCGACTTCTGGAGGCGCTTCCGCCGCAACCGCGGCGCCGTGGTGGGGCTGGTCGTCCTGGTGCTGGTCATCGCGGTGGCGGCACTGGCGCCGGTGCTCTATCCGGGCAGCCCGTGGGACATGGCGACCGCGCCCTTCGTGCCGCCGGGCGAGGAGGGAATGCTGCTCGGCTCCGACAGCCTCGGGCGGGATGTCGCAGCGGGGATCGCGCATGGGGCGCGGATCTCGCTGATGGTGGGCGCGGTCTCGACCGTCGCGGCGTTGCTGATCGGCGTGACCCTGGGCGCGGTCGCGGGCTACCTCGGCGGCGTCGCGGACGATGCGGTGATGCGCTTCACCGAGTTCTTCCAGACCATCCCGTCCTTCGTCTTCGCCATTCTCCTGGTGGCGATCTTTACCCCTACGATCGGATCGGTCGTCTTCGCGATCGCCGTGGTGTCGTGGCCGCCGGTTGCCCGCGTGGTGCGCGCGGAGTTCCTGTCGCTGCGTTCTCGCGAGTTCGTCCAGGCGGCGGAGGTGCTGGGCAAGTCGCGCATCGCCATCGTGGTGACGGACATCCTGCCGAACGCGCTCTCGCCCATCGTGGTGCTGTCCTCGCTGATGGTGGCCTCGGCGATCCTGCTGGAGAGCGCGCTGTCATTCCTCGGCCTCGGCGATCCGAACCTGATGACGTGGGGCTTCCTGATCGGGTCAGGGCGGTCGGTGATCCGTCTCGCCTGGTGGATGAGCGTCTTCCCCGGCCTCGCGATCTTCGTGACGGTGCTGGCGCTGAACCTGGTGGGGGAGGGGCTTTCCGACGCGCTGAACCCGAGGCTGGCCCGCCAGCGGGGAGGCGCGGCATGAGTCTGCTGAGCGTCGAAGGCCTCACCGTGGCCCTGCCGCCGGGTGGTGACCGCCCGCATGCGGTCGAGGACATCACGCTCTCGGTGAACCCGGGCGAGATCGTCTGCATTGTGGGCGAGTCGGGTTCAGGCAAGTCCATCACGGCGAATGCGGTGATGGGGCTGTTGCCGAAGGGCCTGCCTGTGAAGTCCGGGCGCATCACCTTCGAGGGGCAGGACCTCCTCGCCCTGGCGCCCGAGGCGATGCGGCGGCTGCGCGGCGCGCGGCTCGCCATGATCTTCCAGGAACCGATGACGGCGCTGAACCCCGTCATGCGCGTGGGTGAGCAGATCGCCGAGGCCATGCGGGTCCACGGCGCCGGGCGCGATGCGGCGAAGCGCGTGCCGGAACTGCTGGCGGCGGTAAACCTGCCGGACCCGGTCGCGACCGCGCGCGCCTACCCGTTCCGCCTGTCCGGCGGCCAGCGCCAGCGCGTGATGATCGCCATGGCACTGGCGCTCGAACCATCCTTGCTGATCGCCGATGAGCCGACCACCGCGCTCGACGTCACGACCCAGATGCAGATCCTGCGCCTGATCCGAGAGATCCAGTCGCGGCGCGGCACGGGCGTCATGTTCATCACCCACGACTTCGGCGTCGTGGCGGAGATCGCCGACCGCGTCGCGGTGATGCAGAAGGGGCGCATCGTCGAACAGGGCTCGGCGGCCGACGTGCTGAACCGCCCCCAGCACGCTTACACGCGGGCCCTGATTGCCGCGGTCCCGCATGGCAATCCGGCTGGGCCGCAGCAGGCCGCGCAGGGTCCGCTGGTGCTGGAGGCGAAGGGCATCGAGAAGACCTACCGCCGCGCCGGCGGTTGGTTCGGGCCAGGGCCGGTGGTCAAGGCCGTGCACGATGCCGACTTCATTCTCCGCAAGGGCGAAACGCTCGGCCTGGTGGGTGAATCCGGATCCGGCAAGTCCACGCTCGCGCGCTGCGTGGTGAAACTCGTGGAGCCAGAGAAGGGCGAGATGATCTTCGAGGGCGCGGATCTGCGCCCGCTCTCGCGCGGCGCCTGGAAGCCCTACCGCAAGAAGATCCAGATGGTGTTCCAGGACCCCTTCGCCTCGCTGAACCCGCGCCGGACGGTCGGCGACATCATCGCCGAGGGGCCGGTCACCCACGGCGTCGAGCGCGGCGAGGCACTGGCGCGCGCGCGGGAATTGCTGCGGCTGGTGCAACTCGATCCCGGCGCGATGGACCGCTACCCGCATGAATTCAGCGGCGGCCAGCGCCAGCGCATCGGCATCGCCCGCGCATTGGCGATGGAGCCGGAGCTGCTGATCGCGGACGAGCCGGTCTCCGCCCTGGATGTCTCCGTGCAGGCGCAGGTGCTGGCGCTGCTCGCGGATATCCGCGCGCGGCTCGGCCTGACCATGCTGTTCATCACGCACGACCTGCGCGTCGCGGCGCAGGTCTGTGACCGGATCGCGGTGATGCAGCGCGGCGCGATCGTCGAACAAGGCCCGACCGCCGAGGTGTTCGGCAACCCCCAGCACCCCTATACCCGGCAATTGCTGGACAGCATCCCCGGACGGTCCTGGACGCCGCCGGTGATCGCCGCCTGAGGAGCACGACCGATGACCGAAATGCTGGACCCCGGCGCGCGCCGCGCGATCCTGGAGGCCGTGGACACGCTGCGCGACGACGCGGTGCACACGCTGGAGAGGTTGGTGCGCTGCCCCTCCACCCTGGGCAACGAGCATTCGGCGCTGAGCGAGATGGCGCGGATCTACGACGGCCTGGGCCTGGCGCCGCGCCGCGTGCCGACGGTGCCGGAGGAGCTGGCGTCCCACCCCGGCTTCTCGCCGCCGCTGATCTCCTACGAGGGGCGCGACAACATCGTCGCGGTCCACACGCCACGCGAGGCCCGCGGCCGCAGCCTGGCGCTGCAAGGGCATGTGGACGTGGTGCCCGAAGGCGCCGCGGATATGTGGGAGACGCCGCCCTATGAGCCTTCCATCCGCGACGGCCGCATGTACGGGCGCGGCGCGGGCGACATGAAGGCGGGCATCGTCTCCTACGTCACGGCGTTCAAGGCGTTGCGCGTCGCGGGGCTGCAACCGGCAGCCGAGGTGCAGATGCAGTCGGTGATCGAGGAGGAATGCAGCGGCAATGGCGCGCTCGCCGCGATGCTCGCGCTGCCGCGCACCGATGGGGTCATCATCCCCGAGCCCGGCCCCGGCCTGCCCGCGATGTATTCCGCCGAGGTCGGCGTGGTCTGGGCCTGGGTCACCGTCTCCGGCCGTCCGGCGCATGTGCGCGACATGCAGGCCGGCGTGAATGCCATCGAGGCCGCCAACGCCATTGCAGCACGGTTCAAGGACTATGAGCGCGACATGAACCGCGCCGAGCGCATCCATGCCTCCTTCCATGGCGTGAACCATCCGGTGAACGTGAACTTCGGCACCATCGAGGGCGGCGAGTGGAATTCCTCCGTCGCCACGCGCTGCCGCATCGGCATGCGTGTTGGTGTGATGATGGGGTACACCGCGGCGCAAACCAAGGCGGACATCGAAAGGCTGGTCGCTGAGGCCGCGCAGGACGAACGCCTGAGGGGCGCCAAGGTGAAGCTCGAGTTCAAGGGCTTCATGGCCGACCCCTGCGTCTTCGACATGAACGCGCCGATCGCACGGATGGCGAAGCGGAACTTCGCCGAAGTCGCCGGAGCGACCCTGCGCGACTACCCGGCCACTGGCCTGACGGACGGGCGCTTCTTTACGCTCTACCAGGATACGCCGGTCGCCTGCTTCGGCCCCGATGCGCAGGACATCCATGGCATCGACGAGAGCGTGGGTCTCGACAGCATGCACGACATCACCCGCACCATCGCGCTGACCATGGCCGAGTGGTGCGGGGTGGAGAAGGCGCGGTGAGCATCACCTTCTCGGCTGAACGCCTCTGGAACAGCCTGATGGAGATGGCGCGGGTCGGCGCGCGACCCGACGGAGGCGTGGATCGCCTGGCGCTGACCGAGGCGGACGGCGCGGCCCGCGCGCTGCTGCGCGACTGGGCGGAAGCCGCCGGCTGCACGCTGGCGGTGGATGGCCTCGGCAGCATGGTCCTGACCTATCCCGGCGCCGATCCGTCGCTGCCGGCGGTCGCGGTGGGCAGCCACCTCGACAGCGTGCCGACGGGCGGGAAGTTCGATGGCGCCTATGGCGTGCTGATCGGGCTCGAGATCGTCCGCGCGCTGCATGCCGCCGGCAAGCACACGCGCGCTCCGATCTGCATCGTCAACTGGACCAACGAGGAAGGCGCCCGCTTCGCCCCGCCCATGGCGGCGAGCGAGGCCGCCATGGGTTTCACCGACGCGGCGGCCGTGCTCGCCACGCCGGACCGCTTCGGCACCACCACCTACGGTGCCGCGCTCGACGCCGCGGGCTGGCGCGGCACGCGAGACCCGGCCGAGGCGCGCCGCTTCGCGGCCTATTTCGAGGCGCATATCGAACAGGGCCCGGTGCTGGAGCGCGAGGGCATCCCGCTCGGCATCGTGACCCATGGCTTTGGCGTGAACTACTGCACCATCACCGTGCAGGGGCAGGACGGCCATATCGGCAGCCGCATGGATGACCGTCGCGACGCGCTGGTCGGTGCGGCGGAGGTGATCCTGACGCTCGAGAGCATCGCGCATGGCACGGCGGGGAGGGGGCTTGCCTCCGCGACGCGGCTCGCGCTGGAGCCGGACGCGCGCGGCAACATCCCTTCCGTCGTGCGCCTGGTCGCCAGCCTGCGCAACATCGAGCAGGACGGTCTGGACGCGATGAAGGCGACGCTGGCCGCCGCGTGCCAGGAGATCACCAATCGCCGCGGGATGCCGATCTCCATCGACTACGTCTCCGGCTATCCGTCCGTCCGCTTCGACGCCGTGCTGCTCGATCGCCTGCGCCGCGCCGCCGAGGCCGCCGGACTGAGGCACCGCGACCTCCCGACGCCGATCGGCCATGACGCGCTGCATCTCGGCCGCGTCGTGCCGTCCGCCATGCTCTTCATCCCGTGCCATGGCGGGCTCAGCCATAATCCGGCGGAGAGCATCACCCCCGAATGGTCGGCCGCGGGCCTCGCCGCGCTGGGTCCGGCCGTGATCGAGACTGCAGGAGGCCTCGCATGAACGTCCCTCTTTCCGGCCAACGCCTCTGGGACAGCCTGATGGAAATGGCGAAGCTCGGCGGCACCGCGAAGGGCGGCTGCAACCGGCAGACGCTGACGGACCTCGATTCCGAGGGCCGCCATCTGCTGCGTCGCTGGGCCGAGGCGGCCGGCTGCACGCTCGCGGTCGACCGTGTCGGCAACATGACGCTGACGCGCGCGGGCCGCGATGCGTCGCGCAAGCCGGTCGCCTTCGGCAGCCACCTCGACACCCAGCCGACGGGCGGGAAGTTCGACGGCATCCTCGGCGTGCTGGCGGGCCTCGAAGTGCTGCGCGCGGTGCACGAGGCAGGGATCGTGACCGAGGCGCCGCTCATGCTCGTCAACTGGACGAATGAGGAAGGCGCGCGCTTCTCCCCGCCCATGATGGGCAGCGGCGCGGCGATGGGCATCTTCACGGAAGACGAGGTGCTCGCGAAGCAGGACCCCGAGGGCAAGGTCTTCGGCGAGGAACTCGCCCGCATCGGCTGGAAGGGCGGCGCCGACCCCGGCGCGCTGCGCGACATCGGTGCCTATTTCGAACTGCATATCGAGCAGGGCAAGCTGCTGGAGGATGCCGGCAAGGAGATCGGCGTCGTCACCCATGCGCTGGCGCAGAACTGGCTCGAGGTCACGGTGGAGGGCGAGGAGGCGCATGGCGGCTCCCCCATGGCCGGCCGCCGCGACGCCATGATGGCCGCTGCGCCGCTCATCTCCGCCATCGAGGAGATCGCGCTGAAGGCCGTCAGCGCCAGCGGCGAGCCGGGGCGTGCGACCGTCGGACGGCTGACGGTCTATCCGGACAGCCGCAACATCGCGCCCTCGCGCATCTGGTTCTCCATCGACACGCGCCACGGCGACGCGGACCTGCTCGCGAAAATGGCCGAGGAGATCCGGGCGCGCGCCACCGCGATCGCGGCCGCGCGCGGGGTGAAGATCACGGTGGCGGATTTCTGGTACTCGCCGCACACGCCCTTCGATCCTGCGTTGGTCGGCCGCGTGCGCGATGCCGCGCAGCGCCTGGGCCTGCCGCACATGGACATGCCCACGGGCATCGGCCACGATGCCGTCTATGTCGCACGCCGCGTGCCGGCGACGATGATCTTCTGCCCCTGCCATGGCGGGATCAGCCACAACGAGGCCGAGAGCATCACGCCCGCATGGGCTGAAGCGGGGTTGCGCGTGCTGGCCGATGCCGTCCTCGCCACGGCGGGCATCGCCAAGGACTGAGACCATGACACGAATCGCCATCGGCGGCTTCCAGCACGAGAGCCATTCCTTCGCGCCCCTGCCCACGGGCTGGCCGGAGTTCATCAAGCCCGGCGGCTTCCCGCCCCTGCAGAAGCCCGCGACCATGGTCGAGACCATGCGGCCGACCTCCTGCCCCGCCGCCGGCGCGATCGCGGTGGCGGAGCAGGAAGGGGTGGAGATCGCCCCGCTCACCTGGGCCTTCGCGAATCCCGCCGGCCCCGTGACGGCGGAAGCCTTCGAGCGCATCACCGCGCTGCTCGTCGCCGCGCTGTCGGATTCGCTCGAGACGGGGCCGCTGGACGGCGTCTATCTCGACCTGCACGGCGCCATGGTCGCGGTTGGGTTCAATGACGCGGAGGGCGAGGTGTTGCGCCGGGTGCGCGCGGTGGTGGGGCCGGATATGCCGATCGCCACCAGCCTCGATCCGCACGCCAATAAGACGGCGGCGATGGTCATGCATTCGGACGTTCTGGTGCCCTACCGCACCTATCCGCATGTGGACATGAAGCCGGCGGGCGCGCAGGCGATGCGGCTGCTGCTACGCATGGTCCGCGAAGGGCGCCGCCCGATGAAGGCGTTCCGCGAGCTCGATTTCTGGACCCCTCTGCCCGGCCAGTGCACCATGGTCGCGCCGATGGCCGACGTCATGGTGGAGCGCGCGCGGCTGTCCCAGGCCGACGGCGTGTGGGAACTCGGCTTCTGCTTCGGCTTTCCCTATGCCGATTTCCCGGGCTGCGGCATGGCGATCGCATCCTATGCCGACACGCCGGAGCAGGCGGCGGCGGCGGCGGATGGCCTCGTCGCCTTCATCGCGGCGAAGGAACCGGAATTCGCGCTCGGCGTGGTGACTGCGGCCGAAGGTGTGACGCGCGCGATGGCCGCGCGCGGCGCGCGTGGCCCCGTGGTGCTCGCCGACACGCAGGACAATCCCGGCGGCGGCGGCCACGGCGACACCACCGGGTTGCTCGCGGAGCTCATCCGCCAGGACGCGCAGGGCGCGGTCCTGGCGCCGATGAACGACGCCGAGGCCGCCGCCGCCTGCCATGCGGCGGGGGAGGGCGCGACGGTCACGCTCGACCTCGGCGGCAAGAGCGACGGCGCGCCGGTGCGCGTCACCGCGCTGGTCGAGCGGCTCTCGGACGGGCGCTTCACCCTGACCGGTCCGATGGGGAAGGGGAATCCGGCGGATCTCGGGCCTTCGGCGCTGATCCGGGTGGCGCCGGGCGTCCGAGTCGTGGTCGTCAGCCGGAAGATGCAGGCGCATGACCAGGCGCTGTTCCGGTTCATCGGCGTGGAGCCGGCGGAACAGAAGATCGTCGCGGTGAAGTCCTCGGTGCATTTCCGCGCCGATTTCCAGCCGATCGCGTCCGAGGTGATCGTGGTGACGGCGCCGGGGCCGGTGGTGGCCGATCCGGCGGTGCTGCCCTTTACGAATCTGCGGCCCGGGCTGCGTCTGCGGCCGGGGGACAATCGGCGCACTGGGTGAGTCTGATCGAGGCGCTTCCGCACGGCCTGGCGCCGCTGGCCCCGCCATGCCGCGGCCAACGGCGGCCGGATTCAGGCGATGCGGCTGGCAGCGAGAGAGATTTGCCGGCCCGCTGCGCTTGCGGCTATTGACCGACCGGCGCGCTGGCATTAACCCGCGCTCCACGGCCGGTCCCCTTCGTCTAGAGGCCTAGGACACCGCCCTTTCACGGCGGCGACACGGGTTCGAATCCCGTAGGGGACGCCAGCGGATGAGGTTTTCCGCGGCTTCCACGGCGCCGAGCCGACCAAATCCCACAATCGACCCCACAATGGTGCAGATCGTCGGCGGCCAAGCGGGCTGCCGGTCGCCTTGGGCGGATTCTACGTCTGGATCACGCGGCGTCCGCGCGTGCGGGGGAGTTTATCGCCCCGCCGGCCGATGATCTCCCCTTGCTCGGCCTCCCACCAACGCGCGCGGAAGGCGTCCTTCGCCTCGTCCCAGGTGCCAGCGCCGGCAACCAGCAGCCGCACGAGCCGGAGCGATAGCCGCCCGGTTGGCGGACGCAAAGCCATCCCAGCAAGCCAGACGCTTAGACCGGCGCCTTCTAGGGCCCGCACGGCGGCCGGCATCGAAAGGCCGCCCTGCGCGTGTGATCGCCGCTATCCGGTGATCCCCAAAGGCAGCCTCGCGAGGCCCATCGGGAGGGGCGTGGCGCGAGGCCGGGGCGACGGCCAGCGGCGTTCGTGACGTCGCATGATGCCAAAGGAGGCGGCGATGACCTCGAAGGGACTCACGCGCCCTCCGCGCGAGCCGGTGCCACATCGGAGGCCGTGAGATCCTGTGGTCGACGGTCGGTTTCACCACGTATCCCCTTGTCCGCCCCGTCGAAGGGCGCCAGCTGCTGCCGCGATGTGGGCGCGCTCGGCGGCAACGCGGGGCAGCGCCAGCCGAGGCCCGCGCAATCGCCGGGTCGGTCAAGGCTGGGGCGGGACGTGCCGGGCCCTCCCGGCGGCCTGGCGGGCGCCCCCCCCGGCTTCCAACGACGGGCCACGGGGCGTCATGGATGCGCAGCCCCCAGAACATTCGCGCACAGGCGTCGGCGTTCCGCGGTCCAGTCGGTCGAGGAACCCGGCCATGTCCGCCGACGACTGCGAGGCGAGGATCGTGATCCCCTACCCGACGGCCTACGAGACCTTCGAAGAGGTCGCCGCGGATCTCCGGCGCTTCACCCATGAGGTCTACAATTACAAATGGCTGCATTCGGCTCTCGGTCACCCGAGCCCGGTGCAGTTCGAGGAGGAAGTACGCCGGGATTCGAACCGTCGCCGCTCCGGCCATCATGTTGGCGGTGTGAAGCAGCCCCCTAATCCATGCGTCGCACCGGGCATCGGGCTCCATTTCATCGCCGGTCGCTATCCGGATCAGGCGAATTCGTGCGAGCATCCGTTAGCGTATCGAAGTCGGCGCTCTGCGCCGCGTCTGTGCGCCGCGCCGTATGCGGCTTGACCGGGATGGCCTGAACCCGCAAGGCCGAGAGGGGACACTCGCCATGATGCATGGCCCGGAGGCGGCGGACGCCGAGGGCGCCGTCCGGCGATTCTATGAACCCGACGACTTCTCGGCCGCGCTGGTCGGCGGCTCCTTTGAGTTCATGCCGATGCTGGGGCATCGCTTCGGCGCCACGCTCCGCCTGCTGCGCCTTGGCGAACTGGTCGTGCAGATCGGCGAGAACCGCTCCCACGTCTGCCGAGGCGCTATGGGCGGCGGGATGGCCGCGCTGATCCTGCCGCTGCACTACGGGCAGGAAAATGCCCGGATGAACGGGACCGAAATTGTCGGCTCGGAGGCGTTCCTTGCGCCTCATGGGGCGGAGTTCTTCGGCCAGTGCCCTGGGCCGAACACCTGGGCCGCGCTTGCCGTGCCGGAATCCCAGCTCGAGGCCTGGGCCGAACTGGCGCCGCCGCCAGTACGCGTGCGTGGGGAAGCGAGCGTCCTGGCGCTGCCTTCCGGTCCGGCTGCGCAGCTTGCGCGTGTCATGGCGACCGCGGCGCGGATGGCGGCCGATTTGCCGGACGTGCTGGCGGCCCCAGGCTGCGCGGAGGGTCTGGCCCTGTCACTCGGTGAAATGGTTGCCGACGCGCTCACGTCCGGTGTCTTGGTCTTGCCAAGGCCCCGTGCTGCGCGCGAGGCGCAGCGGATCGTCGCCGCCGCCGACGACTTCCTGCGCAGCGCGCTCCCCCGCCCCGTGTATCGCGAGCAATTGTGCGCCGCGCTCGCTGTTTCCTTGCGGAAGCTGCACGACGCCTTCGTCGCCACCACCGGGATGAGCCCGCAGAGCTACCTCAAGGTGCGGCGGCTGATGCTGGCGCGTCGGGCTCTACGGGCGGCGGGCGACAGGCCGACCCAGGTGAAGGCCGTCGCGCTGTCGCATGGCTTTTGGCACTTCGGTCACTTCGCGCGCGACTACCGCGCACTGTTCGGCGAACTGCCATCGCAGACCGTTGCAGTCGGGGCGGGCGCCTGACCGTCGGCCGGCACGAAGTTGCCCAAATAGGATAGCGCCGGCCACGTTCGCCTGGAATCCGGAAGGGGTATGGTGGCACTCTGAAACCTGAGCGGGCGCAGACCCGCAAGCCGGTACTTTGGGGAGGCACGCATGGCATCCTGGTACGGGCTGAGCCGGAGGCTGCTGTTGGCCGCAGCCGCACTGGCCGTCACGGCGATTGGCGCGGCGGCGCAGCAGATCCGAGGCGCACCCGGCGCGCCGGACGCGCTGATGACCCCGAACCCGTTCAGCCTGCCGGCGCCGACGCCGCCCTTCACTGGCGTAATCATGCCGAATGCTGGCGACAGCCAGACCGCTTGGCCGCCGCAGGTGATGCCGCCCGAGGGCGCGCCTAACGTGCTAGTGATCCTGACCGACGATGTCGGCTTCTCCGCCCCGTCCACGTTCGGCGGCGTGATCCCCACGCCCGCACTCGACCGCGTGGCGGCGGCCGGGCTGCGCTACACGCAGTTCCACACCACGGCGCTGTGCTCGCCGACCCGCGCCGCGCTGCTGACCGGGCGCAACCACCATGCGGTCGGCTTCGGCAATGTCTCCGAACTGGCCACTGGCTACCCGGGCTACAATTCCATCATCCCGCCCGAGACGGCGCATGTCGCGGCGACGCTGCGTCAGACAGGCTACGCCACGTCCTGGTTCGGCAAGAACCACAACGTGCCGACCTGGGCAGCGACCCCTGCGGGCCCCTTCACGCAATGGCCGACCGGCCAGGGCTATGACTATTTCTATGGCTTCGTCGGCGGCGACACGAGCCAGTGGCAGCCAGGCAACCTGTATCGCAACACCACGCCGATCCACCCCAATGTCAGCGCCGGGCCGGGCTGGAACCTGACCACCGCGATGGCGGACGACGCCATCGACCACATCCGGCTCATCACCTCGGTCGAGCCGAACCGGCCGTGGTTCATCCACTACGCGCCGGGCGGGACGCATGCGCCGCACCACCCGACCCGCGAATGGGCGGAACGCTTCCGCGGCCAGTTCGATGGCGGCTGGGAAGTGATGCAGCGGCGCATCTTCGAGAACCAGCAGCGCCTCGGCGTTCTTCCGGCCAATGCGCGGATGGCACCGCTGCCCGACTTCATTCCGCGCTGGGATAGCCTGACCGACAACCAGCGTCGGCTGTTCGCCCGGCAGATGGAGATCTACGCCGCCTACCTCGCCTACACCGACCACGAGATCGGGCGCGTGATCCAGGCGGTGGAGGATTCCGGGCAACTGGACAACACGCTGATCATCTACATCAGCGGCGACAACGGCAGCAGTGCGGAAGGCGGGCTCGAAGGCACCATGAATGAGGTCGCCTGGTTCAACGGCGTGGTGTTCACGGCCGAGCAGATGATGCCGTTCATCGACGCCTGGGGCACCGACCGTACCTACAACCACATGGCGGCCGGCTGGACCTTCGCGCTGGGCACGCCCTATCGCTGGACCAAACAGATCGCCTCCCATTTCGGCGGCACGCGCAACGGCATGGCGGTGTCCTGGCCACGCCGCATCACCGACCGTGGCGGCATCCGCAATCAGTTCCACCACGTAATCGACGTGGTGCCGACCATCCTGGAGGTGGCCGGCATTGCAGCGCCCACCATGGTCAACGGCGTTGCGCAACGTCCGATCGAGGGCGTGAGCATGGCCTACACCTTCGACGCGGCCAGCCGCGACGCGCCATCGCGCCGGCGGACCCAGTATTTCGAGATCCTGGGCAACCGGGCCATCTACCATGAGGGTTGGATGGCCAGCACGACACCGGTCGCCCCGCCCTGGGACACGCAGTCACCGAAGCCCGCTGACGTGCTGAATGGCTACGCCTGGGAACTCTACAACCTGGCCGATGATCCGACGCAGGTGAACGACCTGGCGGCGCGTGAGCCTGCACGGCTGCGCATGATGCAGGAAGTCTTCCTGATGGAGGCGACACGCTACCAGGTGCTGCCGCTCGACAATTCTTCGCTGACGCGGCTGATCGCCGCCCGGCCGGGCCCCGCGGCGGGTCGGCGGCAATTCACCTATACCGGCCCGGTCTCCGCCATCCAGGGCAACGCGGCGCCTAGCTTGCTCAACCGGTCGTACCGCATCACCACGGAGATCGAGGTGCCGCAGGGGGGCGCGAACGGCGTACTGGTCACGCAGGGCGGCCGGTTCTCCGGCTACGCCCTCTATCTCCAGCAGGGCCGGCCGGTCTTCACCTGGAACTTCCTGAACGTGCAGCGCCACCGCTGGGAAGGGCCGGCCGCGCTGCCTCCGGGCCGCCACACGCTGGTCTTCGACTGGCAGATGCAGCCGCAGGGCCTTCCCTTCGGCCGTGGCGGCACCGGCACGCTGACGGTCAACGGCACCCAGGTGGCGCAGCAGGCGCTGCCGAACACGCTGCCCTTCACCGTCGCCTGGGACGAGACCTTCGACGTCGGCCTCGATACCGGCACCGGGGTGGACGACCGCGACTACGCCTCGCCCAATCCCTTCACCGGGCGGATCGTGCGGCTGACCATCGACCTGGGCGACAGCACGATCACGCCGGCGGCCCTGCGCCTGCTGGAGGAAGAGATGGCGCGGCGCCAGCGTGCAGCCGCACCGGCCACGCCGGCCACGCCGGCGCCGCAACGACGGAACTGATCCTGACGGCCCCGGGCAGCCTTGTTGCCCGAGGATCCTCACATGACTGACTCGAAGCTGGTGGGCCGGTCGTGCGGCACCCGGCCAGGCAGCAAAGGGAGGTACGGTAGCATGACGACACGGCGTGATCTGGCCATGGCCGCGGCCGCGACGACGGTCCTTGCAACCGCCTCCGGTCCCGCCAGGGCGCAGACGGTGCAGGCCCAGCCAGCAGGGGAAGCCTCCGGCCACGCCGACTTCCTCTTCGTCCAGACCGCCCGGCGCATGAGCTTCGACCGCATGACCAGTCGGCTGACCTTGCACGATGTCAGCCCGGTCACGTTGTTCTTCTCCGACCGCCCGGACCGTATCGCCGGCAATATGCGTACCGCGGCCTTCGTGCCGTTCTGGAGCCAAGGACGAGAAAGCTTCCTGTCCGATCCACCGAACGCGGATCTGTCGATCGTCGAGGGCGGCGAACTTCGGCAGGTCGTCGTAGTGCTGCGCAATCCGGTGCTGGATGCCGGTAGCCTGGCCTACACCGTTCAGGTCCTGGCCGGCACGATGCCCGACGCCGGCGACGAGGTTTCGGTCTTCATCGATATCATCGGCATGCCGCGCACGCCCCTATCCTTCGCCGGCGCTGCGCGCCGCGGCTATCGCCGCGCGTGGATGCGCTAGGGTGCGGAAGCAACAGGTCGTAGGAAGACGCGCCATGACACACCATTCCGCGCGGAACCTTGCCGCGGCGGCAGCGCTGATCGCCATCGGCGCCACCTCCAGCGCCGCGGCGCAGGAGACTGGCGTGCGCACGGGCTGGAGCTTCGAGGTCGCGCCCTATGCCTGGCTGCCTTCGGTCAACGCGAACCTGCGCTACGCGCTTCCGCCGGGCCTCGGCGGGTCCGCGGACGTCAAGGCTGACGCCGACGACTATCTCGCCGAGTTGAACTTCGCCGCAGCCTTCGCCGCCACAGCCCGCTACGACCGATTCTCGCTGCTGACGGACGTCATGTACGTCAGCGCCGATGCCGGTGGCAGCCGCGTCGAGGCCGCCGACATCCTGGGCGTCGGGCGCAACCCGATCTCGAGCACGGTCAACGTCTCCGGCAACACGAACCTCAAGACGACGCTCTGGACGCTTGCGGGCGGCTACACGGTGGCGGCGGGCAGCTGGGGCAATGTCGACGTGCTGGCCGGCTTCCGCTACCTCGGGATCGAGGCCACGTCCGACTACAACCTCGCGGTCACGCTGGTCGGGCCACGCGGCAATGCCGGGCCGACCTTCGGGGGCGCCGGGCGGCTGTCGGGGCGCGACGACATCTGGAATGGCATCGTCGGCGTACGCGGGCGCATCAACATCGGGCAGTCGGGCTTCTTCGTCCCCTACTACCTCGACCTCGGCGCGGGCGATTCGAACTTCACCTGGCAGACCTTCGCGGGCATCGGCTTCCAGAACGGATGGGCGGGCGTGCAACTCGGCTGGCGCTACATGTCCTACGACCAGGGCAGCAGTTCGCTGGTGCAGGACCTGACCATGAGCGGCGCTTATATCGCGGTGAATTTCAGTTTCTAGGGTGACGGCGGCGGCCTGAGTTCCAGAAGGCTCGGAGCGAGCGATGCCTACGGGCAAACGAAGCTAGGCGGTCATGCGCGCGAAACGGGTGATCGCTGCGGCGGCCGCGATCGAGGTGCTGACCGCCTGCCTGCTGGTCGTCGCCCCCGCCGTCTTCGCTCGCCTGCTGCTCGGGGCGGAGTTGTCCGGGGCAGGGGCGGCGCTCGGTCGGCTCGCCGGCATATCGCTGCTTGCGCTCGCGCTGGCCTGCTGGCCGCGCGGCACTTTGCCACGGCAGGCCGCGCAGCCCGTCCTCGCCCTGCTCATCTTCAGCGTCCTTTGTTCCCTGTTCCTTGCGTATTTGGGGATCGGAGGTGAGAACGCTGGCGTGCTCCTTTGGCCGGCGGTGGCGACGCACGCGGCGATGGCCGGCCTGCTCATCTGGTCGTCGCTCGCCGAACGTCACCGCTAGGCAGCATTCTGATCGAGATGCCGGCGTGCAACTCGGCCTCCGCTGCATGTCCTACGACCAGGGCGGCCGTTCGCTGGTACGGGACCTGGCCATGAGCGGCCTGCATCCCGCGGTGAATTTCCGCTTCCGGGACGACAACGCCGGCCGCACCCGAGCATGCTGGCCGCGACGCGTGGCGGCATGGTCTGATGTCCCGATGATGCAGGCAGGGACAGCACCGCGTGGCGCCTGACCGAAGCCCATGCCCGGCAGCATGGCGTCGCGGGATGCTCGCGGGCCTGTGCCTCGCCATCACCCTGCCATTCCTGCTGGCCGCCCTGCTGACCGGCGGCGCGCCGGTTGCGGCAACCGAGCGGGCGCGCGCCGGCTTCGTCGGTTCCGCCACCTGCGCCGGCTGCCACGCCGCCGAGACCGCGGCCTGGCGGGAGAGCGACCACGCTCGCGCCATGGCCGCCGCGACGCCGGCGACCGTGCTCGGCGACTTCTCCGGCGTGACCGTGGCCGATGGCCGCCACACCGCCACCTTCCTGCGGGATGGCGATCGCTTCGTCATCCGCACCGACGGTCCTGGCGGCACGGTCGCGGATTTCGCGGTCAGCGAGACCTTCGGCGCCGACCCCTTGCAGCAATACCTGGTGCTGTTCTCCGATGGCCGCCGACAGGCGCTGCCCTGGGCCTGGGACAGCCGCCCGCAGGCTGAAGGCGGCCAGCGCTGGTATCACCTGATGGCGCAGGAGCCACTGCGCGCCGGCGACCCACTGCACTGGACCGGGCGCGACCAGACCTGGAACTTCATGTGCGCATCGTGCCATTCGACCGGGCTGCAGCGCGGCTACGACATGGCGCGCGACCGCTACGACACGAGCTGGACCGAGATCAGCGTCGGCTGCGAATCCTGCCATGGGCCAGGTGCCGCGCATGTGGCGTGGGCGCAGTCAGGGACGCGCGCCGATGTCGCGCATCGTGGCCTGTCGGTGATGCTGCGCGATGCCTCCGGCGGCGCCTGGCGCTTCGTGGCGGACGACCCGCGCGGCATCGCCCGTTGGGACGGCCCGCCGCGCCAAGCCACCGCCACGCAGGTCGAGACGTGCGCCCCCTGTCACGCCCGCGCCCGACCGATCGTGACCGATCCGTTGCCCGGCGCACGCTTCCTCGACACCCATGCGCCGATGCTGCTGGCCCCCGGCGGCTACCACGCGGATGGCCAGATCCAGGGCGAGGTCTTCGAATGGGGATCCTTCGCGCAGAGCCGCATGCAGCGGGCCGGCGTGGTCTGCGCCGATTGCCATGACCCACACAGCGGCCGCCTGCGCGCCGAAGGCAACGCCGTCTGCGCGCAGTGCCACCTGCCGGCGCGCTTCGAAGTGGCGGCGCACCATCGGCACGCGCCGGGCAGTGCCGGGGCGCAATGCGTGTCCTGCCACATGCCCGCCGTCACCTACATGGGCGTGGATCGCCGGCGCGACCATGCGTTCAGCATTCCGCGGCCCGAGGTCTCGGCGGCGATCGACGCGCCAGACACCTGCACATCGTGCCACGCAGGCCAGACGCAGGCCTGGGCGGCGGCGCAGCTTGCATCCTGGCACGGCCCGCCGCGCGGCGGGCTGCATCCGGCACTCGCGATCCATGCAGGGCGCACGGGCGCGAGCGGCGCCGACCAGGCGCTGTCGCGGCTGGCGCTCGACCGTGCTCAGCCGGCCATCCTGCGCGCCACGGCGCTGTCGCTGCTGCCCAGCCCTCCGACCCGCGCGGTGGGCGAGGCGGTGGGCGGCACGCTGCTCGACCCGGAGCCGCTGGTGCGCGCCGCGTCACTGCGTGCGCTGGAAGGCCTGCCGCCGCAGAACCGCTTGCACGCCGCACGGTTGCTTGCCGACGAGGTGCGGCTGGTGCGCATCGAAGCCGCGCGCGCGCTTGCGTCGGTGCCGGTGAATGCTCTCCCGGAAGCCGCGCGCCCTGCCTTCGCGCGGGCCTGGGATGAACTGTTGGCAAGCGAGCGTGTGGCGGCAGAGCGGCCGGAGGCGCATGTGAACATCGCCGCGCTGCTGGCCCGGCGTGGCGACCAGGCTGGCGCCGAAGCGGCCTATCGCGCGGCGCTGGCGCGCGATGCTGCCTTCCTGCCCGCGCTCGTGAACCAGGCCGCCTTCGAGGAAGCCCGCGGCCGGCCCGAGGCAGCGGAGGCGCTGCTGCGTCGCGCCGTGGCCGCGCATCCGATCGCGGCCGAGCCGCTCTACGCGCTCGCACTGCTGCAGGTCCGGCGCGGGCGGATCGGCGACGCGACCAACACGCTGGCCGCCACGGCGGCTTTGGCGCCGGACCAGCCGCGCTACGCCTATGCGCTCGCGCTCGCGCTCCATCGCCAGGGCCGCGTGGATGAGGCGCTGGCCGTGCTCGCACGCCATCCGCGGCATCGCGAGAGCGTGATTGCGGCCGCCACCTTCGAGCGCGATCGCGGCCGGCTGGCGGAGGCGGAGCGGCATGCGAGGGCCGCCCTTGCGATGGATCCCCATGACCGCGAAGCCGCCGCGCTCCTCGCCGAGATCGCAAGGCGCGTACCCCGCTGAGGTGTCGTAGCAGCGGCACGGTGGCGACCGCGTCCGAGCCAGCACCAGCGCCGAACGGTATGATCTACGAGCCGAGCCATTCTGCGGCAGCGGCACGATCATCACCCCCGAGAGCACCAGCCGGATCTGCCGTGCCGCGGACGTCGACGCACAATGTCGACGTCAAGGTCCAGCGATGGGAGCGAATAACCGGCAATGCGGCGGTGCCGGCGGGCGAGGAGCGCGCCTTCAACGACATCCCCACAGCCCGCCATTCGTAGAATCCGGTCGAACGCGTTTGTCCGGCGTCAATGATGAGCCCGCCCGCGACGAAGGCGTTGGCCAAGGCCTCAGTGCGCGGCAAGGCTCCGCCGCAACCGCGTGATGGCGCCGGGCAGGCCCCGGATCTTCAGCACCCGGCCGGTCTCGTCGTACTCCTCGGACAGCACCCGCGCGCTGTCATAGACTTCGCCGATCAGCCCTTGTTTCGCATAGGGCAGCAGCAGCACATCCTCCACCATCGCCGCCTCGAAGAATGCGATGATGGTATCCCGCAGCGCGCTCACATCCTCGGGCGCGTGGGCGGAGAGCATGATCGCGTCCGGGTGCTTCTCGGCCAGCGCGGCGCGCCCGGCGGCGTCCACTCGGTCCATCTTGTTCAGGACCAGGCGCGACGGCACCGCATCCGCCCCGATTTCCCGCAGCACGCTGCGGCTCACATCGAGTTGCGCCTCGTAGGTTGGGTCCGACGCATCGACCACGAACAGCAGCAGCGAGGCTTCCAGCGCCTCCGCCAGGGTGGAGCGAAAGGAGGCGACGAGGTCGTGCGGCAATTGCTTGATGAAGCCGACCGTGTCGGAGACGAGCACGCGGGGCCGGGTCTCCGGCTGCAGGATGCGGACGGTGGTGTCGAGGGTGGCGAACAGCTTGTCCTCCACCAGCACCTGGCTGCCGGTCAGCGCCCGCATCAGGGATGACTTGCCGGCATTGGTGTAGCCGACCAGCGCCACCCGCAGCTGGTCCCGCCGGCCAGTGCGACGGTTGTCGCTGTCGCGCTGCACCGCCTCCAGCTGCTCCTTCAGTTCCGAGATCCGGTCACGGATCTTGCGGCGGTCGAGGTCGAGGGTGGTCTCACCCGCACCCGGCCCCTGCTGCCGCCCGCCGCCGCCGGAGGATTCGCGCAGGCGGGGTGCGACGTATTTCAGCCGCGCCATCTCCACCTGCAGCTTCGCCTCGCGTGTGTTGGCGTGGCGATGGAATATCTCGACGATGACGCCGGTGCGGTCGAGCACCTCGGCGCCGGTCGCACGTTCCAGGTTGCGAATCTGGCTGGGCGAGAGCTCGTGGTCCACGATCACGAAGTCGGGCTTGCGGCCGGCATCCGCGTCCGGCTCCGCCCTCGGCGCCGTTTCGGCGGCCCCGTCGAAGCGCTGCCGTGCCTTGGATCTCGGCGGCGGCGCCATCGAGCCGACCACGCCGGTGCCGCCCGTGAGCGCCGCGAGTTCCGCCAGCTTGCCGCTGCCCAGCAACGACCCGGCGCCGGTGCCGTCGCGCCGCTGCGACACCGTGCCGATCACCTGGTAGCCGAGCGTCTTCACCAGGCGCCCCAGTTCCTCGAGGCTCGCCTGGTGCGCGATGTCATCGACCTCCGGGGTTTGAATACCAACAAGGACGGCGAGCGGAATGGGGGGCTTGGTCTCCATGGCGGTGCAGTAGCATGGATTCCGCCGAAGCCGTCGTCGGCCGTCGGCATGCCCGCTTCTCCGGCTTAGTCCGCCCGCCGCGGGAAGTGCTGGCCTATCTGCGCGACGCCGCCCGACTGCGGGCGCCGCGCCATCTCGGGCACAATCGAGCCGGGGGCGCGATGGTCGTCGCCCTGCTCGCGATGCTGGCCGGCCTCGTCGCGACCGGCATCATGATGAGGACGGACGCCTTCTGGGGCGCGCAATGGGCGGCGGACCTGCATGAGGGCTTCGCCAACGCGATGGTGATCCTCATCGGCCTCCATGTGGCGGGCGTCCTCTTCGCCAGCTTCGAGCACGGCGAGAACCTGGTCCGGGCGATGATCACCGGCCGCAAGCGGGCGCGCTGGTGATGCGCCGTCTCGCCCGCCCGGCCTCATGCCGAACCACCGCGATCACGAAATGACAAGACTCAGCGCCGCAACCGCCCGCCGTGATGCTGATGATGCGCGTGGCTTGCGCGCCGCCGTGGCGTGCGGGTCTGGAGACCGAGCGCAGTGCCACGCAGGTCGCGCCACTTGCGGATGTGCATGGGGGCGCCGCGATCGCCGATCGATCGCAGGAGTAACAGGCGCGAGGGAACCAGGGGATCATCGGTCAGGCTGCAAGGGCCTGGATATCCGGGTCTCCCTGTACTCCCCTTCACGGCGAAGCTTCGCTGCCGGCTCCCTTTCCTGCGCCATTCCCTGCTCACACCCGGCGCGTGGCGCATCAGGGAGCGCGGATCTCGGATATGATCGAGCCCGAACTGATCGAACGGGGCAGGGATGCTCCCTCCAGGCGCATCCGGATCCGTGCCGTCGCGCACCGTCTCGCAGAAAATTGAGACACTCCGCGGAAAGGGCAACCTTTCCCCCTGGTGTCGAGCGGCTTGCCCGCCTCGACGACACGAACGTGGCCTGACGCCTGCCCTTCAGGTCGTAGGTGAGTTTGGATCCGAGGGGCGCCGTCAAGAAATGCGATACAAGAAATTGTTACTTAGACTCAAGAAATCGCGATCAGCCTTTATGATGAATCAGTCATGCACGCCAAAGTAGTGCCATATTAAGGAAACACATTCTGTGGTTGTATGAATCCGAGGGTGTTGATGAAGCCGATGGACAAGACGAGCGCCTTCGCACGCCATGGCCACCGGATTCTGGCGGTGGACCGTGCGCTGGTGCGGCCCCTTGCAAGCGACCTGACCAAACGTGGGATCGCCGTCGCCGTGGCGCCGAGTGAGGAGGCGCTGATCCGCGGCGTGGCGGACGGCCGTTCCGATGCCGTGCTGCTGGCGGCGGACGGCGTCTCGGGGCCGTCGGCCGCGGACACGGTGCGGCGCCTGCGCGACCTGTCCCGGATCCCCTGCGTGGTAGTTGCCTCTCCGGCGGAGGGGATCGACGAGCGGGTGGCCGCGCTCGAGGCAGGCGCCGACGAAGTCCTGCATACGGGAATCCCACCCAGCGAAGCGATCGCGCGCATCCGTGCGGTGCTGCGGCGGCTCGGCGAGCCGGCGACGGATGTCGCGCCCTGGCGCCTCCTGCCCGCCGGCCGGAGGCTCCAGCCACCGGCCGGGGAGGAACTGCGCCTGACGGGGGCGGAATTCGCGCTCCTCGCGATCCTCGCCTCGGCCGGCGGCGACCCGGTGGCGCGCGACGTGCTCTGCGAGCGCATCTTTCGCCGCGCCTGGCGGCTCGAGGACCGGGCCGTGGACAGCCTGGTGCGCCGCCTGCGCAGCAAGTTGCCGTTCGAGGCGATCAATTCCGTCCGCAACATCGGCTACGCCCTGGCCGTTCCGATCGAAATCACGGACGCGTGTGTGTAAACTTGTGCACCGCATCAAAATCGAGTTCGGGGGTCAGTAAACACAACCTATACGGGAGGTGTCTCCGGTCGATACGACCAAACATCTCCATTGAAGGTTGACCATGGCCGATTTCGCGACCCTGCCCGGCGGGCTTCTGTTCGGCACCAACGGGCCCGATTTCATCGACGCGGATGCCGACATTCCGGGCAGCTTCGACAATCTGATCATCACCTTCGGCGGGTCGGACACGATCCATGCCGGCCAGGGCGACGACATCGTCTTTGCCGGTGCCTCGGGCGGTGGGCGCGGCAAGAACCACGACGATGATCGCGGCCGCGGTCGCGATGACGACCACGGCCGCGGCCACGACGACGACCAGGGTCGCGGGCGCGGCCACGATAACGACCAGGGCCGCGGGCGTGGCCACGATAACGACCAGGGCCGCGGGCGCGGCCACGACGACCATCGCGACGGTCCGTCGGGTGGCGATCACCAGCACGGCGCCCCCGGCCTGGGTTCCGGCAAGGACGGCGACTGGGTGTTCGGCGAGGAGGGCAACGACGTTCTCTTCGGCGGCGCCGGCAACGACGTCATGAGCGGCGGCGCGGACAATGACGTCGTCTTCGGCGAGGACGGCAACGACCTGCTCGCCGGCGATGACGGTGCCGACCTGCTGTACGGCGGGAAGGGGAACGACCTCCTCCTCGGCGGGGCGGGCAGCGACACGCTGGTGGGTGGTGCCGGCCACGACACGCTGGCGGGCCAGAGCGGCAGCGACACCTTCTATTTCGAGAGCGGCTTCGGCCGCGACGTGGTGCTCGACTTCCGCCCCGGCGAGGACGTGATCGCCATCCAGGCGAACATCAACGGGACGCGCATCAACAGCGCGGACGACCTCGCCGGCCGCATCTCGAGCAGCGGCACCGGCGCGGTCATCGACCTCGGCCATGGCGACCAGATCAAGCTGGTCGGCATCTCGAGCCAGGACCTGCTCCACAACCTCTCCAGCTACGTCAAGATCGTCTGAGGTCACCCTGAACGGCGATCTCGCCACGCGGACGCTGCCGGCCGGGGCTTCGCGCCCCGGCCGGCCGCACGGCTCCCCGGCGCCGCGCCACTACGCGACGGCGGCCGGCCTCGCGCTGCTGGACCTTCCGCTGCCCGGCGGGGTGGCGTCCGGCGGAACAAGCCTGTCGGTCGAAGGCGTCGACCTGCCGCCACCCAGCGCCTCGGCGCTCCTGGGGGGGGAGGAGTCGCCGCGGCTGATGCATCTTGCCCGGATGCCCGCGGCGGCGCGGCCCGGCGCCGCGGGGGCGGTCGCCTTCGCCGGTGGGGGCACGCTATCCTTTGTCCTGCCCGCGCCACTGCCGGTGCCCGACTTCGTCGCCGGCATCGCGCCGGAGGATCGCCAGCGGCTGCTGCGCTTCCTCGTCGCCACGGGCGCGCCCGCATTGCGCGCGGCGGCCGATCCCGGCCTTGCCGCGTTGTGCGTCGCCCTCGCGGCACCGTCCCGCGTGGCACCCTTGCTGGCCCGGCCCGAGGCCGGGCTGACCCTCTGGCACGTCCCGCCTGCGCCTGCCGGGGCCTGGAGGCTCGTCTCGGCCGCCGGCATCCGTTCGCTGCTCCCGCCAGTGGGCGATGTACTCATCCTTGACGGCAGGCCGCCACGCGGGGCCGTTGTGATACCGCCGGCGCCGCTCGCCGGCCTGCGGCTCGAACCAGGCGCCGCGCAGAAGCCGCTGCGCGTGGTGGTGCGGGAGGCGCTCGCCGGGCGCAGCCCAGCGGCATCGCTCCTGCCCGCATTGGCGGGGCGCGCCGCGGAGGCGCCCCGCCTCCGTGCACTGCTGCAGGAAGCGCAACTTCTTCACCCGGCGCGCGTCACACGCGTCGAGGACCCCGCGGGGCCGCTCGGCGCTGCACTCGAACTCGCGCTCCCGGACCATGGCGGCGGCGTCTTCCTCTGCGGCTGGCTGCGCGACCCGCTGCGCCTGGTCGAAGGCATGGCGATCCGCGCGCCGGGCGTCGAGCGGGACGTGCCCGCCGACCTGCTGCACCGCGTGCCGCGCCCCGACCTGGCGCCGACGTTCGCGCGCGCGCCGCTCGGCGCGGGCGGCGATCGTCCGGGTTTCCTCGCGCATCTGGCGGGCGCCGACCCCGCAGGCATGGCGCAGTGGCGGCTTGCGCTGCGGCTGCGTGGCGGCGGCACGGTGGAGGTGACCGCACCACCCGGCCTGATGCCGGCGGCCGTGGCGCGCGACCTTGTGCTGCGCGCGGTGCATCCCTCGGCAGCGGATGCCGCGCTGCTCGATTCCTGCATCGCCCCGGCAGCGGCGCTGCTGCACGCCGCGGCGCAGCGGGAGGCGGCCGGCACGCCGGAGCACCTGTCCTACGGCTCGCCACCCGCGCGCCCGCGCGCGAGCCTCATCGTGCCGCTCTATCGCAATCTCCGCTTCCTGCGCTTCCAGGTTGCAGCCCTCGCGCGCGACGCGGAAACCTGCGCAACCGACATCATCTACGTGCTCGACAGCCCGGAGCAGCGGCAGGAGGTGGATCACCTCCTGCGCGGCATGTCGGCGATGCTCGGCCTGCCGCTACGGCTGCTGGTGATGCCGCGCAACGGCGGCTACGCGGCGGCCTGCAACGCGGGGGCGGCGGTGGCGCGCGCGCCGGCGCTGCTGTTCCTGAACTCGGACGTGCTGCCGGCCGGGGCAGGCTGGCTCGGCGCGATGCTCGCGCGCCTCGGGCGCGATTCCCGATTGGCAGCGGTGGGACCGCGGCTGCTGTTCGACGATGGCTCGATCCAGCATGCGGGGCTGCTATTCCGTCTTGGCCAGGACGGGACCTGGCTGAACGACCACTACTGCAAGGGCTATCCGCGCCATCACGAGGATGCGCTGCGCGCGCGGCGCGTGCCGGCCGTGACCGGCGCGGCGCTGCTCGCCCGCCGCGCGGCCTTCGAGCGGGCAGGGGGCTTCTGCACCGACTACATCGTCGGCGACTTCGAGGATTCCGACCTCTGCCTTCGCTTCCGCGCGGCGGGCGGGGGGATCGCCTACGAGCCGGCGGCCGAACTCTTCCACTTCGAGCGCCAGTCCATCGCGCTGCATGACGGCCACGCGCGCACGCTGGCCGGCGCCGTGAACCGCCGCCTGCATCATCGTCGCTGGGCCGGCGACATCGCGGCGCTGATGGCGCGCCATCCGGCGGCGTGACGGCGATGCGCGTGCTCTTCCTCACCCACAACCATCCGCGGCTGCAGCCGGGCGGCACCGAGGCCTTCGCCCTCGGCCTGTTCCGCGCGCTGCGGGACGAGATCGGTCTCGAAGGCCTGTTCCTTGCCGGCACCACGTCGCTGCTGCGCGAACGGCGCCCCGGCACGCTGCTGCAGGCGGCGGGGGCGGCGAACGACGAGATGCTCGTCTCGCTCGACCATTTCGACCGCTTCCATCTCTCGCAGAGCGATGTCTACGGCCTCGCTTCCCTCGCGCCGATGATCGAGCGCCTGGCGCCGGACGTCATCCACCTCCACCACCCGCTGCTCTGGGGCGTGGAGGGCATCGACATGATGCGGCGCGCCGCGCCGCGCGCGGCGATGGTGGCGACGCTGCACGACTACTTCGCGCTCTGCCCGCGCGAAGGCCAGTTGCTCACGGCCGAAGGGCGTCTCTGCCATGGCCCGTCGCCCGATGCCTGCCGGCGCTGCATCCCGGACCGCGACGGCAGCGACTTCACGCTGCGCGACCTCGGCATCCGCAGCGCCTTCGCGGCCTTTGACGCCCTGCTGGCGCCGAGCGACTTCCTGCGCGGGCGGTTCCTCGCCGCCGGCTGGGATGGGGAGCGCATCCGCATCATGCGCAACGCCGTCGCGGCGGCCGAGCCGGCGCCCGCGCGCATCGCGCAGGACGAAAGGCGCGACCGCTTCGCCGTCTTCGGCAATGTCAACCGCTTCAAGGGCACGCTCGTCGCGCTTGGCGCCTCGGCGCGGCTGTCGCGGGATGGCGTCGCGCACCGGCTGGAGATCCACGGCGGCACCGCCTGGACCTCGGAGGAGTTCCGCGCCGAATTCGCCGAGGCGCTCGCCGCGGCGCCCGATGCCGCGCACCGCGGCGCCTACGCGCCGGAGGAGGTCGCCGCGCGCATCGCCGCCGCCGACTGGGTCGTGGTGCCCTCCATCTGGTGGGAGAACGCGCCGCTCGTGGTGCTCGAGGCTTTCCGCCATGGCCGCCCGGTGATCTGCGGCGATGCCGGCGGCATGGCGGAAGCGGTGCGCGCCGGCATCGACGGCCTGCATGCCCCGATCGGCGACCCCGCGGGCCTCGCCGCCGTCATGCGCGAGGCGGCGGAGACACCGGGCCTGTGGGACCGCCTGCGCGCCGGCATCCGCCCGCCGCCCGACTTCGCCGCGGCCGCGGCCGCCCATTTCGACCTCTACCGCGACCTCGTTTCGACCAGAGCCAGGAGGACGTATCGTGCCGTCCGATCCCGCGACCCCATCGCCCCACGCTGACGCACCGCAGGCCCGCCCCGCCGAGTTGCGCGGCCTGGTGGACAACGCCGCCGCCGACAAGCTCTGCGGCTGGGCCTGGAACACCGCCGCCCCGGAGGAACGGGTCGCGATCGAGCTGCGTCTCGGCAGCGAGAGCGTCAGCCGCACCGTCGCGGATTTCGCCCGCGCGGACCTGGCCAAGGCCGGCATCGGGGACGGTTCCCATGCCTTCGAGATCCCCCTCAGGCCTGAATGGGTGGAACGGCGCGCGGACCTGTCCGTCGTCGCCCGCGCCGCCGACGGCACCGAGGTGGCGCTGCCCATCCGCGTGCCGCGTCCCGCCGGCGAGCGCGCGGAATCGGGGCTGCAACGCGCGATCGAGTCCCTGGCCGCGGGCCAGCGGCTGCTGCTCGAGGAGATGCGCGCCATTGCCGCCCGTGTCCCCGAGGCCGGCGAGCGGGAGACACTCGATGCGCTGACGCTGGGGCAGCGTGACCTTGGCGAGCGGCTGGAAACGCTGACCCTCTGGCTGACCCGGATGGATGAGCGCCTCGCGACCATCCCGGCCGTTCCGGCGCGTGCCGCGGGGCGCCGCCGGGGGGGCTGGACCGCCGCGCTGGCGCTTCTGCTTGCCGCGATCGGTATCGGGGCCCTCGTGATAGCGCACGGGCTGCGGGCGGGCTGAGGATGGCTTCCGCCGCCATGGCCGGGCTGTCCGCCGAGTTGGCGCGCACTGCGCGCATCTCGGCGCTGCTTGGCTTGGCAGGGGCCTTCGGGCCCTTCGCCCTGGTGATGCTGACGGTACAGTTCTACGCGCTGGTTGTGCCGACCGGCAGCCTGTCCACCGCGGTCGGCCTTGCTGCCGGCTTCGCGCTGGTGGCGGTGGTGGTGGTCGCGCTGACGCTGATCCGCGAACGCCTGCTGCTCGCCGGTGCCGAGCGCCTGGTGCGCCGCCTGGCGGCCCGCGTGCTGCCCGCCGCGACCGCGCGGGCCGCCGTGCCGGCCGTGGCCGCGGACCAGGCGCTGCGCGACATCGATACGGTGCGCCGCGGCGTGGTCGGCCCGCTTTCCGCCATCGCGCTGGATGCGGTGCTGGTGCCGGCGCTGCTGGTGCTGCTCGCCTACTTCCACTGGGCCTTCGTGTTGTTCGCCGCCGCTGCGGCGATGGTGGCGCTGGTGCTCGGCCTCGGCGCCGAGCGCGCCACGCGGGAGGCACTGGTCGAGGCCAACGAGGCCTCCGCGCGCAGTTCGCGCATGGTCGCCGACGCGGCGCGCGCCGCCGAGGCGGTGGAGGCCATGGGGATGCTGCCCGCCCTGGTCGGCCGCTGGGCGCGGCAATTGGCACGTGGCGCCGAGGGGCTGCGGCGGGCGCAGGGCACGGCCCGCATGGCGCAGGCGGCGACCGCCACGCTGTTCGGCGTCGCGCAGGGCGGCGCGGTCGCGGTCGGCGTGCTGGTGATCGTCGAAGGCGGCAGTTCGATCGGCTACGGCATCCTTGCCGGGCTGCTGCTGACGGCCCGGGTGATGGAACCCTTCTCGCGCGTCGGCAGCCAGTTCGAGGACGCGGCGGCGGCGCGTGCGGCCTGGCGCCGGCTCGACCGCCTGCTCGCGGCGGACGAGGCCGCGCCGGTCCCGGCGATGCGCGCCTTTCCCTGCCCCGAGGGGAGGCTCGTGGTGGAGCATGTCACGCTGGTCTTCCCCGGCGCGGCGCGGCCACTCCTGCGCGACGTGAACCTGGTGGTGGGGCCGGGCGACGTGGTGGCGCTCGCCGGCCCGCCCGGCAGCGGCAAGTCCACCCTGCTGCGCGTGCTGCTCGGCCTGCAGGGGAGCAACGCCGGGGAGGTCTTCCTCGACGGCCACGCCACCGCGCAATGGGACCGCACGGATCTTGCCCGGCATGTCGGTTACCTGCCGCAGGACCCGATGCTGGCCGAAGGCACGATCGCCGAGGCGATCGCGCGCCTCGAGGAAACACCCGACGCGGCCGCGGTGATCGCGGCGGCGCGGCTCGCGGGCGCGATGCGGATGGTCGCCGGATTGCCGCAGGGCTTCGCCACGCGCATCGGCGGACGGGCCGGCCTGTCCATGGGGCAGCGGCAGCGCGTCGCGCTCGCGCGCGCCGTCTATGGCCGGCCGCGCCTGGTGCTGCTGGACGAGCCCGCCGCCTTCCTGGATGCGGAGGGCGAGGCGGCGGTCGCCGCCATGATCGCCTCGCTGTCGGCGGCGGGGACGGCGGTGATCTTCACCTCCCACCGGGAGGGGCTGCTGCGTGGCGCCGGACGCGTGCTGGCGCTGCGCGAGGGCGCGCTGCTCGAGGCCGGCGAGGGCCGCCGCCTGCTCG
>NZ_JAAEDM010000039.1 GCF_018129065.1 Neoroseomonas soli | reverse complement strand
AGCCTCGCCCCGCCGCCCGGCGCCCGCGCGGTCGAGGCGCGGGCGGCGGCCCCGGTGCGGCAGGCGGCGGCCGAAGTCGCGCCCGCTTCCCCCGCCGATGTCGCACTGCCCGAAACCGTCATCCAGGGCGCACCCGCGCCGGGGCGGCTTTTCGTCGAGGCGGGCACGCTTTCCCGGCACGATGCCGCGGGCCGGCTCGCGGCGCGTATTCCCGGCGCGCGGATCGAGGCCTTCGGCCCGCGTCGGGACCAGCAGTACCGCGTGCGGCTCGGGCCCTTCGCGGATGTCGCATCGGCCGACGCGGCGCTTGAGCGGACTCTGGCAGCGGGCGTATCCGGTGCGCGGATCCTGGTGGACTGAACTGGCTACGGATTCCGAGGAGATGCGGACATGACCGATCGCCGAACCCTGCTGGGTGGCGCCTTCGGCGCCGTCATTGCAACCCCCGCGCTGGCGCAGCGCCAGGCGCAGCCGCGCCGGCAGGCTGCCCCCCCGCGCCCGGCCGGCGCGCCGGCCGACACGCCGCTCGGGCCCGTCGATGTCGTCGCGCGACAGGCGATCGTCGTGGATTACGCCACCGGCGCGGTGCTGCTCGAGAAGAACGCCGACGAGCGGATGCCGCCCTCCTCCATGTCCAAGCTGATGACGATGTACGTCGTCTTCGAGCAGCTGAAGGCGGGCCGGCTGCAACCCGACCAGACGCTGCCGGTCAGCGAGCGGGCCTGGCGCATGGGCGGGTCCAAGATGTTCGTCGATATCGGATCCCAGATCCGCGTCGATGACCTGATCCGCGGCGTCATCGTGCAGTCGGGCAACGACGCCTGCATCGTGCTGGCCGAGGCGGTCAGCGGCAGCGAGACCCAGTTCGCCGAGCTGATGAACGAGACCGGCCGGCGCATCGGCCTGCAGAACAGCAACTTCCGCAACGCGACCGGCTGGCCGGACCCGGAACACAGGATGACGGCGCGCGACCTGTCGATCCTCGCGCGGCGGATCATCACCGATTTTCCAGACTACTACGCCTACTACAACGAGCGTTCCTTCCGCTTCAACAACATCACCCAGGAGAACCGCAACCCGTTGCTGGCGCGCGTCCCGGGGGCGGACGGCCTCAAGACCGGGCACACGGAAGAAGCGGGCTACGGCCTGACCGGCAGCGCGAAGCGCGGGGATCGCCGCGTGATCCTGGTGGTGAACGGCCTGCCTTCCATGCGCGCCCGTGCCGAGGAGAGCGAGCGGCTGATGGAATGGGCCTTCCGCGAGTTCGAGGCGGTGGTGCTCTTCCGCGCCCAAGACACGATCGAGGAAGTGCCGGTCTATCTCGGCGAGCGGTCCAAGGTGCCGATGGTGGGCGGGCGCGACCTGGTGCTGACCCTGCCGCGGCAGTGGCGGCGCAACCTGCAGGTACGCCTGCGCTACGACGCGCCATTGACCGCCCCGGTCGCACGCGGCCAGCAGATCGGCGAGATGCTGGTCGGCGGGCAGGGTGTCCCCGAACTGCGCGTGCCGCTGTTGGCGGGCGCGGATGTCGAGCGGCTCGGCATCGTCTCCCGCATTCCGGCGGTGGTCGGGCGCTGGGTGTTCGGCAGCTAGCGGCCGCGCCGTTTGACGACCGGCCTGAGCGAGGCCAAACCGCCTGCCATGACGGGACGCGGGCGGTTCATCACCCTGGAAGGCGGCGAGGGGGCGGGGAAGTCCACCCAGGCGCGGCGGCTGGCTGCGGCGCTGGCGGCTGCCGGCCTCCCCGTGCTGCGCACCCGCGAGCCGGGCGGCACACCCGGGGCGGAGCGCATCCGCGACCTGCTGCTCGGCCACGGCCCCTGGGACAGCGTGGCCGAGGCCATGCTCCACTTCGCCGCGCGCCGCGAGCATCTGGTGCGGAGCATCCGGCCTTTCCTCGAAGCGGGGGGCTGGGTGGTGTGCGACCGCTTCGCCGATTCGACGCTGGCCTACCAGGGCGCGCAGGGGCTGCCGCGGGATGTCTGGGCGAGGCTGGCCGATGTCGCGCTGGAAGGCTTCGCGCCGGATGTGACGCTGGTGCTCGACCTGCCGGTCGAGGCCGGGATGGCGCGCGCGGCCGCGCGCAGCGGGGCGGACCGCTACGAGCGCATGGGGATGGACTTCCACCTGAAGGTGCGCGCGGCCTTCCTGGCGATCGCTGAAGCCGAGCCCGGGCGCTGCGCGGTGGTGGATGCCTCGCGCGGGCCGGATGCGGTGTTCGCGGGCATGGCCGGCGTGTTGCGCGAGCGATTCGGGGTGGCGCTGTGATCTCGGCGGTTGCGCGGGGAGGGCGCTGCCCTCCCCGGACCCCACCCGCCAAAGGCCGAAAGGCCTTTGGAAACCATGGGTTCCGAGGGCCTTTCAGCCCTCGGCGGGGAGGTCCAGGAGGGGCAGAGCCCCTCCTGGAGACGCGATGACCGCACCGGAGCCCCGCGCCAATCCCGACCTCGTCGGCCACGAGGAGGCCGCGCGGACGCTCGAATCCGCCGCTCGTTCCGGCCGCCTGCACCATGCCTGGCTGCTCTGCGGCCCGCCCGGCATCGGCAAGGCGACGCTCGCCTGGCGATTCGCGCGCTGGCTGCTGGCCGGGATGCCGCAGGGGGAAGCGCCGCTCTTCGTCGATCCGGCGAGTGCCGTGTTTCGCCGCGTCGCCGCCGATACCCATGCCGACTGCTTCACGCTCGAGCCGAATACCGGCGACCGCGGGACCAAGCGCGTGCTGCGCGTGGAGGACGCCCGCGAGGCCGTGCGCTTCCTGACCCAGACCGCCGCCGAGGGCGGCTGGCGCGTCGTGGTGCTGGATGAGGCCGAGCGCGCCGATCAGGCCGCGGTGCAGAACACGCTGCTCAAGACGCTGGAGGAGCCGCCGCCGAAGACCGTGCTGCTGGTGGTCTGCTCGGCGCCGCAGCGGCTGTTGCCGACGATCCGCAGCCGCTGCCGGCGGCTCGACCTGAATCCCCTGCCGGCGGCGGAGATGGAGGCGCTGCTCGCACGTCTGCTGCCGGAGAGGGGGAAGGCGGAGCGCGCGCGGCTCGCGGCGCTGGCGGCGGGCTCGCCCGGCAGGGCGCTCGCGCTGGCCGAGGCCGGCGGGCTGGAACTCCAGGCGATGGTGGAGGCGAGCCTCGACGCGCTGGCCAGGCCCGAGCCGCCGCGGGAGCACGCGCTGGCGGACCGCCTGGCGATGGACCGCACCGGCGGGGCCTTCGGGATCTTCATGGGGCTGCTGCGCGGCGCGATCGCCGCCGCCTTGCGGGAAGCCGCGCGTGGCCGGCCCGCGCCGCCCTGGCTGGCCCGCCATCCGCTTGCCGTCTGGGCGTCGCTGTGGGATAGGCTCGGCCATCTCGCGGACGACACCGAGCGGTTGAATCTCGACCGCAAGCAGGCCGTGCTTACGGGCCTTTCCTGGCTCGCGCGACCCTGAGCGGAGCGCCGCCACGGAACCGGACACCGATGGCAAAGCCCAGCATCTACCTCACGACGCCGATCTACTACGTCAACGACAAGCCCCATATCGGGCACGCCTATACGTCCCTCGCGACCGACGTGCTCGCACGCTTCAAGCGCCTGGACGGGCACGAGGTCTTCTTCCTGACCGGCACGGACGAGCACGGCCAGAAGGTCGAGAAGGCCGCGAAGGACGCCGGCGAGGACCCGCAGGCCTTCACCGACCGCGTCAGCCAGGCCTTCCGCGACCTGACCGCGACGATGGGCTTTTCCAACGACGACTTCATCCGCACCACCGAGCCGCGCCACAAGGCGGCCTGCGTCGCGCTGTGGAAGGTGCTGGCGGAGAAGGGCGAGATCTACCTCGGCGACTACGAGGGCTGGTACGCGGTGCGCGACGAGGCCTTCTACGGCCCGGACGAACTCACCGAGCGGGACGGGGTGAAGTACGCGCCGTCCGGCGCGCCGGTGGAGTGGGTGAGGGAGCCTTCCTACTTCTTCCGCCTGTCCAGGTGGCTGCCGGAACTGCTGCGGCGCTACGACCTGCCGGAAGGCCACCCGGAGCGCATCGACATCCAGCCCGAGAGCCGGCGGAACGAGGTGCGCGCCTTCGTCCAGCAAGGTCTGAAGGATTTCGCCGACCGACCTGAGAAGCTTGATCTTTCTGTCTCCCGAACCTCCTTCACCTGGGGGGTGAAGGTGCCGGGGGACGAGAAGCACGTGATGTATGTCTGGGTCGATGCGCTGACCAACTACATCACCGCGGCGGGGTATCCGGACACCAACCACCCGCGCTGGCGATTCTGGCCGGCGGATGTGCACTTCGTCGGCAAGGACATCGTGCGGTTCCACACGATCTACTGGCCGGCGATGCTGCTCGCGGCGGGTCTGCTGCCGGCGAAGCGCGTCTTCGCCCATGGCTGGTGGACCAATGAAGGGCAGAAGATCAGCAAGTCCCTGGGGAACGTGATCGACCCGGTGACGCTGGTGGAGGAATTCGGGCTCGATCCCGTGCGGTATTTCCTGCTGCGGGAGGTGCCCTTCGGGCAGGACGGGGATTTCTCGCGCAAGTCGATGGTGAACCGCCTGAACGGGGAACTGGCGGATGCGCTGGGGAACCTGGCGAACCGGACGCTGTCCCTGATCCAGCGGAACTGCGAGGGGCGGCTGCCGGCCGATGCGGGTCGGGCGGAGGAGGATGGGGAACTCTTCGCCTCGCTCGACGTCCTGACAGAAACGGTTCGCAAGCAACTGGACCAGCAGCATTTTCACCTGGCGCTGGACACCATCTTCGCGAGCGTTCGCGACGCCAATGGCTACATCACCAAGCAGGCGCCCTGGGCGCTGAAGAAGACCGACCCGGTCCGGATGGCCGCGGTGCTGCGGCACCTGCATACGGCGCTGCGCACCTATGCGACGCTGTTGCAGCCCTTCATGCCGGAAACCATGTCGGCGCTGCTGGACCAGATCGCGGTGCCGGCCGAGGCTCGGGCCATCGCCGCGCTCGGCGCGCCCCTGGCCGAGGGCACGGTCCTGCCGCCCCCGGCGCCGTTGTTCCGCAAGATCGAGACGAAGGCCGCCTGAGACCGATGCTCGTCGATAGCCACTGCCACCTCGACTACTACGTCGAGGCTGAGATCGAGCAGGTCATCGCGCGCGCCCGGGAAGCCGGGGTCGGGCGGATGGTGACCATCGGCGTGCGCATGTCCCAGGCCGCCAAGGTGAAGGAGTTGGCGGAACGCTTCCCCGAGGTCTGGGGCACGGTCGGCATCCATCCGCACAATGCCGGGGAAGGCCCGCTGCCCACGCCGGAGGAGATCGCCGCCGAGGCCGACCATCCGCGCATCATCGGGATCGGCGAGAGCGGGCTCGACTATTTCTACGACAAGGCGCCGCGCGACGCGCAGGTGGAAAATTTCCGCCGGCACATCCGCGCCGCCCGGCTGGCCGGGTTGCCGCTCGCGATCCATGCGCGGCAGGCGGATGACGATATCCTTGCCATTCTGCGCGAGGAGCGGGAGCAGGGCGGCTGGTTCGACTTCCTTCTGCATTGCTTCAGCAGCGGGCGGGAACTTGCTGAAAAATCGGTAGAAATGGGCGGGTACGTCTCCTTCTCGGGCATCCTGACCTTTCCCAAGAGCCAGGACATCCGCGACGTCGCCCGCGACCTGCCGGCCGACCGGCTGCTGGTGGAGACGGATGCGCCCTACCTCGCGCCCGTGCCGTTCCGCGGCAAGCGCTGCGAACCGGGCATGGTGCCGCACACCGCGAAGGTGCTGGCCGAGGTGCGGGGGATGGAGATGGCCGCGCTCGAGGACCTGACCACCGCCAATTTCCTGCGACTTTTCAAGAAAGCCGCGTAAGACTTTGTTGCAGGTCACTATTCTTGGTTGTGGCGGTTCAGGCGGCGTCCCGCAGATCGGTGGCGAGGACGGGCGCGGCTGGTGGGGTGCCTGCGACCCGGAGAACCCGCTGAACCACCGCACCCGATCCTCCATCCTCATCGAGGGAAACGGGGGCGGGCGACTGCTGGTGGATACCGGCCCGGACCTGCGGACGCAGTTGCTGGCCTGCGGCGTGCCGGGGGTGGATGCCATCGTCTACACCCACGACCACGCCGACCACATCATGGGGATGGACGAGGTCCGGCTGCTGAACCGGATCGCCGGCCGGCCGCTCGAGGCCTTCGGGATGGAGCGCACGCTCGCCATCCTGAGGCAGCGCTTCGACTACGCCTTCCTGCCCTCGACCGGGCCGATCTTCTTCCGCCCGGCGGTCGATCCGGTCCGGCTCCAGGCCGGGGATGCGGCCCTGATGGCCGGGCACGAGGTGCAGACCTTCCGCCAGGACCATGCGGTGATGGACACGCTCGGCCTGCGGATCGGCAACTTCGCCTATTCCACCGACCTGGTGCACCTGCCGGAGGAGAGCCTCGCGCGCCTTCACGGCCTGGATACCTGGGTGGTGGGATGCTTCCAGCGCCGGCCGCACAAGGTCCACGCCAACCTGGACCAGGTGCTGGACTGGGTGGCGCGGCTGCGGCCCCGGCGGACGGTGCTGACGCATATGAGCCCGGACCTCGACCATGGCTGGCTCAGGGGCAACCTGCCGCCGGGGGTGGAACCGGGCCATGACGGGATGCGGATCGAGGTCCATTGCTGAGGCAGGGACGGAAGCATCGCGGGCGGGTCTTTCCCGTGGGCGGGGGATGCCCCACATTCGCCATGAACGCGGCGGCCGTGATTCGGGGCCGCCGGCACGAAAGGATGCACCATGATTCGGGATCGTGACCCGGTCGAAGTCTACAACAACACCCTGGTGCCGATGGTCGTCGAGCAGACGGCGCGGGGCGAGCGGGCTTTCGATATCTATTCGCGCCTGTTGAAGGAGCGGATCATCTTCCTCACCGGGCCGGTCTTCGACCAGGTGTCTTCGCTGATCTGCGCCCAGTTCCTGTTCCTCGAAAGCGAGAACCCGACCAAGGACATCGCCTTCTACATCAATTCTCCGGGCGGCGTGGTTTCGGCCGGCCTCGCGATGTACGATACCATGCAGTACATCCGGTCCCCGGTCTCCACGGTCTGCATCGGGCAGGCGGCCTCGATGGGCTCGCTGCTGCTCTGCGCCGGGGCCAAGGCGAAGCGCTACGCCCTGCCGAACAGCCGCATCATGGTGCACCAGCCCTCCGGCGGCGCCCAGGGCCAGGCGACGGACATCGAGATCCAGGCGCGCGAGATCCTCAAGCTGCGCCAGCGGCTGAACGAGATCTACGTGAAGCATACCGGCCAGCCGATCGAGGCCATCGAGCGCAAGCTCGACCGCGACAGCTACATGTCCGCCGAGGAGGCCCGGGACTTCGGCCTGGTGGATCATGTGGTCGAGGAACGCCCCGTCCCTGCCTCCGAGGCCGCCAGGACGTGACGGCGGGCCCGGCCGCGGGCGGCTTTCACTTTTCCCCGGGGCTCCCCGGGGCTACATTCTTGTTGCAGTTTCCCGCACTTCCGGGGAACACGGAGACCGCATGAGCAAGTCCGGCGATTCCAAGAACACCCTGTACTGTTCGTTCTGCGGCAAGTCGCAGCACGAGGTACGGAAGCTCATTGCCGGGCCGACGGTGTTCATCTGCGACGAATGCGTCGAGCTCTGCATGGACATCATCCGCGAGGAGCACAAGACGCACCTCGTGAAGTCGCGCGACGGCGTCCCGACGCCTAAGGAGATCTGCAAGGTCCTGGACGACTACGTGATCGGGCAGGACCACGCGAAGAAGGTGCTCTCCGTCGCGGTCCACAATCACTACAAGCGGCTCGCGCACGGGGGGAAGAACCCCGACATCGAGATTGCGAAGTCCAACATCCTGCTGGTGGGGCCGACGGGCTCGGGCAAGACGCTGCTGGCGCAGACGCTGGCCCGCATCCTCGACGTGCCCTTCACCATGGCGGATGCGACCACGCTGACCGAGGCGGGCTATGTCGGGGAGGATGTCGAGAACATCATCCTCAAGCTGCTCCAGGCCGCGGACTACAACGTGGAGCGGGCGCAGCGCGGCATCGTCTACATCGACGAGGTCGACAAGATCAGCCGCAAGTCGGACAACCCCTCCATCACGCGCGACGTGAGCGGGGAGGGCGTCCAGCAGGCGCTGCTCAAGATCATGGAGGGCACGGTCGCCTCCGTGCCGCCGCAGGGCGGGCGGAAGCATCCGCAGCAGGAATTCCTCCAGGTCGATACCTCGAACATCCTGTTCATCTGCGGCGGGGCGTTCGCCGGGCTGGAGAAGATCATCGGGGCGCGCGGCAAGGGCTCGGGCATCGGCTACGGCGCCGAGGTGCGCGACCCGGATGAGCGCCGCACCGGCCAGATCCTGCGCGAGGTCGAGCCCGAGGACCTGCTGAAGTTCGGCCTGATCCCGGAATTCATCGGCCGCCTTCCGGTCGTCGCGACGCTCGACGACCTCGACGAGAAGGCGCTGATCGAGATCCTGACTAGGCCGAAGAACGCCCTCGTGAAGCAGTATGCGCGCCTCTTCGAGATGGAGGGGGCGAAGCTCACCTTCACCGAGGACGCGCTGAAGGCGGTCGCCACCCGCGCCATCCATCGCAAGACCGGCGCGCGCGGCCTGCGCTCCATCATGGAGGCGATCCTGCTGACTACCATGTTCGACCTGCCCGGGCTCGAGGCGGTCGAGGAGGTGGTGGTCAACCGCGAGGTTGCCGAAGGCCGCGCCCAGCCGCTCTTCATCTACGGCGAGCGGCCGGCGGAGCAGACCTCGGCATGAATCCGGCATGAATTGTGCCGGGCGTCCCACGGCGCCCTGTCAAGATCTTGAGCGGGCGCCCCCCGGGCCCAACATCCCGGATATGCCGTGGCGCCCCGCCCGAGCCGCTCCCTGGGCGGGCCGGGCGCCGACTGTCCCTTGTGAGGTCACATGACGGATACCATCCGCGGCGAACTCCTCCCGGTGCTCCCCCTGAGGGACATCGTGGTGTTCCCGCATATGATCGTCCCCCTGTTCGTCGGACGCGAGAAATCGGTCCGCGCGCTCGAGGCGGTGATGAAGGACGACAAGCAGATCCTGCTCGTCGCGCAGAAGAACGCTGCCCAGGACGATCCGGGTGCCGATGACCTCTACCAGGTCGGCACCGTCTCCACGGTGCTGCAACTGCTGAAGCTGCCGGACGGCACGGTGAAGGTGCTGGTCGAAGGCGGCCGCCGCGCGAAGATCACGGCCTTCAAGGAGACCGCGAACTACTTCGAGGCCTACGCCGAGCCAGTCGAGGAAACCACCGCCGAGCCGCGCGAGGCCGAGGCGCTGGCGCGCACCGTGGTCTCCCAGTTCGAGCAGTACATCAAGCTCAACAAGAAGATCGCGCCGGAGGTGCTGGTCTCGATCAACCAGATCGAGGAACCGGCGAAGCTCGCGGATACGGTCGCGTCGCATCTCGGCCTCAAGATCCCCGAGAAGCAGGAGCTGCTGGAGACGCCGTCCGTGACGGCGCGGCTGGAGCGCGTCTTCGCCCACATGGAGGGCGAGATCGGCGTGCTGCAGGTGGAAAAGCGCATCCGGAACCGCGTGAAGCGGCAGATGGAGAAGACGCAGCGCGAGTACTACCTGAACGAGCAGCTCAAGGCGATCCAGAAGGAGCTGGGCGAGGGCGAGGACGGCAAGGACGAGACCGCCGAGCTCGAGGCCAAGATCAAGGCCACCAAGCTGTCGAAGGAAGCGCGCGAGAAGGCCATGCAGGAGCTGAAGAAGCTCCGCACCATGAGCCCGATGAGCGCCGAGGCGACGGTGGTGCGCAACTACCTCGACTGGATGCTCTCCATCCCCTGGAAGAAGCGCAGCAAGGTCCGCAACGACATCGTCGAGGCGGAGAAGGTGCTCGACGCCGACCACTTCGGCCTGGAGAAGGTCAAGGAGCGGATCATCGAGTACCTGGCGGTGCAGTCGCGCTCGCCGAAGATCAAGGGGCCGATTCTCTGCCTCGTCGGCCCGCCCGGCGTCGGCAAGACGTCGCTCGGCAAGTCCATTGCCAGGGCGACGGGGCGCAACTTCGTGCGCATGTCGCTCGGCGGCGTGCGGGACGAGGCCGAGGTGCGCGGCCACCGCCGGACCTATATCGGTTCCATGCCCGGCAAGGTGGTCCAGGGCATGAAGAAGGCGAAGACGTCGAACCCGCTCTTCCTGCTCGATGAGATCGACAAGCTCGGCGCCGACTGGCGCGGGGACCCGTCCTCGGCGCTGCTTGAGGTGCTGGACCCCGAGCAGAACAGCACGTTCAACGACCACTACCTCGAAGTCGACTACGACCTGAGCGACGTGATGTTCGTGACCACGGCGAACAGCCTGCGCATGCCGCAGCCGCTGCTCGACCGCATGGAGATCATCCGCATCCCCGGCTACACCGAGGACGAGAAGGTCGAGATCGCCAAGCGCCACCTGATGAAGAAGGTGTCCGAGGCGAACGGGCTGAAGGATGGCGAGTGGGCTGTCTCCGACAGCGCGATCCGTGACCTGATCCGCTACTACACGCGCGAGGCCGGCGTCCGGAACCTCGAGCGCGAGATCGCGGGCCTGGCGCGCAAGGCTGTGAAGGAGATCGTCTCCAAGCAGTCGAAGAAGGTCGCGATCACGCACAAGAACCTCGAGAAGTTCGCCGGCGTGCGGAAGTTCCGCTACGGCGAGGCCGAGGCCGAGGACATGGTGGGCGTCGTCACCGGCCTCGCCTGGACCGAGGTGGGCGGCGAGATCCTGACCATCGAGTCGGTCATGCTGCCCGGCAAGGGCAACGTGAAGACCACGGGCAAGCTCGGCGACGTGATGCAGGAGAGCGTCTCGGCGGCGATGTCCTACGTGCGCAGCCGCGCGACGAACTTCGGCGTGAAGCCGACCATGTTCGAGAAGCGCGACATCCACGTGCACGTGCCCGAGGGCGCGACGCCGAAGGACGGGCCTTCCGCGGGCATCGCGATGGCGACCTCGATCGTCTCGGTGCTCACGGGCATTCCCGTGCGGCGCGACATCGCCATGACGGGCGAGATCACGCTGCGCGGCCGCGTGCTGCCGATCGGCGGGTTGAAGGAGAAACTGCTGGCCGCGCTGCGCGCGGGCATCAAGACGGTCTTCATCCCCAAGGACAACGAGAAGGACCTGGCCGAGATCCCGGACAACGTGAAGAAGGGGCTCGAACTCGTGCCCGTCTCGCACGTCGACGAGGTGATCAACCGGGCGCTCGCGAAGAAGCCCGAGCCGATCACCTGGGAGGAACCGGAGGAGACCCCGGCCCCCCGTGGCGGCGAGCAGGGAGCGGTGGGTTCGGTCCTGCCGCACTGACGAGTCGCGCCCGGCGCGATCAGGCAGGAAACCCCGGCGGAGCAGCGCTTCGCCGGGGTTTTCTGTGGAAAACCCAGGGAAGCGTTGCATCCCTGCCGCATCAGGCGCCGGAAATGGCGGTTTTCCGCCGCGAATCGGATGGTCTGTCGTTGACGCTGGGAAAACCGCGCTTCTACTCTCCGCCCCGACCCGGCCGGCCCGACTCGCCGGCCTGTCATCCGCGCACCAACGGAGGGGGATAACCCAGGTGAACAAGCAGGATCTGATCGCCGCCGTCGCCGAAGCCACTGATCTGCCCAAGGCGAAGTCGGGCGATGTGGTGGACGCGGTCTTCGCCGCGATCGAGAAGGCGCTCTCCAAGAAGGGCGGCGAGGTCCGCCTCGTCGGCTTCGGGACCTTCTCGACTTCCAAGCGCAAGGCCGGCAAGGGCCGCAACCCGCGCACGGGCGAGGAGATCAAGATCCCCGCCAGCACGACGGTGCGGTTCAAGGCCGGCAAGGGCCTCAAGGACGCCGTGAACTGAGCCTGTCCGCAAGGACGAATCGGAGGGCCGGTCCGCAAGGGCCGGCCCTTCGTGTTATAGGGCCCGGCACGGGCACTTAGCTCAGCGGTAGAGCGCCTGTCTTACACACAGGATGTCGGCGGTTCGAACCCGTCAGTGCCCATTCTTCCCGGCCCACGGGGCCGGGGAAGAATTCGCCGGAGAGAGAGATAGAGGCGCGATTCGCGTCGCGGCGCGGCCCACCACCCGCGAGCCCTTCGGCGCGCTACGACCACCCGCGGCGCCCGAGCTTCCCGACGCACAGCCGGCAGCAGCGACACGACTTCCACACGCCACGGGAAGAAACTCCATCGCACATGCGGAATCACCGCAAGCCCCCGCTTGACTAACCCCACGCCGGGCCGTATCCCCCGGCTCCTGTCGCGGTGAGCGGGTGTAGCTCAGTTGGTTAGAGCGCCGGCCTGTCACGCCGGAGGTCGCGGGTTCGAGCCCCGTCACTCGCGCCACGCGACGGAAACGAGGAAAAGCGGCGCTCCGGGCCATCCGGGGCGCCGCTTTCGTTTGCGCCCGTTCCAGGTTGAAATTGTCCCTTCGCGGCCTATGGCGAAGCGCAGCAAGCGGGGCTAATGTCCGGCCGCGCTGCGCTGCGGCATGAGGCCCCGCGCGGCTACTGTCATGCCCGCAAGCGGGCAGGGGAGAACCGAGGCCCGTCATGACCCAGCCCTTGCTGGCAGAATATTTCCCGATCCTCGTCTTCCTCGGCATCGCCGCCGGCATCGCGATCGCCATGGTGGGCGGCGCCTTCCTGGCTGCGCGCCAGAAGCCGTACGCCGAGAAGCTGTCCGCCTATGAGTGCGGCTTCGCGCCCTTCGAGGACACGCGCCATCGCTTCGACGTGCGCTTCTACCTGGTCGCCATCCTCTTCATCATCTTCGACCTCGAGGTGGCATTCCTGTTCCCCTGGGCGGTCGCGCTCAGGGATATCGGCTGGCTCGGCTTCGGCTCGATGATGGGCTTCCTCTTCGTGCTGACCGTCGGCTTCGTCTACGAGTGGCGCAAAGGCGCCCTGGACTGGGAGTGACGCTGCACATGAGCGGCACCGGCGAGATCGCCTGGAACAAGGACGCATTGCCCCCCGGCCCCGCGCAGGACGCGGTGGTGAGGGCGGTGACGGACGAGATGACGGACAAGGGTTTCGTCGTCGCCAACATCGACAAGGTGGTGAACTGGGCGCGCACCGGCTCGCTCTGGCCGATGACCTTCGGCCTGGCCTGCTGCGCGGTGCCGATGATCCACGCCTACATGGCGCGCTACGACCTCGACCGGTTCGGCGTCATCCCGCGCGGGTCGCCGCGCCAGTCGGACGTGATGATCGTGGCCGGCACGCTGACCAACAAGATGGCCCCCGCCCTGCGCAAGGTCTACGATCAGATGTCGGAGCCGCGCTGGGTCATCTCGATGGGGTCCTGCGCGAACGGCGGCGGCTACTACCACTACTCCTACAGCGTGGTGCGCGGCTGCGACCGCGTGGTGCCGGTGGATGTCTACGTGCCGGGCTGCCCGCCGACGGCGGAAGCGCTCGTGTACGGCATCCTCCAGCTGCAGAAGAAGATCCGGCGGACGGGGACCATCCTTCGTGGCTGAGAACGAGACGGCGGCCGTGCAGGCCGCGCCCGAGAACCCGCTGCGTGTGCTGGGAACGGCGATCGCGGCCGCTGCCGGCGGCGCGGTGACCGATGTGGAACTCGCCCGAGGCGGCAAGGAGCTGGTGCTGCGCGCGCGCCGCGACTCGCTGCTGGGGCTGATGACCCTGCTGCGCGACGACCCGCGATTCGGCTTCGAGCAGTGCGTCGACATCTGCGGCGTGGACTGGCCCGAGAAGGCCGAGCGGTTCGAGGTGGTCTACAACCTCCTCAGCCTCGCCCATAACCAGCGCGTGCGCGTGATCGTCACGACGGACGGCAACGCCACCGTGCCGTCGGTCGCCGGCATCTGGGCATGCGCGACCTGGTACGAGCGCGAGACCTGGGACATGTACGGCGTCGTCTTCGCCGGGCAGACCGACCTGCGCCGCCTGCTGACGGACTACGGCTTCGAGGGCCATCCGCTGCGCAAGGACTTCCCGCTGACCGGCTTCGTCGAGGTCCGCTACGACGAGGAGCTGAAGCGCGTCGCCTACGGTCCCGTGCAGCTCACGCAGGAATTCCGCAACTTCGACTACCTCAGCCCGTGGGAGGGGATGAGCACCCTGCCGGGCGACGAGAAGGTCCACCTGAACCGCCTGGAGGGCCCGGCATGAGCTCCCAGCCCCTGGCCGCCATCGGCGAGGCGCCCGCCGAGACGGTGAAGCGCCAGATCGAGGTCGAAAGCCACACCATCAACTTCGGCCCGCAGCACCCTGCCGCGCACGGCGTGCTGCGCCTCATCCTCGAGATGAAGGGCGAGGTGGTGGAGCGCGCCGACCCGCATATCGGCCTGCTGCATCGCGGCACCGAGAAGCTGATCGAGTACAAGACCTACATCCAGGCGCTGCCGTATTTCGACCGCCTGGACTACGTCAGCCCCATGTCCATGGAGCATTCCTTCGCGCTGGCGACGGAACGGCTGCTGGGCATCGAGGCGCCGGAGCGCGCGCAGTATATCCGCGTGCTCTTCGGCGAGTTGACGCGCATCCTGAACCACCTGCTGAACGTGACGACCTTCGCGATCGACTGCGGCGCCATCACGCCGGCGCTGTGGGGCTTCGAGCAGCGCGAGACGCTGCTGGAATTCTACGAGACGGTGTCGGGCAGCCACTACCACGCGAACTACTTCCGTCCGGGCGGCGTGGCGAAGGACCTGCCGCAGGGGCTCGAGGAGAGGATCGCGGGCTGGGCGAAGCAGTTCCCGGCCTTCCTGAAGGACCTCGAGGGGCTGCTGACGGAGAACCGCATCTTCAAGCAGCGCACCGTCGATATCGGCGTCATGACGGCCGAGCAGGCGATGGATTGGGGCTTCACCGGGCCCTGCCTGCGCGCGTCCGGCTGCTCCTGGGACCTGCGCAAGAGCCAGCCCTACGACGTCTACGACCGGATGGAATTCGACATCCCGACCGGCACGCGCGGCGACTGCTACGACCGCTACCTGATTCGCATCATGGAGATGCGCGAGAGCCTGCGCATCGTCGACCAGTGCCTGAAGCAGATGAAGCCTGGCCCGGTGAAGGTGCTCGACAACAAGATCGTGCCGCCGCAGCGGGGTGAGATGAAGCGCTCGATGGAAGCGCTGATCCATCACTTCAAGCTCTACACCGAAGGGTATCACGTGCCGGAAGGCGCGACCTACACGGTGACGGAAGCGCCGAAGGGCGAGTTCGGCGTCTACCTGGTCGCCGATGGCACGAACAAGCCGTACCGCTGCAAGATCCGCTCGCCCTCCTATGCGCTGCTCCAGGCGACGGAGGTGCTTTCCAAGGGCCATATGCTCGCCGACGCGGTGGCGATCATCGGCTCTCTCGACATTGTCTTCGGGGAGATCGACCGGTGAGCGCCCCCGCGCATGAAGAACCCGCCTCCTTCGCCTTCGATGCGGAGAGCGAGGCGAAGATCGCGACCATCATCAGGCGGTACCCGGAGGGCAAGCAGGCCTCCGCGGTGATCCCGCTGCTCTATGTCGCGCAGAAGCAGATGGGCCGGCTCACGGGCAGCGCCTGGGTGCCGCGCGTCGCGATGGACGTGATCGCGGAGCGGCTGTCGATGCCGCCGATCCGCGTCTATGAGGTCGCGACCTTCTACTTCATGTTCAACATGAAGCCGATCGGGCGCTTCCACCTGCAGGTCTGCGGCACGACGCCCTGCATGCTGCGCGGATCCGACGAGGTGATGCGCGCCTGCAAGGATGCGGGCGGCGTCGCGGGCCCCGGCGAGACCAGCGAGGACGGGCTGTTCACCATGACTGAGGTCGAGTGCCTCGGCGCCTGCGTGAACGCGCCGATCCTGCAGGTCGATGACGACTACTACGAGGACCTGGACTACGAGAGCACCGTGAAGCTGATCGAGGCGCTGAAGCGCGGCGAGCGTCCGGCGCCGGGCAGCGCCATCGGGCGCAGGTCGAGCGAGGCCGCGGGCGGCGCCACGGCGCTCAAGGGTGCGGAGCAGGACTGACCATGGCGCTTTCCGACAAGGACCGCATCTTCCAGAACCTCTACGGGTTCCAGCCGTGGAACCTGTCTGCGGCGCGCAAGCGCGGCTGCTGGGATGGCACGGGCGCGATCCTCGCCAAGGGTCGCGACGCGATCATCGAGGAAATGAAGAATTCCGGCCTGCGCGGCCGCGGCGGCGCGGGCTTCCCGACCGGCATGAAGTGGTCCTTCATGCCGAAGCAGTCGGATGGCCGCCCGTCCTACCTGGTGGTGAACGCGGACGAATCCGAGCCCGGCACCTGCAAGGACCGCGACATCATCCGCCACGATCCGCAGACGCTGATCGAAGGCTGCCTGATCGCCGGCTTCGCCATGGGCGCGATCGCCGGCTACATCTACATCCGCGGCGAGTACTACAACGAGAGCGTGGTGCTCGAGGCCGCGATCCAGGAAGCCTATGACGCGGGGCTGCTGGGGAAGAACGCCTGCGGGTCGGGCTATGACTTCGACCTGTACGTGCATCGCGGGGCAGGGGCGTACATCTGCGGCGAAGAGACGGCGCTGATCGAGAGCCTCGAAGGCAAGAAGGGCATGCCGCGGCTGAAGCCGCCGTTCCCGGCCGCCGTCGGCCTCTATGGCTGCCCGACCACGGTGAACAACGTCGAGACCATCGCCGTCGTGCCGGAGATCATGCGGCGCGGGGCGGAGTGGTTCTCCTCCTTCGGGCGGCCGAAGAATTCCGGGACGAAGATCTTCTGCATCCAGGGGCACGTGAACAACCCGTGCAACGTGGAAGCGGAGATGAGCATCCCGATGCGGGAACTCATCGAACGCTATGCGGGCGGTGTGCGCGGCGGGTGGGACAACCTGCTCTGCGTCATCCCGGGCGGATCCTCCACGCCGCTGCTGCCGAAGCACATCTGCGACGACGTGCTGATGGACTTCGACGCGCTGCGCGAGCACCGCTCGGGCCTCGGCACCGCGGGCGTGATCGTGATGGACAAGTCCACCGACGTCATCAAGGCGATCGCGCGGTTGTCCGCCTTCTACAAGCATGAGAGCTGCGGCCAGTGCACGCCCTGCCGCGAAGGCATGGGCTGGGTGAAGCGCATGATGGACCGCATGGTGACCGGCAATGCGGAGATCGAGGAGATCGACGTCCTCGAGAACGTCACGCGCCGCATCGAGGGCCACACCATCTGCGCGCTCGCCGATGGCGGCGTCTGGCCGGTGCAGGGGTTGATCCGGCACTACCGGCCGCTGATGGAAGAACGCATCCAGGCCTACAAGGCGCGTCACCAGCGCCTGGCGGCGGAGTAATCGCCATGGCGAAGGTCACGGTCGACGGCATCGAAGTGGAAGTGCCGAACGGCGCTTCCGTGCTGCAGGCCTGCGAGGCCGCGGGCAAGGAAGTGCCGCGCTTCTGCTACCACGAGCGGCTGAGCGTCGCCGGCAATTGCCGCATGTGCCTCGTGGAGGTCGAGAAGGCGCCGAAGCCGGTCGCCTCCTGCGCCTACCCGGTCGCGGAAGGCATGAAGGTGTTCACCGACACGCCGGTGGTGCGCAATGCGCGCCGCGGCGTGATGGAATTCCTGCTGATCAACCACCCGCTCGACTGCCCGATCTGCGACCAGGGCGGCGAGTGCGACCTGCAGGACCAGGCCTACGCCTACGGCAGCGACATGTCCCGCTTCCTCGAGGCGAAGCGCGCCGTGAAGGACAAGGACATCGGGCCGCTCATCAAGACGGTGATGACGCGCTGCATCCAGTGCACACGCTGCGTCCGCTTCGCGGCCGAGGTCGCGGGCACGCCGGAACTCGGCGGCACGAATCGCGGCGAGAACATGGAGATCGGCACCTACGTCGAGAAGGCGCTGACCTCCGAGCTCAGCGGCAACCTGATCGACATCTGCCCGGTCGGCGCGCTGACCAGCCGGCCCTATGCGTATGTGTCGCGCCCCTGGGAACTGAAGAAGACCGACAGCATCGACGTGCTGGACGCGGTCGGCGCGAACATCCGCGTCGATGCGCGCGGGCCGGAGGTGCTGCGCATCATCCCGCGCATCAACGAGGCGGTGAACGAGGAGTGGATGGCCGATCGTGGCCGCTTCTCCTTCGACGGGCTGAAGCGTCGTCGCCTGGATCGCCCCTGGGTGCGCAAGGACGGCAAGCTGCACGCGGCGACCTGGCCGGAAGCCTTCGCGGCGATCGCCACGAAGCTGTCCTCGCTGCCGGGTGATCGCATCGGCGCCGTCGCCGGCGCGCTCGCGGATGCCGAAAGCACGCTGGCGCTGAAGGACCTGATGGCGGCTTACGGCTCCGCCAACCTCGACTGCTGCGATGATTTCGCGGCGATCGATACGAGTCGGCCGGATTTCTACCGCTTCAACACGACCATCGCCGGCATCGAGGAAGCGGACGCGCTGCTCATCGTCGGCTGCGACCCGCGCAAGGAAGCGCCGGTGCTGAACGCCCGCATCCGCAAGCGCTGGACCGCCGGCAAGTTCCCGGTCGGCTTCGTCGGGCCGCGCGGGGTGGACCTGACCTATCCGGTGCAGCACCTGGGCGACAGCCCGGCGGCGCTGGCGGGTTCGGCCTTCCTCGAGACGCTGAAGGCGGCGCAGAAGCCGATGCTGATCCTCGGCCGCGGCGCGCTGCAGCGGCCGGACGGCGCGGCGGTGCTGGCGGCGGCGTGGAAGATCGCCGCCGAGACCGGGATGCTGAAGCCGGACTGGCACGGCTTCAACCTGCTGCATCACTTCGGGGGTCAGGTCGGTGCGCTGGAACTGGGCTTCGTGCCCGGCACCAACGGCAAGGGCCTGAACGCGATGCTCACGGGCGGCGTGGACGCGCTGTGGCTGCTGAACGCGGACGGGTTCGACCCGGCGCGCATCCCGGCGGGGACCTTCGTCGTCTACCAGGGACACCACGGCGACGAGATGGCGGCGCGTGCCGATGTCATCCTGCCGGGCGCGGCCTATACCGAGAAGGACGCCACCTGGGTGAATACGGAAGGGCGCGCGCAGCGTGGGCGCCTCGCCATCTTCCCGCCCGGCGAGGCGAGGGAGGATTGGCGGATCATCCGCGCCTACAGCGAGGGCGTCGGCAAGGCGCTGCCCTATGACGACGCGAACGCGATCCGCGCGCGGCTGGCGCAGGCGAGCCCGGTCTTCGCGCGGGTGGGGGAGGTGGCCCGCGGCGGTTGCGCGAACCCGACCGGCCCGGCCGGCGACGCCGCCGCGTTGAACAACGTGCCCTTCGCGCTGCCGATCGCGGTCTACCACCAGGCGGATGTGATCAGCCGCGCCTCCGAGGTGATGGCGCAATGCGCCGCGATCTACGGGCCTCAGCAGGCCCTGGCGGCGGAGTGACGTCATGGATGCCCTGATGGACTTCCTCTTCAATACCTCGCTCGGGATCCTGATCCTGACCGTGGTGAAGGCGCTGGCGCTGCTGGTGCCACTGCTGATCGGCGTCGCCTACCTGACCTATGCGGAACGCAAGGTGATGGCGGCGATGCAGCTCCGCAAAGGGCCGAACGTGGTCGGGCCGCTCGGCCTGTTCCAGCCCTTCGCCGACGCGATCAAGATGCTGATGAAGGAGACGATCGTGCCCACGGGCGCGAATCGTGCCCTGTTCCTGTTCGCCCCGATGCTGACCTTCATGCTGGCGATGCTGGCCTGGGCGGTCATCCCGGTGAACGACGGGTGGGCGATCGCCGACATCAATGTCGGGATCCTGTACCTGTTCGCGATCTCGTCGCTCGGCGTCTATGGCGTCATCATCGCGGGCTGGGCGTCGAACTCGAAATACGCCTTCCTCGGTGCGATGCGCTCGGCGGCGCAGATGGTCTCCTATGAAGTCTCGATGGGCTTCGTGATCGTGACCGTGCTGCTCTGCGTCGGCTCCCTGAACCTGACGGAAATCGTGCGGGCGCAGCAGACGGTGTGGTTCGCCATCCCGCTGTTTCCGATGTTCGTCATCTTCTTCATCTCGACGCTGGCGGAAACCAACCGCGCGCCGTTCGACCTGCCGGAAGGCGAGTCCGAGCTCGTTGCCGGCTTCTTCGTCGAATACAGCTCGATGTCCTTCGCGCTGTTCTTCCTCGGCGAATACGCGAACATGATCCTGATGTCGTCGCTGACGACGATCCTGTTCCTGGGGGGCTGGCTGCCGCCGTTCGATATCGCGCCCTTCAACTGGGTGCCGGGGCCGATCTGGTTCGTGCTGAAGATCTGCCTTCTGCTGTTCACGTTCATCTGGGTCCGCGCGACCTTCCCGCGCTACCGCTACGACCAGCTCATGCGCCTCGGCTGGAAGGTGTTCCTGCCTTTCTCCCTGCTTTGGCTGGTGCTGACTGCGGCGGTGCTGAAGCTGACCGGCTGGCTGCCGGCTTGATGGGGCTCTGAGAATGACAACCCTCGATCGCGCCGCACGCAGCCTGCTGCTCTCCGAGCTCGTCTCGGGGATGGCGCTGACGCTCAAGTACTTCTTCAAGAAGAAGGTGACGCTGAACTACCCGTATGAGCGCGGCCCCCTGGGCCCGCGCTTCAAGGGGGAGCACGCGCTGCGCCGCTACCCCAACGGGGAGGAGCGCTGCATCGCCTGCAAGCTGTGCGAGGCTGTCTGCCCCGCCCAGGCCATCACCATCGAGGCCGAGCCGCGCGAGGACGGGTCCCGCCGGACCACGCGCTACGACATCGACATGACGAAGTGCATCTACTGCGGCCTGTGCGAGGAAGCCTGCCCGGTCGATGCCATCGTCGAAGGCCCGAACATGGAATTCGCCGCCGAGACGCGCGAGGAGCTGATCTACACCAAGGAGAAGCTGCTCGATAACGGCGACCGCTGGGAGCCGATGCTCGCCGAGCGGCTCCGCCTCGACGCCCCGTATCGCTGACCACCGCGGCCCAGCAGGACCCGACCATGACCCGACTGCCCCAGGGAGGAGAGACGCCATGATCGCCGCTCTCGCCTTCTACGTCTTCGCCGCCATCCTGATCGCATCCGCCGTCATGGTGGTGACAGCGCGCAACCCGGTGCACAGCGTGCTGTTCCTGATCCTGGCCTTCTTCAACGCCGCGGCGCTGTTCCTGATCGCGGGGGCCGAGTTCCTGGCGATGATCCTGATCATCGTCTACGTGGGCGCGGTCGCTGTGCTGTTCCTCTTCGTCGTGATGATGCTGGACATCGACTTCGCGCAGCTGCGCGAGGGCTTCCAGCGCTACGCGCCGATCGGGGCTATCGTCGGCGGCATCCTGTTCCTCGAGATCGTGATGGTGGTCGGCGCCTGGCGCTTCGCGCCGGATGCCGCCGCGCTGCGGGTCAACCCGAACCCGGCGGGCGTCACCAATTCCGAGGCGATCGGGCGGATCCTCTATACGGACTACATCTTCCTCTTCCAGGGCTGCGGCCTGATCCTGCTGGTGGCGATGATCGGCGCGATCGTGCTGACGCTGCGCGAGCGGCCGGGCACGCGCCGGCAGAACATCGCCGAGCAGGTGGCGCGCACGGGCAGCGTGACCGTCCGCTCGGTGCCGACCGGCGCCGGGTTGAAGGAACTCGGCATCCTGCGCCCGCCCTCGCCCGAGGAAGCGAAGCCGAAGGAAGTGGAGCACCACCAAGGCCACGGGGGGCACCACTGACATGGCGATCTCTCTCGCGCATTTCCTGACCGTCTCGGCGATCCTGCTGGTGCTGGGCGTGTTCGGCATCTTCCTCAACCGGAAGAACGTGATCGTCATCCTGATGTCGGTCGAGTTGATCCTGCTCGCCGTGAACGTGAACCTGGTGGCGTTCTCCTCGGCCCTCGGCGACCTGACGGGCCAGGTCTTCACCATGTTCATCCTGACCGTGGCGGCCGCCGAGGCAGCGATCGGGCTTGCCATCGTGGTCATCTACTTCCGCAACCGCGGAACGATCGAGGTCGAGGATATCTCGACCCTGAAGGGCTGAAGCGATGTTCGTCGGCGCCGTCTTCTTCCCGCTGCTGGGTGCCAGCATCGCCGGCTTCTTCGGCCGCTGGATCGGCGACAAGGCCGCGCAGATGGTTTCGGTCATCTGCATGGTGCTCGCCGCCATCTGCGGCCTGACCGCCTTCTTCCAGGTCGCGCTCGGCCATGCGCCGCAGACCGTGGAGATCCTGACCTTCCTCGACGTGGGCGGGTTCGAGGTGTCGTGGGCGCTGCGCTACGACACGCTCTCGGCGGTCATGGTCGGCATGGTCACGCTGATCTCGACGCTGATCCACATCTACAGCGTCGGCTACATGTCGCACGACCCGAGCCGGCCGCGCTTCTTCGCCTACCTGTCGCTGTTCACCTTCATGATGCTCATGCTGGTGACGGCGGATAACCTGGTGCAGCTCTTCTTCGGCTGGGAGGGCGTGGGCCTCGCCTCCTACCTGCTGATCGGCTTCTGGTACGAGAAGGAGAGCGCCTGCGCCGCGGCGATGAAGGCGTTCATCGTCAACCGCGTCGGCGACTTCTTCTTCATGCTCGGCCTGGCGCTGACCTTCTGGACCTTCGGCTCGGTCGAGTTCGGCACGATCTTCGGCAGCATCGAGCAGCATCGCGGCGACACCATCGGCGGCCTGCCGGCCTACGAGGTGATCTGCGTGCTGCTGTTCCTCGGCGCCTGCGGCAAGTCGGCGCAGCTCGGCCTGCACACCTGGCTGCCGGACGCCATGGAAGGCCCGACGCCGGTTTCCGCGCTGATCCACGCGGCCACCATGGTGACGGCGGGCGTGTTCCTCGTCGCGCGCATGTCGCCTGTGTTCGAGTATGCGCCGACGGCGCTCGCCATCGTCACGGTCGTGGGTGCCTCGACGGCGATCTTCGCGGCGACGATCGGCTGCGTGCAGAACGACATCAAGCGCATCATCGCGTATTCGACCTGCTCGCAACTCGGCTACATGTTCTTCGCGGCGGGCGTGGGCGCATACCAGGGCGCGATCTTCCACCTGTTTACCCACGCCTTCTTCAAGGCGCTGCTGTTCCTGGGCGCGGGCTCCGTCATCCATGCGATGTCGGACGAGCAGGACATCCGCAAGATGGGCGGCATCTGGAAGAAGATCCCGGTCACCTATGCGGTGATGTGGATCGGGTCGCTGGCGCTGGCCGGCGTGCCGTTCTTCGCCGGCTACTACTCGAAGGATTTCGTGCTGGAGGCGGCCTTCGCGTCGCACTCGGGCGTGGGCATGTACGCCTTCGTGTGCGGCCTCGCGGCCGCCTTCCTGACGGCCTTCTACTCCTGGCGCCTGATCATCCTGACCTTCCACGGCAAGCCGCGCGCGGACCATCACGTGATGGAGCACGTGCACGAGAGCCCGGCCGTGATGCTGGTGCCGCTGCTGGTCCTGGCCGCGGGCGCGATCGGCACGGGTGCGTATTTCGCGCCGGAATTCGTCGGCCATCACTGGGAGCAGTTCTGGAACGGCTCGATCGTCAACGCACCGCACAACCACATCATGCACGACGCGCACGAGGTTCCCGAATGGGTGCCGCTGGCGCCGACCGTGGTGGGGCTGGCGGGGATCGGGCTCGCCTACCTGCTCTACATGCTGGTGCCGAGCGTGCCGGGGAAGCTCGCCTCGACCTTCTCCGGCGTGTACCGCTTCCTGCTGAACAAGTGGTACTTCGACGAACTGTATGACGCGATCTTCGTCCGTCCCGCCCGGGCGCTCGCACGGGTGCTGTGGCAGACGGTGGATGCGCGCATGATCGACGGCGTGCCGAACGGCGCGGCCTCGCTCGCCTCCGACGTGGCGCAGGGTGCGGTGCGCATCCAGACCGGGCGCGTCGCCAACTATGCCTTCGTCATGATCGCGGGCCTCGCGGTCTTCGTCTCCATCCTCGTCTTCGGTGCTGCACGATGAACGCCGCCGGCTTCCCGCTGCTCAGCCTGCTCACCTTCCTGCCGCTCGCGGGCGCGGTCGTCATCCTGACGCTGCGCGGGGAGGAGAAGGTCGTCGCCGAGAACGCGCGCTGGGCCGCCCTCTGGACCAGCCTGATCGTCTTCGCGCTGTCGCTGATCCTGTGGTTCCAGTTCGACAAGGTCGATCCCGGCTTCCAGTTCGTCGAACGGCTCGACTGGATGTCGGATTTCGGCATCACCTACCACATGGGGGTGGATGGCATCTCGGTGCTGTTCGTCCTGCTCTCGACCCTGCTGACGCCGATCTGCATCCTCGCCTCGTGGGAGGCGATCCAGAGCCGGGTGCGCGAGTACATGGTCGCCTTCCTCGTCCTCGAGACGATGATGGTCGGCATGTTCTGCGCGCTCGACTTCATCGTCTTCTACGTGTTCTTCGAGGGCGTGCTGATCCCGATGTTCCTCATCATCGGGGTGTGGGGCGGCAGGCGGCGCGTGTACGCGTCCTTCAAGTTCTTCCTCTATACGCTGCTCGGCTCGGTGCTGATGCTGCTGGCGATCCTGCTGCTGTGGTACCGCGCTGGCACGACGGACATCCCGACGCTGTTCCAGCACGCCATCCCGCCGGCGCTGCAGACCTGGATCTTCCTCGCCTTCTTCGCTTCCTTCGCGGTGAAGGTGCCGATGTGGCCGCTGCATACCTGGCTGCCGGACGCGCACGTGGAGGCGCCGACGGCGGGCTCCGTGATCCTGGCGGGCGTGCTGCTGAAGATGGGCGGCTACGGCTTCCTGCGCTTCAGCCTGCCGATGCTGCCGCAGGCGAGCGCGGATTTCGCGCCCTTCATCTACGCCCTGTCCATCGTCGCCGTCGTGTACACCTCCCTGGTGGCGTTGGCGCAGGAGGACATGAAGAAGCTCATCGCCTACTCCTCGGTCGCCCACATGGGCATCGTCACGCTGGGCATCTTCACCTTCAACGCGCAGGGGCTGTCGGGGGCGCTGTTCCAGATGCTCTCGCACGGCATCGTCTCGGGCGCGCTCTTCCTCTGCGTCGGCGTGCTCTACGACCGCATCCATTCGCGCGAGATCGCGCGCTATGGCGGGGTCGCGAAGGTCATGCCGGCCTATGCCGCGATCTTCATGCTGTTCACCATGGCCTCGGTGGCGCTGCCCGGCCTCGCCGGCTTCCCGGGCGAGCTGCTGGTGATCGTCGCTGCGTGGAAGGTGAACCCCTGGGTCGCCTTCGGCGCGGCGCTCGGCATGATCCTCGGCGCGGCGTACATGCTCTACCTGTACAAGCGCGTCGCCTTCGGGCGGATCACGCGCGACGACCTGCGCGGCCTGCTCGACATGTCGGCGCGCGAGCACCTGGTCTTCGCGCCGCTCGTCATCCTCACGGTGTGGATGGGCGTGGCGCCGCAGTCCTTCCTGTCCTTCTTCGAAGCCTCGGTGAATGCACTCGTGGCGCGGCATGAAGCCGCCCTCGGTGCGGCGCGCCTGGCGGGAATGTAAGCCGATGACCTGGACCCTCGCGCTGCCGGAACTGGTGCTGGCCCTTTGCGGGCTTGCCATCCTCGGCATCGGCGTTCTGCCGAAGCGCAACACCTTCTTCGCCTGCGCCATGGCGGCGATCGGCGCCTTCCTGCTGACGGCGGTGCTGGTGATCGGCGCGCCGGAAGGCACCGCCTTCGGCGGGCAGTTCGTCTCCGACGCCTTCTCGCGCTTCACCAAGGTGCTGGTGCTGCTCGGCGCGGCGGCGGGTGTCGTGCTCTCGCTCGACTACAACGCGCGCGAAGGGCTGGACCGGTTCGAGTATCCGGTGCTGCTGCTTTTCGCGACGCTCGGCATGATGGTCATGGTCTCGGCCAACGACCTGATGGCGCTGTACATCGGGCTCGAGCTGCTCTCGCTCAGCCTCTATGTCGTCGCGGCCTTCAACCGCGACGATGAACGCTCGGCCGAGGCGGGGCTCAAGTACTTCGTGCTCGGCGCGCTGGCCTCGGGGCTGCTGCTCTACGGCGCCTCGCTGGTGTATGGCTTCGCGGGCACGACCTCCTTCGACCGCATCGCCGATGCGCTGTCGGACCCGGCCAAGGCGTCGCAGGGCGTCGTGGTGGGCCTCGTGTTCGTGATCGTCGGACTGGCCTTCAAGGTCTCGGCCGTGCCGTTCCACATGTGGACGCCGGACGTCTACGAGGGCGCGCCGACGCCGGTGACGGCCTTCTTCGCCGCGGCACCGAAGGTCGCCGCGATCGCGCTGTTCGCCCGCGTGCTGGGCGGGCCCTTCGGGGACCTCGCCGGCCAGTGGCAGCAGGTGATCGTGCTGACCTCGCTGCTCTCGATGGTGCTCGGCGCCTTCGCCGCCATCGGGCAGCAGAACATCAAGCGGCTGATGGCCTATTCCTCGATCGGCCATGTCGGCTACGCGCTGGTGGGCCTCGCTTCCGCGTCTGAATCCGGCATGCGTGGCCTGCTGATCTACATGGCGATCTACCTGCTGATGACCCTCGGCGCCTTCGCGGTGCTGGTGGCGATGCGCCGGCAGGGCAGGGCGGTCGAGCGGGTCAGCGACCTTGCCGGCCTGGCGAGGACCGACCTCGGCATGGCGGTCTGGATGGCGATCTTCATGTTCTCCATGGCCGGCATCCCGCCGCTCGCCGGGTTCTTCGGCAAGATGTTCGTCTTCAAGGCGGCCATCGATGCGGGGCTGTGGACGCTCGCCATCGTCGGCGTGCTGGCCTCGGTCGTCTCGGCCTTCTACTACCTGCGCATCGTGAAGGTGATGTTCTTCGACGAGCCCGTCGGCGCGCTGGACGCCCGGGCGGGGAGCGTCTCCTTCGTGATGACGGCGTCGGGGCTCTTCACCGTCCTGTTCTTCATCTACCCGGCGCCGCTGGTCGCCGCGGCGCAGGCGGCCGTCGCCGCCCTGCTGGGGTGACGCCGGACCGCTTCCGTCTGCGCATCCACGAGGCGCTGCCAAGCACCTCGGACCTGGTGGCGCAACTCGCCGGGGCCGGCGAGCCGGAAGGCCTCGCCGTGCTCGCGCGCCGCCAGACCGCGGGGCGCGGCACGCAGGGGCGGGCGTGGGAAAGCCGCGCGGGCAACCTGCATCTCTCGGTGCTGCTGCGCCCGACGGAACCGCTCCGCCATGCGCCGCAATGGGGGCTGCTCGCGGCCGTCGCGCTGGCGGATGCGGTCGCGCCACTGCTGCCGGACCCCGCGTCGCTGGCCCTGAAATGGCCGAACGACCTGATGCTGGGCGGCGCCAAGGCCGCCGGCATCCTGGCCGAGGTCGTCGCCGGTGATCGCGGCGGCATCGCCTGGCTTTGCCTCGGTATCGGCGTGAACCTCGCCCACGCGCCGGAAGTGCCCGGCCGCGCCACGGCTTGCCTGGCGGATGCAGGGATCGCGCCGCCGCCGCCGGAGGAATTCGCGCGCTCCCTGCTGGCCGCGCTCGACCGCCGCCGCGCCCAGCGCCTGGCCGAAGGCTTCGGCGCCATCCGTGCCGCCTGGCTCGCCCGCGGACCGGCGCCCGACACCCATCTCGCCGTCCGCCGCCATGGGGCGGAGATCGCCGGCCGCTTCGCCGGGCTGGCGGAGGATGGCAGCCTGCTGCTCACCACCGGCGGCCGCGTGCACGCCATCGCCTCGGGAGAGGTCGCCTGACCATGCTGCTCGCCATCGACGCCGGCAACACCAACGTCGTCTTCGCCGTCCATGACGGGAAGGAATGGCGTGGCCGATGGCGCATCGCGACGCGCGCCGACCGCACCTCGGACGAATACGCGGTGTGGCTGCTGTCGCTGTTCCAGCACGCCAGGATCGACGCCAACAGCATCACGCGCTGCGTCATCGGCACGGTCGTCCCGGCCGCGCTCTACAACCTGCGCCGCGTGTGCCGCGACTGGTTCGACACCGAGCCCCTGATTGCCCGCGCCCCGCTGAACTGGGGCTTCGAGATCAAGGTCGACCAGCCGAACGAGGTCGGCGCCGACCGCCTGCTGAACGCGCTTGCCGGCCATGTCTACTACGGCGGCCCGCTGGTGGTGATCGACTTCGGCACCGCCACCACCTTCGACGTGGTGGATGCCGACGGCGCCTATCTCGGCGGCGTCATCGCCCCGGGCATCAACCTTTCCATCGAGGCGCTGCACCAGGCCGCCGCCCGCCTGCCGCGCATCGGCATCGGCCGGCCGCAGGTGGTGATCGGCCGCTCCACCGTGCCTGCCATGCAGTCCGGCATCTTCTGGGGCTATGTCGGGCTGATCGAAGGCCTTGTCGCCCGCATCAATGCCGAGTACGGCAAGCCGCTGAAGGTCATCGCCACCGGCGGGCTGGCGCCGCTCTTCGCCGAAGGCACCCTTGTCATCGAGAAGACCGACCCCGACATCACGCTGGAAGGCCTGCGCCTCCTTTCCGACCGCAACCCGACACCCGTTTTCCACCACAGCGCCTTGCGCGACCCCCTCCGATCGGATTCCGACTGACAACGATGAACGCCGTCTCCGGCGACCTTGCCTTCCTCCCGCTGGGCGGGACCGGCGAGATCGGCATGAACCTCAACGTCTATCGCTGCGACGGCGCGCTGCTCGCGGTCGATTGCGGCATCGGCTTCGCCGGGCATGACAACCCGGAAGTGGATGTCATGGTCCCCGACCCGGCCTGGCTGGCGGAGCGCCGCGACCGGCTGGTCGGGCTGGTGATCACCCATGCGCATGAGGACCACATCGGCGCCGTGGTGCATCTCTGGCGCCAGTTCCGCTGCCCCGTCCACGCCACGCCCTTCGCCGCGGCGGTGCTGACGCGCAAGCTGACCGAAGCCGGGATGGTGCAGGAAGTGCCCCTTGTCGTGACGCAGCCGCGCGCGCGCTTCACGCTTGGGCCCTTCGACCTCCAATACCTGCCGGTTGCGCACTCCGTGCCGGAATCCCAGGCGCTGGTGCTGCGCACGCGGCACGGCACGGTGCTGCATACCGGCGACTGGAAGCTCGACCCCGACCCGCTGATCGGCCCGCGGACGGACGAGGCGGCCTTTGCCGCGCTGGGCGAGGAGGGCGTGCTCGCCATGGTCTGCGATTCCACCAACGCCATGGTGGAAGGCCATTCGGGCAGCGAGGCCGAAGTGCGCCGCAACCTGGCCGCACTGATCCGCGGCATGAAGGGGCGCATCGCCGTGACCGGCTTTGCCTCCAATGTCGCGCGGCTGGAATCCATCGCACTGGCCGGGCGGGCGGCGGGGCGGCAGGTGTCGCTGTTCGGTCGTTCGCTGCGCAACATCGAGCAGGCGGCGCGCGACTGCGGCTACCTCAAGTCGATCCCTCCCTTCGTGCCGGAGGAGGAAGCCGGCTTCCTGCCCGACGACGAGATCCTGCTGATCTGCACCGGAAGCCAGGGCGAGCCGCGCTCCGCCATGGCCAAGATCGCCGAGGACACGCACCCCAACATCGCGCTGGGGGAAGGGGACACGGTGATCTTCTCCTCCCGCCGCATCCCGGGGAACGAGCGCGCCATCCAGCGCATCCAGGACGGGCTGGTACGCCGCGGCTGCCGGGTGATGACGGATGAGGACCACATGGTCCATGTCTCCGGCCATCCGGCGCGGGACGAGCTCAGGCGCCTCTATGCCCTGGTCAAGCCGCGCTATTCGGTGCCGGTGCACGGCGAATGGCGGCACATGCAGGAACACGGCGCGCTCGCCACCGGCTGCGGCGCGGTCCCCTTCCTGATCGAGGATGGCGACGTGCTGCGCCTGTCCGGTAACCGGCCGGAGGTGGTGGAGGGCGTGCCCGCCGGGCGCCTGGCGGTGGATGGGGACCGGCTGCTGCCGATGGACGGGAGCGTCATCGCCGCCCGCCGGCGGATGATGTTCAACGGCGTGGTGATGGCTTCGCTCGCCGTGGACGGGCAGGGGAAGGTGCTGGCGGACCCGCAGATTTCCGCCCCCGGCCTGTTCGAGACCGGGGACCCGGAACCGGCGATGATCGCCGCCGACCTCCGCCGGGCCATGGGCGAATTGCCCGCCGCCCTGCGGCGGGAGGACGACCAGTTGCGCGAAGCCGCGCGCAGCGCGCTGCGCAAGGCGGTCGGGCGGCGACTTCGCAAGCGGCCGACGGTCGAGATCCACCTCCTGCGCGTATAGCCGCAGGGGGATCAACGCACCCGGCCGCTGCGGCGACGGCGGAGCGGCTTCGGTTCGCAGCGGCTCGCGGCGACCGGTCTGCGCCGCTGTCCTGGGCAGCCTCCACACCCGATCCGTGATTTCGCCCGGACGGCGTCTGCTCTAGGCTCGCGCCATGCCGAGCGGATCGGAGGCACGAGGAGCCGCGCGTCGAGGAGGCTGGCCGCGCCGCCATGGTCTGGCGCGCGGGGTGCTGGCGGTCGCGCTCTCGCTGCTCTCGGCCTGTGCGCTGCTGCAGACCTCCGCGGATGTGCCGAGCGCCGCCCCGCCCGCGCCGACGGCCGCCGAGCGGCGGGAGGCGGCGCGGCTTTACCGGGACGGCCTGCGTGCCCTCAACCCACCGCGACGGGGCGCCGCGGGGGATCCGGACGGCGCCGCGAGGCTGATCGAGGCTGCCGCCAATCTCGGCGATCCGGATGCGCAGATGATGGTCGCTGCGGGACACCTCTATCGTCCCGATGGCGGGCGGGATGCGGCAGCGGCGCTGCCCTGGCTGCACCGCGCCGCGCAGCAGGGCAACAAGGAGGCGCAATACCGCCTCGCCCGGCTGCTCGAGGCGGGGGAGGGCACGCGGCGCGAACCCGCCTGGGCCGCCGTCTGGTTCCAGCGCGCGGCCGAGCGAGGGCACCCCGAGGCGCAATACGCCCTCGCGCTGATGCAGATCGTCGGCGAGGGCACCGCGCGCGACGAGGCCGAGGCCCTCGCGCGACTCTCCATCGCCGAGCGGCGAGGCGTGACCCCGGCCCGCCGCTACCGGGAGGCGCTGCAGCCCCGCGTTCCTCCGGCCGCCGCCCGGGCGGCGGCGGCCCGTGTCGGCGGCGAGACGGCGCAGGGGCCCGTCGCCACCGTGGACCGCCCGCTGGTGCGCTTCGTCCAATCCGGGCTGATGGTCCGTGGCGGCTGGCCGGGGGCGGTCGATGGCCGTGACGGCCCGGCGACCCGTGCGGCCCTGGCGGAATTCGCGCGGCGGGAGGGCGTCTCGCCCGAGCCGCCCTATGGGCCGGCCGCGATCGATCGGTTGCGGGAGCGACTGGCCGGCGGCTGATCCCGCGCCGTTGCCGCCGTGCGCTCAGCGCCCGCCATTGCCGAGCGGAAGGTCCACCACCGGCAGGCCGGGCCATTCCTCACCGCGCGAGAGTGCGGCCTCGCATGCCTCGTGGGCGGAGGCCCCGCCGGGCTTTCGCGCGGGGACTTCGTCGCTCACCGGCCGTCCGGGGACGTGGCCGGGTCGTGGAGTCGTGCCTGGCCGGGCTGGGTCTCGTCGGCCCGGCCCGAGGCATGGGCGGGGCCGAGGTGCCCGATCACCGCCAGGACCACGGCGAGAATCGGTCGTCCCGGACGCCGGGCCGTTGCCACGCGCAGCGATTTCACCGATTCCCCTCCGGCGGCAGCCCGAACCGGCCTGCCGCCCCCCTGGCAGCGCCGGCTGCCGGAGACCAAGGATATCGCATGTCAGTCTTCACCGGAGTCATCGTCTTCCTGCTGGTGTGGTGGACGGCCCTGTTCTGCATCCTGCCGATCGGCACGCGGCCCGATCCCGAGGGAGATCCCGGGGCAGGCGGCTGGCGCGGCACGCCGGTCGCGGCGAATCTGGGCTGGAAGCTGCTCGGCACCACGGTGCTGACCGCGGTGATCTGGGTGGTCATCTGGTACCTGGTGGGAAGCGAGTGGCTCTCCTTCCGCACCGGCCCATGGGCGCTGCCGCAGAACTGACCACGAAACAGGCAGCGGAAATACAATCTGCTCGCCGCCCGGACAAAAGGCGGCTGGACGCCGCTTTTTTCGGCGCTCGCCGCCCTGAATTCCGTTGTTCGCCATGCCCCGGCCGGCCATCCTTGGCCTCAGGAAGAGGTTGGTTCTCTTCCTGCCGTGTGACTGGCGTTTCCTCCCTAAACTTGGGCCGCGACCTTCCGGGCGCGGCCCCTTTTTTTATGTCGGCCCCTATGGGCTCACAAGAGGAAATTATGCATTTTCCTCCTTCGGCGTACGAAAATGTCGTCCCGAAGGGTTTTGGCGGATGGCATCGATCGTCGCTGCGCTTCGGCCATCGCCCCTTCCGGCCCGCGCCCTACGCCGGTAGGTTCGCCCGCGATTCCCGCCGTAAAGGACTGACCGTGCGCCTCTCTCGCGCTTTCCTGCCGACGCTCAAGGAAACCCCCGCCGAGGCGCAGATCGCCTCCCACCGGCTGATGCTGCGCGCCGGGCTGATCCGGCAGACCTCGGCCGGCATCTACGCCTGGCTGCCCGCCGGGCTGCGCGTGCTGCGCAAGGTCGAGCAGATCGTGCGCGAGGAACAGGACCGCGCCGGCGCGCAGGAGATCCTGATGCCGACGATCCAGCCGGCGGAACTGTGGCGCGAGTCCGGTCGCTACGACGACTACGGCAAGGAGATGCTGCGCATCCGTGACCGGCACGAGCGCGAGATGCTGTTCGGCCCGACCAACGAGGAGATGGTCACCGACATCTTCAAGCAGTTCGCGAAGTCCTATCGCGACCTGCCGCGCAACCTCTACCACATCCAGTGGAAGTTCCGCGACGAGGTGCGCCCCCGCTTCGGCGTGATGCGCGGCCGCGAGTTCCTGATGAAGGACGCCTATTCCTTCGACGTCAGCCAGGAAGGCGCGCAGCATTCCTACCGGCAGATGTTCCTCGCCTATCTGCGGACCTTCCAGCGCATGGGGCTGACGGCGGTGCCGATGCGGGCGGATACCGGCCCGATCGGCGGCGACCTCTCCCACGAGTTCATCATCCTCGCCGACACCGGCGAGAGCGGCGTGTTCTACGACGCGGCCTATGAGACGACGGATTGGGCGGGAGCCGACGTCTCCTCCGACGACATTGAAGGGCTGAAGGCCTTCTTCGACCGCGTCACCTCCACCTATGCCGCCACCGACGAGATGCATGACGCCGCCGCCTGGGAAGCGGTGCCGGCGGACCGCCGCCGCGAGGGCAGGGGCATCGAGGTCGGCCACATCTTCTACTTCGGCACCAGGTACAGCGCCGCGATGGGCCTGTCCGTCGCGGGCCAGGACGGCGCACCGGTGATCCCGGAGATGGGGTCCTACGGCATCGGTGTCTCCCGCCTGGTCGGTGCGCTGATCGAGGCGAACCACGACGAGGCCGGCATCAAGTGGCCCGACGCGGTGGCGCCCTGGGCGGCTGCGATCCTCAACCTGCGCCCCGGCGACGCGGCGACGGACGCGATGTGCGAGGACCTCTATGCCCGGCTCGGCGACGAGGCGGTCTACGACGACCGCCCGGCGCGCGCCGGCGAGAAGTTCGCCGACGCCGACCTGATGGGCTTCCCCTGGCAGGCCATCATCGGCCCGCGCGGGGCGGCAGCCGGCAAGGTCGAACTGAAGCGGCGCGCCACCGGCGAGCGGGCGGAGGTCTCGCTCGAGGACGCCATCGCCAAGATTCGCGGGGCCTGAGCGGCCGCATGTTCAACCCCTTCGAGCGCGCCGTCGCCTTCCGCTACCTGCGCGCCCGAAAGGGCGAGCGGTTCGTGTCGGTCATCGCGATCTTCTCGCTGGTCGGCATCGCGCTCGGCGTCGCCACGCTCATCATCGTGACCAGCGTGATGAACGGCTTCCGGCAGGAACTGCTGAGCCGGATCCTCGGTCTGAACGGGCATATCGGCGTCTATTCCGCCGAGGGGCCCTTCCGCGACTTCGACGCCGTCACCCAACGCATCCGCGGCATCCAGGGCATCGTCTCGGCGACGCCGATCGTCGAGGGGCAGGTGCTCATCACCTCCGAGTCCGGTGGCGCCTCGGGCGGGCTCGCGCGCGGCATCCGGCCGGAGGACCTGCGGGCGAAGCGCATCGTCGCGGACGGCGTGCGCTGGGGGAACCTTGCGGATTTCCAGGGCGAGGACGCCATCATCATCGGCACGCGGCTCGCGAGCCGGCTGCGGGTGACGGTGGGGGACACGGTCTCGCTTGTCTCCCCGCAGGGGCGCACCACGGTCTTCGGCACGGTGCCGCGGGTGCGGGCCTATCGCATCGCCGCGCTCTTCGAAGTCGGCATGAACGAATACGACAGCACCTTCGTCTTCCTGCCGTTGCAGGCCGCGCAGCTCTTCTTCCAGCAGCGCGACGCGGCGACGCAGATCGAGGTCTTCGTCCAGGACCCCACGCGGGTGCGCGGCATCATGCGGGAGATCCGCGAGAAGGCAGGCAGCCCCGTGCAGGTGCTGTCCTGGCAGGACGCCAATTCGTCCTTCTTCAACGCGGTGCAGGTCGAGCGGAACGTGATGTTCCTGATCCTGACGCTGATCATCGTCGTCGCCGCCTTCAACATCGTGTCCTCGCTGATCATGATGGTGAAGGACAAGGGCAGGGACATCGCCATCCTGCGCACCATGGGCGCGACGCGCGGGGCGGTGATGCGGATCTTCCTGCTCTGCGGCGCATCCGTCGGCGTGATCGGAACGCTGACCGGCTTCCTGATTGGCCTGGTCTTCTGCTGGAACATCGAGAGCATCCGCCAGGCGCTGCAGTCGCTGAGCGGGACCGAATTGTTCAGTCCCGAGGTCTATTTCCTCACGCGGCTGCCCGCGATCCTCGACTACAACGAGGTGGCGCAGGTGGTGGGCATGGGCCTGGTGCTGTCGCTGCTGGCGACGCTGTATCCCTCCTGGCGCGCGGCGAAGACCGACCCGGTGGAGGCGCTGCGGAATGAGTGACGTGCCCCTGCGCCTCGCCGCCGTCGAGCGGCGCTACCACACCGAGGCGGGCGACCTGCCCGTGCTGCGCGGTGCGGACCTCGCGCTGGCGGCGGGCGAGATCGTCGCGCTGGTCGCGCCGTCGGGCACCGGCAAGTCGACGCTGCTGCACCTCGCGGGGCTGCTGGAAAAGCCGGACGGAGGCGAGGTCTTCGTCGACGGCAAGGCGGCCGGGACGCTGTCGGACGACGCGCGCACGGCGATCCGGCGCACGACGATCGGCTTCGTCTACCAGTTCCACCACCTGCTGCCCGAATTCACGGCGGAAGAGAACATCGCCCTGCCGCAGATGGCGGCGGGCGTGACGCGGCGCGATGCGACGGCGCGGGCGCAGGAGTTGCTGGCGGCCTTCGGGCTGGCGGGGCGGGAGAAGCACCGGCCCGGGAAGCTCTCGGGCGGCGAGCAGCAGCGCGTGGCGATTGCCCGCGCGCTGGCGAACCGGCCGCGCATCCTGCTGGCGGACGAACCGACCGGGAACCTCGATGTCGGGACCTCGGGCCGGGTCTTCGACGAATTGCTGGAGCATGTGCGCGGGGAGGGCGTCGCGGCCCTGGTGGCGACGCACAACCCGGAACTCGCGCGTCGCATGGACAGGATCGTGACGCTGGCCGAAGGGCGGGTGGTCGCGGCGGGGTGACGGGCGAGGGGAGCAGAGCCCCCCATCCTCAGCCTGCGAGGACCAGCGCCACCCCGGCCGCCGCGATCCCCGCCCCGCCTGCCCGCAGCAGCGCCACGCGCCCGGCCGCCGCGCGCCCCACCGCGAAGCCCGCCGCGTGCAGCAGCGCCGAGGCACCGAGCATCCCGAGCGCCGTCAGCAGGACGGAACCGCCGATCTCCCCGCCATGCACCGTGCCGTGCAGCAACCCGAAGGCGCCGGCGAGCGGCAGGGCGAAGGCGGCCGGGAGAGGCACTGCCAGCGCGACCACAAGGCCGAGCGCCAGCACCGTCGCGGCGACGCCAGGCTCGATCCATGCGGGCAGTTCCGCCGCAAGGCCAAGGCCGATGCCGGCGGCCATGCCGGCGAGGAAGGCTGCCGGCACCGCCCAGGCGCGGGCCATCCCCGCCTGCGCGGCCCAGAGGCCGATCGCGACCATCGCCACCAGATGATCCAGGCCGAGAAGCGGATGCGTGAAGCCCGCGGAAAGACCTTCCGCATGGCCGCCATGGGCGAAAGCAGGTCCGGCGGCGAGCGCCGGCAGGATCAGGGCGGTGGCGCGCAGCAGGCGCATCGGGGGCCTCCGTGGATATCGGTTCGGCGCCGATCCTGACCGCGGCGCCCCGGTCCCGCAACAACAGCAAGGGCCGTGCCGTGGCCGCGCCCTGGCGAGCAGGACCTTGCCGAAACCGCGGCGGAAGGAGGACGCGCTTTCCCGCATGGGGCGGGGCCAGGCCGCCTGCGCCGTGCTACCCTGGCGGCGCCGGCGAGTCCTGAGATGAGTGACCAGACCTCCTTCATCCACCTGCATGTCCATTCCGCCTATTCGCTGAGCGAGGGCGCCATCACGGCGGACAAGCTCGCCAGCCTGGCGAAGGACAACGGCATGCCGGCGGTGGCGCTGACGGACAGCGCCAACATGTTCGGCGCGCTGGAGTTCGCCGAGTACTGCGCGAAGAAGGGCGTGCAGCCGATCATGGGCTGCCGCCTGTTCCTGACGCGCGCGGAGGCCGACCCCGACCGCCCGGACATCGCCCGGCAGAACCCCGATCCGCTGGTGGCGCTGGCGATGGACGCGGCGGGGCTCGAGAACCTGCAGAAGCTGTCCTCGAAGGGATACCTGCGGGACGATCCATCCGGGCGGCCGGCGATCACGCTGGACCTGCTGCGGGAACATGCGCAGGGCATCTTCCTGCTGACGGGCGGCACGCTGGGGCCGGTGGCGCGACTGATCGGCGACGGGCGGCGCGATACCGCGGCGCGCATCCTGGATGCGTTGCGGGAGGCCTTTCCCGACAGGCTGGCCGTGGAACTGCACCGCCACGGGCTGCCGCAGGAAAAGGCGATCGAAAGCGGGCTGCTGTCGCTCGCCCAGCGCAGCGGGCTGCCCATCGTCGCGGCGAACGACGTCTATTTCGCAAAGCGCGAAATGCATGAGGCGCATGACGCGCTGCTCTGCATCGCCGAGGGCCGCACCATGGCCGAGCGCGAACGCCGGCGCGTGACGCCCGAGCACTGGTTCAAGCCGGCGGCGACGATGCGCGCGCTCTTCGCGGACCTGCCGGACGCCTGCGACAACACGCTCTCCATCGCGCGCATGTGCGCGGTGATGGCCGAGAGCAAGAAGCCCGAACTGCCGATCTGCCCCAAGGTGACGCCGGGCATGACCGAGGCGGAGACGGTGCGGTCCATGGCGACGGAGGGGCTGGAGAAGCGCCTCGACGCCATGCAGCCGCCGCCGGACGAGGCAAAGCGCAAGGTCTATCGGGATCGCCTCGAATACGAACTCGGCGTCATCGAGAAGATGGGCTTCCCGGGTTACTTCCTGATCGTCGCGGACTTCATCCAGTGGGCGAAGGCGCAGACGCCGCCCATTCCGGTTGGGCCGGGGCGCGGTTCGGGCGCGGGTTCCGTCGCGGCCTGGGCGCTGCTCATCACGGATCTCGACCCTCTGCGCTTCGGGCTGCTGTTCGAGCGCTTCCTGAACCCCGAGCGCGTGTCGATGCCCGACTTCGACATCGACTTCTGCCAGGAACGGCGCGACGAGGTGATCCAGTACGTGGTCCGCGAATACGGCGCCGACCGCGTCGCGCAGATCATCACCTTCGGCAAGCTGCAGGCGAAGGCGGCCGTGCGCGACGTGGGGCGCGTGCTCGGCATGCCCTATGGGCAGGTGGACAAGATCGCCTCGCTGATCCCGTTCAATCCGGCGAAGCCGGTGACGCTCGCGCAGGCCATCGAGGGCGAGCCGCGCTTGCAGGAGATGCGCGACAACGACGAGCAGGTGGCGCGCCTGCTCGATATCGCGCTGCAGGTGGAAGGGCTCTACCGCAACGCGTCCACTCACGCGGCGGGCGTGGTGATCGGGCGCAGGCCGCTGGTCGATATCGTGCCGCTCTACCGCGATCCACGCTCGCCCATGCTGGTGACGCAGTACTCGATGAAGTACGCGGAAGCGGCGAGCCTGGTGAAGTTCGACTTCCTCGGCCTCAAGACGCTGACGGTGATCGAGCGCGCGCTGCGCATCCTGCGCGAGCAGGGCACCGACATCGATATCTCCGCCATTCCGATCGACGACCCCAAGACCTACGCGATGCTGGCCAAGGGCGATGCGGCCGGCGTGTTCCAGTTCGAAGGGCAGGGGATGCGGGACTGCCTCAGGCAGATGCGCGCCTCCCGCTTCGAGGACCTGGTGGCGGCGGTGGCGCTCTATCGACCGGGCCCGATGGCGAACATCCCCGCCTATTGCGCGCGCAAGCTCGGTGAGGCCTGGGAGCCGCCGCATCCCGCGATCATGCACATCCTGTCCGAGACCTACGGCATCATGGTCTATCAGGAACAGGTGATGCAGATCGCGCAGGATCTCGCGGGCTATTCGCTCGGCGGCGCGGACTTGCTGCGGCGCGCCATGGGCAAGAAGATCCGCGCCGAGATGGAGGCGCAGCGCAAGATCTTCTGCGAGGGCGCCGAGAAGCGCGGCATCGAGCCCGCCAAGGCGGCCGAGATCTTCGACCTGATGGAGCGCTTCGCGGACTACGGCTTCAACAAGTCGCACGCCGCGGCCTATGCGCTCGTCAGCTACCAGACGGCCTGGCTGAAGGCGAACCATCCGGTCGCCTTCCTGGCGGCGTCGATGACGCTCGACATGTCGAACACCGACAAGCTCGCGGGGCACATGCAGGAGGCCGCGCGCCTCGGCATCCCGGTGCTGCCGCCGGACATCAACCGCTCGGGCGTCGAGTTCCGCGTCGGGACCACGGCCGAGGGCAAGGAGGCGATCCGCTTCGCGCTCTCCGCCGTGAAGCGCGTGGGCGAGGCCGCGATGAAGGACCTGGTGAAGGCGCGGGACGCCGAGGGGCCCTTTGCCTCGCTCGCCGAGATGGCGGCGCGGGTGGATCCGAAGCTGCTCAACAAGATGCAGATCGAGAACCTGGCCCGCGCCGGCGCCTTCGAGGGCCTGGAGAAGAACCGTGCCAAGGTGATGGCCGGGGCCGAAACGATCCTGCGCCGTGCCCAGGCGAGCGCCGAGGAGCGCGGGTCGGGCCAGATCGGCCTATTCGGGGCGGATTCGCAACGAAATGAGCCGCTGCGCCTGCCGGATGTCCCCGATTGGCCCTTGCTGGAACGCCTCGCGCATGAAGCCGAGGCGGTCGGCTTCCATCTCTCGGCGCATCCGCTCGATACCTACCGCAAGGCGCTGCAGCGGCTGGGCGTCACGCCCTCGGCGTTGATCGCGGATCGGGCGCAGTCCGGCGCGTCGCGGCTGAAGCTCGCCGGCACGGTGGTAAATGCCAAGGAGCGCACGACCAAGACCGGCAGCCGCATGGCCTGGGTGCGCCTGTCCGACACCCAGGGATCCTTCGAGGTGACCTGTTTCTCGGAAGTCCTGAACCGGTCCCGCGACCTGCTGGCCGAGGGCAACGCCGTGCTGGTGACCGCCGAGGCCCGCATGGAGGGCGAGGCGCTGCGCCTGACCGCCAACGATGTCGAAAGCCTCGAGAAGGCGGCGAGCGGCGCGGGCGGCGGCGTCCGGCTATGGCTCGATGGGATCGCCGCCGTCGACCCGATCCGCGCCATCCTGACGCGGGAGGGCCGCGGCCGGGGCCGCGTGGTGCTGGTGCCGCGCACAGGGCCGGGCCAGGAGGTAGAACTCGCGCTGCCCGGGGGCTTCAACATCGGCCCGCGGGTGATGCAGGCGATGAAGGTCCTGCCGGGGGTTTCGGCGGTCGAGGAGATCTGAGCCCGGCGGTCCGGCGTGTTTGCCGGTGCCAAAATATTCCATAATATACCTTATGCGGCATTCATCCGCGCCTGTGCGGCACCGCCATCGCCCTGGGCGACCAGGGGCACGATGTCATCAGCGGCCTTGGCGTTCTCGTCGGTGGCGAAGGGCGCGACATAACGGGAACTCGCCGCCCTGCTCGACCCGCATCGCGACCTGCATGCGGCGCGCGTGACGCTGGAGAACGGCGGACCGGATCATCCTTGTCGGCGTCACCGGCGACGAGGTGCGGGACCTCTTCTGCTGACCTCGCGCGGGCCCGGGCGCATGGCCGGGCCCGCCGCCCCCTTCCGCTTTGCGGCCGGAGCGGGCATGAGCGCAAGGGACCAGCCGCCCGGACCCGCCGATGACCGCCAAGCATACCCCTGCCCCGCCCCCGGACGACGCCCTGCGTCACCTCCTCGACGTGATGGCACGCCTCCGCGACCCGAACACCGGGTGTCCCTGGGACCAGGTTCAGGATTTCGCGTCCATCGCCCCCTACACCATCGAGGAGGCCTACGAGGTCGAGGACGCCATCGAGCGTGGCGCCCCGGCATCGTTGCTGGACGAACTCGGCGACCTGCTGTTCCAGGTCGTCTACCACGCCCGCATGGCGGAGGAGCGCGGCTGGTTCGCGTTCGCCGACGTGGCCGCCGCCATCGCCGACAAGATGATCCGTCGCCACCCGCATGTCTTCGGCGCGGAGGAAGCCCGCAGCGCCGAGCAGCAGACCGCCGCCTGGGAGGCACAGAAGGAAGCCGAGCGCGCGATGCGGGCGGAATCCGGCACCCTCGCCGGCATCCCGACCACCCTGCCCGCGCTGACCCGGGCGGCGAAGCTGACGAGGCGCGCGGGTCGGGTCGGCTTCGACTGGCCGGATGCGGCGGCGGTGCTGGACAAGTTGGAGGAGGAGGCGGAGGAGCTGCGCTCGGAACTCCGTATTTCCAGCGAAGAGATTGATCCTGAAAGATTGAAAGACGAGGTCGGGGACCTGCTGTTCGTCCTCGCCAATCTCGCCCGGAAGCTCGATCTGGACCCGGAGGTCTGTCTCCGCGGCGCCAACCGGAAATTCGAGCGTCGCTTTCGATACATCGAACAAACCCTTCAATATGAAGGATTAACGCCTGCGGATTCGACGCTGGAGCGCATGGAAACGCTTTGGACGGAAGCGAAGCGTCGCGAACGTGAGATTGACTGAGTTTCGACGCAAGGTATTTTTTCTATCTAATTGTTTTTGCAGTAATTATCCAAGGGCGGCCGTGTAACCCCAACGGCAAAATCCGTCAGGGCGAACCTGTCCGGCATTCCCCTGCACCACCGCGCGGCGCGGCGCAGCCGGCCGGGACCGCACCGCGCACAAAGCCGGAACCGTGGCGCTTCAGTCCGGGCGGGTCGCCGCCCGGACCGTCACCCGGCCTTCCGGCAGCGGGATGAATTCCTTCTCGTCGCCTGGAACCTTCGGGAAGCGGCCGTCCTTCCACTCGGCCTTCGCCTGCTCCAGCCGCTCGCGGCTGGAAGCGACGAAGTTCCAGTAGAGGTAGCGCGGCCCGTCCATCGCGGCGCCGCCGAGCATCAGGAGTCGCGCACCTTCTGGCCCCGCGGTCAGGGCCAGAGCGTCCCCGGCGCGGAACACCAGCATGCGTTCGGCCTCGAAGCGCGTGCCGGCGACCTCGACCGAGCCCTGGACGACATAGGCGCCGCGCTCCTCGTGCTCCGCGGGCAGCGGCAGCCTGGCGCCGGGTGCCAGCACGGCATCGGCGTAGAACAGGGGTGAGGAAACGGCGACGGGCGCCTTCAGGCCCCAGCCCTCCCCCGCGACCAATCGCATGCGGAGGCCGTTCTCCTCCACCAGCGGCAGCGCGGCGGCGTCGTGGTGGGCGAAGGCGGGGGCGCTGTCCTCGGCGGATTTCGGCAGTGCCACCCAGGACTGGATGCCGAACATCCGCCGCGGCCGGTCGCGCTGCGCCGGGTCCGTGCGCTCGGAATGGACGATGCCGCGCCCTGCGGTCATCCAGTTTACCGCCCCGGGACGGATCGGCTGCGCGGTGCCGAGGCTGTCGCGGTGCAGGATCTCGCCCTCGAAGAGGTAGGTGACCGTGGACAGCCCGATATGCGGGTGCGGCCGGACGTCGAGGCCCTTGCCGGTCAGGAACTCGCCCGGCCCCATCTGGTCGAAGAAGATGAAGGGCCCGACCATCTGGCGTTCGCGCGCCGGCAGCGCGCGGCGCACCTCGAAGCCACCGACATCGTGGGCGCGGGGGATGATGACCGTCTCGATCCCGGGCGGCGCGGGGGGGCAGACGGGGTCTTCTTCGTCGAGGGTGGACATGGGCATGCCTCCGGATAGTGCAGGCATATCACCGAGATGCGCGGCAGGCTTGGCGCATGCGCATCACCGTTTCGGCACCGCCGCCCGTGGTGGTTCTTCCATCGCCGGGATGGCAGCCGTGGAGGCGACCGAGTGGTTGGCGGGGACAGGCAGGCCCAGGGGGCAGCGAGGCCGCGGAGGTCCGCGGCCTCGCCGGCAGAGGTCAGGTCACAAGACGAAGTCGCTTGCCTGGAGGCCCTTCAGCCCGTTCAGGGTGATCATCAGTTCAGCGTTGGCTGTATTTCCATCGAGGTCGACGATGACGACGGTGTTCCCGCCCGTCTGGAACCACGCGACGTTGTTGGCTGCAGTGAAGGCTTGGCTTTGCACGGCCTGGAAGCCGAGCGTCCCGCTGTAGAGCGCGGAGAGGTCGATCTTGTCCTCGCCCGGCGTGAAGTCGGTGACGACGTCGTTCGTGTCGTTGGCGTGGAGGTACCGGAAGATGTCGTTGCCGGTGCCTCCGGTCAGGATGTCGGTGCCATAGCCCCCGATCAGGACGTCGTTCTGCTGACCACCGACAAGCGAGTCGACACCAGAGCCCCCGAAGAGATGATCGTTCTGGTTGCCTCCGAGCAGCGTGTCGTTGCCCTCGCCCCCGTACAGCGTGTCATCCAGGTTGCCGCCATCCAGGGTGTCATTGCCGCCCCTGCCGATGATCAGATCATCGCCCCCGCCACCGGAGAGTGATTCACCCGCGCTGCTGCCGATAATCGTGTCGTTGTTACCGCCCGGGCCGCCACTGCCCGGGGTTCCCGTCACGGTATCCGAAGGGTCGCCGACGCCGGTGAAGGGTGCAGGCAGCATTGCCGTGAGGATCGGCTCCGCTGCGCCGTTGACGGTGATCGCGACCGTCCCGGTTCCCTGCCCGCCGTCGCCATCATCGACCCGCACGGTGTAGGTGAGCGTGACTGACTCGCCCGCCTTCAGATAGTCGAAGGTCTTGTCCGCGGCTCCGAACGTCCAGGCTACGTCGCCTGCGGCGCTCCCGGCGGCCTTGGTGACCGTTCCCAGGGAAACGAAGCCCAGGAGATCGGCCTGGGTCAGCGGGGCCAGGCCGCTCGTCGTGCCGCCCAGGCTCACGCTGACCTTGCTTGCCGTGTGCCCGACATCGGCAAGATCGACGTCGGCGAAGGCGACAGCGCCGTTCGTCGTCAACAGGGTGGCGGAATTCGTCTGGTCGGCCAGCTCGTTCACGGTCGCCGAGGCACTGGAGACCTCGGGAGCATCGTTCACGCCGGTGACGGTGATGGCGAGGGTGCCGTTGTCGGAGGCGCCGTGCTGGTCGGTGACGATGAAGCCGACATTGAGCGGCAGTGTCGCGTCCTTGGCGAGGCTGTCGTAGCTGCCGGCATCGAAAGTCCAGCTGCCGTCGGGGTTGAACACCAGCCCCGTCGGGGCATTGTCCGGGTCGGCCAGGGCGTAGGTCAGCACCGCGCCGTCGTCGGCATCGGTCGCGCTGACCGCACCGCCCGTCGTGGCGTCCTCCAAGACCCCCGCCGTCGCGTCCTGCGCCTCGGGGGCATCGTTCACGCCGGTGACGGTGATGGCGAGGGTGCCGTTGTCGGAGGCGCCGTGCTGGTCGGTGACGGTGAAGCCGACATTGAGCGGCAGTGTCGCGTCCTTGGCGAGGCTGTCGTAGCTGCCGGCATCGAAGGTCCAGCTGCCGTCGGGGTTGAACACCAGCCCCGCCGGGGCATTGTCCGGGTCGGCCAGGGCGTAGGTCAGCACCGCGCCGTCGTCGGCATCGGTCGCGGTGACCGCACCGCCCGTCGTGGCGTCCTCCAAGACCCCCGCCGTCGCGTCCTGCGCCTCGGGGGCATCGTTCACGCCGGTGACGGTGATGGCGAGGGTGCCGCTGCCGGTGGCGCCGTGCTGGTCGGTGACGGTGAAGCCGACATTCAGCGGCAGCGTCGCGTCCTTGGCGAGGCTGTCGTAGCTGCCGGCATCGAAGGTCCAGCTGCCGTCGGGATTGAACACCAGCCCCGCCGGGGCATTGTCCGGGTCGGCCAGGGCGTAGGTCAGCACCGCGCCGTCGTCGGCATCGGTCGCGGTGACCGCACCGCCCGTCGTGG
>NZ_JAAEDM010000038.1 GCF_018129065.1 Neoroseomonas soli | reverse complement strand
AGGCGGGCGCTGCGCTTGCCTGCCCGCCGCGCTCGGCAGGCGGTGCCTCGCGGCCCTGCAGCAGCACCTCCGCGACGCCGGTCTCGCTGGCGGCGTCGCCGGCGGCGGCGCGGAATTCCAGCACGCGCCCGGCGCCGCCATTGACGGCAAGGCACAGCCGCTTCCGCGCCGCATCGAAGGCGAGGCCAGCCGGGCGGTCGAAACCCGTCGCGCCGGCGGACCGCGCAGCCGCCAGCGGATCGCCTTCGGCCAGCGGCAGCCAGCGCAGGGATCCGCCCTCGATGCGCGCCGCCGTCATGCGCCCGGCATCCAGCGCCGTCGCGCCGGCCGTGCCGTCGGAGACGAAGCGATAGAGGAAGCCACCCTGCCGCCCATCGACCAGCCAGACCACGGCACGCCCATCGGCGGCGAGCGCCGCGGCCGCATCCACCGCCCCGAAGCGACCGAGCTCCGCGCGCTTCACCGGCACCGATCCGGGGTCGGATGGATCGACCTCCGTCACCAGCCCGCTCGTGCCGGCATCGAGCCCCGGCAGCCGGCCGCGCCAGAGGGCCGCCGCGCCCTCGGCCAGCAGCACGCTGCCCCAGGGCGTGGCGCAGCCGCCAGTGACGCCGACGATGCCGGTCGCCGGCCCGCCCTCCGCGCCGAGGCGGCAGAGTGTCGTCGCCGTCAGCCGCCGGTTCTGGTAGCCGCCATCGACGACCTTCCAGGCGCCACTGCTCTTCTCGAGGTTGAGCAGGCTCGCGCCCTGCATGGCACCGGCGATCCCGGGATTGTCGCGCCCGCCGGGGAAGGCCATGCGCGCCTCGACGGTCGGGTGGCCGACCACCAGCAGGGCGCGGGGAATGCCGTCCGCCGCACCCGGCGTCGGCACGACGGCGATCATGCGCGCATCCCAGCCGAACTGCGCCGCGGCCTGGTCGGCGCTTGGCTGCACCGGGTTCCAGGCGACGGCGTCGAAGGTGACGCGGTCGCCCCAGCGGATCAGCACGCCGCGGGTCCAGCCGGCGGCGACCTGGTCGTCCTGGCGGATGGCCAGGGACTGCGCTTGCGCCACGGCCGGCGCGGCGAGCAGCGCCGGGGCCGCGAGCAGCGCGCGGCGGGACATCATTCGGAAGCCTCCTCGATCGCGGGCGGCAGGTGGGCGCGGACGGGCGGCAGCGCCCGGGTCCACTTTTCCACCTGCACCATGCAGGACTGCGCCGATGGCCCCTGCCCCAGGCGCGAGGTGCCGATATCCGGCGTCAGCACGTTCGGATTGCCGTGCACGCACATGCTGCCGGGCACGCCCGGTTCCAGGGGATCGAACCAGGCGCCCGTCGCCATCATGGCGACGCCGCGCATCAGCCCCGGGTCGGTGCGCAGCCCACCGAGGCAGGCACCGCGGTCGTTGAAGACGCGCACGATGTCGCCGGGCTTCAGCCCGCGTTCCGCGGCGTCCTCCGGGTTCAGCACGATCGGTTCGCGGCCCTCGATCTTGTCCGCCGCGGCGACGCGGCCGGGGTCGAGCTGCCCGTGCAGCCGCGTCGCCGGCTGGTAGGAGAGCAGGTGCAGCGGGAAGCGCTTCGCGGCCTCCGCGCCCAGCCATTCGCGCGGCGCGATCCACACCGGATGGCCCGGCGCGTCGTCATAGCCGAAGGAGGCGATGGTCTCGCTGAACAGTTCCACTTTGCCGGTCGGCGTGTCGAGCGGGTGTTCCTCCGGGTCGGCGGCGAATTCGGCGAACTGGGTGTATTCCTCGCCGCGCGCGGGGGCCTCGGCCTCCCACCAGCCCTTGGCCCAGAAACTGTCGAAGTCCGGCGTCTCGACGCCGATGCGCGCGCAGTTCTGGCGCCACTGCTCGAACAGGTGGCGCAGCCAGGCATCTTCGTTGCGCTGGTCGGTGAAGCGGTCGCGGAAGCCGAGTTCCTCGGCGATGTCGGCGAGCATGTCGTGGTCGTTGCGCGCCTGCGCCACCGGTTCGATCGCCTTGTGCATGGCGCGCAGGAAGCGGTCGCGGCCGCTGCTCGCGATGTCGTTGCGTTCGAGCGTGGTGGTCGCCGGCAGCACGATGTCGGCATGGCGGGCGGCGGCGGTCCAGTGCTGTTCCTGCACAATGACCGTCTCGGCATTCGCCCAGGCGCGCATCATGCGGTTGAGGTCCTGGTGGTGATGGAACGGGTTGCCGCCCGCCCACCAGACGATGCGCGTGTCGGGGTAGCGCTGTTCCCGCCCGTTGAAGTCGTAGCCGCCGCCGGGATTCTCGAGCATGTCGGTGATGCGCGCGACGGGGATGAAGAGCGCCGTCGGGTTGCGCGTCGCGGGCATGGAGAAGGACGGAACCTCGCGGCGCGGCTGGCCCATGCCGTTCACGCTGCCATAGCCATAGGCCACGCCCTGTCCCGGCTTGCCGATCTTTCCCAGCATCGCAGCGAGCGCCGCGAGCATCCAATAGGGCTGTTCCCCGTAGTCGGCGCGCTGCAGCGACCAGGTGGCCGTCAGCATCGCCGGCTGGTCCGCGAGTTCCATCGCGATCCGGCGGATGGTCGCGGCAGGGATGGTGGTGATGGGTTCCGCCCATTCGGGCGTCTTCGCGACGCCGTCGCTCTCGCCCATGACGTAGGCGCGCAGCCTGTCCCAGCCGACGCAACGGGTGGCGAGGTAGTCGCAGTCCTCCCGCCCCGCGGTCACGATCGCGTGCGCCATGGCGAGCAGCAGCGCGGTGTCGGTGCCCGGCCGGATCGGGATCCATTCGGCGTTGCACCATTCCGGCACGTCGCCGCGGTTGGGCGAGACCTGGATGAAGCGCAGCCCGGCCGCCGCCGCGGCGCGCATGTTCATCTCGTTGGTGTGCTGCCCGGCGCCGCCCGAGGTGACGAAGCCGTTGCGCAGCGGCAAACCGCCGAGGCAGAGCATCGCCTTCGAATAGCGGATGATCGCCGCCCAGTCCGTGGTGCGGCCGAGCAGCACCTCGTTGGTGCCGAGGATATGCGGCAGCAGCGCCTGCGCCGCCGCGTAGGAATACGCGTTGACCTGCCCGGTGTAGCCGCCTCCGAGGCCGAGGAAGCGCTGCAACTGCGAACGCGCGTGATGGAAGCGCCCGGCCGAGGACCAGCCATAGGAGCCGCCGAAGATCGAGGTCGGCCCGTGCTCGGTGCGGACGCGGCGCGTTTCCTCCGCGACCAGCCGCGCCGCGCGGTCCCAGGAGACCGGCACGAACGGATCGCCGCCACGGAAATGGCCCTTCCGCTTGCCTTCCAGCCAGCCCTTGCGGATGTAGGGCCGGTCTACCCGGCAGGGGGCGTGGACGATGTCCGGCACGGCCTCGATCAGACTGCCGGGAAAGGGGTCGCGTTCGAAGGGACGCACGCCGACAACGCGGCCGTCCCGCACCACGGCGTCGTAGCTGCCCCAATGGGCAGCATGCGGCTTGAGTTCGGTCATTGCGCGGGCTCCTTCGCCCGGAAAGGTGGCGCGGGCCGGGCCGCGCGGCAACCGCGGCCCCTTGGGCGGCAGGACTTCCGGGCCTAGAGTGTCGCTTCCGCCCGCCGAGGAAGGTCCAGACGCATGACACCGCCGCGCAATTCCAACGCCGCTCGCGACATCGCGAACGTGCTGCACCCCTACACCGACGCCAAGGCGCACCTGCAGAACGGCCCGCTGGTCATCACCCGCGGCAAGGGCGTGCGCATCTACGACGAGCAGGGCAAGGAATACATCGAGGCGCTGGCCGGGCTGTGGTGCGCCTCGCTCGGCTTCGACAACGAGCGCCTGGTGCAGGCCGCGACCAACCAGATGCGGAAGCTGCCCTTCTACCATTCGTTCACGGCCAAGTCGCACGAGCCGATGATCGACCTGGCCGAGATGCTGATCGAGCGCGCCCCCGCGCCGATGAGCAAGGTGTTCTTCGGCAATTCCGGATCCGAGGCCAATGATTCGGCCCTCAAGATGGTCTGGTACATGAACAATGCGCTCGGCCGGCCGAAGAAGAAGAAGGTCTTCGCGCGGCTGAAGGCGTATCACGGCATCACGCTCGCCGCTGCCTCGCTGACCGGCCTGCCCGCCAACCACAAGCTGTTCGACGCGCCGATCGCGGGCGGCCGCTTCTGCCATGTCGGCACGCCGCACCACTACCACGAGGCCAAGCCGGGAGAGACCGAGGAAGCCTTCGCGACGCGCCTCGCGGAAGAACTGGAAGCCCGCATCATCGAGGAAGGTGGCGCCGAGGAATGCGCGGCCTTCTGGGCCGAGCCGGTGATGGGCGCCGGTGGCGTGATCGTCCCGCCGAAGACCTACTTCGAGAAGATCCAGGCCGTGCTGAAGAAGTACGACATGCTCTTCGTGGTGGACGAGGTGATCTGCGGCTTCGGGCGCACCGGCAACTACTGGGGCGCGCAGACCTTCAACATCCAGCCGGACATCCTGGTCTGCGCCAAGGCGCTGTCGTCCTCCTACCTGCCGATCTCGGCGGTGATGGTGAACGAGACGGTGTTCCAGGGCATCGCCGAGGGCTCGTCCGCCGTCGGCACCTGGGGCCATGGCTTCACCTATTCGGGCCATCCGGTTGCCGCCGCCGTCGCGATCGAGACGCTGAGGATCTACGACGAGACCAACATCGTCGCGCATGCGGCGGAGGTCGGCGCGCATATGCAGGCGGAGATGCGCCGCCGCTTCGCCGATCATCCGCTGGTGGGCGAGGTGCGCGGCGTGGGCCTGATCGCGGGGATCGAGCTGACCTCCGACAAGGCCGCCAGGAAGCCCATCGACCCAGCGAAGAAGGCCGGCGCGCGGCTGTGCAAGCTGGGCGAGGAGAACGGCGTGATCCTGCGCGCCATGATGAACGACAGCATGGGCTTCTCCCCGCCGCTCATCATCACCAAGGACGAGGTGAACGAGATGCTGGACCGCGTCGGCAAGTCGCTCGACGCGCTGGCCGTGGACCTGCGCCGCGAGAGCATCGCGGCGGTCTGACCGCCGAAGGCCCCGGCGCCGCGCGCGCCGGGGCCACCCCTTTCCCCGCGTGACCCTCACCTCCCCCGCCTTCCCACTCGCGGTCGCGCTGATCGTCGCGCCCTTCGTCGTGGTATTGCAGTCCAAGGCCATGGCGCCGGTCGGGCTGGTGGCCCTCGCCTTCGCGGTGATCGCGCATCTGCGCGCGACGCGCAGCCTGCCCTGGCCGCGCGGGCCGGTCGTCGCGGCTGCCGCGGCGCTCGGGCTGTGGGCTGCCGTCAGCGCGCTCTGGGCCATCGAGCCGGGCCGGGCGATCGGCACGGGCCTGTCCATGGCCGCAATGGCGCTGCTCGCCGGCAGCGCCGCGACTGCCGTGCGGGACATCGACGACGCGACGCGGCGGCGGCTGGTGCTGGCGCTCGCCATCGGCCTCGTTCTCGGCCTCTCGGCGGCGGCGATCGACGCGCTGACCGGCAATGCCATCCGCGCCGGTGTGCGCGGGTTGCGGGACGTGCCGGCGACGCTCGTTTTCGGGCTGAAGCCGGCGGCCTCGGTGATGGCGCTGCTGCTGCCGCTCGCGGTCGCCCTGCCTTGGCCCTTCCTGCCGCGCGCGCTGCTGCTGCTGGCCGGCGCCGCCGTGCTGGTGGCGCTGCCGGGAGACACGGCGAAGATCGCCGCGGTTCTCGGCCTGGTCGTCGCCGGAGCGACGGCGCTGGCGCCGCGCCTGGTGCCACGGCTGCTCGGCGCGGGCATCGCCGCGACGATCCTCGTCATGCCGCTGCTCGTCGCTGCAATTCCGACCCTGCCGGTCGAGCGACTTCCCGGGTCCGCCCTGCACCGCATGCTGATCTGGGACTTCACCGCGGAGCGGATCGCCGAGCGGCCCCTGCTCGGCTGGGGCATGGAAGCGAGCCGCACGGTGCCCGGCGGGCGGGACAATCCCTCGCCGGAAGCCCTGGCGCGGATGCGCGTGACGGACCCGGCGCTGCTGCGCTGGTTCGCGGAGCCGCACATCAACATCCTGCCGCTGCACCCGCACAACGGCGCGCTGCAGGTCTGGCTGGAACTCGGCGCCGTGGGCGCGTTGATCGCGGCGGCGCTGGCGTGGCTGCTCGGCGTGGCGGCGACGCGGGTGCCGTGCTCGCCGGCGGCAGCGGGTGCGCTGGCCTCGGCGGCCGTGACGGCGATGCTGTCCTTCGGGGCGTGGCAGGCGTGGTGGGTGGCGGCGATGATGCTTGCGGCCGCGGTGTGCGTGGCGCTGCCGGGGAGGGCCCTGCCCTCCCCGAGACCCCTCCCGCAAAGGGCCGAAGGGCCCTTTGAACCCGGAAATTGATCGGGCTGTTCGCAGAGGGGCATGGCCCGCACGCGATCAAGGTCGCGCCCGCGACGCGCCTCCCCGAACAGCCCGATTGAAATCGGTTTCCAAAGGCCCTTCGGCCTTTGGCGGGGTGAGGTCCGGAGAGGGGCGGCGCCCCTCTCCGGCGCGCCCTACCGCGCCCGCTCGATCACGAAATCCACCACCGCCGCCAGCGCCCGCTTCTCCGCGTTGTCCGGGAAAGCGGCGAGTGCCGCCAGCGCCTGGTCCCCGTAGATCCGGGCCCGGGCAATGGTGTCGGCAAACGCGCCATGCTTGCGCATCAGTGCCAGCGCCTCGGGGAGATCGCTGTCCTTCTGCTCGCGCTCTTCCAGCGTGCGGCGCCAGAAGCTGCGTTCGGCCTCGTCCCCGCGGGCGAAGGCGAAGAGCACCGGCAGGGTGATCTTCCCCTCGCGGAAATCGTCGCCCACGGTCTTGCCGAGCGCCTGCTGGTCCGCGCTGTAGTCGAGCGCGTCGTCCACCAGTTGGAAGGCGACGCCGAGCGCCATGCCGAAATCCCGCATCGCGGCCTGCGCGGCCGCCGGCTGCTCGGCCACCACCGCGCCCACCTCGGTCGCCGCGGCGAAGAGCGCGGCGGTCTTGCCCTCGATGACCTTGAGGTACTGGTCCTCGGTCGTCGTGGTGTCGTTCTGCGTCATGAGTTGCAGCACCTCGCCTTCCGCGATGGTCACGGAGGCGGAAGAAAGGATGCGCAGCACCTCGAGCGAGCCGTCCTCGACCATCAACTGGAAGGCGCGCGAGAACAGGAAGTCGCCGACGAGCACCGAGGCCTTGTTGCCCCACAGCGCATTAGCGGAGGCCTGGCCGCGGCGCAGCGCGCTTTCGTCCACCACGTCGTCGTGCAGCAGCGTCGCGGTGTGGATGAACTCCACGCAGGCGGCGAGGCCGACATGCCGCTCCCCGCGATACCCGCAGAGCCGCGCGGCGGCGAGCGTCAGCAGCGGACGCAGCCGCTTGCCGCCGGCGGCGACGATATGCGCCGCGAGTTGCGGGATCAGCGCGACATCGCTCTGCATGTGCTGGACGATGAGGCGGTTGCAGGCCTCGATATCGTCGCGCAGCAGCGATATCAACGCGCTCAGCGCGTCCTCCCCGCGCGGCGCCGGCGGGGCGACAAGCGGTGTGGCGGAAGCGCTCACCCTTGCTCTTCTCCTGATGCGGCGCGCACCATAGTGGCGGCCCGCCGGGGCGGCAAGCGCCGGAAAAACAAGGGATTCGCTAGCGGAATGCGCATCGTCGCCACCACCACTGACCCGGTCCGGCTGTCCTTCCTGCGTGCGCTGCTCGCCGATGCGGGAATTGGGAGCGTCGTGCTCGACGCCCATATCAGCGCGGTCGAAGGCGGGATCGGCGCCTTTCCGCGACGCCTGGCGGTGGCGACCGACGACGAGCAGCGCGCACGCGCCGTGCTGACGGAGGCCGGCGAGGCGACGGCGTGAGCGATACGACCGAGGATCTGCTGCTCGGCGGCCGGGTGCGGCTGCGCCAGCCGGTGAAGGGATTCCGCGCCGGGCTGGATGCGCTGCTGCTGGCCGCCTTCGTGCCGGTGCGGCCGGGGCAGCGTGTGCTGGAGGCCGGCTGCGGCAGCGGCGCGGCCTTCCTGTGCCTCGCGGCGCGCGTGCCGGGGGTGGCGGTCGTCGCGGTCGAGCGGGAACCGGCCATGGCCGCGCTGGCCCGGGAGAACGCGGCGTCCAACGGCGTCGCGGCGGAGATAACGGAGGGCGATGTCGCGGATGCGGCGCTGGCGCGTGCGCTCGGCCCCTGCGACCACGCCTTCGCCAACCCGCCCTATTGGCCGGGTGGCACGCCGCCGCCGGGCGCGGTGCGGCGCGCGGCGACGCATGAGCACGGCGCGGGACTCGATGCCTGGGCGCGGTTCCTCGCCGCGGCGCTGAGCACGGGCGGCACGGCGAACCTGGTGCTGCCCGCCGCGCGATTCGATGCCGGGGTCGCCGCGCTGCGGTCGGCGGGCTGCGGGTCGTTGGTGATGCTGCCGCTTGCGCCGCGCGCCGGCGAGGCGGCGAAGCGCGTCCTGCTGCGCGGCCGCAAGGGTGGCCGCGGGCCGGCGCGGCTGCTGCCGCCGATGGCGCTGCACGCGGAAGACGGCACCTTCACCCCGGCCGCGGAGGCGGTGCTGCGCCACGCCGCCGCGCTGGAGACGACGGCGTAGCGCGGCTTCCGTTCGCCCCGCTCAGGGAAATCGCTTCAGTCCACCGCCTTGCGAGCATCGTCACCCAATCAGGTGATTCCACCTGATCGGGATCTGTTCCCGGACCTACTGGTCCTTCACCTCGGGGTGGCGCAGCAGCCAGAGCCGCTCATGCGCCGCCACCAGGCTCTCGAGGTTCTTGCGCCGGTTGGCGTCGGGCGAGGCCGGACGGCGGGTCAGCATCATCTCGAGGATACGGAGCAGTTCCTCCGCCACCTCGAAATCCGCCTGGTCGCAGGCGTGATGGAAGGCGATGAGGATCTTGTCCGACAGGCGGCGCGTATGCCGAGGCGCCGGCGCGGCACCGCGGCCGGCTTCCGGAGCACCGCCTCCCTCGTTGTCGTCCTCAGTCATTCAGGCCCTCCGCCGCTGCGCCCGGCCGTACTTTTGACGGTTTAACGATTCCGGCGGCGCGAACATACAAGCCGCGCCTGTATTGCGGAACCCCGTGTCTCACAGGGCGCGAAGCTGTGCGGCCACCGCGGCGGCGATGGACTCGGGCGGGGTCTCGGGGCGGAACAGGCTGCGCACCCGGCCGTCCGGCCCGACCAGGTAGATGAACGACGAGTGATCCATCAGGTACTCGGTTGTGTCGCGCGGCTGCACCTTCGCGTAATAGACGCGGAAGGCGCGCGCGACCTGCGCGGTCTGCTCGGCGCTGCCCCTCAGCCCCACCAAGCGCGGATGGAAGCGGGAGACGTAGTCGGCCATGCCGGCCTGGGTGTCGCGTTCCGGATCGACGGTGATGAAGACCGGCGTCACACGCTCGCCAGCCGCGCCCATGGCATCGAGCGCGGCGGCCATGGTGCCGAGCTCGGTCGGGCAGACGTCCGGGCAATAGGTATAGCCGAAATAGATCAGCATCAGCCGGCCGGCGTAGTCGCGCTCGGTCACGGTGCGGCCGGTATGGTCGACCAGGGCGAAGGGCCCGCCGAGCGAAACGCCCTGGGCAAGCTGGATGCCGCCGGCCGACGGCGCGGGCATCTCCGTGCCGGTGATGGCGGCGATGCGGCGCAGGAAGGCATCCGCGATCGACTCGCCGGGCTCGCGGCCGAACCAGGCGAGCCCCCAGGCGCCCGCGAGCAGAACGAGGAAGGCCAGGGCGAGAAGGCGAACGGTGCGAAGCATGATGCAGCGCAGATAGGCCGTGCGGCGCGGGGCGCGCAAGGGCGCCCCGCCTGACCATCAGTGACGCACGCCCTCGATCGCGCCTTCCGGCTGGGGGGAGGAGAAGACGGAATCCGCGAAGGCTTCTTCCCAGGTGCCGGCGGTGCTGGCCTTGGAATACTCCGTCGCGCGGTTCTCGAAGAAGTTGGTGTGCTCGACCGCGTTCAGCATCTCGTCGAGCCAGGGCAGCGGGTTCTTCTCGATGTGGTAGATCGGCTCGAGGCCAAGCTGCTGCAGCCGGCGGTCGGCGATGAAGCGGATGTACTGCTTGGTCTGCGCCGCATCCAGGCCCTGCACGCCGCCCAGTTCGAAGGCGAGGTCGATGAAGGCGTCCTCGTGGTCCACGATGGTCGCGCAGATCAGATAGAGGTCGCGGCGCAGCTCCTCCGTCCAGATCTCCGGGTTCTCCTGCACGAAGGTGCGGAAGAGGCGGATGACGGACAGGCAGTGCAGCGTCTCGTCGCGCACCGACCAGGAGATGATCTGGCCCATCCCCTTCATCTTGTTGAAGCGCGGGAAGTTCATGAGGATCGCGAAGGAGGCGAAGAGCTGCAGCCCCTCGGTGAAGGCACCGAAGGCCGCCAGGGTCTTGGCGATCTCCGTCTTGTTCTCCACCGTGAAGTTATGCATGTAGTCGTACTTGTCCTTCATCTCCTTGTACTTGAGGAAGGCCGTGTACTCCGCTTCCGGCATGCCCACCGTGTCGAGAAGGTGGGAATAAGCGGCAATATGAACTGTCTCGATGTTCGAGAAGGCGGACAGCATCATCAGCACTTCCGTCGGCTTGAACACCTGGGAATAGTGCTTCATGTAGCAGTTGTTCACCTCGACATCGGCCTGGGTGAAGAAGCGGAAGATCTGCGTCAGCAGGTTCCGCTCGGCCTCGGTCAGGGTCTTCTGCCAGTCCTTCACGTCGTCCGCGAGCGGGACTTCCTCCGGCAGCCAGTGGATGCGCTGCTGGGTCAGCCAGGCGTCATAGGCCCAGGGGTAGCGGAACGGCTTGTAGACCGGGTTGGCGGTGAGAAGGTCGAACTTCACCGGCAATTCGTCGGTCGCGATTCCGTCAGCCATGTTGCTGCCCCATCCCTGCTGTCGTGGTCGGCGTTTCTACCATTTGTGGTAGGCGCAGCAACCATCGGCACACAACACCTTGAAGCAGGCGGGGTCCGGCGCCGACTCGCGGAGAGCCGGCGCCGGGCGGGCTACTTCGCCGAAACCTCCGCCCCGCCCCAGGATTCCAGCAGCCGGATCAGGGCGGTGACGTCCTGCCCCTCCCCGCCATGGGCCAGCGCGTGGTCGTAGAGCTGCTTGGCCGTGGTGCAGGTCAGCATGGTGGTGCCGAGGGCCTCCGCCTCCGCCAGGGCGAGGCGCACGTCCTTGCGCATCAGTTCCAGCCGGAAGCCGAAGTCGAAGGTCCGTTCCAGCACCGCCTTGGGCATGAAGACCTCGGTGGAGAAGGACCGGCCGCTGCTCTTGGCCACCACGGAATGCATCACCGCGGGGTCGAGCCCGGCCTTGGCACCCATCACCATCGCCTCGGCCGTCGCCGCCCAGACCGTGGCGGCGATCAGGTTGTTGACCAGCTTGAGCGTCTGCCCCTGCCCCACCCCGTCCCCGACATGGATGGTGTTGCGGCCGATGGTCTCGAGCAGGCTGCGCACCTGCTCGAAGGCCGCGCGGTCGCCGGAGGCCATGACCGACAGCGTCCCCGCCTTCGCCCCCGCCACGCCGCCGGAAACCGGCGCATCCAGCACCGCGACGCCATTGGCGGACAGCCCCGCCGCCACCTCCTGCGCCACGCGGGCGCCGGTGGTCGAAAGGTCGGCGTAGATCCGCATCGCCGCGCCCTCGACCAACCCGCCGGCACCCAGCGCCACCTGCCGCACCACATCCGGCGTCGGCAGGCTGACGAAGACGACCGGCGCGGCATCGGCCACCGCCGACGGCGAGGGCATGGCGGTCGCGCCCAGCGCCACCACCTGCGCCAGCGCGGCCTGGTTGACGTCATGCACCAGCAGGCGATGCCCGGCGGCGATCAGCCGCTCGACCATCGGCCCACCCATCGCGCCGAGGCCGACGAAGCCGACCGTCAGGACATTCGCGCTCACTGGCGCACCAGCGGGCAGCCGCCCTCGGCGAGCGGGCGGAAGGCCTGCTCGGCCGGGATGGTGGCGAGGATGCGGTAGAGGTCCCACTCGCCGCGCGAATCCTCGGGGCGCTTGGCCTCGACCAGGAACATGTCGTGGACGTGGCGCCCGTCCTCCCGCACGCGACCGTTGCGGGTGAACATGTCGTTGACCGGCAGTTCGCGCATCTTGGCCGCCACGGCCGGACCATCATCCGTGCCCGCGGCATCGATGGCGCGCAGGTAGTGGCGCACCGCGGAATAGATGCCCGCCTGGTACTGCGTCGGCATGGCGCCGCGGTGGCGTTCGGCGAAGCGGCGCGCAAAGGCGCGGGTGTCGTCGTTCTGGTCCCAGTACCAGGCCTCGGTCGCCACCACGCCCTGCGCCGTCGCGAGGCCGAGGGCGCGGATGTCGGTGATGTTGACGAACATGCCGACCAGGCGCTGGCCGCGTCGCGTCAGGCCGAATTCGCCGGCCTGCTTGATGGCGTTGATGGTGTCGGTGCCGGCGTTGGACAGCGCCACCACCTGTGCGCGCGACGCCTGCGCCTGCAGCAGGAAGGAGGAGAAGTCCGGCGCGTTGAGCGGATGCCGCACCCGCCCCGCCACGGTGCCGCCCCCGGCGCGCACCGCGGCCTCGGATGCGCGTTCGAGCGCGTAGCCGCCCTCGTAGTCCACCGTCAGGAGGAACCAGGACCGCCCACCCTGCTCCATCACCGCGCGCGTGGTGCCGGTGGACAGCGCGAAGCTGTCCGACACCCAGTGGAAGCCGACCGGGGAGCACTGTCGCCCCGTCAGTTCCGTCGACGCGGCGGAGGTATTGATGATGACGCGGTTCCGCTCCCGCCCGATCTGCTGCACGGCGAGCGCGACCGCCGAGTTCGGCATGTCGATGATCATGTCCACGCGCTCGGTGTCGATCCAGCGACGCGCCGTGGCGGCGCCGACATCGGGGCGGTTCTGGTGGTCGGAGAATACGACCTCGACCGTCCGGCCGAGCGCGCGGCCGCCGTGGTCCTCCACCGCCAGCCGCGCGGCGACGACCGAACCCGGGCCGGCGAAATCCGCGTAGGGCCCGGTCATGTCGGTCAGCACGCCAACGCGGACGATGTCGTCCGAGACCTGCTGGGCGGATGCGACGGCCGGAACCAGGCCGAGCGCCACGAACAGCGCGAAGGCGCCGGAACGGATGGACATGTTGTTTCCTCCAGACCTCGGGGCGCTCTGCGCGGGGCGCCGCCTTGTGGTCGCAGGAACGGTCCCAGAGCGGGCGCGCGCGGTCAATCCCGTGCGCGGGGCGCTACTCGACGCGGATGCCGGCCTCTCGCGCGATGACCGCGTTCTCGGCGAGTTCGCGGCGGATGCGCGCCTCGAAGGCCTCCGGCTCCTCGGCGATCACGATCCCGCCCGCTTCCGCGATGCGCCGGGCGATCGACATGTCCCTGAGCAGGCCGAGCACGTCGCTCGCGATCCGGTCCACCACCGGGCGCGGCAGCCCCTTGGGGCCGATGAAGCCGTACCAGGGGCTGGTGTCGGGAATGCCGAGGCCCGCTTCCTCGAGGGTCGGCACGCCGGGCAGCACCTCGACGCGGTTCGGCCCGCCGACGGCGAGCGGGCGCAGGCCGCCGTCGCGGGCGAGCCCGATGGCGCCCGAGAGCGTGCTGAAGGTCGCGGGCACGCGGCCCGCCATCACCTCCTGCAAGGCGGGCGCGGCGCCGCGGAAGGCGACGTGCGTCACCTCGATGCCGGCCCTGCGGCGGAACATCTCCAGCGCGAAGTGGCCGGAGGAACCGTTGCCCGAGGAGGCGAAGGCCATGCCGCCAGGGTCCCGCTTCGCCGCCGCCACCAGTTCCGCGGCGCTGCGGTAGGGCGAGTCCCGCCCGACGAAGAGCACGGTCGGCGAGGCATAGATGTTCACGATCGGCGTGAAGTCGTTGACCGTGTCATAGGGCAGCCGCGCATAGACCGCCGCGTTGCTGGCATGGGTGCTGGCCGCGAGGAAGATCGTGTAGCCATCGGCCGGCGAGCGCGCGACGGCCTCGCTTGCGATCACCTGGCTGGCACCGGGGCGGTTCTCGATGACGATGGGCTGGCCCCAGAGACGTGAGAGGGGATCCTGCAGCAGGCGGCCGCCGAAATCCGTGGGCCCGCCGGCCGGGTAGCCGATGATCAGGCGGACGGGCTTCTCCGGCCAGGCGCCCTGGGCCCGTGCGGTCGCCGCGAGTGACAGGCCCGCCGTCGCGAGCGCGAGGCTCCGCCGTGTGATCATGCGCTTCTCTCCCCTCGTCGCGGCGTGCGTGCCGCGTTGGGCGAGAGGCTAGAGCAGATCGCATGCGGCTGGAATCAGCTGTCTGCGTGACGATGCCCGCTCAAATATGGCTGGAGCGGTTTCGACTCTTGTGGAAATCGCTCCGGCGACGGAGCGCGACCGTGCCGGCAGGGCGGGCAGCGCCCTGCCGCCGGCCTTCGACCTCGTGGCTCCGCAAGCAATTGGGGCCGCGCTGCCGGACCGGCGCGGGAAGGGCCGGCACTGCGCGAAACACCCCTGTCACGGGGATATGCCGTGCCGATCCCCGTCGCGGCCGCGCCCTGCATCAGCAACAAGCGGGCGGCCGGCCGGCCCGTCAGATCATCGCCATGCCGCCATTCACATGGATGGTCTGGCCCGTGACCCAGCCGGCCTCCGTCGAGGACAGGTAGACCACCGCCGCCGCGATATCCTCCGGCGTGCCCATGCGCTGCGTCGGGATGCGGGAGAGCAGCGTGGTCTTCTGCTGTTCGTTCAGCGCATCGGTCATCGCCGTCTTCACGAAGCCGGGTGCGACCACGTTCACCGTCACGCCGCGCGTCGCGACTTCCTGCGCCAGCGACTTCGACATGCCGATCAGCCCGGCCTTGGCCGCGGCGTAGTTCGCCTGCCCCGCATTGCCGGTGACGCCGACGATCGAGGCGATGGAGACGATGCGCCCATGGCGCTTCTTCATCATCCCGCGCAGCGCCGCGCGCGCCAGGCGGAAGGGCGCGGTCAGGTCCACTTCCAGCACCGCGTTCCAGTCGGCGTCGCCCATGCGCAGCGCCAGCATGTCGCGCGTGAAGCCGGCATTGTTGACCAGGATGTCGAGGCCGCCGGCCTCGCCCTCGATCTTCTCCACCAGCGCCGCCGGCGCCTCCGGGTCCGTGAGGTCGGCGGGCGCGACGATCACGCGCGCGCCGCCGAGGGCTTCCGCCACGCGGGCAAGTTCCGCCTCGCGCCGGCCCGTGATGGCGACGGTCGCGCCCTGCGCGTGCAGCGCCTTGGCGATGGCTTCCCCGATGCCACCTGTCGCACCCGTGACGAGCGCGGTCTTGCCGGTCAGGTCGAACATGGCTCGCGTCTCCTCAGAGGGACTTCAGGAAGGATTCGACATCGGCAGCGGTGCCGATGGACAGGGCGGTGGCCTCGGGCGCGTTGCGCTTCATCAGCCCGGTCAGCACCTTGCCGGCGCCGACCTCGACGAAGCGGTCGCAGCCCATGGCCGCCATGGCGGCGACGCATTCGCGCCAGCGCACCGTGCCGGTCACCTGCTTGACCAGCAGGTCGCGGATCGCGACCGGGTCCGTCGCCTTGGCAGCGGTGACGTTGGCCACCACCGGCACCACCGGGGCGCGGAGGTCGGCCTTGGCCAGCGCCTCTGCCATCGCGTCAGCCGCCGGGGCCATCAGGGCGCAGTGGAAGGGGGCGGAAACCGGCAGCAGCATGGCGCGCTTCACGCCGTCCGCCTTGGCGATCTCGATGGCGCGCTCGACGGCGGCCTTGGCGCCGGAGATCACCACCTGGCCGCCGCCATTGTCGTTGGCGGTTTCCACCACCTCGGCCTTGCCGGTCTCGGGGTCGGTCGCGGCCTTGGCGCAGATGGCCTTGGCCTGGTCCAGCTCGGCGCCGAGCAGGGCGGCCATCGCGCCGGTGCCGGGCGGGGTCGCCTTCTGCATCGCCTCGCCGCGCAGGCGCAGCAGGCGGGCGGCGGTGGCGACGTCGAAGGCGCCGGCGGCCGTCAGGGCGCTGTACTCACCCAGCGAATGGCCCGCCACGAGGGCGACCTTCTCGGCGAGGCGGAAGCTGCCCTCGGATTCCAGCGCGCGGATGACGGCCAGCGAATGGGCCATCAGGGCCGGCTGGGTATTGGCGGTGAGCGTCAGTTCCTCCTGCGGGCCTTCCCACATGAGCTTGCTGAGCTTCTGGGACAGCGCGTCGTCCACTTCCTGGAAGACGTGCCGGGCGGCGGGGAAGGCGTCCGCCAGGTCGCGGCCCATGCCGACGGCCTGGCTGCCCTGGCCGGGGAAGACGAAGGCGAAAGCCATGTTCGCGCGTTTCCGTGCTGTTTCGTTCGATATGGCCGCGCGGGATGCGGCCCGGGCCGGCGCTTGTCAACCGCCGCGGCGGGGCGGTCAGCCCGGCGCGACGCCTCTCACCGCCCAGGCCGTGGCGGCATAGGACCGGGGACCGTCGGGCTCGCCGTCGAGATAGGCCCGGCGGACGGCGCCGCGCAGCCGGTCCCGCGCCTCCGCCTCCAGCCCGCCGACATAGCCCGCCGCAGGCCCCTGCCCGCCGAGATAGGGGGCCCAGAAATCGTCGAAATCCGCGTAGTCCATGCGGATGGTCAGCGCGGTCTCATGGATGTCGGCGAGGCCCGCGACTCGCCAGGCCGCGGCGAGTTCGCCGGGGCGCGTCATCGGCCGGGTGCAGTTCTGGGCGCGCAGGGCGTCGGCCTTCGGGTCCATCGCCGCCGCCGTATCGAGGACGATGCGCTGCGCGACGAAACCGCCACGGGCATCCCAGACGGAAGCGGCGACCACCGCGCCCGGGCGGGCGACGCGCCTCATCTCGGCGACGGCGTCCGAGGTGCGCGGCACGAAATGCAGCATCAGCAGCGAGAGGACGTGGTCGAAGCTCGCCGCCGCGAAAGGGATGGCGCAGGCATCCCCGACCTGGAAGTCGAGGCGCGGATCCGCCGTACGGCGGCGCGCGTGCTCGACATAGGCCGGGGAGAAATCCACCCCGAAGATCCGGCAGGCCGGCGCGCGCGCGGCGAGGGCCAAGGCAAGGCTGCCGGTGCCGCAGCCGAGGTCGAGTACGCGCCCCGCCCCGACCGGCCCGACGAAATCGAGGAACGGCTCGGCGAGCAGGCGGCTCCAGCGCCCCATCTGCTGTTCGTAGGCGTCCCCGTCGGTGGCAACGAAGGTCGAGGAAACGGCCATGGCGTCCTCCGCGCGGTCGTGCCGGCCACCCTGGCATGGGGCGACGCCGCGAGGCAGGATATTGCGGCTTCGAACCATACACGGGCCGCCGTCAGGCGGGCAGGAACACCCAGTTGAAGAGGTAGCGGTCCCGCGGGATGCCCGGGCCGTGGCGGGCGGGCAGGTCGATCTCAGCCACCGGCCGCAATTCGCCCCCGTCCAGCGCGAAGGCGGCGTAGCCATGGGCGCAGACGGCGGCCAGCGCCTCGCCGATCGGGCGGCCGGCGTGGACTTCCTGGATCTCGACGATCAGGTTGGGGCGGCAGCGGCGCAGCGTCTCCCGCGCGCCCTCGATCACCGCGAGTTCGTGCCCCTCGACGTCGATCTTGATGAAGCCGATCTCGCCGAGGTCGAGATCGTCGAGCCGTCGCGCCTCAACCGTGACGGCACGATGCTCCGCCGCCCCGATCTTGCCGGCGCTGAGGGAAGCGCCCTGGTTCGAATATCCCCGCGTGCCGCGGGGAACGAGGAGCTCCGCCGTGCCGCTGCGGTCCGACAGCGCGATGCGGTGCACCGTCACGCCCGGCCCGGCGGCGCGGGCCAGTTCGCGGAACATCTTCGGATTCGGCTCGAAGGCATGCACGGCGGCGGAATGGCGGCGCATGACCTCGGACCAGACGCCGCGATTGGCGCCGATATCGAGGGAAACCCGGTCACGCCGCGCCAGGCGCGGCACGAGGGCGAGTTCGCGCTCCCCCCGCGCGCGCTCCCGCGCGACCAGCCAGCGCAGTTGCAGGCGCGGCGGTATGAAAGCCGCCTTGAACCTCTCCTCGAGGTTCATGGGCGGTTCCCAGCCGGGTTCGGCGGGGAAGGAAGGTGTGATCGGCACGAAGGCGGCCTGGCCCTCAGTTCATCTGGATGCCGGCGTCCTGCACCACGCGCTTCCAGCGCGCAAGCTCGGTGGCGATCGTGCGGCCAAGTTCCTCCGGCGAGCTGGCGTCGATGGTGAAGCCGGCCGAGGTCAGGCGGTCGGCCACCTCCTGCTGGCGCAGGGCGGCGGTGATGGCCTGGCTCAGCCGCGCGACCGCCGCCGGCGGAGTGTTGGCGGGGGCGAGGAAGGCGGACCAGGAGGCCGAGACCACCTGCGGGTAGCCGGCCTCGGCCATGGTCGGCACCTCCGGCAGGCCGGAGAAGCGGCGCGGCATGGCAATGGCGATGCCGCGCAGCGCGCCGGAGACGACATGCGGCCGGACGGTCGCCGCGTTGAGGATGCTCGCCTGGCACTGACCCTGGATCATGGCGGTCACGGCCGGCGCCCCGCCGGGGAAGGGAACATGCGTCGCGCTCGTTCCGGTCGCGCGCAGGAAGAGTTCCATGCCGAGTTGCTCGGTCGATCCGACGCCGCCCGAGGAATAGGCGACGCGCCCACCTTCCCGCTTCAGCCAGTCGATCACCTCGGCGACCGTCCGCGCCGGCACCTCCCGGTGGACGACGAGCATGTTCGGGACGGTCATGGCGAGGGAGACAGGAGAAAAATCCTTCTCCGGGTCATAGCCGGGCCGCGCCATGACCGCCGGGTTGATGGTCATGGTCCCCGAGGCGGCGACAAGCAGGGTGTGGCCGTCCGGCGCCGCGGCCGCGACATGGCGGGCGCCGATGGCCCCCGTCGCGCCGGGGCGGTTTTCCACCACCACGTTCTGGCCAAGGGCCTGCTGCATGTGCGGCGCCACCAGCCGGGCCACGAGGTCGTTCGGGCCACCGGGGGCGAAGGGGACCACCAGCACCACCGGCCGCGAGGGGGACCAGACCGCCTGGGCGAGGCCCGGCCGTGCGGCCGCGAAGGTGGCGAAGGGCAGGACCAGGGCGCTGCGACGGTTCATCCGAGACGTCTCCCGCGGCGTCGTTCCGATGGAGTGCAGCACGTGCCGTGCCGGTCCGCACCCCCCTTCCCCACGCTTCGCGCTTGAAATCGGGGGCCGCGCGTGCTTTACGCCGCCCTCCCCTGCCGGGCGCAAGGCAAGCGCCCGGCTATGCCCGTTTGCGCGCCTCATTCCGGGGCCAGGGCTGAGACAGCCACAGGGAGATCACATGCCGCTCTACGAATGCGTGTTCATCGCGCGCAACGACGTCACCCAGCAGCAGGTCGAAACGATCGCCGAGCAGGTCGCGACCCTCATCGCCGAAGGCGGTGGAGAGGTTAAGAAGCGCGAGTATTGGGGCCTCCGCGGCCTCGCCTACAAGGTCAAGAAGAACCGCAAGGGGCACTACATGCTCCTCGGGATCGACGCCCCGGCCACCGCCCTGCCGGAGGTCGAGCGCCAGCTCGGCCTGAACGAGGACGTGCTCCGCTCCCTGACGATCCGCGTCGAGGCGATCGACGAGGCGCCGTCGGCGGTGCTCGCCAAGCGTGGCGACGACCGTGAGCGCGACCGCGGCTTCCGCGGCCCCCGCCCGGCCGGCCGCTTCGGCTCCGGCCGCGGCCGCGAGCGCGGCGACGACCGCGAGGAATTCCGCGCCCGCCCGCGCGACGACGCGGACGGCCAGCAGGGCACCGAGGAGTAATCGATCATGTCCGACACGACCGACCTGACGCCCGCCGCCCGCCGCCCGGCCGTCGGCGCCCGGCGCCCCTTCTACCGGCGCAAGAAGTCCTGCCCCTTCTCCGGGCCGCAGGCGCCGAAGATCGACTACAAGGACGTGCGCCTGCTGTCCCGCTTCCTGAGCGAGCGCGGCAAGATCGTCCCGTCCCGCATCACGGCGGTGTCCGGCAAGAAGCAGCGCGAGCTGGCCCAGGCCATCAAGCGCGCCCGCTTCCTGGCGCTGCTGCCCTACGTCATCAACGACTGAGGACGGGGCTCCGGGCAGGGAGGCATGGCCGAGGCGATGTCAGGGCAGGACATCCTGCGTGACCCGCGCTGGCTTGCGGCGACGGCGGGCGGCCTGATGGCCGCGACGCTGTCGCTGTGGGCAATGCGCGGCCTGCCGCTCGGCTTCGCCGCCTTCTGGCTGGCGCCGCTGCCGCTCTTCGCCGCCGGCCTGGGCTTCGGCCCGGGTGCTGCGGCGGGTGCGGCGGGGATCGCCGCGGTGATCCATGTGGTCGTCGCCGGCACGCTGCCGATGGTCGTCTTCCTGGTCGCCTTCGGGATCCCGGCGGTGGCGATGGTGATCGCGGGGTTCCGCGGCGGCCGGATCGACACCGGCGTGCCGCTGGCGCTCCTCGGCATCTGGCCCGCCATCTGCATCCTGGCCGCGGCGGCCTACTTCTCCGGCGCGCCGGGCGGGCTCTCGGGCACGCTTCGCGCCACGGTGGAACATGGCCTCGCGCGCATGGGCGGCGGCACCTCCGTCTCCCTGGTCGAGGAGCTGGTGCAGGTCATGCCCGCGGCGCTCGGCTTCTGGGCGGCGGTCTCGCTTTCGGTGAACGCGGCGGCGGCGCAGTCCGCGCTGGCCCGCAAGGGGATCGCGATAGCGCCCTCCCCGCGTTGGAGCGAAGCGCGGCTGCCGGCCTGGTACCCGGTGCTGCCGGGGGCCGGGGCGCTGGCCTGGCTGCTGTTCGGCGAGGAGGGCGAGGCCGCCCTGCTCTCCGTGCTGCTGGTGCTGCTCCTGCCGGTCTTCCTGCAGGGCATTGCCGCGGTCCATCGGTATTCCGCCGGACGCCCGGGGCGGAACTTCATGCTCGGCGTGTTCTACGCCGGGCTCGTCATCCTCAGCGTGCCGGCCGCCATCGCGGTGACGGCCTTCGGTTTCTACGAGCAATGGGGGCGGCGCGCAGGCCCGCCCGGAGGCACAACATGATCGAACTCATCCTCATGCAGCGCGTGGACAAGCTCGGCCAGATGGGCGAGCTGGTGAAGGTGCGCCCCGGCTACGCGCGCAACTTCCTGATCCCGTCGGGCAAGGCGATCCGCGCCAACAAGTCCAACCTCGAGCGCTTCGAGCGCGAGCGCGCCCAGCTCGAGGCCCAGAACCTCAAGCGCCGCGAGGAGGCCGAGCGCGTCGCCGAGCGCGTCCATGGCCTGTCCATCACGGTCATCCGCCAGGCGGGCGAGAGCGGTGCGCTCTACGGCTCCGTCTCCACGCGCGACATCGCCGAGGGCTGCACCACGGCCGGCCTGACCGTCGACCGCGACCAGGTGCTGCTGCCGCACGCCATCAAGTCGGTCGGCCTGACCACCGTGCGGGTCGCCCTGCACCCGGAGGTCTCCATCCCCGTGGTGGTGAACGTCGCCCGTTCGCCGGAAGAGGCCGAGAAGCAGGCGCGCGGCGAGCGCGTCGAGGCCGAGGCGGAGGCCGAGCAGGCTTCCCTCGAGGCCGAGCTGGCCGCCGAGCTGGCCGCCGGCCAGGCCGAGTCCGAACGCTGATCCGACCGGCGCGGGGGCGCGCCTCGCCCCCGCGCCGCGCGGTCCGCGCCCTTCGGGCCGGGCCGCCGCGCCGCCCCGCCGGCGCCATGCCGCACTGCGGCATGTGAGGCTTCCCTGTCAGATGCATGATCTGCAATGCTGTGCCCCTCCCGGCCAGGAGAACGCAGCATGCTGTTTGACCTCGCCCTCAGGCGCCTGATCCGCATCGGCACGCTCCGGGTGCGCTATCCCGATGGGGTGGTGCGGACCTACGGCGGCGGGCCTGGTCCCGAGGCGGGCATGCACATCGCGACCGCGCGCGCGCTCCGCGGCATGACCTTCAACCCTGCGCTCGCCATGGGCGAAGGCTACATGGACGGGGGTATCCGGCCCGAGGGCTGCACGCTCTACCAGCTTCTCGAACTGCTGATGATCAACCTGATGTCGGGCGGCACCCATCCGGCGGAACGCGCGATGGAGATGCTGCGGAAGCTGCGCCGCCGCTTCGACCAGTTGAACCCGGCCCACCGGGCCCAGCGCAACGTCGCCCACCACTACGACCTCAACGGGCGGCTCTACGCCCTCTTCCTCGATCGCGACCGCCAGTATTCCTGCGGCTACTTCCCGACCGGGCAGGAGACACTCGAGGAAGCGCAGGTGGCCAAGAAGCGCCACATCGCGGCCAAGCTCTGTCTCGACCGGCCTGGGCTCGAGGTGCTCGACATCGGCTGCGGCTGGGGCGGCATGGCGCTGACGCTGGCGCGCGAATACGGGGCGCACGTCACCGGCATCACACTCTCGACCGAGCAGATCGAGGTCGCGCGCGCCCGCGCCCACGAGGCCGGCCTCGCCGACCGCGTGCGCTTCGAGCTGATGGACTACCGCACCTGGAACAGGCCGGTGGACCGCGTCGTCTCGGTCGGCATGTTCGAGCATGTCGGCATCGACCACTACCGGCGCTTCTTCCGCGTGGTGAAGGACGCGCTGAAGGAGGACGGCGTCGCCCTGGTCCACGCCATCGGGCGCTACGAGGGCCCTGCCTCCACCAATCCCTGGCTCGCGAAGTACATCTTCCCCGGCGGCTACTCGCCCGCGCTGTCGGAAGTGCTGCCGGCGGTCGAGAAGAACCTGCTGCACGTGACCGACATCGAGGTCCTGCGCATGCACTATGCCGAGACCATCACCCACTGGCGGTCGCGCTTCGCCGGCAACCGCGACGCCATCGCGAGCCTCTACGACGAGCGCTTCTGCCGCATGTTCGAGTTCTACCTGGTGGGCTGCGAGCTGACCTTCCGCCATGGCGGCCACTTCGTCTGGCAGATGCAGCTTGCGCACAAGCCGGACGCGGTGCCGCTCACGCGCGACTACATTGCCGAGGCGGAACGCGAGGCGGCGCGGCGGTCTCGGCTCTCGGCCTGACAGCGGAACGCGAGGCGGCGCGGCGGCCTCGGCTCTCGGCCTGACAGCGGAACGCGGAGGGGCTGATCGCCGTTTCGACGGCTCGCACCGACGCGGATCGGGGCTGCCCGCTCGGCGGCGAACCGTTTCGCGGCGATGGGAAGGGCGGGGGAGGAGAACCTCCCCCGGACCCCCTCCCTTCTCTGGCCGTTGGGAACTGATGGCGCGGGGTGGTTTGGGTGCGGCCGTCCCCGTCATCCCCGTTATCCACAGGGGGCGCGCGACTCCGCCGTCGGGCTAGAATGGCGGCATGAACGAAATCGACCCCGCTGCGGGCGGCCTGCTCGGCCTGTCGCAGCGCCTTCCGCCGTCCAACCTGACGGCGGAGCAGGCGCTGCTCGGCGCCCTCCTCGCCAACAACAAGGCCTATGAGCGCGTCTCCGAGTTCCTCGCGCCGGAACACTTCGCGGACCCGGTGCACGGGCGCATCTACCAGGCCATCCAGCGGCGGGTGGAAGCCGGCCAACTCGCCGACGTCGTCACGCTGCGATCAGAGTTCGAGCATTCCGGTCTGCTCGAGGAAGTCGGCGGGCCCGCCTACCTGGCGCAGCTCCTCTCGGCCATGGTCGGCATCATCAATGCCGGCGAATACGGCCGCGTCGTCTACGACGCCTATCTGCGCCGGCAGCTGATCGACCTCGGCGAGGTGGTGGTGAACCGCGCCTTCGGCGCGGAGCCGGAACTCGACGCCAAGGGGCAGCTCGAAGCCGCGGAACAGGCGCTGTTCGAACTCTCGAAGGAAGGCGGCGCCGGCGACGGCGGCTTCGTCTCCTTCGAGCGCGCGCTGACCGTCGCCGTGCAGAATGCGGAGAAGTCCTTCACCACGCCGGGCGGCGTCTCCGGCCTGACGACGGGGCTGCGCGACCTCGACGCCAAGATGGGCGGCCTGCATCCGTCGGACCTTCTGATCGTCGCGGGCCGCCCCGGCATGGGCAAGACGGCCTTCGCCACCAAGGTCGCGTTCGGCGCGGCCAAGTCCCTCCTGCGCGCGGCGCGCGAGAACGACCCCAATGCGGTGCCCAAGGCCGGCGTCGCGATCTTCTCGCTGGAAATGAGCGCGGACCAGCTCGCGACGCGCCTGCTGTCGGAGGAAGCCCGCATCTCCGGCGACCGCATCCGCCGCGGCGAGATCGGCCAGCGCGACTTCGACCGTTTCGTCGAGGTGAGCCGCGAGATCTCCGCCCTGCCGCTCTGGATCGACGACACGCCGGCCATCACCATCTCCGCGCTGCGCACGCGCTGCCGCAGGCTGAAGCGCACGAAGGGGCTCGACCTGGTGGTGGTGGACTACCTCCAGCTCATGCGCCCTGCCGCCGGCACGCGCCCGGAAAGCCGCGTGCTGGAAATCTCGATGATCACCCAGGGCCTGAAGGCGATCGCCAAGGAGCTCTCCCTGCCGGTGATCGCGCTGTCGCAGCTCTCGCGCGCGGTGGAATCGCGCGAGGACAAGCGGCCGCAGCTCTCCGACCTGCGCGAATCCGGCTCGATCGAGCAGGACGCCGACGTCGTCATGTTCGTCTATCGCGACGACTACTACCTTCAGGCGCGCCAGCCCAAGGAACTCAACTTCGACAACCCGGAGAAGTTCCACGAGGCGACGGAGAAGTGGCAGAAGGACATGGAGATGGCCCACAACAAGGCCGAGCTGATCATCGCCAAGCAGCGCCACGGCCCGACCGGCACCATCAGGCTGTTCTTCGAGGCCGAGTTCACCCGCTTCGGCGACCTCGACACCCATCACGAGGAGCCGCCGCCCTATGAATGACGGCACACCGGCTTCACGCTTCGCCGACACGACACGCGCGGTCCTGACCATCGACCTGCCGGCCATCGTCGCGAACTGGAAGGACCTCGCGGCCCGCGGCGCGCCCGGCGCGGTGGCAGGAGTCGTGAAGGCGGATGGATACGGCCTTGGCGCGGCCGAGGTCGGGCGAGCCTTGCGCGCGGCAGGCTGCCGCCACTTCTTCGTGGCGCAGTTGCAGGAAGGCATCGCGCTGCGGGCGGCGATCGGCGCCGGGCCGATGATCGCCGTGCTCGGCGGCTTCCCGCCTGGCGCGGATGGCGATGCCGGGCTGGTGCCGGTGATGAACTCACTCGCCGATGTCGCGGCGCATGCGGCGGCGACGCGGGCGTCCGGCGTGGCGCGGCGGGCGATCCTGCATGTCGATACCGGCATGGCGCGGCTGGGGCTGGATGCGGCGGAACGCGCGCGGCTCTCGGCCGATCATTCGCTGCTGGCGGGAATCGAGCTTCTCTATGTGATGACGCACCTCGCCTGCGCGGACGAGCCGGCGCATCCGATGAACGCGGCGCAGGCGCAACGCTTCGCGGAAGCGTGCTCGGACCTGCCCATGGCGCGGCGGTCCTTCGCCAATTCCTCCGGCATGTTCCTCGGGCCGGACTTCGCCTCGGACCTGTCGCGGCCGGGCTGCGCGCTCTACGGCATCAATCCGACGCCGGACCGGCCGAACCCGATGCGGCAGGTGGCGCGGCTCGATGCGCCGGTGCTCCAGGTGCGGGAGATCCCGGCCGGAACCCCGGTCGGCTACGGGGCAAGTTGGACCGCACCGCGCCCCACGCGGATCGCGACGGTTGCGGTGGGCTATGCGGATGGCTACCTGAGAAGCCTCTCGGGCAAGGCCGTGGCGGATTTCCGTGGCAGGCCCGTCCCTCTCGTGGCACGGGTGTCCATGGACCTGACGACCTTCGACGTGACCGACCTGCCGGAGATCGCCCCCGGCGACCGCCTGACGCTGATCGGCGGCGCCGGCTGCAGCCCGGACGAGGTGGGCGCGCGCGCGGGCACCATCGGCTACGAGGTGCTGACCTCCCTCGGTGCGCGCTACGCCCGCGACTACATCCGGGGCTGAGCGGTTGGACCTGGTGCTGAACCCCGTCGCCGCGATCGGGCGGGCCGTCCTTTCGGCCTGCCGCGAAGTGGGCGCGCTGGTGCTTTTCGCGCTGGAGGCGTTGTCCCACCTGCTGCGGCCGCCCTTCTATGCGCGGCAGTTCCTGCGCCACCTGGCCGAGATCGCCTATTTCTCGCTGCCCGTGGTGGCGCTGACGGCGATCTTCACCGGCATGGTGCTGGCGCTGCAATCCTACACGGGCTTCGTCCGCTTCAACGCCGAAGGGGCGGTGGCGAACGTGGTGGTCCTGTCCATCACGCGCGAACTCGGCCCGGTCATCGCGAGCCTGATGGTGGCGGGGCGCATCGGCGCCTCCTTCGCCGCCGAGATCGGCACCATGCGCGTCACCGACCAGATCGACGCGCTGACGACGCTGTCCACCAACCCGATGAAATACCTCGTCACGCCGCGGCTGCTCGCGGGGGTGATCGCCCTGCCCTTCCTGGTCGCAGTGGCCGACATCCTCGGCGTCATGGGCGGCTGGCTGATCGGCACCACGAAGCTCGGCTTCAATTCGGCCGGCTACCTCAAGGCGACGCTGGATTTCCTCGAAGTGATAGACGTCGTGTCGGGCCTGGTGAAGGCCGCCGTGTTCGGCTTCGTCATCACGCTGATGGGCTGCTGGTGCGGCTACTACAGCAAGGGCGGCGCGCAGGGCGTCGGTGCCGCGACGACGATGGCGGTGGTCTCCTCCTCCATCCTCATCCTCGCGCTCGACTACGTGCTGACCGAGATGTTCTTCGCGCAATGACCCAGCCGATCACACACGGTTCCGACATGCCGCCCGCGGCCACGACGCGGGCCGAGGCCGCGATCGCGGCCCGCGGCAAGTACCGCGAAGCCAAGCCGCACGGATGTGCGGCGGCCGGCGCTTGAGGGGCGCTTTCGTGGATACCAAGGCGCATGTGGATGGCGTTCCGAAGATCCGCCTCCGCGGCCTCTCCAAGGCCTTCGGCGACAAGAAGGTGCTGGACGGCGTGGATCTCGACATCCGGGCCGGGCACGGGATGGTGATCCTCGGCGGGTCGGGCTCCGGCAAGTCGGTGACGATCAAGTGCATCCTCGGCCTGATCCAGCCCGATGCCGGCACGATCGAGATCGACGGCCGCGACGTGCTGGCCATGGGCCGCCGCGAGCGGGAGGAGTTGAACGACCGCATCGGCATGCTCTTCCAGAATGGCGCGCTCTTCGATTCTCTGCCCGTCTGGGAGAATGTCTGCTTCAAGCTGCTGGCGCAGAAGCGCATCACGCGCGGCGCCGCCCGCGACAAGGCGGCGGAGGTGCTGGCGCAGGTGGGCCTCGCAGCCTCCGTGGGCGACCTTTCCCCGGCCGAACTCTCGGGCGGCATGCAGAAGCGCGTAGGCCTGGCGCGCGCCATCGCGGCGCAGCCCGACATCATCTTCTTCGATGAGCCCACCACCGGCCTCGACCCCATCATGGGCGCGGTGATCGACGGGCTGATCGTGGACGTGGTGAAGCGGCTGGGCGCGACGGCCGTCTCGATCACGCACGACATGGCGAGCGCGCGACGCATCGGCGACGACGCGGCGATGATCCACAGGGGGAAGATCGTCTGGACCGGAGCGGCGGCGGCGCTCGGCAATACCGGCAATCCGCTGGTGGACCAGTTCGCCCGCGGGGAACGGGAAGGCCCGATCCAGATGGAGTTGCGCCGCTAGAACTATTCGGCGCGCGTGTCCTTGCGCTCGATCAAACCGATCAAATCGAATTCCTCGATCGAACCCTTCGAAGAAATCGGTTGGACAGAATCCCGCCCCGAGGGCATCTGCTGCACCGCACAAGGTGCACCGCACAACAGGCCATCCGGCCCGCAACCCCGAGGAGCGCGACCCCATGCTGACCGTTGGCGACAAGTTCCCAGCCTTTGCCCTGACCGCCGTGAAGGGCGGCAAGGAGGGCCTCGGCGGCCCCGGCGTGTCCTTCACCGAGATCACCGACCAGACCGATGCCGGCAAGTGGAAGATCGTCTTCTTCTGGCCGAAGGACTTCACCTTCGTCTGCCCGACCGAGATCGCCGCCTTCGGCAAGCTCGCCGGTGAGTTCGCCGACCGCGACGCGGTGGTCTACGGCGTCTCAACGGACAGCGAGTTCGTCCACCTGAACTGGCGCGTCCACAACGACGACATCCGCGACCTGCCGATCCCGATGCTGGCCGACATCAAGCGCGAGCTGTCCTCGGGCCTCGGCATCCTCGACAAGGCCGCCGGCGTGCCGCTGCGCGCGACCTTCATCGTGGACCCGGACGGCACGATCCAGTGGGCCTCGGTGAACGGCCTGAACGTCGGCCGCAACCCGCAGGAAGTGCTGCGCGTGCTCGACGCGCTGCAGACGGACGAGCTCTGCCCCTGCAACTGGGAGAAGGGCAAGGACGTCCTGAACCCGGACGCGCTGTTCAGCAAGGCCGCCTGACGGCCGCCCGCGCCGCGAGGCAGGCGCGAAACGGGGGTCCCGTCGCGGATAGCCGCGACGGGTGCCCGTCAACCGACCTGCCTGGCGCATTGGGGGTAGTGAGCCCCCATGGACCCCCCGGTCCCGCGCGGCCCCCTGGGCCCGCGGGACACGTCTCGACTGGAGGCCCCCATGTCCCTCGAAGCCCTGCGCGCCCGCCTGCCGGAACACGCCAAGGACCTGAAGCTGAACCTCGGCTCGCTGGCCACGGAGCCGGTGCTGACCCAGCAGCAGCTTGCCGGCACATTCATCGCCAGCGCTATCGCCTCCCGCAATGCCGAGGTGACGCGCGCCATCCTGGCGGAGTTCGGCCCGAAGCTCTCCCCCGAAGCGCTCGGCGCCGCCAAGGCCGCGGCCGCCATCATGGGCATGAACAACGTCTATTACCGCTTCACGCACCTGGTCGGCGGCGACTACGTCAACCTGCCGGCGAAGCTGCGCATGAACGTCATGGCGAAGCCGGGCGTGGAGAAGGTGGATTTCGAGCTCTGGTCGCTCGCCGTCTCCGCCATCAACGGCTGCGGCATGTGCATGGAGTCGCATGAGAAGGTCGTCCTCCATGGCGGCCTCTCGAAGGAAGCCGTCCAGGCTGCCGTCCGCATCGCCGCCGTGGTGCATGCCGTCGCCGGCGTGCTGGATGCGGAGGACGCGCTGGCCGCCGCGGCCTGAGCCCGGCACCCCGGCATCGAGACTATCGGATGGCGGCCCCTGTGGCCGCCATCTGTCGTTCCGCCCCCCCCGCTCCCTCAACTACCGGGGTCGGCGGGATCGGGCGCCGCCGCCTGCTCGCGCAGGCGCTGCCGCATGGCCCGGACCCGATCGCGGCTTCCGGCAGGCCAGACGGCGGCGACGTCGTAGAATTCCGCGACCGCCTTTGCGCCCGGCGGCAGCACCACCCAGGGCAGCTTGGTGGAGGTGTAGATGTGGATGTCCGGCGGACAACGCCCGGGCGTGTCCAGCGTGCCGACCCGCACGAAGCGGACGGCGGGACCGGCCTGCGCATAGTTGCTCCAGATCGCCACCTTGCAGGCCGGGCAGCGCGCGATCAGCTGCCCCCGGCCGCTGGCCGAGGGCGTGTAGACGATCTCGGGCTCCCCGGCCGTATGGACGACATGGTCTGCCTCATAGAGGGCATTGAGCGCATGCACCGTGCCCGTCTCCCGCTGGCACCAGGTGCAATGGCAGGCATGGACGATCAGCGGCGCGCCTTCCACCCGGTAGCGCAGCCGCCCGCAGCCGCATCCGCCTTCCATGGGCCACCTCCAGTCGCGTTTCGCGCGCCCGGACCGTTCCGGGCCCGTGCATTGTCGCGCAGGGACGGGGGCCGGTGCCACGATGTCCTGCGAAATCCTCGCTGCAACTGCGGGCCGTCGCGCGGCCCATCTTGACCCCCCTCCCCGGCCGGGGCGACGCTTCGCCCCAAAAGCCCGGCCGACCGGGACCGGGCTGGTTGGAGGAAACCGCCATGCCGCTCACGCTCAGGCCCTTGCACCCGCTATTCGTCGCCGAGGCGACGGGCGTGGACCTCCGCCAACCCCTGCCCCCGGGCATCGCGGAAGAGATCCATCGCGCCATGGACCAGTACGCGGTGCTCGTCTTCCCCGGCCAGGCGCTCGACGACGACCAGCAGATGGATTTCGGCCGGCAGCTCGGCACGCTCGAACCCACGCGCGGCACGGTGGACGCGCACAAGCACCGGCTCAAGCACCAGGAGATGAACGACATCTCCAACCTCGACACGGACGGGAAGCTGCTCGCCGCGGACGACCGGCGGCGGATGTTCGCCCTCGGCAACCGGCTCTGGCACTCGGATTCGTCATTCAAGCCGACGCCGGCGATGTATTCCATGCTGCACGCGCGGGTGATCCCGCCCGAAGGCGGCGAGACCGAATTCGCCGACATGCGCGCGGCCTGGGACGCGCTGCCGGACAAGGCCAAGGCGAAGCTGAAGGATCTCGTGGCCTGGCACTCGCTGATCTACTCGCGCGCGCAGCTCGGCTTCGACGAATACACGCCCGAGGAGAAGAAGGCCTTCGCCCCGGTGCCGCAGCGCATGGTGCGCCGGCATCCGGGATCGGGGCGGGTGTCGATCTACCTCTCCTCCCACATCGGGCGCGTCGAGGGCATGCCGGTGCCGGAAGGGATGGCCATGATCCGCGACCTGACGGAATTCGCGACCCAGCGGGAGTTCGTCCACAGCCATCGCTGGACGCAGAACGACCTGGTGGTGTGGGACAACCGCTGCACCCTGCACCGCGCGCGGCCCTTCGAGGACAGCACCTACCCCCGCGACATGCGGCGCGTGACGCTGCAGGACGTGGCACCCACGCTTGAGCAGGCGGCGGCATAGGGCGGCGAGCGACGGGAGAGGCCTACGCGCGGCCCCTGCGCGAAAGGCGCATCCTGCCCCCTCCCGAACCCCCCGATTGAATCTCACGGTTTCCAAAGGCCTTTCGGCCTTTGGTGGGGGGAGGCCCGGAGGGGGGCAAAGCCCCTCTCCGGCGCACCGCGCTACTCCGCCGCCATCCGCGCCGGCGCCAGCCAGCGTTCCGCCGCCGCGCGCCCGGCGTCCGCGAGGCGGGTCAGGAACGGCCAGGTCACGTTCGCGGGATTGGCGTCGGCGGTGTCGGTGTCCGCGTCCCACAGTGACAGCCGGTGCAGCCGCAGTCGTTCGAGGTGCCGGCAGCGGCGTGGGCGCGTGAGCCCGCTTTCCTTGCACAGCGCCCGCATGTCCTCGATCGCCTGCAACTCACGCTTGAGAGGCGCTGAGAACGCGATCTCCATCGAGCGATTGCGGATGTCCTGGCGCAGTCGCGGGCTGCCCTCCCGTTCATCCGGGCTGAGCTGCACCAGGATCAGGTCCTGTGCCGTGGTGGCGCGGATCAGGTCGCACAGCGGCGGATTGGCGCTGTAGCCGCCATCCCAATAGGGCTCGCCGTCGATTTCCACGGCCTCGCGCAGCATGGGCAGGCAGGCGGAGGCGAGCACCGTCTCCAGCGTGATCTCGTGCTCGCGGAAGATGCGGGCCTCGCCGTCGCGCACGCGGGTCGCGGCGATCAGCAGCGGAAGGGGGCGTTCCGCGCGCAACCGTTCGAAATCCACCAGGTCGCCGAGCAGGTCGCGCAACGGGTCCGTCCCCGGCAGCGCAAGGGTGAAGGGCAGCACGGGCAGGTTCGCGGCGGCGAGCACCGAGCCGATCACCGGATACCCGGCCAGCCCCGCCCGGTCCGAGAGCAGGCGCCAGAACCGCGCCAGGCGCGCCCGCGCTTCCTCCCGCCCGCCGGCGAGCAGGCCGTCGGCCATCAGCACCGCATTCACGGCGCCGGCACTGGCGCCACTGACCGCGGCGAGCGGCAGGGAGGGCTCGGCCAGGAGCCGGTCCAGCACCCCCCAGGTGAAGGCGCCAAAGGACCCGCCGCCCTGCAGCGCCAGGGCAACGGGGCGGGCCGTAGGATCGAAATTATGCTGCATTGCAGCAAGACATCTGGGGAGCCGGGCGCGGCATCACAAGCCGCCAGGACCGTTTTCGTTGCGCAACACACACAAACACCCCCGGGTCTTCCGGCCCGCGCGGCACGGTGCGACAACGGCGCCGAACCTGCGAGGAGCCCCGCCATGACTGCCGAACGCTTCGACCTTCTGCTTCGTGGCGGCCATGTCGTGATGCCCTGGGGCGTGGAGGAAGCCGACCTCGCCATCCGCGCCGGCCGCATCGCTGCGATCGGCGACCTGCGCCGGGCCGAGGCCGCGCAGGTGATCGACTGCAAGGGCCTGCACGTCCTGCCCGGGCTGATCGACCCGCATGTCCACTTGCGCGATCCGGGCGATGCGAAGGTGGAGACCATCGGGACCGGGACGAAGGCCGCCGTGCTCGGCGGGCTGACGGCGGTGTTCGACATGCCGAACACCTCGCCCGCCATCACCGACACGACGCGGCTGGATGCGAAGCGCGCGGGGCTCGCGGGCGTCGCGCATTGCGATGTCGGGCTTTATGTCGGCGCGACCAAGACGAACATCGCCGGGCTCGCGGACCTCGAACACCAGCCGAATGTCTGCGCCATCAAGGTCTTCGCCGGTTCCTCGACCGGCGACCTGATGGTGGAGGACGACGAGAACCTCGAGCGCGTGATGCGCGCGGGCCGCCGCCGCATCGCCTACCATTCCGAGGACGAGTATCGCCTCCAGGCGCGCAAGCCGATGTTCACGCCGGGCATGCCGCACCGCAACCACATGGTCTGGCGCGACGTGGAGGCCGCCTTCCTCGGCACGCGTCGGCTGATGGCGATCGCGCGCAGGACCGGGCGACCGGCGCACATCCTGCACGTCTCGACGGCGGAGGAACTCGACTACCTCTCCGACTACCGCGACATCGCGACCTGCGAGGTGCTGCTCAACCACCTGACGCAGACCGACGAGGCCTATGACCGCCTCGGCGGCTATGCGGTGATGAACCCGCCGATCCGCGATGCGCGGCACCTCGAAGCCGCCTGGGCGGCGGTGCGCGACGGGCGGGTGGACTGCGTCGGATCCGACCACGCGCCGCATTCGCGCGAGGCCAAGGAACGCCCCTGGCCAACCACCGCCGCCGGCCTGACCGGCGTGCAGACCATCGTGCCGCTGATGCTCGACCATGTCAGCGCGGGGCGACTGTCCCTGCCGCGCCTTGCCGACCTGATGGGCACCGGCCCGGCGCGCGTCTATGGCGCGCTCAACAAGGGGCGGCTCGCGGTCGGCTACGATGGCGACGTGACGGTGGTGGACATGAAGCGCCAGCGCACGATCGAGGAATCCTGGATCGTCTCCCCCTGCGGCTGGACGCCCTTCGCCGGGCACCGCTGCACCGGCTGGCCGATGATGACCATCGTGCGCGGCAACGTGGTGATGCGGGAGGACGAGGTGCTCGGCGCGCCGGTCGGCCGCCCGGTCGCCTTCGCCGACACGGCGCGCGCCTGATGCACGGCATCGCGGACCCGGTCGCGGCGGCGATCACCTCCCGCCACTCCATCCGCGCCTACCTGCCGGTGCCGGTGCCGCGGGAGACGGTGGAGCGCCTGCTCGACATCGCCGCCCGCGCGCCCTCGGGGACCAACATGCAGCCCTGGCGGGCCTATGCGCTCGCCGGGGAAGCGCTGAAGCGCCTTTCCGCCGCGCTGGTCGCCGAGCACATGGCCGGACGCCCCGGAGAGGCGGAATACCGCTACTACCCCGCGCAGTTCTTCGAGCCCTACCTCGCCCGCCGCCGCAAGGTGGGCTGGGACCTCTACGGCCGGCTCGGCATCGCCAAGGGCGAGACGGAGAAGATGAAGCGCCAGCACGCACGCAACTTCGACTTCTTCGGCGCGCCGGCCGGGCTGGTCTTCACCATCGACCGCCGGCTCGAGATCGGGTCCTGGCTCGACTACGGCATGTTTCTCGAGAACTTCATGGTCGCGGCGCGCGGCATGGGCCTCGACACCTGCCCGATGGCGGCCTTCGCCCCGCATCACGGCACCATCCGCGCGCATCTGCCGATCACGCCGGAGGAAGTGGTGGTCTGCGGCATGGCGCTCGGCCATGCGGATCCGGAGGCACCGGAGAACGGCCTGGTGACGGAACGCGTCCCCGCGCGGGAGTTCTGCGACTTCCACGGGTTCGGATGAACGGACAGGCGCCGCTGTCGGGTGCGGCGCTCTGGGCCCGGCTACTCGTCATCGCCGCGCTCTGGGGCGCGGCCTTTCCGCTGATCCGCTTCCTTGCCGCCCATCTGCCGCCCTTCGCGCTGGCGGGCGTGCGCGGAACGCTGGCGGCGGTGGCGGTGTTCGTCTTCCTGTGGTTCCGGCGCGAACTGGACGGCATCTCGCGCGGCGTGCTGCTGGCGGCGGTGGTGCTCGGCACCCTCAGCGGCGTCATTCCCAATACGCTGATCCCCCTCGCGCTGCAGCGGATGGAGGCGGCGCCGGCCTCCCTCGTGCAGGCGGCGGGGCCGCTGATGGTCACGCTGCTCGCCGCGATCTTCCTGCCGGGGGAGAAGCCGACGCCACGCATGCTGGCCGGCATCGGCACGGGGTTCCTGGGCATCGCGATCGTGGTCGGGCCGGGGGGTCTCGGCGGCGGCTCGGCGCTCGGCGCGCTGCTGGTCCTCGGCGCGACCTTCTCCTACGCGGTCAGCACCGTCTGGGTGCGCATGGCACCGCGCGGGCCGGCGGCGGCGCTCGCGCTCGGGCAGCAGGCGGTGTCGGCGATCTTCTCGGGCAGCCTCGCCTTGGCCGTCGATGGGCCGGGGGCGCTGGTGCAGCCGCCGGAGGTCTGGGTGGTGGCGGTCATCCTCGCCGTCTTCGCGACCGCGGTGCCGCTGACGATGTTCCTCGGCCTGGCGACGCGAGCGCGAGCGGCCGACGCGGCGATGGTGGGCTACCTGCAGCCGGTCTTCGCCACCGCCATCGCGGTGTTGTGGCTGGGCGAGGTGCCGTCCTGGAGCGTCCTTGCCGGCGGCGCCGTGGTGCTCGCCGCCGTCTGGCTGGTCACGACGCGTCGTCGCTAGCCCGGCCCTTCGCCGGCATGCGGGAGAAGATCCAGGACCGCAGCCCCGGCGGCAGGGCCCCCGCCAGGCGCGCCAGGGCATAGGTCGGCCAGGGATAGGCGATGCGCACCCGCCCGCGCGCGATGCCGGCCAGCGTCCGCCGCGCCGCCTCCTCGGCGTCCATCAGGAAGGGCATGGGGAAGGTGTTGTGCGCCGTCATCGGCGTGCGGACATAGCCGGGGCAGACCGCGTGCAGGCGGATGCCGCGGTGGCGCTCGGTCCCGTCCAGCGCCTCCGCCCAGCGCTGCACCGCCGCCTTGGTGGCGCAATAGGCGGGTGCGCCGGGCGCGGCGACGAAGGCAGCGAGCGAGGCGATCACCGCCACCCGCCCGCGCACCCCGTCCGACCCCGGCGCCTGGGCAGCCATGGCCTCGATGGCCGGGAGCGCCGTGTTCAGCACGCCGGTCACGTTGGTCTCGAAGATGGCGCGGGACTGAGCGGGCGGTTCGGTGCCGTCGCCGGTGCCGGCCGAGATGCCGGCATTCGCGATGACCAGGTCCAGCCGCCCGGCGCCGGCGATCCACCCCGCCATGCCGGCGGCATCGGTCACGCTGAGCACGACCGGCCGCACCTCCGCGCCCTTCGCGCGGCAGGCGGCGGCAACTGTCTCCAGCCGGGTGGCGTCGCGGCCGGACAGGTGCAGCACCGCCCCCGGGCGGGCGCAGGCCTCGGCCAGCGCGCGCCCAAGGCCGGAGGACGCCCCGGTGATCAGCACATGGTCCCAGGTGGGTTGCATCAGTCCCCTCCACGGGGGAGAAGCGGCGCCATGGCCAAGTCTCCCCTGTCCTCCATGACCGGCTTCGCCCGCGAGGGCGGCACGCTGCCGGACGGTTCCTCCTTCCTCTGGGAAGTGCGCAGCGTCAACGGCAGGGGGCTCGATGTGCGGCTGCGCCTGCCGGGCGGCCTCGACGCGCTGGAGTCGCCACTGAAGGAGGCGGCGGGGCGCGTGCTGAAGCGCGGCAATGTCTCCGCCACGCTGACCGTGAAGCGAGAAGAACGGACGGCCGCGCGCCTGACGCCCGACCCGGCGGCGCTGGACCAGGCGCTGAAGATCGCCCTCGACCTCGCCGCCCGCATCCCCGGCTGCCCGCCGCCGCGCGCCGAGGCGCTGCTGACCCTGCCCGGCGTGCTGCGCGCCGAAGTGACCGAACCGGACGAGACCGAGGAAGAGGCGAAACGCGCCACCATCGCCGCCGCCTTCGCCGCCGCGCTCGACGGACTGGTGGCATCGCGCCGGACGGAAGGCGGGAAGCTGGCCGACATCCTCGGCGTGCTGCTGGACGAAGTGGCGGCGCTGCACGAACTCGCGGCGAAGGAAGCGGCCGACCAGCCGGCACTGCACCGGCAGCGGCTGCTCGAAAGCCTCGCCGCGCTGCTGGAAGGCGAGCGCCGCGTGCCGGAGGAACGGCTCGCGCAGGAAGTCGCGCTGCTGGCGACGAAATCCGATGTCCGCGAGGAACTCGACCGCCTCTCCGCCCATATCTCCGAGGCGCGGCGGCTGTTGAACTCCGGCGAGGCGATCGGCCGCAAGCTCGACTTCCTCACCCAGGAATTCGTGCGCGAGGCCAATACGCTGTGCAGCAAGTCGTCCAGCACGGCGCTGACGCGCATCGGGCTGGAACTCAAGGCGGCGATCGAACGGCTCAAGGAGCAGTCCGCGAATGTCGAATGACGGCATCGCGCGGCGCGGCCTCTGCCTGGTGCTCGCGGCGGCGCCGGGGGCGGGCAAGACCTCGGTCTCGCGGGCGTTGCTCGAAACCGAGCCCGCCCTGTCGCTCTCCATCAGCGCGACCACGCGCGCGCCGCGCCCCGCCGAGCAGGAAGGGGTGCACTACTTCTTCAAGACGCCCGACGAGTTCGACACCATGGCCGAACGCGGCGAATTCCTCGAATATGCGCGCTTCCTCGGCCGGTCCTACGGCACGCCGCGCGGGCCGGTGGAAGCGGCGCTCGCCGCGGGCCGCGACGTGCTGTTCGACATCGAATGGCAAGGCCATCGCCAGATGAAGGCGACGCTGCCCGAGGACGTGGTCGGCATCTTCCTGCTGCCCCCTTCCCTGCCCGACCTCGAGGCGCGCCTGCGTGGCCGCGGCCAGGACAGCCCGGAGGAGATCGCCAAGCGCATGGCGGCGGCGCGCGAGGAGATCACCCACTGGGACGAGTTCGACCACGTCGTGGTCAATCGCGACTTCGCCGCGACCGTCGCCCAGGTCCGCTCCATCCTGCATGCCGCCCGCAGCGAGCGGCGCCGCCAGCCCGGCATGGCGGGCTTCATCGCTCGGCTGCTGGCGGGCTGACGGCTTGGGCGCCATCCTCGGGATCGTCGCGCCCGTCTTCGCCATCGTCGGCCTCGGCTACCTGGCGGCGGCACGGCGGCTGATCGACGAGGCGGGCTTCCGCGGTCTGAATTCCTTCGCCTTCAACCTCGCCGCGCCGGCGCTGCTCTTCGCCGGCGGCACGGCGGGCCATGCCGGCGGCGGGCCGGCGGCCTTCGCCTTCTTCGCCGCGGCCGTGGTGCTGTACGGCGTGGCGCTGTGGCTGGGGACGCGGCGCATGGAAATGCCGCTCGGCGAGGCGGGGCTCTTCGCGCTGAACTGCACCTTCGGCAACACGGTGATGATGGGCATCCCGCTGATCGCGGCGAGTTTCGGCCAGGCGGGGCTGAGCATCCTCATCACCATCATCGCGCTGCATTCGATGGTGCTGCTGACGCTCGGCACCGTGGTGGCGGAGTTCGGCCTGCACCGGCACGCGCCGTGGCGGCGGATCGTCGGCGCGACGCTTGCCGGCATCGCGCGCAACCCGGTGGTGGTGACGGTCTTCGTCGCGCTGGGCTGGAGCACGATCGGCCTGCCGGTGCCCGGCCCGATGCGCCGCACGCTGGAGATGCTCGGCGCGGCGACGCCGGCAGTGGCGCTGTTCTGCCTCGGCGGATCGCTTGCGGTCTTCAGCACCGGGCAATCCTGGCGGGAAGTCGCCTGGGCGACGGTCCTGAAGCTCGCGGCCTTGCCGCTGATGGTCTGGGGCGGCTGCGTCCTGCTCGCGCTCTCGCCGCTGGAAACCGGCGTCGCGGTGATGACGGCGGCGCTGCCGACCGGGGCGAATGCCTTCCTGCTGGCGCGCCGCTACGCGACGGGGGCGGACCGCTCCGGGGCGACGGTGCTCGTCTCCACTGTGATCTCGGTCTTCACCCTCGCCGCAGTGCTCGCCTGGGTGCAGGGGTAGGAGGCCGGCGTGCGGATCGACAGCGAGCGAAAGAATCGCCAGCCTTGGAGCCTGAAGGCTTCCACACGCGCGGCGCGCCCCTGCTTCCCGGACAGGAACAACAAGTGATGAGCACGAAGACCGCCCTCGTCGTCAGCGCCCATTCCGCCGACTTCGTCTGGCGCTGCGGCGGCGCGATCGCGCTGCATGCCGAGAAGGGCTACCAGGTGACGGTGGTCTGCCTCTCCTACGGCGAGCGCGGGGAGAGCGCGAAGCTCTGGCGCCAATCCGGGATGACGATGGAGCGCGTGAAGACCTCGCGCGAGGCCGAGGCGAAGAAGGCAGCCGACGTCCTCGGCGTGCACGACATCCAGTTCTGGGACCTCGGCGACTACCCGATCAACCTGACGGAGGCCGCCTTCTTCCGGCTGGTGGACGTGTACCGCGCGATCCACCCCGCCTTCATGCTGACGCACAGCAAGGAAGACCTCTACAACCACGACCATCCGGCGGTGTCGGCCTGGGCGCAGAACGCGCGCATCACCGCGCAGGCGCACGGCCACAATCCGGAACAGAAGGTGCTCGGCGCGCCGCCGGTCTTCCTGTTCGAGCCGCACCAGCCCGAGCAGTGCAACTGGAAGCCGGACGTGCTGCTCGACATCGGCAGCGTCTGGGCGAAGAAGCGCGCGGCGATCGAGTGCATGGAGGGGCAGGAGCACCTCTGGGAATACTATACCCGCGTCGCGCAGCAGCGTGGCGCGCAGGCGGCGCGCAACTCCGACAAGAAGATCACCTGGGGCGAGGGCTATCAGTCGGTCTTCCCCCACGTCGTCGAAAGCCTGGCCTGAGGGGCCGGCGCGGATGAACGTGATCCGGCTCAGCACCGCGCTCGGGCGCTACCCGCACACGGCGGCGCTGCTGGATGGGCGCGTCGCCTCTCCGCTGCTCGCGCTGGATCCGGTCGAGGTGAAGCCGATCTCCCGCGCCTTCGCGCCGATGGTGCGGGAATCGCGCTTCGACGTCAGCGAGATGGCGATCGCGACCTTCCTGATGGCGAAGGCCTGGGGGAAGGAACTGGTGCTGCTGCCGGTCGCGGTCGCGGCGCGCTTCCAGGAACCGGCGCTGCTCTGCCGCGCCGACAGCGGGATCCGCGGACCGGAAGACCTGCGCGGCCGGCGCGTCGGCGTGCGCGCCTATTCGCAGACCACGGGCCTCTGGCTGCGCGGACGGATGCAGGAGGCGCACGGCGTCGCGCCGCAGGACGTCGCCTGGGTCACCTTCGAGGACGCCCATGTCGCCGAATACCGCGACCCGCCCTTCGTCGAGCGTGCCGCGCCGGGCAAGGACATGCTCGCGATGCTGCGGGCGGGCGAACTCGACGCCGCGATCTTCGGCTACGACCTGCCGGGGGATGCCGGGCTGCGCCCGGTCTTCCCGGACCCGGATGCCGCCGGTCGCGCCTTCCGGGCCGCGCACGGCTTCGTCCCGGTGAACCATCTGGTGGTGGTGAAGGCCGCGATGGCACGGGACCGGCCGGAGATCGTGACCGAATTGCTGCGCCTGTTCGGCGTCGCGGCCGGTGACGCGGCGCTGCCGCGGGGGCGTGCCGCGCTCGATCCGGCGATCGTGGTCGCCATGCGCTACGCGCTCGAACAGGGGCTGTTGCCGCGGAAGATGAGCATCGACGAGGTCTGGGCAGGACTGCCCGCCGGCCTCGGCTGAGCGGCGCAGCACGCCCCGGGAAGCGCCGCCGCGACGGCCCGCGCGACGCCCGCCCCCCTTTTCGACGTCAGTCCCCAGGAATCCAAAGAAGGAGGGGGGATCGGGGGGAGTTCACCTCCCCCCGACCTTCATCACGACCCGCGCCAGTGTGTCGAACTCCGCGACCGTCAGCGTCTCCGCCCGCCGCGTCCCGTCGATCCCGGCGGCCGCCAGCAGCCCTTCCGCATCGCCCAGCGACTTCAGCGCCCCGCGCAGCATCTTCCGCCGCTGTCCGAAGGCCGCCGCCGTGGTGCGTTCCATCGCGGCGAAGAGCACCGACCCGGGGTCCTCCGCATGCGGCGTCAGCCCCACCACCGCCGACCAGACCTTGGGCGGCGGGCTGAAGGCGCCCGGCGGCAGGCGCAGCAGCATGTCGCAGCGGCAGCGCCACTGCGCGAGAACGGACAGCCGCCCATAGGCCTCGGCCCCCGGCGCGGCACAGATGCGTTCCGCGACCTCCTGCTGGAACATCAGCGTCATGCCTTCCAGCGCCGCGGCGCCGCGCAGCCAGCCGACCAGAAGCGGCGTCGCGACATTGTAGGGCAGGTTGGCGACGATCTTCCTCGGCGCCGGGACCAGCGCGCCGGGATCGACCTTCAGCGCGTCGCCTTCGACCACCCGCAGCCGGCCCGGATGCGCAGCGGCGAGTTCCGCCAGGGCGGCGACCGCGCGGCGGTCGAGTTCCACCGCGACCACCTCCGCGGCCGCGGAGGCGAGCAGCGCGCGCGTCAGCCCGCCCGGGCCGGGCCCGACCTCGATGACGTGGCGGCCGTCGAGCGCGCCCGCCAGCGCCGCGATGCGCGCGCAGACCGCGGGGTCGAGCAGGAAGTGCTGGCCGAGCGACTTGCGGGCATCGAGCCCGTGCCGCGCGACGGTCTCGCGCAGGCTCGGCAGGTCGGGCCCGGTCACGGCCGAGGCGTCAGCCGCGCCGCTGCGGCTGGCTCGCGGCGGGCGCTTCGCGGGCGGGGGTGGGCTCGCTGCGGATGTCGATCTGGGCGCGGCGCTGGAGGTCGCGCAGCACCTGGCGGGAGATGAGTTCCACGCGCTCGCGCAGCAGCCGGTCGCGCACCTGGTCGGGCGTGATCTCGGCGAGGTTGCGCTGTTCCCGCGCGCAGACGGCGATGATCATCACGCCGTCCGGCGAGACGATGGGCTGCGACGGCCGGCCGATCGGCAGGTTGGCCAGGAGGTCGCGCAGTTCCGGCGGGTTCACCGTCTCGAGGCGGATCTGGCCGGGGTCGGCGGGCCGCGGGCTGCCGCGGGAGGCGGCCTCGATCGCGTCGCAGGACCGCGCGCCCTCGGACAGCGACTGCGCACGTTCCACTTGGCGGAGCTGCTGGGCCGTCGGCGCCGTCGGGTTCACCTGCCCCTCGAAGGGGAAGAAGGCCTGGCGCAGCGTCAGCATGGTCGCCATGTCACGGCCGGCGATGCGCTTCTGGCGCAGCGTCACGATGACGAAGCCGCCGGGCACGCGGATCGGGTTGGAGATCGCGCCTTCGGGCATCTGGCGGACGATAGTGGCGACCTCCGGGTCCAGCCGGTCGGGCTGGATCCAGCCGAGGTCGCCGCCGAGCATCGCCGTCTGGGACTGGCTGAACTGCGTCGCCACCATCGCGAAGGGCGCGCCCTGGCGCAGGCGGACGATGATGTCGGCGACGAAACGCTGGACCTCCGCCTCCTGCCCCGGGTTGGAGACGGGGATGTAGATGTCCGAGACGAGGAATTCCGGCTGGCCGGTGCGGGCGCGGGCGGCGGCGACGCCCTCGTCGATCTCGGCCTGGGCGACGTTGGCCTGGCCGCCGAGTTGGGACCGCAGTAGCCGGTTCCAGCCGATCTGGGCGCGGATCTGGTCGTAGAGCACGCGCGCGTCGATGCCGGCGCGGCGCAGGTTATCCCGCAGGCCGCCGGTGGGCAGCCCGTTGCGCGTCTCGATCTCGCCGACGGCGTTGGCGATGTCCTGGTCGGTCACGGCGATACGGCGGCGCGCGACTTCCTGCGTGCGCAGGCGCTCGTCGATCAGCAGGCGCAGGATCTGGTCGTTGGCGCGGCCGCCCACCTCACCGGTCATGCCGGCGGTCAGCGCGAGCAGGCGGCGGCGGCTCTCGACCTCCTGCAGGGTGACGACGTCGCCGTTCACCACCGCGGCGACGCGGTTGGCGCGCTGCGCGGAGGCCGGCTGCGACACGGCGAGCAGGCCGAGCAGCAGGGCGGCCGGCAGGGCCGCGAAGCGCCGGGGGCGCCGGGCGGGGGGGAGCGTCACGGCTGTCATGGCACCGCCTCTTTAGGACCTGCCGGGTTCGCGGGGAAGCGCGGAACGGCACGGCGGCCCCTCCGTGCCACGAAGTGCTTCACGCGGTCGGGCCGCCCCGCGCCGGGACTCAAATCGCCCGGAACCCGACATCGCCGATCGTCTTCAGGCCGATGCGGAACAGCAGCATCGTGTTCGCCGGGTAGAGGTTGCCGGTCGACGGATCTTCCGCGAAGCGCTTGAAGAACCGCGCCTCGAGCAGCAGGCACTCGTCCTCGTAGGCCACCGAGGCGCTGATCGCGACCGGGCGGTTGATGTCGATGTCGTAGCGGCCATAGGCGCTGAAGCGCCAGAAACCGACGCGCTGCGTGACGCCGGCGGCGACTTCGTTCCGATCACGCACCGGCGTCAGGTAGGGCGCGGCGGGGGTATAGAGGTAGCCGCCCGTGACCGCCGTGCCGGTGTCGAAGTTGACGCTGGTCGAGAGGTCGAGGAAGCGCGTCGCGCCGTTCTCGTTGTCGAAGCGCCCGCGGCCGAGGAACTCCAGCCAGGGCACAGGCATGACACGCGCCCGCGCGACGTAGTCGGAGGCGCGGTCCTCGACCCCGCTGCCGGTGAAGAAGGGCCCGCCGTCGCGCTGCGTGCGGTAGGATCCGCCGGCGAGGCCCTCGAGCATGCCGCCATTCGGGAAGTACCAGGCGCCACGCAGCGCATAGTCCACCCGCGTGCCGCCTTCCTGCCGGTCGCGCCCGCCGAAGCGGTTCAGGTTGAACAGGTTGGCGTCGGTGAACTCGAAGTCGATGCTGTCCTCGTTCGGCACGCCGGCCTGGCTGCCGGTCAGCGGCCCGCCGACGAACTGGATGCGCGGCTCGATCACCTGCTGGCCGTATTCCCCGGCGCTGCGCACGAAGGGCATGCGCCAGTCGAGCGCCGCGCGGATATTGGCCATGCCCGTCGTGCCGTTATTGGCCGCCGTCGAGTAGTTCGGCGCGCCCGAGAGATCGGTGAAGGCATAGGCGGCGAGGTCCGACTGCGCGCGCAGCGTCCAGATCCCGCCTTGCGCGTCGGTGATGGGCAGGCTGTAGCCGAGCCGCACCGCGCCACGCTGGGTATCGGTGCCCTGGTCGCGGAAGACCGCGAAGTTCCATGTGTCGAAGGTGAAGGTGCCGCCGAGCGAATCGGGCTGCGAGTGCCAGTCGAAGTAGAGGTTGGGCAGGACGAAGGGGATCTGGCTGTTGTTGTCCGTCGCGCGCAGGCCCTGGAAGACGCGGGCATCGAGCCGCGCATAGGCATCCGTGCCCCAGAATCCCTCGGTGAAGACGCTGGAGTTCAGCAGCCGCCGCGCACCGTAGCGGTAGATCCGCAGGTAGTCCTCGCTGCTCGCGCGGTTGAAGTCGAAGCCGGTGCGCCAGGTCTCGTCGATCGAGAAGCGCCCGCGCGAGAAGATGTGCCCGGCGAAGCCGCGCTCGGTGTTGGAATCGCCGTTCAGGTAGCCGACGGAGCCGTCGGCCTCGATCTCGCCGAAGTTGAAGCGCCGGCGGTATTCGAGCCCGAGGTTCGGCGCCTGGCGCGTCGCGAATTGCGGCCGCAGCACGATTTCCTGCTGCTCGTCGATCGCCCAGTAGTAGGGCGTCTCGACGAAGGCGCCGAGATAGCCGGTGATGCCGAAGGTCGGGCTGAGGAAGCCCGACTGGCGCGGCGCGGTGCCCGCCGGGTGCTGCAGGTAGGGCGTCCAGAACACCGGCACGCCGCCGAATTCCACCACCGCGTCGCGGTAGCGCGCCTGGCGCGCCTGCTGGTCGAGCGTCGCGGTGCGCGCGCGCAGCTGCCAGACAGGCGGGGCGAGCGGATCGTCCTGGCAGGCATTGCACGATGAATAGACCACGCGGCTGAGGTCGAAGAGGTTGCCGCCGGTGCGCCGCGCCCCGGCGGCGGCGACGCGCCCGTTCTGCGCCAGCAGGCCGCGCAACCCTTCCAGCACGCCGTCCTTGAACTGGTTCTCCAGCACCACGCTGTCGGCGAAGATGACCTGGCCGTCGGCCTCGATGAGCTGGACGTTGCCGCGCGCGGTGGCGACGCCGGTGTTGCGGTCGTAGGTGAACTCGTCCGCGCGCACCATGCGGTTGCCCTGCCAGGCCTCGACCCGCCCGCGCGCGACCACGAGGGCGCGGTTCTGGTCGTATTCCACCTCCTCGGCGGTGAAGGTGACGGGCTGGTCCTGCGCCGGGGCGGCGCCGGGCGCACCGGCCGGCGCCGCCCCGGC
>NZ_JAAEDM010000037.1 GCF_018129065.1 Neoroseomonas soli | reverse complement strand
GGGCGCACCGGCCGGCGCCGCCCCGGCGGCCGGCGGCTGGCCGGGCACGACCGGCGCGCTCGGCGTCGGCATGGTGATCGGCGGCAAGGCTCCGGTCTGGGCCAGCGCGGGTGTCGCGACGAGGGCCAGCAGGGCGGCAAGGCGGGGCAGCGTCGGTGTCATCGGCATGCGCGCTCAGCCGTCCTCAAGATGCAGCAGCAATGCGGTGGCGAGCAGGAAGCCTGCGGCGGCCGGCGCCCAGGCGGCGAAGACCACGGGCAGGGTGCCCGCCTCCCCGAATTCGCCCGTGACCTTGTCGATCACGAACAGCGCGAAGCCGGCGGCGACGCCTCCGCCGATCATCTGCGCGACGCCTCCGCGCCGTGAGGACCGCATGGAGAAGCCCGCCGCGAGCAGCGCCATCGCCGCGGCAAGCAGAGGCAGCGCCAGCAGGGACTGGAAGTGCAGCCGGTGCCGCACGGCGGAGAAGCCCGCCTGCTCGAGTACCTCGATGAAGTCCGGCAGAAGCCAGAAGGACAGCGTGTCGGGGCTGGCGAAGGAATCCTGGATGCGGACCGGCGTCAGGTCGGTGGGCAGTTCCAGCCGTTGTGCCGCGGTCGGCGTACGGTCCGCGCCGAAGACCACGGCCTCGGGGATCACCCAGCGGCCGGGAGCCAGCACCGCGGAGGGCGCCTCCACCCGCGCGAGCGGCCGGTCGTCGGCCGACAGGCGCCACAGGCTGATGTCGTCGAGGCGAAAGGCCTCCCCCGGCCGGAGGTCGCGCAGCGCCACGGGCCGGCCCGAGAGGATGGCGACGCCGCGCGCGTCGAGCCCAGCATCGGCCTGGCGCAGCCAGAGCCGGCCGCCGGCCAGCGCCGATATGCCGCTGGTGTTGCGCAGGTACTGCGCGTCGAGCCGTTCGGCGCGCGCCAGCATGGCGGAGGAAAGCGGCGAGATGCCCGTGGTCGCGATCGCGCCGAGCAGCACCGCCACCCCTACCGGCCCGGCCAGGAACCCCCAGGCCGAGATGCCCGCCGCCCGCGCCACCACCAGTTCCGAGGAGCGCGTGAGGCGCCAGAAGGCGATGATGCCGCCCAGCAGGATGGCGAAGGGCAGGATCTGCATCGCCATGAAGGGCAGGCGCAGGGCCGCGATCTGGGAGACCAGGCCGAAGGTCACGTCCTGGCGCGTCGCCCCCCGGCGCAGCAATTCGATGAGGTCGAAGAGCGAAACCAGCCCGGCGAGCGCCGCCAGCATCGCGAGCGTCATCGTGGCGAAGCGCCGCGCGACGTAGATCATCAGGGTGCGGGCGATGGTCATGGCGTGGCCGGCACCGGCTGGCGCGGGCGGCGCAGCCCGCTCCCGCCGAATCCGATCCACCAGGCGGCGATGACGGCAGGCAGCAGCGCCTGGACCCAGATCAGCGGCACCCAGGCATTATTGCGCTGCGCGAGGTTGCCCGTGGTCAGGCCGAAGGCGAGCAGCCCGACGACCAGCGAGATGCCGACCGCGATCCTCAGCCCCCCGCCATGGCGGCGGAATTCCCCGGTGAGCGCCACGGCGAGCCCGACCAGCGCGAAGGAGAGCGTGGTGAAGGGGCCAGCGAGGCGCTGATGCGCCTCCGCCCGGAAGCGGCGGATCTCGCGGTCGCGCAGGCCCTCGGTGGGGTCGGGGTCGAGCAGTTCCTCGATCGATCGCTCGCGCGAATCGCGGCTGCGCACCTCCTCCCCGCGTGTTGCGCGGGCAAGATCGACACTGTTCTCGCTGAAGGAGAGGGTGTTGAGGCGCAGCGGCGGCGTGCCCGGCGCCGCATTGGCCGGCGCGCGGTCCACCTGCTGGCGCACCCCGTTCACCAGGGTGACGCGCGGTCCGGACGGGGTGACGGTGATGCGGCCGGCCTCGGCGAGGATCGTCACCGGCGCGCCCGAGTCGCGTTGGTCGTGCACCAGGATGCCGCGCAGGGTGCCGTCCGGATCCCGGTAGCGCGCATAGACGGTCAGGTCGTTGCCGACCTGGGAGAAGACACCTTCCTGCACCAGCACGCCGACCAACTGGTTGCGGATCTCGAACTGCCATTGCCGGAAGGCGGTGTGCGAGACCGGCACGAGCCAGAGGTTGAGCACGAAGCAGGCACCCGTCGCCAGGACCGCGAGCGCGACCGCCGGGCGCGAGAGGCTCCATTGGGACAGCCCGGCCGCACGCATCACCACCAGTTCCCGGTCCGCGGCGAGCCGGACGTAAATGAACAGCACCACGACGAAGGTCGTGATGGGCAGGATGACCGCGAAGAAGGAAGGCAGCATCAGGCTGGTCAGTTCGACGAAGACCAGCAGCGACAGTCCACGATCGAGCACCAGCTCGATGAAGCGGAGCGACTGGGTCAGCCAGACGAGCGCCGCCAGCCCCACCGTCACGGCAATGAGGGCGAGCGAGAGCTGACGAAAGAGATAGCGGTCGATGCGGGTCATGGAGCCGGGGGCAACCTAAAGGGTTCCCCCCCGTGCCGAAAGCCTTGCGGCGCCGGGCCCGGGCGCCCAGATGCGCGGGTCACTTTAGCGCGAGCGGCCTCAGGGCAGGACCTTGCCGGGATTCATCAGCCCGGCGGGGTCGAGCGCCGACTTGATGCGCTTCATCGCATCGAGTTCCGCCCCGCCGCGCCAGGCCTCCATCATGTCGGTCTTGAGACGTCCGATCCCGTGCTCGGCGGAGAAGGAACCGTCGAGGTCGCGGACCACCTCGTTCACCGTGTCCATGATGTCGTGACTGCGGGCGAGGAAGTCTTCCGGCGCCATGCCGACCGGCTGCTCGAGGTTCATGTGGATGTTTCCGTCGCCCATGTGGCCGAAGGGCACGGGCCGGGTACCGGGGATCAGCGCGGCGCAGGCGGCCGAGGCGCGGCGGATCAGTTCCGGCACCTTGGAGACCGGCACCGAGACATCGTTCTTCACCGAGGCGCCTTCCTTGCGCTGGGCCTCCGGGTGTTCTTCCCGGATGCGCCAGATAGCCGTGCGCTTCGCCTCGCTGCCGCCGATGACGGCGTCGAGCACCTCCCCTTCCTCCAGGGCGGCGCCGAGGACCTGCTCGGCCAGGCCCTGCAGGTCGGCATCGGCGCGGGTCGAGGCGAGGTCCACGAGGATGTAGTGATCCGCCCGCTCGGCCAGCGGCAGGGTGACGCCGGGGATGTGCTTCACGGCGAAATCGACGCCGAGGCCGGACATGTATTCGAAGGCGCGGATGGCGGTCTCGTCGGCCTCGCGGAAGCGGCGGAAGACGGCGAGCGCGGCGTCCTCGTCACGCACCGAGCAGAACAGGACCTCATTGGCCCGCGGGCGGGCGAACAGGCGCAGCGTCGCGGCGGTGACGATGCCGAGCGTGCCCTCCGCGCCCACGAACAGATGGCGCAGCGCGTAGCCGGTGTTGTCCTTGCGGAGCCGGCGCAGGCCGTTCCAGACCTGCCCGTCAGGCAGGACCACCTCCAGGCCGAGCATCAGTTCGCGCGCGTTGCCGTAGCGGACGGTGGTGTTGCCGCCGGCATTGGTGGACAGCACGCCGCCGATGGTCGCCGTGCCCTCGGCGCCCAGGCTGAGGGGGAAAAGGCAGCCGCTGTCGGCTGCCGCGTCCTGGGCGGTCTTCAGCACGACGCCCGCCTCGGCCGTCATGGTCATGTCCACCGGGTCGAGGTCGCGGATGCGGTTCATGCGGGCGAGCGAGAGCACGACCGAGCGGCCCTGCCCTTCCGGCGTCGCGCCGCCGACCATGGAGGTGTTGCCACCCTGCGGCACGATGGCGATGCCGGCGGCGGCGCAGATCCGCACGCAGGCGGCGACTTCCTCGGTCGAGGCCGGGCGTAGCACGGCGAGCGCCGTGCCCTGGTAGAGGCCGCGCCAATCCGCCAGCGCCGGGGCAATGTCGGCCGGGTCGGTGATCAGGCCCGAGGGGCCGAGCAGGGTCGCGAGGGCGGCAGGTAGCGCGGTGTCGGTCATGGCGGGCGGAAACTCCCCGCCCGCAGCCTCCGGGTCAAGCGAAGCGATGGCCACTTCCCGGTAGACCGTCGGGCACGACCCCGTCGATCATCGGCGGCAACGGACCGGGACATGACAACAGAATGTTGGATTCGAGCGTATTCCAGAACGCCGAGAAGCGGATCGAAAAGATCGAAGCCGGGCTTCAGCGCCAAATTGGCTGGAACCCGGTGCGTGATGCGCAACTCCCTAGTCTTGCCCAGGAGACGGCGCGCCTGCGGCAGCAACTCGCAGAAGCGCGCGCCGCCTGGGCGGTCGCACCCGAACGGCGAAACTTTCGTGTCGTTGGAATCATCTTCGGGATCTGCGCCCTTGCCGCCGCCCTGCTTGGCTACTTCGGCCTGATCCCGGCCTTCGCCGGCGTCGCGCTCGGCTTCGCGCTGCGGGGATCGATCGAGGCGAATCGCCGCCTGAAACCACTGCACGATGCGATGCTCGAACTGGAAGGCAGGGTCTTCATCACCGTGGAGGTCGTGCAGCCGAACGCGGCGTGACGGTGACTGGCGGGCGTCACCCTTTCCCTGTCATCCGCGCGAAGACCATCCGGTCGCGGTTTTCCTGCATCAGCATGGACAGGCTGGGGATCTTCTCCAGGCCGAGGCCCTGGGGCGGACCGCCCTCGGGGTCGGCTTCGACCTTGCCGTAGGGCTCGCTCGCGACCTTTTCCCACTTCCCGGCAGGCTTCTTCACCTCGATGGTGACGACGGTCGCCTTCAGCAGCATCCGCACGATCGCCTCCTTGGGGGAGGACGGCTTGGTCAGGCTCGGATTCCCGCCGATCGTCTGCCAGCCATTGGCGAGCGCCCAGGCGGCCAGCGCATCCTTGTCCATCTCGGCGATCCTTCGCGTTGCGCGGGACCTATGGGCCGGGCGGGCGGCGGGGGCAATGCGCCCGCACCGTCAGAGGAAGGCCAGCCCCACGATGGCACCCGCGCCAAGCACCCAGAGCGGCGAATAGTCCGTCCGCCAGACGAAGACGGTCGAGGCCGCCGTCACCGCGAGCGGCAGCCACCCCGTCCCCGTCCCCTGCGCCAGGATGATGCCCGAGGCCGCGATCAGCCCGACCGCGATGGGCACCAGCCCGCGCTCGACGATCCTGAGCCACATCCTGCCGGCCAGCCGCGCCCGCAGGCGGGAGAAGCCGAAGGCCATGAAAGAGGTCGGCAACGTCATCGCCAGCACGGCCGTCAGCATCCCGAGGATGCCGCCGACATGCCAGCCGAACAGCCCCACCACCAGCACGTTCGGCCCCGGCGCCGCCTGCGCCAGGGCGAATCGGCGGGCGAAATCGGCGCTGTCCATCCAGCCATGCACCTCGACCACCAGGCGGTGCATCTCCGGCAGCACGGCGATGCCGCCGCCCACCGAGACCAGCGAGATCGCGCCGAAGCCGAGGACCAGTTGCCAGAAGATGGCGGGCGTCATGGCGTGCGGTTCGCCCACCAGGCGGCCCAGATGCCGAAGGGCGCGAGGCCCAGCACCGTGTAGGGCAGCGGCACCCTGAACACCCCCGCCGCGACCAGCGCCGTGAGCCCGACGGCGAGCAGCATGGGCGGCGGCTTCAGCTTCTGCGTCATCTTCGCCGCTGTGCCGAGCACCATCCCCGCCGCCGCCGCCCCCACGCCCGCCAGCACGGCGCGCATGGTCGGCAGTTCCCCATAGGCGTCGTAGAGCATGGCCAGCCCCGCCAGCAGGACCAGCGGCCCGCCGAACATCGCCCCCGGCGCCGCGATCGCGCCCGCAGTGCCGTGAAATCGGTCCCCCACCATGATGGCGGCGTTGAGCGCATTCGGCCCGGGCAGCACCTGTCCGAGGCCGAGGGTCTCGGCATATTCCTGGTCGGTCAGCCAGCGCTTTTCCTCGACCAGGACGCGCCGCGCCCAGGCGTTGATGCCGCCGAAGCCGATCAGGCCGATCTTCCCGTAGGTGAGGAAAAGGTCGAGCAGCGTCGGCACGGGGCGGGGCAAGTCAGTCTCGGTCATGTCGCAGCAGGGGACCCCGCCCCGCGGGCGGGATCAATCCCCCCGCCGCGAGTCGCGCCATCCGGCTTCACCCGCGCGGCGCAACGGCCTAGATGGGCGGACGCCCTCGCCGGGTCACGCCCCGGCCCAGAACAAGGCCAGCCAGACGATGACCACCCGCCGGACCCTGCTCGGTGCTCTCGCCACCGCCCCTGTACTGGCCACCCTGCCCGCCGCGGCGCAGGACGGGCCCTTCCCCAACCGCCCGATCCGCATCCTGCTGGCCTTCGCGCCGGGCGGCGGCACCGACCTGATCGCGCGCACGGTCGCCACGGCGATGCAGGGCGTGCTCGGCCAGCCGGTGGTGGTCGAGAACCGCCCCGGCGCCGGCGGCAACATCGCCACCGAGGCGGCGGCGACCTCCCGCCCCGACGGCTACACGGTGCTGATGGGCAATCACGGCCCGATGAGCGTGAACGTCTCCCTGTTCCGCAACATGCGCATCGATCCCGAGCGGGCGCTGGAGCCGATCGGGCTGGTGGCGGATGCGCCGCTCGTCGTCGTGGTGGGGCCGAAGTCCCGCGCACAGAACCTGCAGGAACTGCTGGCCGAGATCCGCGCGGGGAACGGGCAGACGACCTATGGCTCGGCCTCCAACGGCTCGGCGAGCCACCTGGCCGCGGCGCTGATGCTGCAGATGGCCGGGCTGCAGGCGGAGCACGTGCCCTTCCGCGGCGCCGGCCCGGCGCTGACGGACGTGGTCGCCGGGCATCTGCACTTCATGATCACGACGCTGCCGTCCGTGGTGGGCCTGATCAATGGCGGGCAGGTGCGGCCGATCGCGGTGACGGGCGAGACGCGCATCGCCGTGCTGCCCGAGGTTCCCACGGTCGCCGAGGCCGGGGTGCCCGGCTACAAGGCCACCGCCTGGTACGGGCTGCTGGTGCCGCGCGGCACGCCGGAGCCGGTGCGGGCCCGGCTGTTCGCCGCGATGCGGGAGGCGCTGGCGAACCCGGACGTCATTCGCCGCCTGCGCGACGAGGGTGCCGAGCCTTCGAACCTCGACGGCGAAGGCTTCGCCCGCCTGATCCGCTGGGAGCGCGAGCGCTGGGCCCAGGTGATCCGCCAGGCCAACATCACGGTGGACTGACCATCACGGTCGTCCCCCAATCCCAAAGAAGGTTGAGGGGGCGCGGGGGAGAAGTTCCCTTCTCCCCCGCTTCTTCTTTCAGCCCTTCCGCACGTTCCACATGAACGGCACCGGGCTCGGCAGGATGTCCTGCACGTTCCGGCGGAAGGCGGTCGGCTGCCACATCTGGCCGACGGTCACATGGGGCACGAACTCCATCGCGCGGGCCTGGATCAGCCCGGCGATGCGCTTCTGCTCCTGTTCGTTCGGCGCGTTGAGGAACTGCTCGCGCAGCCCCTCGAGCCCCTCATCGGTCGGCCAGCCGACCCAGGCGGCCGCGCCGTTGGTGCGCAGCGGCGCGTGCAGCGCCGGGTTGGCGAGGTCCGGCCCCACCCACCAGGTATGGAAGATCGACCAGCCGCCCTGGGCCGGCGCGTTGCGGCTGGCGCGGCGGGCGAGCACCGTGCCCCAGTCCGTCGCCACCAGTTCCACGTTCATGCCCAGCCGCTTCAGCAGGTCCTGCGTCACCAGGCACTGGGCGTGGTTCACCGGGATGTCGGTGGGCGAGATGATGACCACCGGCTCATTGGCATATCCGGCTTCCCGCAGCATCTGCTTCGCGCGGTCGAGGTTGCCGGCCATGCGGTCGGTGCCCTCCCCCGACGCGAGCGGCGTGCCGCAGGAGAACACCGACTTGCATTCCCGGTAGTAGCGGTTGTTGCCCACCACGGCGTCCAGGTAGTCGGTCTGGTTCACCGCCATCTGCACCGCGCGGCGGACGCCCGGGTTGTTGAAGGGCGCGTGCAGGTGGTTGAAGCGCATCATCAGGATGGAGCCGACCGGGTCGATCTGCTCGATGCGGATGTCGCGGGAGCGCGAGATCAGCGGCAGCAGGTCGAAGGCCGGCTGCTCGTACCAGTCCACTTCCCCGGTCTGCAGGGCGGCGGCGGCGGTGGAGGCGTCGGGGATGATGCGCCACTCCACCCGCTCGACATGCACGCGCTTGGCGCCGGCGGCGGAGGAGGAAGGCTCGTTGCGGGAGACGTAGCCCGCGAACTTCTCATAGACCGCCTGGCTGCCGGGCACCCACTGGTCGCGCAGGAAGCGGAAGGGGCCGGAGCCGATCGCCTCCGGCACCGGGAGATTCGGGTCGAGCGTCGCGAAACGCTCCGGCATGATGAACGGCACCAGGGAGGAGAGCTTCCCGATCGCATCCACCAGCAGCGGGAAGGGCCGGCTCAGGCGGATGCGGAAGGTGCGGTCGTCCAGCGCCGTCATCTCGGCGACCGCGGCCATCAGGGCCTGGCCGAAGGAATCGCGGGCGCCCCAGCGGCGCAGGCTCGCGATGACGTCCCGCGCCCGGACGGGCTCATTGTCGTGGAACTTCAGCCCCTCGCGCAGCCTGAAGGTCCAGGCCAGGTCGGTGCCCGAGCCTTCCCAGGATTCGACCATCTGCGGGCGGATGCGGAACTCGGCATCGGTCGCGAAGAGCGTGTCATAGACCATGTAGCCATGGTTGCGGGCGACGTAGCCCGTGGTGACGATCGGATCGATGGTCGAGAGGTTGGCGTGGGGCACGAAGCGCAGCACGTTGCGCGCGGCGCCCTGGGCGACGGCCGGGCTGGACAGGCCGGCGGCGGCGGTGGCGGCACCGGCGGCCAGGGCGGAACGGCGGGTCAGCATGGGTTCCCGGAGTCTCCATATGATGATTCGTTGCGCCCTGGATGCCCGCGCCCAGGGCCGGGCGCAAGGCCCGCCGCCGGGCGGGGCGCCGGCCTCACCGAACGGGGCCTTGACCGGGACCGCAGGGACCGCCTAGGCCCCGCTCCACTTCCATGTTAAGCGCCGGGCTCCGCGGGGGCCCGGGGCGCGAGTCCGGCCGGCACCGGGCGGAACGCAGTCGGCATTCAGGTACGGGTCAGGCCCGGCAGAACGGAGATAGTTACGCGATGAGCGACACCGCCGAGAAGGTCAAGAAGATCGTCGTCGAGCACCTCGGCGTCGAGGAAGCGAAGGTGACGCCCGAGGCGTCCTTCATCGACGACCTGGGCGCGGACAGCCTCGACACCGTCGAGCTGGTCATGGCCTTCGAGGAGGCCTTCGGCGTGGAGATCCCGGACGACGCGGCCGAGAAGATCACGACCGTGAAGGACGCGATCGAATACATCGAGAAGCACAAGGGCGAGTAATAGCCTTCGATAGACCGGGGTTGGGGGGTAGAGCGCGTGTTCCAGAACGGTTTCTCGCCGCGACGCGTCGTCGTGACCGGCATGGGCATCGCCTGCCCGCTCGGCCTCGGTGTCGAGCATGTGTGGAAGCGCATGCTTGCCGGCGAGTCCGGCATCGGCAGCATCCAGTCCTTCGATGTCTCCACGCTGCCCGCGAAGATCGCAGGTCAGATTCCGACCGGCGTGAAGGCGGATGGCCGTCTCGACATCAACGAATGGATCCCGATCAAGGACCAGAAGAAGATGGACCGCTTCATCCAGTTCGCGCTCGTCGCGGCTGAGGAAGCGGTCGCCGATTCCGGCTGGGTCCCGCCGGATGAGGAAGCGCGCTGCCGCACCGGCGTGATGATCGGCTCGGGCATCGGCGGGCTGGAGACGATCCACGAGGCGGCGACGCTCGCCGTGCAGGGCAAGATCAAGCGCATCTCGCCCTTCTTCATCCCCTCGGCGCTGATCAACCTCGCCTCCGGGCAGGTCTCGATCAAGTACGGCTTCAAGGGGCCGAACCACTCGGTCGTCACCGCCTGCGCCACCGGCGTGCATGCGCTGGGCGACGCGGCGCGGCTCATCGCGCTCGGCGACGCCGACGTGATGGTGGCCGGCGGGGCGGAAGCGGCCGTGTGCGAACTCGGCGTCGCCGGGTTCTGCGCGGCGCGCGCGCTCTCCACCGGCTTCAACGACACGCCGCAGAAGGCCTCCCGCCCCTGGGACGAGGGCCGCGACGGCTTCGTCATGGGCGAGGGCTCGGGCGTCCTGGTGCTCGAGGAATACGAGCACGCCAAGGCGCGCGGCGCGAAGATCTATGCCGAGGTCATCGGCTACGGCATGTCGGGCGACGCCTACCACATCACCGCCCCGGCCGAGGGCCATGAAGGCGCCTTCCGCGCCATGACGGCGGCGCTGCGCAGCGCCGGCGTCACCCCGGCGGAGGTTCAGTACGTCAACGCCCACGGCACCTCGACGCCGCTCGGCGACGACCTGGAGCTTGAAGCGGTGGAGCGCCTGTGGGGCGATGCCGGCAAGGGCCTGGCGATGTCCTCCACCAAGTCGGCGGTCGGGCACCTGCTCGGCGCGGCGGGCGCGGTGGAAGGGATCTTCTCGATCCTCGCCATCCGCGACAACGTCGCGCCGCCGACGCTGAACCTGGAAAAGCCGTCCCGCGAGAGCGTCATCGACCGCGTCGCGCTGCAGGCGCAGCCGCGGAAGATCGAGGTGGCGCTGTCCAACTCCTTCGGCTTCGGCGGGACCAACGCCAGCATCGTCTTTCGCGCGGCCGCCTGAGTCGCGCGCCATGGCGCGCGGCACCGCATGAGCGGGGAGACGCCGGGGCGGGGACCGCGCACACGCCGGGCGGCGATCGCGCTGGCGGTGCTTGTCGTCCTGCTCGGCGCCGCCGGCTGGGCGGCGCGGGCCGTCCAGCGCGCCTGGTCGGGGCCGGGGCCGCTGGCCGAACCGGCCCAGATCGTCATCCCGCGTGGCGGCACCGAGACCATCGCCGCCACGCTGCTTGAACGCGGGGTCATCCGCGACCCGCGCGCCTTCGCCGTCGCCGCCTGGATCACCCGAGACCGCGGGCCGCTGCGCGCGGCCGAATTCGCCTTCCCCGCCGCCGCCCCGCTGTCGGAGGTGCTCCGCATCCTGCGCGAGGAACGCCCCGTGCAGCGCCGCCTGACCATCGCGGAAGGCCTGACGGCGCACCAGATCCGCGCCCTGATCGAGCGCACCGAGGGCCTGGCGGGGGAACTCCCGCAGATCGGCGAGGGCGAACTGCTGCCCGAGACCTACGCCTTCGAATGGGGCGAAACGCGATCTGCGATCGCCCGCCGCGCCACGGCCGCCATGGACCGCGCGCTGGCCGAGGCCTGGGCCGCACGCACCCCCGACCTGCCGCTCGCCTCCCCGCGGGAGGCGCTGGTGCTGGCGTCGATCGTCGAGCGCGAAACCGGGCGGCCGGACGAACGCGCGAAGGTCGCCGGCGTCTTCGTGAATCGTCTGCGGCGCGGCATGCCGCTGCAGTCGGACCCCACCGTCGCCTATGCCGCGACCGGCGGGGCACCGATGGACCGCGCCATCGGCCGGACGGACCTCGACCGCGACCACCCGTTCAACACCTACCGCAACCGCGGCCTGCCACCAGGGCCGATCGCCAGCCCGGGGCGCGCCTCACTGGCCGCGACGACGCGGCCGGAAGCGACGGACGCACTGTATTTCGTGGCGGACGGGACGGGCGGGCACGCCTTCGCGCGGACGCTGGAAGAGCACAACAGGAACGTGGCGCGGTGGCGAGAGGTCGAGCGGCGGAGCATCGCCAGGTGAAGGACGGGGGGAGAAGAGAACTTCTCCCCCCGTGCCCCCCTCAACCTTCTTTGTCCTTTGGAGACTGACTTCCGAGGCCGGTTCCCAATTGACAAAGAAGGGAGGGGGTTCGGGGGAGGTTCCCCTCCCCCGACCTTCTACCTCGCCGGCAGCACGCTCTCGGTCCGCCCCATCAGGTAGTACGCCACCAGCCCGAGCCACTCGCGGAACGCCCATTCGAACTGCCCGAGCCGTTCGGGGAAGGGCGCATCGTACCAGACGGTCCAGCTGTGTCCGGTGCGGTAGTTGACCGGCCAGGGAACGATGCCGCGCCATCCCGCGCCGCGGAACACTGCCACCGATCGCGGCATGTGCGCCGCCGATGTCACCAGCAGCCAGACCTCGCCCGGCTTCGGGTTCACCAGGCGATGGGTGAAGACCGCGTTCTCATGCGTGTTGCGCGCGGCATCCTCGTAGACCACGCGCTCGGGCGGGATGCCCATGGAGGTCCAGAGCATGCGCGCGACGTCGGCCTCGGTGATCTGGCCATGCACGAACGACCCCTGCCCGCCACTGAAGACCAGCCGCGCATCGGGATAGCGGCGCGCGAGGATGACGCCCTCCGTCATGCGCTCCGCCGCCCCGTTCAGCGAGGGGATGCCGCGCGCCTCGGTGATGTTCTGGTCCACCGCGCCGCCGAGCACGATGATGCCGTCCACATGCTCCGGCGCCTGCGCAGGGCGCGGGAAGCGGTCCTCCAGCGGCAGCATCAGCCACTGGTTGGCAGGCGTGGCGACCAGCATCAGGAAGAAGCCGAGGGAGGCGAGCACCAGCCAGCGCCCGCCCCGCCGCCCGCGCCAGAGCAGGAACAGCCCGATGAACCCCACGATCAGCGCGAAATGCCCCGGCCGCGCCGGGAACCACAGGATCTTGGAGAACGCGAAGAGGATGTCGGTCATGGGCCCCTGTGTCCGCCGCGGAGGCGTCGTTTCTGTGGCCGCCGCATAGCATGGCCGAAGGACTACGGCCGGCGCAGCTTCGAGTCAGGCCGGCGCAGCCTCGAGACTGTCCCGGATGAAGCCGACCAGCGGATCGACCAGGGCGGAGCGCCCCTCGGCATCGCCGAAGAGGCACATCTCCGCCGTGCCGCAGGCGGGCAGGCCCGGCCGTTCCACAAGCCCCGGCGGCAATCCGGTGCGGCCGAGCACCGTCGCCGCGAAGCCCGCCTGCGCGGCGGCCGCAACGCCAAGCAACGAGGCGGAGGTGTAGAGCACCTCGAAGGCAATACCCGCACGCGCGAGCGCGGCCAGCGCGCGGTCGCGGAACATGCAGCCCTGCGGCAGCATGGCGATGGGCAGGGGCCGGTCCGCCGGTGGTTCCCAGCCGGGAGCGGCGACCCAGACGATGGTCTCGGTGAAGACCGGCCGGCCCTCCGTCTCGCCATCCCGCCGCTTGCCGAGCACCAGGTCCAGCGCGCCGTCGGTCATTGCCGCGCGGAGTTCGTGGCTGCGCCCGACCTCCACCTCCAGCCGCACCTCGGGGTAGGTCTGGGTGAAGCGGGCCAGCACCGGGGCCAGGTTGCGCGGAATGAAATGGTCCGCCACGCCGAGCCGCAGGCGCCCCGCGACCGGCGGCGCGATCATGCGGCGCACCGCTTCATCGTTCAGCGCGAGCATGCGGCGGGCATAGGCGAGCAGCGTCTCCCCTTCCCGCGTCAGTGCCACCGCGCGGCCACCACGCTCCAGCACACGCTTGCCGAGGATGTCCTCGAGCCGCTTCACCTTCAGGCTGATCGCCGACTGCGTCAGGCCGAGGGCATTGCCGGCTGCGGTGAAGCCGCCGCGCTCCGCCACCGTGACGAAGCCGCGCAACAGGTCGAGATCGAGATCGGGGACGCGCATGGCATGAGTGATCATCATGCCGCCCCGCGCGTCAATGAGGCATGCCAATGAGTCCGTCGCGCCGCCCCTGCCCCGACGACAGGAGGCGTTCCGGGGCAAAGTCTCGGGGCGGGACCGCAAGGCACGATGGCGGGCTGCCGCCCACCGGCACCGCTGCGCCATTCCAGCGTGAAGAAGAAGCACCGGACGGCGGCCGCCCGGTGCCCGAAGACTGGAAGGAAGCGACCGCGGCTGGCAGCCGCTGCCGCGCTCAGATCTCTTCGTCGCCGCCCCAGTCGCCGCCGTCGTCCTGGGCGCCCCAGGCATCCTGGTCCTGGTCGGCCGCCGCGGCGTCCTGCTGGCCCCAACCGCTGTCCGCCGGAGCCTTTGCCCCGCCGTCCGAGGCCGCCGTCGCGCCGGGGTCGGTCCAGGGGGAGGAGACGGGTGCCGCATCCGCCCCGCCGGTGCCAAAGGGGCTGGCCGCCTGCGCGGCACCACCGCTACCGCCGAAGGCGCTCGTCAGCATGTTGCCGAGCAGCATGCCGCCCGCCACGCCCGCCGCGGCAGCGGCCGCGGTGCCGAGGAAGCCCATGCCGCCGCGGGACTGCTGCTGCAGCGCGGCCGGGTTGTAGCCCGCCGGGTATTGCGGCTGCGGGCGGGGCGGCATCGGCGGCGGCATCGGCGCGTTCGAACGCCCGCCGAACAGCCCGCCGAACATGCCCCCGCCGCCAGCCTGCGCGGCCGTCGCCTGGCCCTGGCGGCGTGCATTCTCGACTTCCCACTCCAGTTGCTGGATGCGGTTGTTCGCCTCGATCAGCGCCGCCTCCTGCACGAAGGCCGTCTGGGTGATGCGGTAGCGGGCCTCCGGGTGCCGGGCGAAGAGGTCTGCGATCAGGCGGTCGGCGTCCTGGTCCACCGGCGGAAGGTTCGGCAGTTGCGGGGCGGGTGCGGCGCCCCAGGGGCCGCTCGGCGCCTGCGGCACAGCCGCCGCCCCGCTGATCCGCTCCACGAAGGCGGTGATGATCCGCCGTTCCTCGTCCGTCATTCCTCGATCCTCTCCCGGCATGGCACTGGGGCGCGGCCCTCGACCGGGCGCGCCGCCCCGATGCGCGGCGACTTGGCCCCGCAGCGGGACGGTTTCAATACGCGCCACGGAAGCTTCGCCGAACGCCTCCCTGCCTTCGTTCAATCCGATGCGAGGAGCATGAAGATCTCGACATCGCTCAGCGCCTGGTCGCCGTAGTTGGCGAGATGGAGCGGCAGCATCTCGGGCTCGACCCTTTCCATGTGGTCGATCTCGGCGCCGTCCTGCAGGCAGAGGCGCTTGATGTTGCCCAGGTCGAGATTGAGCATGCTGTAGCCGAGACCGAGCGTCTTCAGCACCATCCCGCCTCGCCCGCCGGTGCTGCCCGAGACACCTTCCGCCACCGCCATCGGCAGTGGCGACATCAGGTCGAAATAGTCCGACGTCTTGATCAGCGCCTCGGGCACGAATTGCGCATCCGGATTCGTCGCGCGGAAATGGTCCCGCCGGCCGATGAGGGAGGCCATCACTAGATAGGAGGTGAGCCCGCTATAGGCGAAGGCCTTGAGAGATCCGCCGCCGCCCAGGCAACCGAAGAACAGCGCCGCGCTGCCGAAGGCGGCCTCCTGGCCCGAGTTCCTGCCCTCCCGGTAGTCCTGCACCTGGTTGAAGATGCCGAACGCGGCGGTGCCGGTGGACGCGAAGGTAAGCGCCTTGCCGAATCCCTTGGCGAAACCGCCACCGCCCATCGGGCGGAGCAGATTGTAGAAGGCGCGGTTTCCCGCACCGAAGAAGAACTTGCCGGACGTACCCGACATGCAGCGGCCTCCGAATCACGCACGCAGAACGCGCGACACCACAGGCCTGGGCGAAGCGCCCGGCCCGACAGACATCACGCAATGACGCGGGTTACCGGACCACCAATGCGCGGACAGCCAACAGGTCGATCAATTGTGCCCGGGGATGCGGGGCGGCAGGTCCAGCCTCCGCCACTCGATCGCCGGGCAGCGATCCATCACCGCGATGAGCCCGGCGGCGCGGGCGCGGGCGGCGGCCGCCTCGTCGATCACGCCGAGTTGCAGCCAGACGGCGCGTGCGCCGAGGCGGATCGCCTCGTCCACCACCGCGCCCGCTTCGGCGCTGCGGCGGAACACATCCACCATGTCGAGCGGTGCCGCCTCCGCGAGCGTCGCGACCGAGCGGATGCCGTGCACCGCGCGCCCGGACAGCGCCGGGTTCACCGGCACCGCGTCGTAGCCGCGGTCGAGCAGGAAGCGGAATACGCCATGGCTCGGACGCCCCGGCCGGTCGGAGGCGCCGACCACGGCGATGCGGCGCGTGCTCAGCAGCAGGTCGCGGATCTCGGCGTCGGTCATCGCGGCGCTCCCGGCGCGTCGAGGAATTTCTGCATCAGTTCCAGGTCCAGCCAGCGGCCGAACTTGCGCCCGACCTCGCGCAGCACGGCGCCGCGCTCGAAGCCGAGGCGCTGGTGCATTCGGATCGAGCCTTCGTTCGCCGCGTCCACGCCCGCGATCATCACATGCTTGCCGAGCGCGAGCGCGGGTTCGAACAGCGCCGCCACCAATGCGCTGCCGAGGCCCCGGCCCCTCGCATCCGCACGCACGTGCACGGAATGCTCGACCGTGTGTCGGTAGCCGGGGAAGGCCCGGAAATCGCCGAACGTGGACAGACCGAGCACCTCCCCGCCTTCCTCCGCCACCAACACCGGATAGCCCGCGGCGCGCCGTGCGGAGAGCCAGGCGCGGCGGTCCTCGATGGTCAGCGGGTCGTCGGCGTAGATGGCGGTCGAGGTCGCGATCACCTGGTTGTAGATGGCGGTGATCGCTGGCAGGTCGGCCTCGGTCGCGGCACGGATGGGCATCAGAATTCCTCGAGCAGGCGCCCGCAGCCTTCGACCTTGTCCATGATCCCATTGGCGCGCAGCGCATGCCAGTAGGTCGCGGTGTTGATCGCGATCACAGGCTTGCCAAGCCAGAGTTCCGCCATCGCGGCGAGCCTCACCATCGAGAGATTCGTGCCCACCTGCACGATCGCATCCACGTCATCGCCATCGAGACGCCTGAGCGCGTCCACGCACTGCTTCGGCGCCACCTGCGCGATGCCGGTCCAGGACCGGCATTGCAGCGCGATGTCGCGCACCACCTTGAAGCCCATGTCGCCGAAGTAGCGCGCCACTTCGGTGTTCATCGCCGGCCAATAGGGCGAGAGCACCGCGAGCCGCTTCACCCCGCCATAGGCGTTCAGCGCCGCCGTGCAGGCATGGCTGCCGACGGAGATGTCGAGGCCCGAAACCTCCTTCACCTGCCTGATGAAGCGGTCCGCCCCCTTGGCGCCGTCGAAGAAGGTGACGGCGGACATGCCCATCACCAGGTAGTCCGGGCCGCAGGTCATCACGCTGCGCACGGCGTCGAGCGTATTCGCGCCGATCAGTTCGGCACCGGCGCGGAAGGTCTCGTTGGACACGGCGTCGGCATTCGGCGTGTAGATGCGGGAATAGTGGTTGGTGACGCCGGCCGGCCGCATCATGTCGAAGTCCGGCTGCACGACGGTGTTGGTGGAAGGACCCATCACGCCGAGGAGTTTCCTCCAGCCCAGCACGTCCCTGCCCATCGCGGACCTCCCTGCGTCGATACCGGCGGGCGCAGCCTGCCACAGGCGCGCCGCCGCGCCAGCCCTTGCCATCGTTTCGCTCACGCGGAACACTCGTTGCGCTTCACGCCGGAGAAGGATGGGGATGAACGGTGTGCTCCGCCGCGCGCTGCTTGGCGCGCCCGTGCTGGCCCTGCCGGCCGTCGCGCGCGCGCAACCGGCCTGGCCCGACCGGCCGGTGCGATGGATCAACCCCGGCCCGGCGGGCGGCGCGGGGGACGTGCTGTCCCGCCTGGTCGCCGACCGCGTCTCCGCGCGCATCGGCCAGCCCGTGGTGGTCGAGAACCGGCCGGGTGCGGGCACCAATATCGGCATGACCGCGGTCGCGCGCAGCGCGCCGGACGGCTACACGGTGGGGCTCGCCTCCATCGCCTCCAACGCCGCGAACAGGTGGCTCTACGCCAACATGCCCTTCGATGCAGAGAAGGACTTCGCCGCCGTCGGGCTGATCGCGCTGGTGCCGAACATCGTCGTCGTGCCGCCGCAGAACCCGCCGCGGACGCTGCAGGACTTCATCGCCTGGGCGAAGGCGCTCGGGCGGCCGCTGAACTTCGGCTCGGTGGGCATCGGATCGTCGCAGCACCTCGCCGCCGCGCAGTTCGGCCGGATCACCGGCATCGAGATCATCCACGCGCCCTACAACCAGGCCGGCCAGATGAACACGGACCTGATCGAGGGCCGGCTCGACGTGCTGTTCCAGTCGATCTCCGCCGTCGCGGCGATGGCGCAGGGCGGGCGCATGCGGCCGATCGCCGTCAGCGGACCGGATCGGGTGCCCGCCTTCCCGGATCTGCCGACCATGCGCGAGCAGGGCGTGGACGTGACCACCACGGGCTGGTTCGGCCTGGTGACGCCGGCGGGCGTGCCGGAACCGATCCTCGCGCGGCTGGACGAGGTGCTGGCCGCCTGCCTCGATGAACCGGCGCTGCGCGACCGGATCGGCGCCGGCGGATCCATCCCGCGGGTCATGCGGCGCGCCGATTTCGCGCGCTTCATGAGCGAGGAAAGCGAGCGGGTCGGCGCCATCATCCGCGCCACCGGAGCGAGGCTTCAGTAGCCCCCGCTGTCCGCACCGCGGCTTCCGTCGCCGCGGCTGCGCCTTCCTGATGCGCTTCGGCGACGCGCAGCAGGAGATGCGAATCGCGGTGCCGCGCCCGGCCCGCGGTGCGGAGCGCGCGGGGTCCGGATGCATGGCAGCGACTCGCGTGCCGGATGCAGGGACGCCCTGCCGGCTCCGGCGTTTCTCGCGGCCGTCATCGCCCTCCGGCGAAGGCCCGCCGCAGGGCGAGGCCGACCGGGACCATGCCGGGGATGACCTCGCGGGTGAACAGCGCCAGCGTCGGCAGGAAGACGGCGAGCGCTTCCGGCGCCGGCGGCGCGGCGCCAAGCGCGGCGATCAGACCGGGTGCCTCGGCCTCGGCGGCGGCCACGGCGGCATCGCGCGCGGTGACGAGGCCCCCGCCCGCGAACAGCGGTGCGAGCAGCGCCGGCAGGGCGCCAAGCACCACGGGCCACTGCGCGAGATGCAAATAGAGGCTCGGCACCACCGAGGCATCCGACAGCCCGTGCCGCGCCGCCAGCGAGCGCACCGCATCGGCGAGCGGCGCGGGCAATTCCGCGAGGCGCGGCAGCGGCGGTGGCTCGGGCAGCATCGTCCCGACCTCCGCCGCGGCGCCCGCCACGCCCGGCACGACGCCGGCCGCGCGCAGCCGCACCGCCGTCAGCACCGCGAGGTTCGTCAGGTTGCCGCGGTTGTAGGTCTCGACCAGCGCGGCGACATCCGGCGGCGCATCCGCACGCGGCATCGCCGGCAGCGGCACGTGCGCGGCGATGCGGTCCCGCGCGCCCGCAGCGGCGCCGCTTTCCAAGGCCGGCCGCACCTGCGACCAGAGCCAGTCCAGCACGCCAGGCAACGCCGCGGCATGGCGCCAGATCAGGTTCACCTGCGCCACGCCCACGCCGGCGCGCAGCCCGGCATAGACCGTGGCAACCTCGGGCGAGGCCTCGGCCTCGCGGATCTCGGGCAGGCTCACAGCCGCGACATCCAGACCGCTTCGAGTTCCGCCCGCGTCATCAGGTCCGCATACTTCTGGCCAATGTCGAAGAGGTTGGCCTCGTGCGGCGCGATGGCGCGGTCGCCGACGCAGTCCGTCACGCAGACGGTGCGGAGATTGTGCTGCATGGAATCCACCACCGTCGCGCGCACGCAGCCCGATGTCGTGCAGCCCGCCACCGCGAGCGTGTCCGCGCGGCGGAAGACGAGCCAGCCCGCCAGGTTGGTGTCGAAGAAGGCCGAGGCGCCCTGCTTGCGCACGACCAGTTCGCCCGGCAGCGGCGCGAGTTGCGGCACGATCTGCGACAGCGGGCTCGTCTCGGTCAGCTTGCGCAGGCTCGGCGCCTTCATGGTGAAGACGCCAGCGTCGGAACCGTCCTCGGCATAGACCACGCGGGTATGCGCGACCGACCAATGCTGACGGCGGGCGAAGGCGAGCAGCCTGACCGTCTCCTCGATCGCCGGGCCGATGTTCCCGCCGCCGAAATGCGCCGGGTCGCTGAAGCCCACCACGAAATCGACGATGACGAGGGCCGGCCTGTCGCCAATGCCCGACAGGTTCCCCATCCCCTGGCGATGATAGATGTCGGCTTCGGGGTGTCCGCTCATGCGGGGTCTCCTGGCGGCATGGCTGGGGGCTGACGTCCGTGCCGTGAAGCATCGGCGGGGCGGCGGCCCGTCGCAAGCCGCCTCCGCGAGATACCGTCGCGCCGCGCAACGCTGATCGTAACGTAAATGTTACGAGATCCTCCCCGGCCCGCAATACAGAATTCGTGCCTCCCGCGAACCATAGGCAAGGCACCGGCTCGGTGGAGGGACTCTCATGCCGCTGTTCCAGCACGACCAGAACGGGATCACCCAGACCCAGCAGAATCTCGGCATCAACGGCGACAAGGCCTGCGGGGCGTCGTGCATCCTGTGTTCCGCCGCGGAGTTCGGGACCTATGCCGGCCAGCCGAACGATTCCGATGCGAAGGATGTCTACCAGCGCATCTGGCGCGGCCAGAACGACGAGTCCGAAGTGTCCAAGATCGTCGGCATCCTCTCGGGCGACTTCAAACTGAAGGCGGCGCTCATCGAGGATCGTTCGAAGACGGGAAAGTCCGGGCTGCGCGCGCTGTCCAGCGACTTCGACAACGCCTACCTCGCCTACAAATCCGACGTGCAGGGCCTTCCGCGCGACCGGCGGGCGGCGACGGACCCGTTCACCGAGGCGGATTTCGACGGCGACGCGCGCCTCATGCTCGTGGTGGTGCTGCCCAATGGCCTGACGCACTGGGTCCTGGCGCGCCGCTGGAACGGGAGCATCAGCGTCATGAACCCCGACGGCGGCAGCGAGGACACGTTGCCGGGCCTGGTCGCGTGGATGAACGCGCCCTTCGGCACGACGCAGACGATCGGCGCCGTGGACTACAACTTCGCCGGCATTGTCCTGCGGGTCACGCAGTAGGCCCAGGCCGGCCGCGTGTGGTCACGCCACCGCCTCCAGATCGCGCAGGGACTGGATCATCGAGCTGCGCAGCAGGAATGCGCGGTGCTTCGCAGGATCGGCGGCGGTCGCGCGAAGGTCGTCATGGTAGGCGCGGCGGATCCCGGGATCGCGCTGGTTCAGGATCTGACGGTTCCGCAGCGCGGTGGCCTGCACCGTCTCCAGCGCCACTTTCCTGCGCTGGCGGGAATAGCGTTCCATCAGCGCGGGGTCGGCGCCGCGCCAGACCTGCGCCAGCTTCTCCGCCAGGTTGAAGGCGTCGTGCACGCCGCCGTTCATGCCCATGCCGCCGAGCGGGTTGTTGATGTGCGCCGCATCGCCCGCGAGGAAGCAGCGGCCCTTCGCATAGGTGTCGGCGACGCGCTCGTGCACGCGGTAGGCAGTGCGGTGGCGCACCTCGTAGCCTGCCGGGTTGGGCACCACTGATTGCAGGCGCCGCTCGATGCGCGCGGGGTCGAGCATCGTCTCCTCCGACTCGCCCGGATCGGTCGGGAAGAGCACGCGCCAGAGCGAGGCCGTGCGCAGCAGCACGAACCATTCCTCCGGGTCGGAGATGTAGGCGATGTTCGTGAGGTCCGCGATCGCCTCATGGAAGGGGAAGGTGGTGGAGAGCGTCAGGAATATCTCCGGGATGGTCATCCCGTCGAAGCCGACGCCGAGCGACTTGCGCACCACGGACGACGCGCCGTCGGCGCCGATCAGGTAGCGGCCGCGCAGCGGCTCGCACGAGCCGTCGGGGCGCTCGACGGTCAGCGTCACGCCGTCCGTATCCTGCGCCACCTCGACCGCGCGCGCGTCGTAGAGGAAGACCACGTCCGGGTTCGCCGCCAGCCGGTCGCGCAGCATGCGCGTCAGCCGCCACTGCTCGCATTGCAGCCGGTAGGGGTGGCGCGTGTCGTCCTTCAGGTGGCCGAGGTCGAAGGTGGCGATGACGCCCGCGTGCCGGTCGCGGAACTGCCAGGTCGGGCAGATGAGCCCCTGCTCGATCATCGCCCCGGTCACGCCGAAGCGGTCGAGCATGTCGAGCGTCGGCGGGTGGAAGGTGGAGGCGCGCAAATCATCCGGCAGGTCCCGCGCCTGCTCGACGATCAGGACGGGAATGCCTTCCTCGGCGAGGGCGGCGGCGGCAACCAGCCCGGCGGGCCCGGCGCCGGCAATCAGGACGCGGTCAGGGGTCATGGCGGGGATTGCAGCGCGGGTGGCGGCCCCCGGCAAGGCGACTTGATGCCGGGGCGCGGCACGGCATTTATGGTCCATGGCATTCTTCCTCTTCGACCGCGCGCCGCGCGTGGCGCTGGTGCGCCTCTCCGGCCTCATCGCCGCCCGGCCCGACCCGCTGTCGGGCGGGCTGAACGCCGCCGCGACCGGGCCGCTGCTGGACCGGGCCTTCGGGATCAAGCGGCTCGCGGCGGTGATGCTGGTGGTGAATTCGCCGGGTGGGTCGCCGGTGCAGTCCTCCCTGATCGCCCAGCGCATCCGTCGCCTGTCGGATGAGAAGAAGGTTCCGGCCATCGCGGTGGTCGAGGATGCCGCGGCCTCCGGCGGCTACTGGATCGCCTGCGCGGCGGAGGAGATCGTGGCCGAACCGGCCTCGATCCTCGGTTCCATCGGGGTCATCAGCGCCGGATTCGGCTTCGACCAGGCGATCGCCCGGCTCGGCGTGGAGCGGCGGCTGCGCACGGCGGGCGCGGAAAAATCCTTCCTCGATCCCTTCCGGCCGGAGCGCGAGCAGGATGTCGCGCGGCTGGAGGACCTGCTCGGCAAGCTGCACGAGGAATTCAAGGCCTGGGTCCGCGCCCGCCGTGGGGATCGGCTGAAAGCGGCGCAGGAAGCGCTGTTCACCGGGCGCTTCTGGACCGGGCGCGAGGCGGTCGAACTCGGCCTGGCCGACCGGCTCGGCGACGCGGAAGGCGAGGCGAAGCGCCGCTTCGGGGAGAAGGTGAAGATCCTCCGCCTCGGCCCGCGGAAGCGGCCCTTCCCCTGGCGGCTGGTCCCCGGCGTGCGGGAGGGTGTCGAGGCCCTTAGCCACACGGCCGAGGAACGCGCGGCCTGGGCGCGGCTCGGCCTATAGCCCCGGCCGTCCCCGGCCCCAGCGTCTCGAACAGCCGCGCCAGCAGCCGCGTGCGCGGGACCAGGCAGTCGATGTCGAGGAATTCCTCGAGCGTATGCGGCCCGCCGCCGATGACGCCGAGGCCGTCCAGCGTCGGCACCCCCAGGGCGCCGGTGAAGTTGCCGTCGCTGCCGCCGCCGGCGACGCGCTCGCCGGCCACCTCGAAGCCGATCTCGCGCGCCAGCGCCGCTGCGTGGTCGTAGAGCGCCTGGATCGCCGACGTCTTGGAGAATGGCGGGCGGCCGAGGCCTTCGGTCACCTCGGTACGCACGTCCGGATCGTGCTGCGGCAGGGCATGGACGGCGTCACGCAGTTCCTTCTGCTCGGCCGCCGTCGGCACCAGCGCGTAACAGATGGCGCGGCATTCGGCGGGCACCATGTTCTCATGCGTGCCGCCCTGCAGGATGCCGATGTTGACGTAGAAGTTGCGCGGATGGTCGGTCAGCGCCTCGAGCGCCAGGATGTGGTGCGCCATCTCCCGCACCGCGCTGCGGCCTTCGGCGTGGTAGGCGCCGGCATGCGCGGGGCGGCCCAGCGTGCGCAGGTGCCAGCGCGCGATGCCGTGGCGGGCGATGGTCAGCTTCCCGCCCTCGCCTGACGGCTCGACCACCAGCGCCGCGCGGTGCCTGGCCGCCTCGGCCTCGATGGCGGCGCGGGAGGAAGGGCTGCCCACCTCCTCGTCCGGGATCATCATCACGCTGACCGGAAGGCGCGGGCGGCGGCCCATCGCGTGCAGGTGCTGCAGCGCGGCGAGCGCGATCGCGTTGCCCCCCTTCATGTCGTAGATGCCCGGGCCATAGGCGCGGCCGCCCTCGACGCGATACGCGAAGGTTCCGCGCTGGTGCACCGTGTCCATGTGGCCGAGCAGCAGCAGGCCGGGGCCGGCTTCCTCCCCCGGCACGCGGCCGATCAGGATATCGCCGAAGCCGTCCCGGCCCGGGGTGCGCTCGATGGTGGCGCCAAGGCCGCGCAGGAGGCCCTCCGCATGGTCCGCCACGCGGTTGACGCCGGCGGCGTCCTGCGTCGGGCTTTCGATGTCCACCCAGGCGCGGACGGTGGAGAGAAGGGCATCTGAGGTCAGGGTCTGCATGGCGTCCGGTGGAACAAGGTCGGGGGAAGATGAACCTCCCCCGAACCCCCTCCCTTCTTTGTCTTTTGGAGACTGACTTCCGAAGTCAGTTCCCAAGGACTCAAAGAAGGAGGGGGGATCGGGGGGAGTTCACTCCCCCCGACCTTCCACCTGCCTGACCCAATCCTGCAAATTGTAGAACATCGTCACTCGGGCGATCCGCCCTCCGCGGATCTCGTAGAAGGCGCCGGCCGGCAGCCGGTAGCGCTGGCCGGTCGCGGGCGGCAGGCCCTCGTCGGTGGCGAGGTATTCGCCTTCCACCACGAATTCCGCCGCGGCGCGGGACCCGCCTGTCTCCATCATCACCACGATGTCCACCAGGCGTTCCCGGTAGCAGCGATCCATCCGGGCCATGAAGGCGGCGAAGGCATCGCGGCCCGTTTCGCGGCCGCCCTGATTGATGTCGTGGGCGACGTCCTCGGTCAGCAGGGCCAGCATCGCGGGGCGGTCCGCCCGGTTGAAGGCATCGAGGTAGGAGCGGATCAGGTCTGCGGCGGTATTCAAGGCGGTTTCCTTGCCGGGTCCGGGTCTGGCCCGTATAGGTGCGCTGCAACACAGACAAGCGCCAGACCCCGGACCGCCCATGCCGCAGAAGCCCCCGAGCTTCCAGGACATCATCCTGCGCCTGCACCGTTTCTGGTCCGAGCAGGGATGCGTGATTCTCCAGCCCTATGACATGGAGGTCGGCGCCGGCACCTTCCATCCGGCCACCACGCTCCGCGCCCTGGGTCCCAAGCCGTGGAAGGCGGCCTATGTGCAGCCCTCCCGCCGGCCGGCAGACGGCCGTTACGGCGAAAACCCGAACCGGCTGCAGCACTATTACCAATACCAGGTGATCCTGAAGCCATCCCCGGCCGACCCGCAGGCGCTGCTGATCGAATCCTACCGCGCGCTCGGCATCGACCCCGCCCTGCACGACATCCGCTTCGTCGAGGACGACTGGGAAAGCCCGACGCTGGGCGCCTGGGGCCTGGGCTGGGAGGTCTGGTGCGACGGGATGGAGGTGACGCAGTTCACCTACTTCCAGCAGGTCGGCGGCATCGCCTGCGAGAGGCCTTCCGCGGAACTGACCTACGGCCTCGAACGGCTCGCGATGTACATCCAGGGCGTGGAGAACGTGTACGACCTCGCCTTCAACGACGATGGCGTGAAGTACGGCGAGGTCTTCCTCCGCGCCGAGAAGGAATACTCCGCCCATAATTTCGAGCACGCCGACGTGGCGATGCTGTTCCGCCACTTCGAGGACGCGGAGAAGGAATGCGCCGCGCTGCTGGAACGCGGCCTCGCCCTGCCGGCCTATGACCAGTGCATCAAGGCGAGCCACCGCTTCAACCTGCTCGACGCCCGCGGCGCGATCAGCGTGACGGAGCGCGCGGCCTATATCGGCCGTGTGCGCAACCTGGCGAAGGGCTGCTGCGAGGCCTGGCTCGCGGGGGAGACGGCGCGTGGCTGAACTGCTTCTCGAACTCTTCTCCGAGGAGATCCCGGCGCGCATGCAGGCGCGCGCGGCGGAGGACCTGGTTCGCCTGTTCTCCGAACGCTGTGCCGCGCTGCTGGACGGCGCGCCGCGTGGCTTCTCCGGCCCGCGCCGCGTCGGCCTGACGGCGAGCCTGCGCGCAAGCGTGACGACCGAGGGCAAGGAGGAACGCGGCCCGCGCGTCGGCGCGCCCGAGCAGGCGCTGGACGGATTCCTCCGCAAGCACGGCGCGACGCGCGATGCGCTGAAGCAGGAAGGCCAGTTCTGGGTGCTGGCGAAGCCGGGCGAGACGGTGGAGGCGCGCGCGCTCGTCGCGGCTGCGGTCCCCGCCGTGATCCGCGCCTTCCCCTGGCCCAAGTCGATGCGCTGGGGTGGACGTTCCAGCATGGCCTGGGTGCGGCCGCTGAAGCGCATCCTCTGCGTGCTGGACGGCGAGGTCGTGCCCTTCGACCTGCGCGCGAACGAGGATGACGGCCACGGGCTGGCTTCCGGCACCGAAACCGAGGGCCACCGCATCATGGCGCCCGGCGCCTTCGCGGTGCGTGGCTTCATCGACTACGAGGCCGGGCTGCGCGAGCGGAAGGTGGTGCTGGACGGCGCCGAGCGCGCCGCGCTGATCCGCGACGGCATCGCTGCGCTCGCTTCCACCGAGGGCCTGACCGTGGTCCCGGACGAAGGCCTGGTGGCCGAGGTCGCGGGGCTGGTGGAATGGCCGGTGCCGCTGCTCGGCCGCATCGACGACGCCTTCATGGACCTGCCGCCCGAGGTCATGCGCACGACGATGCGCGTGAACCAGCGGTATTTCGCGCTGCGGCGCGCGGACGGGTCCGCCGCGCCGCGCTTCGCGCTGGTGTCGAACATCGCCGCACCCGACGGCGGCGCGGCCATCGTCGCGGGCAATGAGCGCGTGCTGCGCGCGCGGCTGGCGGATGCGCGGTTCTTCTGGGACCTCGACCGCAAGCAGTCGCTGGAATCCTTCCTGCCCAAGCTCGATTCCGTGGTGTTCCACGCGAAGCTCGGCACCCAGGGCCAGCGCGTCGCGCGGCTCGAACGGCTGGCGCGGCTGATCGGGGAGAAGGTCGGCGCGGAACCGGCGCTGGCCGCGCGCGCGGCGCGGCTGGCGAAGGCCGACCTCGCTTCCGGGATGGTGGGCGAGTTCCCCGAGTTGCAGGGCGTGATGGGGCGCTACTACGCGCTCGCTCAGGGGGAGAACCCACGCGTGGCGGAAGCCATCGCCGCGCATTACCGGCCGCTCGGCCCGCAGGACGAGGTGCCGTCCGAGGCCGTGGCGATCGCGGTGGCGCTGGCGGATAAGCTGGACCAGCTCGCGGGCTTCTTTGCTGTGGGCGAGAAGCCAACCGGCTCGGGCGATCCCTTCGCGCTGCGGCGGGCGGCACTGGGCGTCATCCGCATCGTGCGGGAGAATGGGCTGCGGCTGAGCCTGCAGTCAGTACTCTTTGAGGCCGTGCGCCTGCTGGCTGAGTCTCTTGCTGGTTCCCAGTTCAAGCTCATGGACGACTTGAGCCGTGCGCTCAATGAGGGAACTGTTACGCCGGGCCAGGAAGTCCTCGCCACGCTACGGACGTCACCAGCTGCCATTCTCGCAAATGCCGACGGCCTACTCGATCGAGCGATTGCCGATACCAATAATGCCGACGCCTTGAACGAGATTGCAGCGCGCTTGTCGCGGTTCAACGATCTCAATCCGAAGTCGTGGATCTATAGCGAGAACCCGGTTGACGATCTCGTGCAGGCGCCATCTGACCAAGTTTTCGCATGGGCTGCGAACGTGCTTGCAGAGCACGGTGTCGATGAAGGCGACCTTCCGTTCGCGATCGACACGCGCATGATGTACGTGCGAGCGGTGAAGATTGCCCACGAACTCTTGGCAAAGCCGACTGCCGCAGCAGTCCTCGACTTCCTCACCGACCGCCTCCGCGTCCAGCTCCGCGCCGACGGCCTGCGCCACGACGTCGTCACCGCCGTTCTCGGCGCCGCCCCGGACGACGACCTCAACCGGCTGCTGCGCCGCGCCGACGCCGTCCGCGCCTTCGTGGAATCGGAGGACGGCGCCGACCTCCTCACCGCCCATCGCCGCGCCGCGAACATCCTCCGCATCGAGGAAAAGCGCGACGGCCACGCCTACGACACCGGCTATGAGCGCCACCTGCTCAAGGCGCATGAGGAAGAAGCCCTCGCCGCCGCGCTGGAAGCCGCCGCCGCCCGCATCGAACTCGACATCTCGGCCGAGGATTTCGAGCGTGCGATGGAAGCCATGGCCACCCTGCGCGCACCGGTGGACGCCTTCTTCGACAAGGTGATCGTCAACGATCCCGCGCCGGAACTCCGCCGCAATCGTTTGAAACTACTCGCCCGCCTTCGTGCCACAATGGACGCGGTGGCGGATTTCTCGAAGATCGAAGCCTGAGGGGGAGCCCCCGATGACGCAGTGGGTCTATTCATTCGGTGCCGGCCGCAACGAGGGTCGCGCCGACATGCGCAATCTCCTCGGCGGCAAGGGCGCGAACCTGGCCGAGATGGCCTCCATCGGCCTGCCGGTCCCGCCGGGGTTCACCATCACGACCGAGGTCTGCACCTGGTACTACCAGCATGAGCGGCAGTACCCCGCCGACCTGGAAGCGCAGGTGCAGCAGGGCCTCGCCCGCGTCGAGGAAGCCGTCGGCACCCGCTTCGGCGACAACCACAGGCCGCTGCTGGTCTCGGTGCGCTCCGGCGCCCGCGTCTCCATGCCGGGCATGATGGACACGGTGCTCAACCTCGGCCTGAACGACGCCACCGTCGAGGGCCTGGTCACCGCATCCGGCGACGCCCGCTTCGCGTGGGATTCCTACCGCCGCTTCATCCAGATGTACGGCTCGGTCGTGCTCGGCGTGGATCACCACCGGTTCGAGGAAATCATCGAGCACGTGAAGCTCGATACCGGGAAGTTCGAGGACACCGAGCTTACCGCCTCCGAATGGCATCGCGTGGTCGATGGCTACAAGGAGATGGTCCGCGAGGTCACCGGCAAGCCCTTCCCGCAGGATCCGTGGGAGCAGCTCTGGGGCGCGGTCGGCGCGGTGTTCGGCTCCTGGCAGAACCAGCGCGCCGTCACCTATCGCCGCCTGCACGACATCCCGGCCGAATGGGGCACGGCGGTGAACGTCCAGGCGATGGTCTTCGGCAACATGGGCCAGGACTGCGCGACCGGCGTCTGCTTCACCCGCGACCCGTCCACCGGCGAGAACATCTTCTACGGCGAGTACCTGATCAACGCGCAGGGCGAGGACGTCGTCGCCGGCATCCGCACCCCGCAGCCCATGTCCATGGCGCGCTCGAAGGTGGGTGAGCGCAGCATGGAAGAGGCCATGCCCGCCGCCTACGCGGAACTCGTAAAGGTGCGCGAGACGCTCGAGCGCCACTACGCCGACATGCAGGACATCGAGTTCACGGTCCAGTCGAACAAGCTCTACATGCTGCAGACGCGCAACGGGAAGCGCACCGCTGCGGCCTCGCTCAAGATCGCCGTGGACATGGCGCGCGAGGGGCTGATCGACCACGCGGAAGCCGTGAAGCGCGTGAACCCCGCCGCGCTCGACCAGTTGCTGCATCCGACGCTCGACCCGAAGGCGCCGCGCAAGGTGCTGGCGAAGGGCCTGCCGGCCTCGCCCGGCGCGGCCTGCGGCATCGTCGTGTTCTCAGCGGATGAGGCCGAGGCGCGCGCGCAGAAGGGTGAGTCCGTCATCCTCGTGCGCATCGAGACGTCCCCCGAGGACATCCACGGCATGCATGCCGCCAAGGGCATCCTGACCACGCGCGGCGGCATGACCAGCCACGCCGCCGTCGTCGCCCGCGGCATGGGCCGCCCCTGCGTCGCCGGCTGCGGCGGCATCTCGGTGGACTACAACAACCAGGTGCTCTCCTCCGGCGGCGTCCAGGTGCGCGGCGGCGAAGTGCTGACCATCGACGGTGGCACCGGCGAAGTCTTCGTCGGCTCCGTCGCCATGGTCGAGCCGCAGCTCTCCGGCGACTTCTCGACGCTGATGGGCTGGGCGGACGAGGTGCGGCGCCTGCGGGTGCGCGCCAACGCCGAGACCCCGCTGGATGCCGAGACGGCGCGCAAGTTCGGCGCCGAGGGCATCGGCCTCTGCCGTACCGAGCACATGTTCTTCGACCCCGAGCGCATCGGCGCGGTGCGCCAGATGATCATGGCGGAGACGGAGTCCGGCCGCCGTGCGGCGCTCGGCCGCCTGCTGCCGTTCCAGCGGCAGGATTTCGTGGACCTGTTCCGCATCATGGCGGGGTTGCCGGTCACCATCCGCCTGCTCGACCCGCCGCTGCACGAATTCCTGCCGCACACGGATTTCGAGATTGCAGAGGTGGCGAAGTCCCTCGGCGCGGATGTCGAGGCGATGCACCGCCGCGCGCAGGAACTCGGCGAAGCGAACCCGATGCTCGGCCACCGCGGCTGCCGCCTCGGCATCTCCTACCCCGAGATCTACGAGATGCAGGCCCGCGCGATCTTCGAGGCCGCCTGCCAGATCGGCAAGGAAACCCACAAGGCGCCGCACCCGGAGGTCATGATCCCGCTGGTGGCCACCCGCCGCGAGCTCGAGATCACGCGCGCCCTGGTCGACCGCGTGGCGCAGGAAGTCTTCGCCGAGACGAAGTACCATGTGGAATACAGCGTCGGCACGATGATCGAACTGCCGCGCGCGGCCCTGACGGCCGACGCGATCGCGGAAGCGGCCGACTTCTTCTCCTTCGGCACCAATGACCTGACGCAGACCACCTTCGGCCTGTCCCGCGACGACGCCGGCAAGTTCCTGCCGCTCTACGTCGAGAAGGGCATCTTCCCGAAGGATCCGTTCGTGTCGATCGACCCGGACGGCGTCGGCGAACTGGTCAGGATCGCGGCCGAGAAGGGCCGCCGCGTGAAGTCCACGCTCAAGCTCGGCATCTGCGGCGAGCACGGTGGCGACCCGTCCTCGATCGCCTTCTGCGAGAGCGTCGGGCTCGATTACGTGTCCTGCTCGCCCTACCGCGTGCCGGTGGCCCGGCTTGCCGCGGCGCAGGCGGCGCTGGCAGGCGGAGGGACGGATCGCACGGCGTAGGGCGTGCGACGGGAAGGGCCGAGGGACGGCGTAAAGCCTATGTCGTCGGCCCTGCCCACCGCGCCATCATCCCGCGCCCCGCCTTCACGCTGACAAAGGCGACCTCGGCGGAGCCGCGCAGGCGCTGTTCCACGCTTTCGAAGACGGCCCGCCGGGCGGCGGTCAACGGCGCGTCCGGTGGACCAGGCAGCGTGTCAGCGCCTGCTTGAAGTCCAAATGCTTCTGCACGCGTGCGGGCGCGACGCCCGGGACCGGCGGATCGGCCAAGGGCTGGGCGGCCGGGCTGGTCATGGCCGGCACGCCGTGTCGGGCAAACGTCACCGGTCGATAAACTGGGCGGGGTGGCCTACGCCTCGACCATGGCCTCCCCGTCCAGCCAGGCGAAGGCGGTGCCCCGCGCCTGGAGCATCGCGGCGCCTTCCACCACGCCCGGCCCGCTCGGGCGGTCGGGGCGATTGGTGTGGGCGATGATGACATCACCGTCGCGGGCCGCGGCGATCCGGCGCGCCACCTGCGCCGCCGGCAGCGACGCCCCCTGGTCGGCGTTCACCGAGAAGCCCGCGACACGCAGCCCCATGCCGCGGATCTCGGCGAGCGCGGCAGGGCTGTAGAGCGCCGTGGCGCCGCGATACCACCCCGGCGCCGGCGCGCCGGCGGCGACGATGGCCGCGGCCCCGCCCTCCACCTCCCGCCGCACCCCCTCGAGCGTGCCGGCGACCGGCTGTCCGAAGAGCCGCCCCGCCCCCAGCACGGCGGCGACGTGCCGCTCGCCGTGGTTCTGCAAGGCAAAGAGGTCCTGCCGTTCCCGCAGCAGCGCGACCGTGCCGGGGTTCGCGCGCAGCCAGCGGGCGGTGACGAAGACCGTCGCCCGGACGCCCAGCCGCATCAGGCCGCCGAGGACGCGCATGTCGGCCGCGCCGGCGCAGGCATCCAGCGTCAGCGCCACCCTCGCGCGCCCCGCAGGGGCGGCCGCCAGGTGCAGGCGCGGCGCGACATGATCGTCGGCCCTCGCTTCGGGGGCCGCCAGGCCGGCGGGCGCCAGGGCGGCGGCCAGCAGCAAGCGGTGGACGTCGCGGCGGCCGGGCAGAGGCGGGATGGAGGGACAGCACCGGCACATGGGATGGCGCCTCCGGCGTCATGCGGTGGACGGGGGCGCGTAGCATCCGGCGGCGCCATGGTCGATGATCCGTTTCAGGATGACAGGCATGGACGAAGACTGGCCGGCGGGCCTCGCGATGACGCTGGACCCGGATCCCGACCCCGGCTTCCGCGCGGAACTCGGCCGCCGGATCAACGCGTTCCACGGCGAGACGGTGCCGCACGCGGCCAGCCGCTTCGGGATCGCGCTGCGGGATGCGGAGGACCGGCTGCTCGCCGGCCTGTCCGGCGTGATGTCCTGGGGCTGGCTCTTCATCGAGGCGGTATGGGTGGATGCCTCCCTGCGCGGCCGCGGTGCCGGGCGCCGTCTGATGGCGCAGGCCGAGGCGCATGCCGCGGCGGCAGGCTGCCACGCCGCCTGGCTCGACACCTTCCAGGCCGAGGCCTTCTACCTCGCCCTCGGCTACGAAAGGTTCGGCGTGCTCGAGGACTACCCGGCGGGCCAGCGGCGCTCCTTCCTGCGCAAGCGGCTTGGCTAGAGCCAGCGACGGACGCGGCGGCGATAGCCCTCGTAGGCGGGTCCGAAGCGGGTGGCGAGGTAGGCTTCCTCCTTCGCCACCACCAGGCGGTCGAGCATCAGGTGGCTCGCGATCACCGCCAGCCAGCCCCAGAGGTCCCCCCAGCGCAGCGCGAAGCCCACCGCCGCGACCAGGAAGCCGAGGTAGATCGGATTGCGGCTGAAGCGGTAGGGCCCAGCCTCGACCAGCGCGGTGTCGGGCTTGTCCGGGCGGGGATCGTTGCCGGCCTTCATCATCACCAGCACCGCCATCCCGATCAGCGCCAGGGCGGCGAAGACGACGAGCAGGCCGAGTTCCGGAAGCGGCGGGCCGAGCGGCACCGGCACCACCCGATGCAGCCCCCAGGCAGCAATGAGCGCCCCCGCCACCAGGGCCGGCGGCGGGATGCGCACGCCCGGGCCGTGGTCGCTCATGCTTCCTCGCGCGCGGGCAGGCGCATCCAGGCGGGGATGCGGGGCGTCAGCATGGCTTCGCCGGCGCGGAACGGCGCGCGGTCGAAGGCATTGAGCCGGACCAGCGCAAGGCCCAGCCCGTCGCGCCCGGAGCGCATCTCGCCAGCCTCGGCCCCGTCGGGACCGGCAAGGATTGTGCCGCGAACGGGCAGCGGCCCGTCCACCGCCACAGGCACCAGGCGCCGCTTCACCAGGCCGCGGTAGCGCGTCCGTGCCGTCAGTTCCTGGCCCATGTAGCAGCCCTTGGACCAGGAGACGCCGTTGAGTTCGTCGAAGCCGGCCTCGAGCAGCACCGACTTCTCGCTCTCCATGTCCTTCGACCCGTCGGGCAGGCCGAGGGCCAAGCGATGGAGGTCGTAGTCCTCGGCCGACGCATCCGAGGCCAGCGGCGCGGGGTCCAGGACGCGCCAGCCGGCCTCGGGAAGGCGCGGGTCGGGGATGACCAGACCCTCGGCCGGCGGCGCGCCGCCCCAGGCGGCGTGGACATGCCAGTCCTCGGAGGCGTCGCGCAGCGTCACCTTCGACCGCAGCCGGAAGCGCGTCAGCCGCTGGACGAGGCCCGGCACCTGAGCGCGCTCGGCGTCGAGCAGCAGGGCGTCGCCGGCCGGGATGACGAAGAAATCCGCCAGCCACTTGCCCTGGGGCGTGAGCAGGGCCGCCCACACCGCCTGGCCGGGGGCGATGCCGGTGACGTCGTTGGAGACGAGGCCCTGCAGGAAGGCGGCCCGATCCGGGCCGGCCACCTCCAGCACGCCCCGATCGGGGAGGTAGGCGAGGCTCATGCCGTATCAGGTGTGCCGGATGGGGCGGCAGTGCAACCTCCCCCCGCGCGGGCGAGGCGTGGCCGCCGCCGCCGCGACGCGGGAATTGCGCCCGGGGAGTGCAACCTCGCCCCCACGCGGGCGGGGCGTGGGGCAGGCTGCCGATCCCCACTCCGAGATCCACGCAACCTCCCCCGCGCGGGCGGGGCGTGGTAAGCGCGGCGCGTGCACATCCTCTTCATCACCTCGACCCGGATCGGCGATGCCGTGCTGTCCACCGGGCTGCTCGACCACCTGATGCATGCCCATCCGCAGGCCCGCTTCACCGTCGCGGTCGGGCGCGTGGCGGAAGGCGTGTTCCGCCGGATGCCGGCGCTCGAGCGCATCATCCCGATCGAGAAGAAGCGGTTCGGCCTGCACTGGCTGGGGCTGTGGTCGCAGGTGGCGTTCCGGCGCTGGGACCTGGTGGTGGACCTGCGCGGTTCGGCCATCGCCTGGCTGCTGGCGGCGCGGCGGCGCGCGGTGATGCGCGGCGGGCGGCGGCCCGGGCACCGGCTGCTGCACATCGCCCAGACCCTTGGCGTCAGCCCGGCACCGCGCCCGGTCGCCTGGTTCGGGCCGGAGGAGGCGGCGCGCGCCGAAACGCTGGTCCCGCCCGGCGGCCCGGTCTTGGCGCTCGGGCCGACGGCGAACTGGGCGCGCAAGGTGTGGCCGGCGGACCGCTTCCTGACGCTGGCCCGGCTGCTGACCGGGCCGGGCGGTGCATTGGAAGGCGCGCGCATCGTGGTCCTCGGCGGCCCCGGGGAGCAGGAGCGCGCCATGGCCGCACCCGTGCTCGAGGGCCTGCTGGGCGCGGTGGACCTGGTCGGCGCGCTGGACCTGCCGGAGGCCGCGGCCGTCCTCGCCCGCTGCGCGCTGTTCGTGGGCAATGATTCCGGCCTGATGCATCTCTCGGCCGCGACGGGCACGCCGACCATCGGGCTGTTCGGGCCGACCCCGGCCTCGGAATACGCGCCGGTGGGGATGCGGGCGCTGGCCGTCCTGGCCAAGGGCCCGCGGGGTGCGGCGCCGATGGGGTCGCTGTCGGCGACGCGGGTGGCGGAGGAAGCCACGGCGTTGCTCGCACGGCCCGAACCGGTGCCGCTCGGGGAGGTCGCCGCATGACCGCGCGCGGAGTGCCGGCGCATCGCGCCCCCCTCGCCCCCGAGCCGAACGGCAACCCAACGTCGGGAGCGGGCCTCATGTATCGGTTCCCAAAGGCCTTTCGGCCTTTGGCGGGAGGGCGGCGGCGCCCTCCCCGGAGCGTCGCGCCGTGACCGCCCCTCGCCTCTCCGCCCTGATCGTCGCCCGCAACGAGCAGGAGCGCCTGCCCGACTGCCTCGCCTCCGTCGCCTTCGCGGATGAGGTGGTGGTGGTCCTCGACCGCAGCACCGATGCCAGCGCCGAGATCGCGCGCGCCACCGGCGCGAAGGTGGTCGAAGGCGCCTGGGAACTGGAAGGCGAGCGCCGCAACACCGGCATCGCGGCCTGCACCGGCGACTGGGTCCTGGAAGTGGACGCGGACGAACGGGTGGACGCCGCGCTGGCGCGGGCCGTGCGCGCGACCATCGCGACCAGCACCTTCGCCTGGCACCAGGTGCCGGTGGACAACTACGTCGGCGGGCGGCTCATCCGGTATGGCTGGGCGGGGTCCTTCGGCACCACCTCGGTGCCGCGGCTGTTCCTGCGCGGCGCCAAGAAGTGGCGGGCGCAGCGGGTGCATCCGGGCCTCGACTGGACCGGCAAGGAAGGGCCCAAGGTCACCGAGGGCGCGCTGGTGCACCTGGTGGACCGCGACATCTCCGACATGCTGCGGCGGCTGGACAAGTATTCGAACGCCAAGGCGGCGGACCTGCTCGCGAGCGGCAACATCGGCTCGCTGGCGTCGAACGTGCGGCGGTTCTTCTCGCGCGGGTTCAAGTCCTACGTCTCGCGCAAGGGCTACCGGGAAGGCGGCTGGGGCGTGCTGCTGGCGCTCTGCACCGGGGCATTCCCGCTGCTGTCCTACCTCAAGGCGAAGCTGGAGCCGGAGAAGCACGGGGGCGCCCGGTGAAGGTCGCGCAGGTCATGGCCGGCGCGCATCACGGCGGGGCGGAAGGCTTCTACGAACGGCTTTGCCTCGCGCTGCATGCAGCCGGCGAGGAGGTGCTGCCCGTCATCCGCCGCGATGCCGAGCGCGCGGCCCGGCTGCGCGCGGGCGGGCTCGCGCCGGTGGAACTCGGCTTCGGCGGCGCGCTCGACCTGCTGACCGGGCCACGGCTGCGCGGCGCGCTGAACGCCTTCGGCCCCGCCGTGACCGTCGCCTGGATGAACCGCGCCGCGCGCTTCGCGCCGAAGGGGCCGTGGACGCTGGTCGGGCGGCTGGGCGGCTACTACGACCTGAAATACTACCGGCGCTGCGACCACCTGGTCGGCAATACCCGCGGCATCGTGCGCTGGATCGCCGAGCAGGGCTGGCCCGCCGCGCGCGCCCACTACCTGCCGAACTTCGTCGAGGACCTGGCCGGCGCCGCCCCCGCCGCCCTGCCCGCGCCGCCCGGTGCGCGGCGGCTGCTCGCCATGGGGCGGCTGCACCGCAACAAGGGCTTCGACATCGCGCTGCGCGCGCTGGCGCAGATCCCGGCCGCCCACCTGTCCATCGCCGGCGAGGGTCCCGAGCGCGCGGCGCTGGAAGCGCTCGCGCGCGAACTCGGCGTGGCGGACCGCGTCGCCTTCCTGGGATGGCGGCGTGACACCGGCGCACTGCTTGCGGGCTGCGAAGCCTTCGTCTGCTCATCCCGCCACGAGCCGCTGGGCAACATCGTGCTGGAGGCCTGGTCGGCCGGCCGGCCGGTGGTGGCGATCGCCTCGCAGGGGCCGGGCGAACTGATGACCGACGGTCGCGACGGCGTGCTGGTGCCGGACCAGGACCCCGCCGCGCTCGCCGCCGCCGTGGCCCGGCTGCTGGATGACCCGTCGCGCGCCGAGGCGCTCGGCCATGCCGGCCGCGCCGCCTACGAAGGCGGCTTCACCGAGGCCGCCGTGGTGGCGCGCTGGCGGGACTTCCTCGCCGCCGTCGCGCCGCAGCGGCAGGCGGCCTGACGCCATGTGCGGCATCGCCGGACTCGCGCTGAAGCCCGGGGAGGTGCCCTCCCCCGCCGTGCTGGACGCCCTGGCCCGGGCGCTGGCGCATCGCGGACCCGACGGGCACGGGCACCATGTGCAGGGCAATGTCGCGCTGTCGCATGCGCGGCTCGCCATCATCGACCTGACGACCGGCGATCAGCCGCTGCATTCGGGCGCCGCCAGCCTGGTCGGCAACGGGGAAGTCTACAACTACCGCGAGCTGCGGGCGGAGAACGCGCTCGACTGCGTCACGCAGTCGGATTGCGAGCCGCCGCTGCATCTCTTCCGCCGCGATGGCGCGGCCTTCGCCGACAGCCTGCGCGGGATGTATGCGCTGGCGATCCATGACCGCGCCTCCCATCACGTCGTGCTGGCGCGCGACCCCTTCGGCATCAAGCCGCTGTATCTCGCCGAGACCGGGCAGGGCATCGCCTTCGCCTCGGAGCCGCAGGCCCTGATCGCCGCCGGCCTGGTCACGCCGCGGCTGCGCGAGCCGGCGCTGCATGAACTGCTGCAACTGCAGTTCACCACCGGGGCCGAGACGATCTTCGAGGGCATCACCCGCCTGCTGCCCGGCGAAACCATCGTCATCTCCGACGGCGCCATCGTCGAGCGCCACCGCCGCGCCGCCCTGCCCGAAGGCGGGCCCGAGAGCATCACGGAGGAGGCCGCGCTGGCCCGCCTCGACGCCGCGCTGGCCGAGAGCGTGGACCTGCACCAGCGCAGCGACGTGCCCTACGGCATGTTCCTCTCGGGCGGGACGGATTCTGCCGCGATACTCGCGATGATGGCGCGGCTGAACGAGAAGCCTGTGCTCGCCTTCACCGCCGGCTTCGACGTGCCCGGCGCGGCCGACGAGCGCGAGGCCGCCGCCCGCGCCGCCCAGGCAGCGGGCGCGAAGCACGTCACGCTGAACGTCACGCGGCAGGAGGTGTTCCGCCACCTGCCCGAGATCGTCGCCTGCATGGACGACCCGGCGGCGGACTACGCCATCATCCCGACCTGGTTCCTGGCGCAGCGGGCGCGGCAGGAGGTGAAGGTCGTGCTCTCCGGCGAGGGCGGGGACGAGATCTTCGGCGGCTACGGCCGCTATCGCTCGGCCATGAAGCCCTGGTGGCTCGGCGGCAAGGCGATGCGCGCGCACGGCGCCTTCGACCGGCTGGACGTGCTGCGGGAGGCACCGCGCGGCTGGCGCGACGGGATCGAGGCCGCCTCGGCCGCCGCCGCCACCCCCGGCCGCACGCGATTGCAGGCCGCGCAGGCGCTCGACGTCGCGGACTGGCTGCCGAACGACCTGCTGACCAAGTTGGACCGCTGCCTGATGGCCCATGCGGTGGAAGGGCGCACGCCCTTCCTCGATGCCGGCGTCGCCGCCGCCGCCTTCCGCCTGCCGGATGCGATGAAGGTGCGCAACGGTCAGGGCAAGTGGATCCTGCGGCAATGGCTGGCGAGGCACTTCCCGGCCTCCGAGCCCTTCCGGAAGAAGCAGGGCTTCACCGTGCCGGTCGGCGCCTGGATCGCCGAGGCGGCCGACCGCCTCGCGCCGCTGGTCGCCGCCCAGCCGGGCGTCGCGGCGATCGCGAAGCCCGACCGCATCCTGCCGCTGTTCCGCGCCGCCGCCGGCAAGCGGGAGGGCTTCGCCGCCTGGCACCTGCTGTTCCACGCGCTGTGGCACCGCCGCCATGTCGAGGGGCGGCGGGCGGAAGGCGACGTCTTCGCCTTCCTCGGCCAGGGGTGACCGCGATGCGCGCCATGCTCGTCCTTGCCACGCTGTGCCTCGCCGCCCCGGCTACGGCGCAGACCGGCGCCGACGCCTTCGCGCGCGGTTGCGGCGGCGGGTGCCACCATTCGGAAACCCGCGTGCTGCGTGCCATCCCGCGCGGCACCGATGCCGAGCGCCGCGCCTGGATCGAGGCCTTCATGGCCCGCCACCCCTGCCATAGCGACAACATGAAGCCCGCCATCCTCGACTACCTGACCGAACGGACCCGCCGCTGACATGGCGAAGGAAAAGACCCGCTTCGTCTGCCAGTCCTGCGGCGCCGTGCATCCTAAGTGGCAGGGCCGCTGCGAGGGTTGCGGCGAGTGGAACACACTCGCCGAGGAAGCCCCTCCCCCCACCCGCGGCCCCGGCCCGGCGGCCAAGGCCGGCGGCGGGCGGCGTGTCGAATTCGTCGGGCTGAAGGGAGAGAGCGCGCCGCCGCCGCGCATCCCGACCGGCATCGCGGAACTGGACCGGGTGCTGGGCGGCGGGCTGGTCGCGGCCTCGGCCGTGCTGGTCGGCGGCGATCCGGGGATCGGCAAGTCCACCATCCTGTTGCAGGCGGCGGCGCGCATCGCGTCCGCCGGGCGTCGCGTGCTCTACATCAGCGGGGAGGAGGCGGTGGAGCAGGTGCGGCTGCGCGCCGCACGCCTCGGCCTGACCGACAGCCCCATGGCGCTCGCGGCGGCCACAGCGCTGCGCGACATCGTCGCCAGCCTGGAAGGCGAGGCCGACGCCGCCCTGGTGGTGATCGATTCGATCCAGACCGTCTGGCTCGATGCGCTGGAATCCGCGCCCGGCACCGTGGCCCAGGTGCGCGCCTGCGCGGCGGAACTGATCCGGCTCGCGAAGGCGCGCGGCTTCGCCATCGTGCTGGTCGGGCATGTCACGAAGGAAGGCACGCTGGCCGGCCCCCGCGTGCTCGAGCACATGGTCGATGCGACCCTTTATTTCGAAGGTGATCGCGGCCACCAGTTCCGCATCCTGCGCGCCGTGAAGAACCGCTTCGGCGCCACCGACGAGATCGGCGTCTTCGAGATGACCGGGACCGGGCTGGTCGAGGTCGCCAACCCCTCCGCCCTGTTCCTCGCCGAGCGTCGGGGCAATGTCTCCGGCTCCGCGGTCTTCGCGGGCATCGAGGGCACCCGCCCGGTGCTGGTCGAGATCCAGGCGCTGCTCTCGCCCTCCTCGGGCGGCTCCCCCCGCCGGCAGGTGGTGGGCTGGGATTCCGGGCGGCTGTCCATGCTGCTGGCGGTGCTGGAGGCGCGCTGCGGAATGTCCCTGGGGCAAAACGACGTCTATCTGAACATCGCCGGGGGCCTACGCATCGCCGAGCCGGCGGCAGACCTCGCGGTAGCGGCCGCGCTGGTCTCGGCGGCGACCGACCGGCCGACCGATTCGGGCGCCGTCTATTTCGGGGAGGTCGGACTCTCGGGGGAGGTCCGCCAGGTCGCCCAGGCCGAATCGCGCCTGCGGGAAGCGGCGAAGCTGGGCTTTTCCGCCGCCACCCTGCCCCGCCGCGTCGCCCGCGGCGGCAAGGCGGCGGCACCCCCCGCCAGCATGGCGCTGAACGAGACGGGCCACCTCGCCGACCTCGTCGCGGTCTTCGCGGAAAAGTCCGTGAAGCCCCGCCGCGCCGGCCCGTGACGGCGCCCGGCCCGGCCGCTATAGGAACTGCCCATGACATGGGTTGATGGCGCCCTCGCGGCGGTGGTGCTGATCTCGGCGGCCGTCGCGTACTTCCGCGGGCTGGTGCGCGAAGTGCTGAGCCTGGGCGCCTGGGTCGGCGCCGCGGCGGCGGCGTTCCTCGCGCGCCCGCACCTGCTGCCGGTCACCTCCGGCTGGATCGAACCGGCGTGGATCGCGGATGCGGTCGGCACCGGCGCCGTCTTCCTCGTCGTGCTGGTGATCCTGAAGGTGATCACCAACTTCCTTGCCGATCGCGTGCAGGATTCGGCACTGGGCGGGCTCGACCGCGTTCTGGGTCTTGCTTTCGGCGCGGTACGGGGTGCGGTCCTGCTGGTAGCCGCCTATATCCTAGCCGGGATGTTCGCCCCCGAGACCGCCGCCTGGCCCGCCGCCGTGAAGGAGGCGAGGAGCCTGCCCTTCGTCGCCGAAGGCGCCCGCCGCGTGGTCGAACAGGTGCCGGAGGCCTACCGCCCGCGGCTGGTGGACCCGCCCGGGGCCAACGGCCCCACCGTCGATGACCTGCTGCGTCCCCCCGCGCGCAGCCGAAACTGAGGACCACCATGGACGCCACGCGCGACTGGGACGACGACAAGCCGCATGAGGAATGCGGCGTCTTCGGCGTCTGGAACGGCGGCGACGCCGCGGCGCTGACCGCGCTCGGCCTGCACGCCCTGCAGCATCGTGGGCAGGAAGCGGCCGGCATCGTCACCCTCGACGAGAAGGGCCTGTTCCACGCCCACAAGGGCCTCGGCCTGGTGGGCGACAATTTCGGCGAGGCGAAGATCATCGCCTCCCTCCGCGGCGGCGCCGCGGTCGGCCACAACCGCTACGCCACGACCGGCGAGACGGCCCTGCGCAACGTGCAGCCGCTCTATGCCGATTTCGAGTTCGGCGGCTTCGCGGTCGCGCACAACGGCAACCTCACCAACGCCAACGCGCTCAAGCGCGCGCTGGTGCGGCGCGGCTGCCTGTTCCAGTCCACCACGGATTCGGAAGTCTTCGTCCACCTCATCGCCATCAGCCTCTATTCGACGGTGCTGGACCGGCTGATCGACGCGCTGAAGCAGGTGCAGGGTGCCTATTCGCTGGTGGCGCTGCACAACGGCGCGCTGATCGGCGCGCGGGACCCGATAGGCGTGCGGCCGCTGGTGCTCGGGCGGCTGGCGAATGGCGGCTGGGTGCTGGCATCCGAGACCTGCGCCCTCGACATCGTCAGCGCCGAATTCGTGCGCGACATCGAGGCCGGCGAGATCGTCATCATCGACGACAGCGGCGTGCGCAGCGTGAAGCCCTTCGGCCGCAACGACAGCCGCTTCTGCATCTTCGAATACATCTACTTCGCCCGCCCCGACTCGGTGATGGAGGGCAAGCCCGTCTACGAAACGCGCAAGCGCATCGGCGCCGAACTCGCCCGCGAATCCGGCGTGCCGGCCGACGTCGTGGTGCCGGTGCCCGATTCCGGCGTTCCCTCCGCCATGGGCTACGCGGCGGAAGCGGGCATCCCCTTCGAGCTCGGCATCATCCGCAACCACTATGTGGGCCGGACCTTCATCGAGCCGACCGACCAGATCCGCCACCTCGGCGTGAAGCTGAAGCATTCGGCGAACCGCCCGATGCTCGAAGGCAAGCGCGTCATCCTGGTGGACGATTCGATCGTGCGCGGCACCACCTCGCGCAAGATCGTCGAGATGGTCCGCCAGGCCGGGGCGAAGGAGGTGCACATGCGCATCTCCTCCCCGCCGACGACGCACTCCTGCTATTACGGCATCGACACGCCGGAGCGCTCGCAGCTCATGGCCGCCAAGCATGACGTCGCCGAGATGGCGAGGATCATCGGCGCCGACAGCCTGGCCTTCATCTCGCTGGACGGGCTCTACCGGGCGCTGGGGCGGCCGGCGCGTGATCCTGCGAAGCCCGACTTCTGCGATGCCTGCTTCACGGGGGACTATGTGATCCCGCTGACGGACTGGGAGGACAACGCCGACCGGCAGCTCTCCCTGCTGCAGCCCGCCGGGGAGTGACGCCCGGCGGAGAGGGGTGCCCCCCTCTCCGCACTTCTCCCCCTCCCCCCCAAGGGCTCGAGCGCCCTTGCAACCCGCCACCCAAGTCCCGGTTTCCAAAGGCCCTTCGGCCTTTGGCGGGTGGGGTCCGGGGAGGGCAGAGCCCTCCCCGCCCGCTGTCCCATGAGGCTTCGATGACATCCCTTTCCGGCCGCATCGCCCTGGTCACCGGCGCGTCCCGCGGCATCGGCGCCGCCGTCGCCGTCGAACTCGCCCGCCGCGGCGCCCATTGCGTGCTGGTGGCCCGCACCCAGGGCGGCCTCGAGGAAACCGACGACGCCATTCGCGCCGCCGGCGGCCCGGCCGCGACGCTGCTGCCGCTCGACCTGCAGAGGAAGGCGCAGGACGTGGACATGCTTGGCCCGTCCATCGTGGCGCGATTCGGCCGTCTCGACATCCTGGTCCATGCCGCGGGCGTGCTGTCCAAGCTGACGCCGGTCGCGCATATCCAGCCGCGGGACATGGAGGAATCGCTGGCGGTGAACCTTTCCTCCGCCTGGCGCCTGATCCGCACCTGCGACCCGCCGCTGCGCGCCGCCCCCGCCGGCCGCGCCGTGGTACTGACGGACGCGGTGGCGGGCACGCCGGCCGCCTATTGGGGCCTCTATGGCGCCGCCAAGGCCGGGATGGAGCACCTGGTGCGCTGCTGGGCCGCCGAGACCACGAATTCGCCGCTGCGGATCAACCTGGCAGACCCCGGCCCGGTCGCGACGCAGCTCCGCGCCAATGCCTATCCGGGCGAGGATGCGGCGGCCCTGCCCTCCCCCGCCGACATCGCCCCCGCGCTAGTTGCCCTGTGCGGGGATGAGGAAATCCGCCACGGGGCGCTGGTCCGGCTGCGCGGCTGAACCTGGCGCGGCCGATAGGGCGCGCGCGGCGGCGTCCTCGGCCACGCTCCGCATCGTCGGCGCCCCGGGGCCGGGTTCGACCACCGGGACGGCGGGCGCGGACGGTTCCGCCGGCCGGCCCGCTTCCACCAGCGCCCGGCCGATGCGCCCGGTCCAGCCGATGCGGTTGTTCTCCTGCGCCTCGTTCAGCGTCGATGGCCCGTCGGCCACGCCGCGATAGGCCGGATACGCCGCCGGCGGCACGGTCCAGCAATCCACCGATCCCAGGCTGCGGGTGCAGATCGGCGGCGGAGCGGGCGCGTCGTCCCGCCCGCAATAGGCCTCCCCCCGCCCGATCCGGGCGATCGAGCAATCCTCCCCGGTCACGAGCGAGACCAGCACATCCCCCGTGGTACGCCCGAAGGCGCGCAGCGAAAGCCCTTCCACCGCCGCCGGAATGGCGAGCAGCGGAGCCCCCGGGGCGCCCACGGCCTGGCAGCCGGGCAGGAGCAGGACGGCGAGGAGAAGGCGGCGCATGGGCGAAGGAAACCCCGGCCGGGCTTAACGCCCCGCCAACAGGCCTGTATGGTCCGGCGCCTTTCCGGGCCGGGACCATGCCGGCCGGCAACCAGGGATGCCACACTTGCCCGATATCTTCGACGAGGTGGAAGAGGACCTTCGCGCCGAGCGCGCCCAGCGCCTCTGGCAGCGCTTCGCCACGCCGTTCCTTGCCGCCCTGCTCCTCGTGGTGGCCGGCGTCGGCGGCTGGCAGGCCTGGCAGTGGCATGAGGCCCGCCAGCGCGACGCCGCCGCCGCCGCCTTCATCGCCGCCCATCGCGCCGCCGAGGCCGAGGGCGCCGACCTCGCCACCATGGCGGACAGGTTCGAGGCGCTCGCCCCCTCCAGCCCCGCCGGCTACCGGGCCCTGGCCCTGCTGCGCGCCGCCGCCCTGCGCGCCGAGACCGGCAACCGCGACGCCGCGCTCGCGCTCTATGACCGCGTCGCCTCCGACACATCGGTCGAGCAGCTCTACCGCGACCTCGCCTCGCTGATGTGGGCGCTGCGCGCGCTCGACACGGCGGACCCGGCGACGCTGGCGGCGCGCATCGCGCCGCTCGCGCGGCCGGACCAGCCCTGGAGCGCCTCGGCGCGGGAAATGGCCGCCCTGGTCGCGCTGCGCGCCGGCCAGCGGGACGAGGCCAAGCGCTCGCTGGAGGCGCTGGCCGCCGACGTCACCGCGCCACGCGGCATCCGCGAGCGCGCCCAGCGCATCGCCGCGGGGCTCGCCGGCTGATGCGCGGGACGATGACGCGCCGAGGGGCGCTGCTCGGTGCCGCCGCCCTGCTGGGCGGCTGCGAGACCTTCGACGACCTCTTCGGCGAGCGCCGCGAGCGCTTCGTGGGCGAGCGCCGCGCGGTCATGACCGTGCCCGAGCGCGCGCTCGAGGCCGATTCCGCCGCCCAGGGGGCCAGCGTGGTGCTGCC